>NZ_WOTD01000037.1 GCF_011516885.1 Acetobacter lambici | reverse complement strand
TACTGCGCGCGGGTGATTTCAGTCCAGGCCATCTTGATCTCATCAGGTTATCGCAAACCCATGAATCATAATCCACTGAAATCACTCAACTCATTTTCGGTCAGACACTAAAGGGGCTCCGCCCGTTAACGTTGCGCCAGATCAACTCTTCAGGCCCCGTACGGTGGAAGAGGCCCGGCAGGACGTGGACGCAATGGCGGCCGAAGGAACCGATCTGGTTAAAATATGGGTAGACGACTTTGACCATTCCCTTCCCGTCAAAATGGATCCAGCCATCATAAAGGCTGTTGTGGATGAAGCGCACGAGAAACACTTACGTGTTGCAGCCCATATTCATGATCTGGATGATGCTGAACGTGTTGTAACAACCGGGGTTGATATTCTGGCGCATGGTGTGCGCGACAAGCCTGTTCCGCCGTCATTTGTAGCAACACTCAAGGATCGGGGTATCTGGTATATTGCTACGCTGGAACTGGATGAGGCAACGACCGCATGGGCCGACCAGCCTGCATGGGTCAAAACTCCGTTTGTTGTGGCTGGGTTGTCCGTCCCTTTGCAGCAGCAGATTAATAATCCAGCATGGCAGCAGGAAAATAGAACAGGCAGTAAGGCCACATTTGCGCGCACATCCCTTGCTACAAACCTGCAAAATCTGAAAATACTCTGGAATGCGGGCGTAAAAATAGGATTTGGTACGGATAGCGGGGCAACTCCGCTGCGGGTTCCCGGTGTTGCGGAACATCGGGAGTTGGCCTTGATGGTTCAGGCAGGTCTGACGCCCCTTCAGGCGCTGCATATTGCCACACAGGAAGCCGCAACCTTGCTGGACCTGCATGACCGAGGGGTGATTGCAGCGGGCAAAAGGGCTGACCTGCTGGTTGTTGCAGGCAATCCCGCAAACACAATTTCCAACGTCGACCGCGTGGTGGAAACATGGGCGAATGGTTCAGTCGTGGCGGGCCCCATACCCGTTAAAACGCAGCAGAACGCCCCCTGAGTAGTTTTGAGCGGTAGAACAGTGATGTTGCACTTTGACCAGAACGGACATTGTGAGGGTAGGTATGTATAAAATTGGGACGACCTTACTAACCGCCGGCCTTTTGGCTGGAATGCTGAGCATTGTGCAAGTGCGCGCTGCTCCCATAACAAACAATAATGATCCTGCTTTTGGTCGTAATGGACAAGTCCAGATTGTTGCCAGCATAGCGGCGCCAGACCCATCCGGCGTTGCCGTTGTGGATGGGCGGCTGTTCCTCACATTTCCTAAGCATGATGGGGACCATACCGGCCCCGTTCTGGCGGAGTGGAAAGATGGGCGGCTGATCCCTTTTCCTTCAGCGGCATTTTCAGCTTCGTCAGACGGTGCTCCTCAATCGCACCTGATTTCTCCCCATGGGCTGACCACAGACACGCAGGGAAATCTGTGGGTTATTGATGATGGTAAGGTCAAAGGACAGCCCATACCTGCCGGTGGTGCCAAAGTTGTAGGAATCAACCCCGCAACAGGGCAGATTATTGCCAATGTTCCTTTAACCAATGCGCTACTCCCCCAAAGCCATATGAACGATCTGCGCGTGGACCTGACACATGGCGCAAAGGGTATGGCCTATGTCACGGATAGTTCGTTTGATGGGCACCCAGCTCTGGTCGTGCTGGACCTTGCCACTGGACAGCAGCGTCGCGTTCTGGAGAACACAGTCTCCGTTCTGCCAGATGCCGGATACCAGACAGTATTGGATGGGCGGGTACTGCACTACGACCCTGCACACCCGACTTTTCCCGCAGGCGGAGCGGACGGAATTACCCTGTCGGTTGATTCGGGGCGTGTCTATTACGCGCCATTGGCTAGTCGCCGTTTATATAGCCTGCCAACAGACAAACTGGCTGATTTTAATGTCAGTTCCGCTCAACTGGCATCTCTGGTAGTGGATGAGGGAGAAAAAGGTGCTGCGGACGGATTGGCGACTGACGCATGGAACCGTATTTACACAACTGCGGCTGACCATGATGCCGTGTTCCGCCGTAACCCGGATGGCACTTTTGACCTAATAGCGTCCGATCCACGGTTTGTCTGGCCAGATGGTATTTTTGCTGACCAGCATGCGGTTTATGTTGTGTTAGGACAATGGAGCCGCCTGCCCCGCCTGCATAATGGAGTGGATATGCGCAAAGCTCCCTTTTTGGTTGCGAGAATACCAATTACAGCGCCCCCTGCGCATTGATGTAGACTGTTGGTGTAAAAGAAAACATTGTGTTGAGTTCATGTGTTTTGAGGTATTGAAGGAAGAATACAAATATTATCCGCCCGGGCGGGGGAAACAAGCGTAAGCCCCGCCTGTTGCGCTGTTCTGAGTGCATATGCCGTGGGAGCGGAGAGCGAGACAAGCATTCGCGTGCCAGCAGCAATGGCTTTGCTTGCCATTTCGTAGGAACAGCGGCTGGTGATCAGGCAGAACCCATCCGTAAAATCCTTAGAAGTTTGCAGGCCATGACCAATCAGCTTGTCCAGAGCATTGTGCCGTCCCACGTCTTCCCGAATTGAGGTGATATTACCATTGGTATCACACCATGCTGCGGCATGGAGCATGCCTATTCCAGCATTCAACGTCTGGTGGTCCCGCAGGCACGCTAACGCGCTGCGTATGGCCGATAAATCGGGGGTATAAGCCTGCACAGTGTTCTGAACACGAGTGACAACGCTGTTCATGTCTGCACCACAAATGCCACAACTGGTGCGGCCTGCTATCGGGCGACGGCTGCGCGCTAGAACCGTGCGGAGTGCATCTGCACTTATCCGGAGGTCAGCTTTCAATCCTCCGGGAACAGGCGATATGGAAATATTCCTGATTTCAGAGATATTTTTTATAATGCCTTCCGTCATGGAAAAGCCAATGGCAAAATCAATAATACTATGCGGCGTAACCATCATAACCGCATATTCAATACTATTATAGACTAATGCCAATGGCACTTCTTCAGCCAGATGCAGTGTGTGTTCAGTTATTGTTGTTGCGTGGGTATCTGAATTTTTCCAGACAATCCGCTCTGCACGGCAGGGTGTTGAAATGGCGAACGTTGAATGCTCATGCTCCACAGTTGTTGCTCCGTGCCAGAGTTTGTCCATGAGTACGCACCTCGGCCAGATCTTGTGGTGTATTAATATTCAGGAATGGGTCAAAAGAGCATAAAGGAGCAAAATCAACGGCACGGGCATTCAAAGCATAGGCCAGAGTGCAGACACGCGTGTTCTGTTTTTTGTTCTGCTCCGTTATGCCTGCAAGTTGTGCGGCTAATAGCGCACGGGCAGGTGCAACAGGCCATAATGCAACCAGAGAGTGGCGTTGCTCCGCATAAACGGCATAAGACGGTGCAGGCAGTAAAGTGCTGACCAGATTGTCTGGAATAAATGGGGTATCGACTGGCACACTGATCAAGGCGTCAAATCCTGCTGCCTCGGCCCATTCCAGCCCACTCAGTAACCCTGCAAGTGGTCCTACATTGCATTGTGTATCGGCCAGTACGGGGTAATTCCATGCCTTAAATCTTTGTGCATCGCCATTGGCACTTATGGCAATGCCCGCACACTCTTTTTTTAGGCTGGCAATCACCCAGTCTATACAGGGCTTCTGGTCGATCTCCATAAATGCCTTGTCGGCATAATGCATCCGCCTTCCCTGCCCGCCCGCTAGGACCAGCCCCGCGATTTTTGAGGTGTGCTGCATGATAAGATATGTCTCTACCTGTTTGTGCTGGTCATTGTGCGTGAGTCTGATTAAAAATCAACGGCTCCCTTTTAATGCAGCATGGGTTAGTCAGTCCTTTATGCCTCTTTATCGCAAACAACGGATTTTTGGCGTTATCGGGCGTAGCGGGTCTGGTAAAACGCATCTTATTAGCCGTCTTATCCCATTTTTTTGCCAGCAGGGGCTGAGTGTTTCCACAATCAAGCATACCCATCATGGTGTGGATATGGACATGCCGGGGAAAGATACATTCTGTCATAGAGAAAGTGGCGCAGCCGAAGTCATGTTGGCGACGCCAGCGCGTTGGGTTTTGCAGCACCAGAGTGCCGCCCCACCAAAGCTGAATGATCTGGTAAACGCCATGCAACCGGTTGATCTGATTCTGGTTGAGGGTTTTCATGCCGATGTGCCCGCCAGTCTGGAAGTCTGGCGACCTGTAACGGGCAAAGAACCACTATTTCCAAATACGCCCCATATTCAGGCCGTTGCGACGGATAATCCGTCTATACATAACGGTTCGGATAAAAACATCTTTTTATCTGTGAATGATACACGGTCTATTGCAAATTATATCCAAAAGCATGCTTTTATATGGACACCAACTGAACAATAGAGTGTTGTGCTGTTTATACAGGGTGAAATGGATTTGCGTAGCACCAGTCACCAACTTGCAGATTATGCCCAGCAGGAATGCGCAAGATTCCATCCGCGCGGGAAAAACAGAGGATGTCAGATGCACCTTGTGATGGCACAAGGGAAAAAACACCTTCCTTGCCACTTTGTGCATAAGTAACGGGCACAAAGCATGTTGCATCCGGTGCGGGAGTAAATGCAAAGTTGCTTCTGCCGCCAATAAGGGCAGACGCACTCAACTCCGGTTTAAACCCCATAAACAAACGGAGGAATGGCAGAACAAAAAATTGGGCGCATATGGCCGTAGCTCCCGGATTTCCGGGTAGACAAAAAACGGGTTTTTGCCCCAGTAACATAAGAGTAAACGGTTTGCCCGGTCGAATTTTCACCCGTCGGAACACGCAGGATGCTCCAAGACGTTCCATAACGGGCAAGACATTATCCGTCTGACCAACGGATATTCCGCCAGTTGTTATAAGAATGTCAGAGTGAGCCGCCAGTTCGGTTATGGCTTCGAGCAGTTCCTGCTGACTATCAGAACCAACCACGCGGCTTAGAACATGCACTCCCCTGCTTTGCAGCATTGCCTGAAGGATGGGGGTGTTAATTTCCGCCCGGCAATCTGGAGCATTTGGGGCAAATTCTGCACCACTCGCCACAACACCGACCCGGCACGGTTTGTAAACAGCTACCTGTTTTACATTCTGGCTGACCAACAACGCAATATGCCGCCAGTCAAGTTTTTGTCGGGCGGCATATAGCAGGGCACCTGCCGAAAATTCCTCCCCAGTCAGCCGTATATTTTTGCCTACCGCGATGTCAGATGGAGTTAGCTGGAGCATGCCATTGCTTATCTGCACCCGTTCACGCGCAATAACGCAGTTAGCACCTGCTGGTAGGCGCGCGCCTGTCAGAATTGTTGCGGCTGTTCCCTTCTGGTGCGGTTCGGGCTGGTCTCCAGCGACAACATAGTCCCGTAAGGGAATGGCCGTGGTGTGTACGCTGGTATCGGGAATGTCTGCACAGCAAAAAGCATATCCATCCATGGCGGAAATATCAGCTTCCGGCCGAGGAGAGAGCGCATACAAATCGCGAGCCAGAATACGACCATCCGCCTGACTGACGGGAATATATTCAACTTCTGGAACAGGTAGTGTTTTGATCAGGGCCGATAAAATGGATTGTGCCTGCTCATACTCCACCATTGATGGGGCGGGCGTATGTCCAATAACGGCCGATGGTCGAGGTAAATGCACACTACAGTCCATGACATTGTTACAAAGGGAAAGAAAACGGGCTTATACCAATGCGCATAAAGCCCTCTTCCTCCATGGCTTTGTCCAAAGACAGACTACCCAGATCATCCGCCACGGCTTCCAGCTCGGGGTCATAATCCAGACGGAATGTTTTAATGTAGCTTTTGCAATCACCACAGGTTTCGATCTGGATGGCGGATTTGGCGTCATCCAGCGTCCAGTGGTCAATTTTCCCGCTGGCGCCACAGTCAACACAAACAGCGCGGACCCTATGCCAGCGCACTTCGCACAGGCTGCATTGCAGGTACCGTATTCCCTCACGCGCCCCCCCAAGTACCAGACTGGCAACGGGTGGTGCATGGCAGCAGGGGCAACAGACGGCCTGTGCAGCGGAGTGCGCAATGGCTGCGTCCTGTCGGAGAGCAACGGCCTGAGCCCAGCAGGAGGAAAGTGCTGCCCATACAACAACAGAAACACCAGCGTTAACCTGCTGGTAGTCCGAGCGTAAAAGATGGGCGGCAGTGCTGACGAGCTGAGTTTTGTCGGTGGATAGATCGCTCAGTATTTGCCCCATATCGTGTGGGAGCATGGGAGCAAGCTGCTTTGCCAGAGTTGCATAGGCAACCTGCCAGCTTTGTATGCTGGCAAGCCCGGGTTGTAGTTGTGCGTCGTCAGGACCATGTTTGAGCAGCGCATGAATGGCCGTAGCTTCCGCTTGATCAAGCGGGGCTTGTGCCAGAATCTGCTGCTGGGTCTGCACCAGTTTTGTGAGAAAGCGAAAGTAATCTCCGTTTTCTTCCTGCAACTGAGCCTGTGCGTTTAACCGTTTAATGCGGCGTGCATAAAGTGAATCCAACATGGGAAAAATAGTTGGATCAATTGCCATAACGCCGGGCGTGCGTTTATCCGGAGCAACAATGTCGGACGGTGTCAGCATCAGCCATGCCTTTTGGAAGGAAGGGGTTTGGTCGGGGCGACTTCCTCCTCATACCAGCGGTCATGGTGCTGGCGAGTCCATGCGCGTGACACATAACCACTGATCATCCCGCCAATGGAGCCACGGACCCATATACCCATGTAAATATGCCCGATAACCAGCAGAATAAGGGCAAGACCTGCTACCGAATGAGCTAAAAGTGCCAGCCGCAGAACAGGAATTGGAAAAAGAGCGGCAAAGTATGCACGCCAGATCATTAAGCCGCTGACAAATAAAAGGCTGATGAGGGACATGATTCCCCAGAACAGAATTTTTTGCCCCGCGTTGTATTTGCCAATCTGAAGTTTTTGTCCGTGTTTGTTCAGTAGCACGTCCACAATGTGCTTAAACCACGTCAGGTCCGTACGGACGAAAAGGTTGTGGTGCACAAAACGGACAAACATGCACATAAGCAGGCCAAAAACAGCAATACCCAAAAAGGGATGCAGAACCCGTGCAAGCTGCGGCGGGCCAAGCACGTATCCAAGCCAGTTCAGGCTCGGGAAAAACCATGAAAGTCCGGAAAGAGCGACCAGCGTGAAGCACGAAACCATGCTCCAGTGGAACATACGGTCTATAAGCTTGGTACGTAAGACCAGATTGCTGTTATCCATTACGCATCCCTCCCGTCTTCATTCGGGCCCTGTCCCGCATCTTCGAGTTCTTTTTCCGGCTCAGTCGGGGGTGTTTCGTCCGTCGTGTTCGCGCCTACCCCCATATAATGGACAAAGGCTCCGGCCAGAGTGGCGATAAAGCCCAGCGCTCCAACGGGTTTCAGCCATTCCTTCCAACCCCGCACTACGGGGCTGATATGCGGGTCATCTGGCAGACGGTGGTACAGGCTGGGCTGGTCTGCATGTGTGAGAACGTACATAACATGCGTGCCCCCAACCCCGGCAGGGTCATAGAGCCCTGCCCCGTCATGCCCCCGCCCCTTGA
The DNA here is from genome assembly GCF_011516885.1 of Acetobacter lambici. Lineage (GTDB taxonomy): Bacteria > Pseudomonadota > Alphaproteobacteria > Acetobacterales > Acetobacteraceae > Acetobacter > Acetobacter lambici. The sequence goes on along the minus strand of NZ_WOTD01000037.1, from coordinate 12,938 downwards.
GTTCTTCAACCCGTGTGGCGGCAAGGTCTTTCATCTCGGCTTTGGAGCCGAAAGAGATGGCACCTGTCGGGCAGGTTTTGACACAGGCAGGTTCCTGCCCCACGGCCACCCGGTCTGCGCAAAGCGTGCATTTATAGGCTCGGTTATCTTTCTGGCTGATACGAGGAATATCAAACGGACAACCGGCAATGCAGTAACCGCAGCCAATGCATTGCTCGGACTGAAAATCGACAATGCCATTGGCAAACTGCAAGATCGCACCTGGGCTTGGGCAGGCTTTCAGGCAGCCCGGCTCCTCACAGTGCATGCAGCCCTCTTTGCGCAAAAGCCATTCCAGCTTGCCAGCTTCGTCCTCTCTCTCATCAAAGCGGATGACGGTCCATGTCTCGGGGGACAGGTTGGCAGGGTTGTCATATACCCCTACGTTATGCCCGACCTCATCACGCAGGTCGTTCCATTCAGAACAGGCGACCTGACACCCTTTGCATCCTGTGCAAAGGGAGACGTCAATCAGCTTGGCCACTTCCAACTCATGGCTGCGGGCTTGCGGCAGTGGTGTCAGTCCGTTGGTGGCGGAACGGCGGATAATGTCTTGTGACTGCATACCCATCAGCGCACCTCAGACTTTCTCAACATTAACAAGAAAAGCTTTAAACTCAGGCGTTTGGGAATTGGCATCCCCAATGGCTGGAGTAAGCGTATTGGCCAGATAGCCCTTGCGGGTGGCCCCTTTGAAGCCCCAGTGGCAGGGCACGCCAACCTGATCGAGGTCCTTGCCCATGACATTCAGTCGTTTGAGTCGTTTGGTGACCACAGCCTTGGCCTCGATATACCCACGGTGGGAGGAAACACGCACCATGTCCCCGGCGTTGATGCCGAGCTTGCCTGCCAGCTTGTCCCCAATTTCGACAAACTGTTCAGGCTGCATGATGGCGTTCAGTCTGGAATGCTTGGTCCAGTGCCGGAACAACTCAGTAATGGAATAGGTTGTTGCCACATAGGGGTATTGGGCTGGGTCACCCATACGAGGTTTTTCGTCCGCGTAAAAGCGCGCGGCCGGGTTTCTGAGCGCAGTTTTACCCAATGCCGAGGCCAGAACCGGGGTTTCGGTCGGTTCATAATGCTCGGGGAACGGTCCATCAGCCAGTTTGTCCCCACCGGCAAACAGAAGACCGACACCCTCGCTGTGCATAATAAATGGCCCCACCCCGCTGTTTGGGGGGGATGTTACGGGGTAGTCTGGCACATCGCCTCCGCCCCAACGTTGCCCGTCCCATGCAATGATCTGTCGTTTGGGGTCCCATGGACGCCCCTGCACATCCAGAGAGGCGCGATTGTACAGAATACGGCGGTTTGCAGGCCATGCCCACGCCCAGCCGGGTGTTGTGCCCAGACCTGTATCGGTGTTGTCACGGCGGGCCATCTGGTTGCCTGCCTCGGTCCATGAGCCAGCAAAAATCCAGCAGTAGCTGGCTGTACTGCCATCATCCTTCATAACCGAAAAATCAGGCAGCAGTTCGCCCCTACGCACGACAACATGGCCTTTGTCGTCTGTTATGTCGGCCAGCGCATACCCGTTGGCCTCCTTGGCGACTTCCTCTGGCGTGGGGTCTTCGGGGTCTTTGTAATTCCACTGCATGTTCAGCACAGGTTCGGGGCAAACGCCCCCTTCCTTTGCGTACAGAGCGCGGAGCTTGGTAAAGATGGTGCCTATAATGTGCCCATCGTTCCACGCATCTCCCGGTGGTCTGGCCCCTTCAAAGTGCCACTGCAACCAGCGTGCGGAATTGACGATAGAACCGTTTTCCTCCGCAAAGCAGGATGCGGGCAGCCGGAAGACTTCTGTTTGAATATCTTCAGATCGGACATCATTAAAGGTGCCCTCGTTCTGCCAGAAGTTGGATGTTTCCGTATCCAGCGGGTCCATAGTGACCAGAAAGCGCAGTTTGGACAGGGCATCGCGCATGCGGTTTTTGTCGGGCATGGCGGCCAGAGGGTTGAAGCCCTGCGCAATGTAACCGTTAACTTTACCCTGATGCATCATTTCAAAATAGGCCAGCATATCGTAGCTGCGGTCCCATTTTGGCAACCAGTCGTAACCCCAGTTGTTTGCGGGAGTTGCGTGGTCGCCCCACAATGTTTTCATCAGGCTGACAAAGAACTTGGGCGTGTTGTGCCAGTAGTTGACCTGCCCGGGTTCATCTGCGTGGGGAGTAACGGCCTGCAAATAGCCATCCAGCGTCTGCTGGCTGTCCTTGGGGAGGTTCATGTAACCCGGAAGACGGAGCGAGAGCAGACCAAGGTCCGTGTAGCCCTGAATATTCGAATGCCCACGCAGGGCGTTCAGGCCGCCGCCTGGCATACCAACATTACCCAGCAGAAGCTGGATCATGGCGGCTGTGCGTATAATCTGTGTGCCGTTGGTGTGGTGTGTCCAGCCGAGCGCGAACAGGATGGTGGAAGTCAGATCAGGTGCGCTGGTGGCGGCCAGAGTTTCGCAGACATGCAGAAAGTCTTGTTCGGGCGTGCCTGTAATCTGCGCCACAACTTCAGGCGTATAACGCGCGGCATGCTCGCGCAGCAGATTGATAACGCAACGCGGGTTTTGCAATGTTGGGTCAACAACCGCATAGCCTTGGGCATCGCGATCATAAGCCCACGAAGATTTATCGTAGCTCCGCTTTTCCGCGTCATACCCGCTAAAAAGTCCTTCATGAAAACTAAAGTCTTCGCGCACGACAAAAGGTGCGTTGGTATAGGACTTAACGTATTCATGCTGGATTTTATCATGTGTAAGAAGGTAGTTGATGACCCCCAGCAAAAAAGCGCCATCTGATCCTGCACGGATAGGTGCATAAAAATCGGCCACTGCGGCACTGCGGTTGAAGCGCGGGTCTACAACCATAACCTTCGCGCCATTGCGGATTTTGGCTTCCATGACCCATTTAAAGCCAACAGGGTGTGCTTCGGCCGGGTTGCCACCCATAATCAGCACGACATTGGCGTTTTTAATGTCTACCCAGTTGTTGGTCATTGCGCCACGGCCAAGTGTGGGCGCAAGAGCGGAGACGGTGGGGCCATGACAAAGCCGGGCCTGACAGTCCAGTGCCAGTATGCCCAAAGACCGTGCGAACTTGAAGTCCAGCAGCCCTGTTTCATTACTTGCGGCGGAAGAGGCAAGCATGCCGGTGCTGAGCCAGCGATTAACGGTTTCGCCTTTTTCGTTTTTTTCTATAAAATTTTTATCGCGGTCGTCTTTGAGGAGGCGGGCAATCCGGTCAGTGGCGTCTTCCCAACTGATCCGTGTCCACTCCTTGCTTCCAGGAGCCCGGTAGGACGGATAATGCAGGCGACCTTCGCTGTGAATAAAGTCGACCAGCCCTGCCCCTTTCGGACATAGGGAGCCACGGCTTACGGGATGGTCGGGGTCACCTTCGATATGAAAAATACTGGGCTTGGCATTTTTTGCGCCATCCCCCAGAGAATACATGAGCAATCCACAACCCACGGAACAGTATGTGCAATTGTTCCGTGTTTCCTTTGCGCGCAGTAATTTGTACTGCCGTGTTTCTTGCGCAAAAGCCTGTGGAGGGGCAAAACCAAGGGCGATGGCGCTGGCTCCCCCTACGCATGTGCCCGCACCCTTTAAAAACTCTCTGCGCCCCAGAGCCATCTGAACCATCCCGGTTTTGTAAAGAAATAGTAATACACAACTCATATATAGAGTTCGCGGTTTCGAGCATTGATCCGGATCACATTTCAGTGCCATCTAACCAAATATTTAATATTTTATGCATAAATCCGCACGACTGTTGCATAAATGCATACAGAAATGGCCGTGTGGACCTGAGACGGCTGAATACAAGGGATGTCTGTATTTATCGGTATATAGACATCCCTTAATCCATGCTTGAATTATACTTTATCAGTTGATCAGGCCGAACGCCCGCTTGATTGGAGGGGGATATCCTACTGTTAACTGAGAATGCTCAAGTTAAGATGGAATGTCTTTTGGTTTCTATAAATTGTTTTAATAAACGCGTAAGTAATTGATTGTTCAGGTGTAAACCAAGGGAGTGTCTGGTTTATAGAAAAATGGTGTGGAGCCATTCTTTGCCCCACACCATTGATAAAGCAACAGATTATGAGGGTAATCAGGCGAGTTTAAACGCCCGATTATCCTCGTAAGGTCTTATGCGTCGGCTTTTAAAAATTCCTGATAATATTCATCTGCCATTTTACGCAAAGAGCGGCCAATGGCGGCATACTGGTATTCGCTCAGGTTTGCCAAAGATGCACGGGCTGCTGGTTTTTGCACGCCAAAGCCTTCACCGGGCAACAGAACAATGCCAGTCTCATCCGCTATGCGAAACAGCATTTCGCCTGTGCTGGCACGTTTGACCATCCATTTGGCGAACTTTTTGCCATAAAGGTCACGCGCAACTGTCTCCAGATCAATAAGCGTATAGTAATCGACGGCATTCGCGTCTTCTTTGGGTTGAACGCCAAGCTCGCGGTAAAGCGTTGCTTCCCTGCGACGGATAACGGCCTTGAGTGACGCCTTGTAATGACCGGTTTCGTCCATCAGAGCAAAGAGTGCGAACAGCACCATTTGTACCTGTTGGGGGGTGGAAAGACCTGCTGTGTGGTTCAGGGCTACGGCCCGGCTATCAGCCACGAGACGGTCAATGAACTTGAGTGCCCCGGGATCCGTCGTCAGGCTTGAGTAACGGCGACCAAGAGCTTTTTGTGTGCTGCCAGGAAGGGCGCGGAGCAAGCCGTCAATGGCATTGTCTTTATGAACACCAATAACACCCAGACGCCAGCCAGTTGCTCCAAAATATTTGGAGAAGGAATAAACCAGAATGGTATTGGCCGGACACACTGCATAGAGCGAGCGGAAGTCATCGGCGAATGTGCCATAAACATCATCCGTCAGGATCATCAGGTCGGGACGATCGTTTTTAACAATTGAGGCAATCAGTTCCAGAGAGGCATCATCCATTTTGACGGATGGTGGGTTGCTGGGATTGACGCAGAAGAAAATCTTAACAGCGGGGTCTTTCAGTTTTTCCAGTTCAGCCGTGGGATACTGCCAGTTCATATCCGGGTCGGCGTGAATGGAAACAACTTCCAGTCCGTATTCTTCCAGTTGTGGAATTTCGATGTACGGTGAAAAGACAGGCAGGCCAATGGCGACCTTATCCCCTTTTTTGACCAGACCATTCTGTTTGAGTGTATTAAAAATATAGGCCATGGCGGCAGTGCCGCCTTCTGTGGCAAAAAAATCCGTGCTTTCAACCGGCAGCGAACTCCCAACCATTTCACGCAGGACGTACTGGCCTGCAATCTGCTCGCTCATGCTCAGCATGCGAGGCGGGGTCGGGTAATTGCACCCTAGAATGCCTTCGACCATTTCATGCAGGAAGGCCGAAGCGGAAAGGCCCATCTGATCGCGCACGTAGCTCAATGCCCGACCAAGGAAGAAGATTCCGTTTTTGTCACGGTTTTCGGAGAGGAAACGTTCAAATCTTTCCTCAATCCCCTCCACGCGGGCCTGACCGCCAACGCCTGCTGTCATGTAGGAAAAAGATAGCTCAGATTCAGAAACCGCAAATTGGCCCAGATGGAAAAAAGCGGAACGGGGCAGTGTTGCCAGAAAATTAGGGTTGCCGCGGCCAGCATTGAGCATGGCCCGGTCCGTGCGGCTGGATGCCAGACGGATGAGTTCATCCTTTAGCTCAAAGGGGCTAAGGTTTTTGAATTTTGCGTAATCAATAGCCATCGTGTTCTCGCTCTCGTAATGTGCAAAACAGGATCAGGAAAAAGCCACGACCAAAGGCCCTAGAAGGGTCAGCAGCACGTTTGCCACGGCATAGGTAATGGCAAAGGGAGTTGTAGGAACGGAATTGCCGGCTTTGTTAAGGACCTCCCCAAAGGCTGGGTTGGCGCTGCGCGAGCCTGCCAACGCGCCGGCAAAAACGGCTGTATTGTCGTAACGGAGCACGTAGCGTCCGAACAGCATGGTCAGAACAAGCGGCACAAGGGTGACAACAACACCGAGCATGAAAACTGTAACACCATGTTCGATAATGGTTGCCACGGCCTGCTGCCCAGTTTGCAGGCCCGTGACAGCAACAAAGCCAGAAAGCCCCAGATCCACCAGCAGGGAGGAAGAGGCCAAAGGCATGTTTCCTTTTGTGCTGTGCTTGCTTTGATACCAACCGAACAAAAGCCCGGATAACAAGGCACCACCGCCGCTCCCCAGAGTGAGTGGTACAGAGCCCATACGAATGACGATCAGGCCCATTAACAGGCCCAGAACCAGACCAAAGCCATGGAACACCAGATCAGTTTTAATGCTTTTGGTCAGGATCGGTCCCAACTGGGTTGCTACCCGCTGCACGTCCTGACTGGTGCCATAAAGCGATACGATATCGCCTGACACAGCACGTAGGTCCGCATTGATTGTAACGGGTTTGCCGTCACGGCTAACGCCTATAAGGTGGGCACCATGCCGTGCGGAGGCCGCCAGCATTTGCACACATTCAGCTAGCGTTTTACCAAAAAATACTTTGTTGGTCAGGCAAATGTCACGACGGACCATGGTGACGTCCATGCCTTCGGCATTACGGACTTCTGTGCCCAGAACCTGCCCGGCTTCCATAACCCCTGCCCGGTGCCCGAACAGTAGAACCTCATCCCCAATAGCAAGCTGTGTATCTGGTGTCAGGCCGAGTGTGCTGCCTTTGCGGCGTATCTGCTCCACCGTAACGGTGGGGGTTTCAATCTGATGAACAGCCAGTCCTGCCTGCCCGACGGTAAAAACACGCCCAACAAGTTCTGGTAACGCAGGCTGTTCACCATCAGCATAGATGTGAACGCCTCCCATCTGGGCGGCTTCAGCCTTTAGTGCATCTTCACGGATACCGCGTTTGGTCAACCAAGGCAGGACGTTGACACAGAGGATAATGGGGCCAAGTGAGCCAAAAATGTAGGTTACAGCATAACCAACAGCAACGTTCCCCTGCATCTGTTGAACCTGAGCCAGTGGAAGTCCCATTTTTTCCAAAGCGGAACTGGCTGTACCAATAATGGCTGATTGCGTCAGCCCACCTGCAGCAATACCTGCTGCCAGACCTTTATCCAGATGGAAAATACGGGCAACTGTCACAACAGTCAGTAAGCCACTAATGGCCAGCACAACAGCCATGAGTACTTCGCGCATGGATTGCCGGCCCAGCGAACGAAAAAACTGCGGACCGCTCTGAAAACCGACGGCATAAATAAAGAGCGCAAACAGCACAACCTTAATGCCGGAATCAATGTGAATACCAATCTGGCTGATAGCCACGGCCGCAAGCAGAGACCCTGCTACCCCACCAAGCTGGAACGAACCAAAGCGGATTTTTCCTATGCCGTAGCCAATAGCAATAGCCAGAAAGAGTGCAATTTCTGGGCAGGAATTTAGAAGTGCCTTAACAAAAATCATTATTTCCATGCAGATAGGAGCTTCGCTTCTCTGGTTTTTAAAGCCTATATCTCTGTTGTAACGCAACGTAATGTCAAGTGACTCTTTTGATCTCTGTAAATAAATAAAAACCAATAGTTGTTAAATCGGATTGTTACGATACTATTATAAAATATAATATGATTTTATACATATACTTATTTCTATATTGTATGGATTTTTTCGTTTGTTGATGCTACACGGTTGGCTTCTCAAATCTATTTATTGTATGCGGCAATGAAAGAAAAAAATGATAAATACAAATAAAATTAAAAAAATGAATTATCAGTATTTTTTTGCCGCATCGAGTATTGCTCTGACTTTATGCTCAAGTTCAGCTTATGCCGTTGATGGTCAATGGTACACCGGTTCTTTGGTTTCCCCTTCTGGGGCCGAGGCCCACGCTGGTCTTTTGGGGGTTGAACCATATTATAGCTATACACAGCCCATAGGCCGTTTTGGCCCAGATGGGACTAGCCACCCACAGCATCCGCGGCAGCAGACATTTAGTAATTCTACCATGTGGAAGTATGGCATTACTGACCACCTAAGTATTCAGGCACATACTGTGGTTAATTACGGCTGGGAGCGAGGTCAGGGGCATTCTTCTGGCCCAAAATTTGGCGATTTTCCTGTAGATATGGTCTGGCGATTTATAGACCCGGATCCCAAAAAATATATTCCGGCGTTTAATCTTTTCGCTGGAGTGTATTTTCCAACAGGGGATTATAATAAGTTACAGAATAAGCAGGATAGTAATGGTACGGGAGCTTATGTTTTTCGTATGGCCATTACGGAACAGTCCACATATGTAGTAAACGGGAATCATGCTCTACGCCTGCGGACATGGGGGTGGTTCCGGCACGCTCTCGCCTCTACTCATTTGGAAGATGTGACCAGTTACGGAACAGGTACTGGGTTTCATGGCCGCGGCCGTCCGGGGATGAGTGGCCAAAGTGGTTTTTCTTTAGAATATGGGCTTAACCAGTCTTGGGTTTTGGCTATGGATCTGGCGCGTGACTGGGCTAATGGTTCTCGTGTCTGGGGCACGGATGGGCACGGTAAGCATGTTGACCGGATTGCAGCCAGTAACGGGGATTGGCAGATTGCCCCTGCTGTAGAGTATAGCTGGCCCCCCCGATTTGGGGTGATTGTTGGTTCTGCAATCTACTATGCGGGTCATAATACAGGTGTAAAAGTTTCGCCGCAGTTCGCTGTCAATATGGTGTACTAAGTATTGTAAAGACAGCATTTGGGGTCAATAAAAAAGGCATCTCACCGGAAAGATGAGATGCCTGAATTTTATCCAGCCCGCTTATGAATTACACCAAGGTGAATTCATTCAGCAATCCTTTAAGCTGGCGTGCTTGCTGGGCCATGCCTGAACTTGCTGCTGAAGTTTCTTCCACCATTGCGGCATTCTGGCGAGTACCCTGGTCAATGATCGATACGGCGTTATTGACTTCCTGCAATGCCGTGGCCTGCTCAGATGCCGCCTCAGCTATAGCTTTCAGGTGATCGCCAATATCGGCCACGCTAGAAATAATTGTGCTAATGGCGTGCCCTGCCTCCTCCATAATGGAAACACCGGACAGAACCTGCCCGCGAGATGTTTCCACAAGTTCCTTGACTTCTTTGGAGGCATTGCCTGCACGGTTGGCCAGATCACGAATTTCCTGCGCCAGAACACGGAAGCCGCTCCCTGCTTCACCTGCTCGTGCAGCTTCAACGCCAGTATTCAGTGCAAGCAGGTTGGTCTGGATCGCTATGTTGGACATAACGTTTGTAATTTTACTGATAGCTTCGGACGACCGTTCGATCTCGGACATCGCAGCCGTAGCGCGGTTGATCATCACGCCAAACTGTTCGGTAATGCTCTGGCAGTTGTTAACAAATGTATTGGCTTCGGTCACACGTGCAGCGGTAGATGTAACGGTTGCGGTAATCTGTTCCACTGCGGCGGCGGTTTTTTCAACCGAGACAGCCTGCTGTTCGGTTCTATGTGCCAGATCCTGCGCGGCGCTGTTAATTTCACCGGCCGTAATGTCAATGGTCTCTGTCGTGTCGTTCACAATTCCCAGTGTTTCACGCAGGGATTCAATGGCACCATTCAGGTTGTCGCGCAATGGAACGTAAGCGGCAGGGAGTTCTTTATCCATTTTCTGCGACAGGTTGCGTTCCGCAACTTCGCTCAGAATAATGCCAAAGCTATCAGCCACAAACGTCTGTTCTTTATGAATCACTTCATCGCGTGATTTTTGACGAGCTTTTTCAGCTTCTTCCAAATACACGGAAATAGTCAGATCCATTTCAAGCATCACAGCCGTGTACAGGCTTGCAATGGCTTCGCCCATTTCTTCAGTGGAAATGGTTGCTTTTTTTGCAAACAAGCCTGTCTTGGGGGTCAGGTCGGTAATAACGCTGCGGATCAGATGATCCATAACAATGGCGTAGCCGCCAATGTACCAACGGGGTTCCAGGCCAATCCGTGCATGCACACTACCAATAGTATGAACCTTTTCCGCATATTTCTGATCGAAATTTGCGGAGGAAATATTTTTCCAGTGCTGCTGCTGGGCATTTTTTGCATGTGCAGTTTTTTTGCTTCAGTCGGAAAAAACGCGCTTGTTTCTGGTGTTTTTCGAACCTGCTCGTAAAAAATATCCAACGCAACAGGGAGTTCACGATCAATAATGTCCTTGATCAGACGAATGGAGGCGCAATCCTTATCCGTCAGTTTCATGAACTTGCGGCGATATTCCAGATCCGCAAAATCCTGCGCACGGTTTTGTGAATGTCTTATTTCGGTAGAGATGCTATTCATTTTTCTTCTCCTACATCTGTTTATCTGTGGTTGTGTCTTCTGGCCGGGAATGCCCTCCCGCCCAGAAGATATTCTGAATGATTTAGAATAAGTCTTTTAATGCTGTAGACTAGATGCTCTTTACGTCATTGCTATGGCGTAAAGGCCGGGTGGCTCTGCACCCAATGCAATAAATCAGTTGGCGGCATGGGGCGGGCAAACAGATATCCCTGCATGACATCACACCCCATGGTCCTAAGGCGCGCTTCTTGGAATGTGTCTTCCACGCCTTCGGTTACAACATGCACGCCTAGTCTTTTCCCGATATTGATTGCGGCTTCAGTAACGATCAGGGAACTGACGTCTTTTTCAAAATTGATGATAAAGCTCCGGTCAATTTTAATTTCTGTCAGCGGCAGATGTGAAATACGCGAGAGAGAGGAAAAGCCCGTTCCAAAGTCATCCAGAGACAGACCGACACCGATTTCTCGTAAAGCAGTCAGTGTTGTCATGGTCTCTGTATTCTGCTGCATCATACCACCTTCTGTTATTTCAATCGTCAGGCGGTTAGCTGCAAGGTTGTAACGTGCCAGCAGATTGGCAATTTGTTCCATCAGGCTGGGATTGCTGAAATGCGCAGCCGAAAGGTTCACGCTGACGATAGGAACATGCAGGCCGATTTTATCCCATTTGACAATCTGCAGGCATGCTTCCTCCAAAGACCGGAGGCCAATAGCTTCGATCTGGGCTGTTTCTTCCGCGATTGGAATAAAACGTGAGGGAGGAATGGTGCCCAAGGTGGGATGATGCCAGCGGGAAAGGGCTTCCACCCCATATAGCATGTTATTTTTGATGCTGATCTGGGGTTGGTAGAACAACTCCAGTTCGGAATCCTGAATGGCCTTGCGCAAGGCCGATCCAATAATAACACGCGCCCTTACATCATCATTCGCAATGCTTCCCAGAAGCCGGAAGCTCTTCCGCGCGGTTTTCTTGGCTTCGAGCATGGCCATTTCGGCCCGGTTCAGAATATGCTCAATCTCAAGGTCATCATCAGGGTACAGGCTGATACCAATGCTCAGCGAAATAATGATTTCCTGACTATTGATCACAACCGGTTCGCGCATTGCCGCCGTCAGGCTGTCTGCAAAGGTATTGGCGATATCATGATCACCGTTGGGAATGATGACTACAAAGTCATCCCCGCCCAACCGGCCGGTGATAAAGTTGCTGCGGCATTGCCCGGTCAGGCGCTGTGCCATTGTTTGGAGCAGGGCGTCGCCTTTATCATACCCAATGAGGTTGTTGATATCCTGAAACAGGTCAACATCCAGCACGAGCAAGGCAAATGGGGCATTGGCGGCCTGAAGGGTCATTTCCTTCAGGATTGTCGTCACGGCGTTGCGGTTCAGCAGGCCGGTTAGTGCGTCATAACGGTCCAGACGACTCAATTGCTGACGGGTTTTTCCCCGCTCAATAATGGCCGCGCAAGACGGAACGCAACCTGCGACAATTTTTTGAGGCCAGTTGGTTATTTTATCCCGATTCCGCGAATACAGGGCAAAAATGCCTATCAACTCCCCTGCCCCGTTGCAGATAGCCGAAGCCCAGCAGTCCAGAAATTCGCTTTCGTACCCGCTACCGGCGTCGGTGTTCCAGACAATCGCGCGAGCTTCTTCGGGAGCGAGCGTGAGTGCGGCTATATCGGCTTCAGTCAATACAATGCGCATAAGCATTGCTATTTTTCTGCGCGACAGCCCCTCGCCGGAGAGAATCTCAAGGTTTTGTTCAGAGTTCACCTGTAAAAGAACAGCTACACTATTGGGGACAAGCTGTTCAGCCTCTGCGCAGAGCATGTCTGCAATGTCCTGCTCTGGAGACTCCCCAGAGAGTTCATGGAAAACACGGTTCTGGAGGTCTAATATTTTTCTGCGATGGCTCTCTTCGGTCACACCTTTAAGGAAAGCCATATAGTAGCGCTGTTTGTCTGGACCAATAATAGCTGTTGAGATGGACATTTCAGCCGCAACATAATCGCCATTAGTGCGTGTGAACACGACCTCCCGCGAGGTGCCGACTATATGATTAACGCCCGTGTTTCTGTTGTGGTTAATATAGCCGTCATGCTGTGCGCGCTGTTCAAGCGGCACAAGGCAATTAACGTTCTTGCCAATGACATCCAAGGCGGAACAGCCCCATAGTTGTTCGGCCGCAGTATTGAAAAAAACAATGTGATTAAGCTGGTCAATGATAACAACACCGTCTGCGGCCTGCTCAAGCATATCAAAATATAATGTCGTATCGTTTGACAGTGTCGAAGAGTTTGATGTGAGCATTGTTAGGCCTTGAATGCGTCTAGGATATGCAGTGTTGCAGGGCGAAGGCGTTATTTTGGTAAGATTGTAGCCGTGTGACCTCATTGCGATTACTAGTCCGCAAGCATGGTCCTTGCGGTGAACAAATCGAGGTTTGGTCATCTGGCATAATGACGCCCCTCAAAACTTTATAAGTGTGTAAGTGTCTGACCGAAAATGAGTTGAGTGATTTCAGTGGATTATGATTCATGGGTTTGCGATAACCTGATGAGATCAAGATGGCCTGGACTGAAATCACCCGCGCGCAGTA
>NZ_WOTD01000036.1 GCF_011516885.1 Acetobacter lambici | reverse complement strand
CGAAGGATGTCGAGGCAACAATCTCGTCATCCCACGCGTGGTTGATGATTGCCCATATCCGCAGAGTTCTGCGAAAAATCAATCAAACCCCTTTCTGATTCAGGCTCTTAGGCCCTTTGCGGTTACGGGACGCTCTGTATGGGTCATGCCCGGAGGCTTGTCGCGCGTTGCCCTGCGTAAAGGTTCCCTTGTGGTCAATTCATCCCAAGGTGGCGGTTCAAAAGATACATGGGTCATGGCGTCATGATAATCGTTTCCCCTACCCCTCTCCTGTCGCGCTATGCGGAATGTATGATGTGGCTCGCACGCTACATGGAACGCATGGAAAATCTGGCCCGATTGCTGGAAGTTACGGAGACTTTTGTCCGCAACGCGGAAGGCCAGACAGCGTGGGATTCCATTCTGGCCATTAATTCGGACGAGAGCCTGTTTGAGCAGATACATACAACTTCGGAACATGCGGAAATCGTGCCGTTTTATGTGACGGAAACGCGCAACCCCGCATCATTGGTCTCTCTCGCTCAGGAAGTGCGTGAAAATGCGCGCGCTGTGCGTCCACTTGTGTCTATTGAATTATGGACACAGCTAAACGTTTTCTCCCGTAATTTGCTTAATCTCAAAAATGGAGAGATGGCAGACCATAACCTTGCCGAACTCTGCACACGCGTCAGGCAGGACTGTCAGACCCATTTTGGCATTGCCGAAGGCACACTCTACCGTGATCAGGCATGGCTTTTCTATCGGCTAGGCAAGGCTCTGGAGCGGAGTGACCAGATTACGCGCCTGATTGACATCCGCTACCATATGCTGCTCCCCCAATCGGAAGCTCCGGGGTCTGATATTGACCTGACGCAATGGACATCCGTACTCCGCTCAGCCGCAGCCTACCATGCTTTCCGGCGGTTGCGGCCCGTCACCCTGACGCCTGCCAATATTGTTGGTTTTTTGCTCAAGAACGATGGTTTTCCCCGCTCACTCAGCACAAATCTGCGCCAGATTGACGAAACATTAACTCTTCTGGCTGCCCATGAAAATCTGCGCCAGATATGCTCACCTCTTTTGGAATGTGTTGCCGAACTGCGGGCTAGCCTACAGGACCAGACAGCGGAAGAAATTATTATTCGCGGTTTGCATGACTACATGAGCTGGATTCAAACACAGCTCAGGCATTTACAAAATGCCATCGCCATAACATTCTGGCCCGCGACAACACAGCAGGAACCAGTTACAATAAAAGTTTCCGGGCAGGAGCAAAGCTAGGCCAAGTTCATGGTTGGGTAAGCTCCGCAGTGCTTCCGGTTAGCGTATGGGATTCATAGAGTGATCAAGAAAATGGCCATTTTAAACGCCTTTAAACTCTCTTTTATCGCTCTTCCCGTTGCTGTTGGTCTAGCTTGCGCGTCCCAACCGGCACAGGCAGCATTATCTCAGGGTACCAATGCTCCGGACTTCACGCTTCGGGGCGCGTTGGCTGGCAAACCTATAACGTTTTCCCTTAAGTCGGCCCTCACAAAAGGCCCCGTTGTTCTTTACTTTTTCCCAGCGGCATTTACTGCTGGCTGTACACAGGAAGCCCATGATTTTGCTGCCGCGGCAGAGCAATTTCAGGCGCAGGGAGCAACGCTTGTTGGCATAACTGCGGGGAATACCGACAGGGTCTCGGAATTTTCAAAAGTAGAATGCAGGGATAAGTTTGCTGTTCTGGCTGATCCGGGGGCGTTAACTGCCATTCTCTACCATTCCGTCAACACGGAACATCAGACTTTGCTCTCTCAACGCACATCTTATGTCATTGCACCAGACGGCAACATTTTGCTCAGTTTTACGAGCAATAATCCTGAGCAGCATGTTTCCGAAACCCTTGAATCTTTAAAAAAATGGCATGCAAGTCAGGTTCAGAAGTAAATATTTATAGATAACAGTGTAAAATCATTGTTATTTTTTGCATCATGCATTTCTGAGTAGTGATTTTTTCTTATGTAAGGAATATATCTCATTTATGTGGGGTTCTTGCTTTGGGTTGTTATGCATTAGGTCATCATACTAATTCATACCAAATAAATATTTGAAAATTTCACGCGATCTCGTAATAATCACCCTATGAACCATAAACAAAATATGATGGGCCGACGAATTTTTGGCTTTTCTATCATAGGCTTAGGCCTTACATCCCATTGCGGAAAAGCCTTTGGGGAGAATGCCCCTCCCCCTGCCCCAATCCCTAAGGCGGCCTTACCAAAAGCCAACCCGGAAAAAGCGGCCAAAAAAGCGGGACCTCGCATCTTATGTTATGTGGGAGGGTACACGCGATCAGGCCCAGCCGAGAGCAATGCACTGGGCATTACCCTATTTGAAATGAACGCGGAAAGCGGTATTTTAACCCAGCTAGGTCACGTTACGCCTGCGGACAACCCATCGTTTCTAGCGCTATCTCCTGACCAGAATACCCTGTATACTGTGAACGAAATAAGTGATTTTGAAGGTGGTCACACGGGTTCTGTTACAGCTTTTCAGGTCGACCGACGCACGGGTGTTCTCACAAAGCTGAATGTGATGAGTAGTGGCGGCGCGGACCCTGCACATTTAAGTGTGCATCCATCTGGAAAATATCTGTTTATCGCCAATTATACTGGCGGCAGTGCGGCAGTCATGCGAATTCAATCCGATGGCAGCTTGGGCCTGTTAACTGATCTTGTGCATAACACAGGGCCCAAAATGCCCGAACGGGCAGCAGATAACCCCCCTGGTAATTATGCGGTCAGTGACCATTCAGGCTCCCATGTTCACATGATTCAGGCCGATGTAAGCGGAAAATTTGTTCTCGCCTGTGATGCAGGGTTAGACAGGGTTTATGTCTGGTCGTTCGATATGGAAAGCGGCACCTTAAAACCGGCTGAAAAACCTTGGTTGAGCATGGATCCGGGTTCAGCCCCCCGGCACTTCTGTTTTAGCCATGATGGAAAGATTATCTACATTCTTGGCGAACAGGATTCCCGTGTCGTTGTTGCTGATTATGATGGCCAGACAGGTGCTATGCAGGTCAAGCAGACGGCTTCAACCGTAACCGCGCAGTTCCGGGGGAGCACCCTTGCCGCGGAGATTATTCTCCATCCAACGGGCAAGTTCCTCTATGTCACCAATCGGTTGGGCAATGCTATTGCCTGCTTTAGAGTGCATGAGGATGGATCGATAACGCTGTTTGATGAGGTCTGGGTTCACGCTGACTACGGGCGAGCATTAAGTTTTGACCCGTCTGGAAAATTTGTATTTGTTGCCAATCAGCGTAGTGACTGCATTACTTCCCTGCGGGTGAATACTGACACGGGTGCCCTTGAATTTACATGGCACTTTGTCCCGATAGGAACCCCAACATCTTTTGCATTCACTGTTATTGATTCTGTGTGAGATACAATAAAAAACGCGCCGCACTGTAAAGTGCGACGCGTCCGTGGCCCTTATTTATAAAGGCTATCAAAAACCCCGCCGTCAGAAAAATGCTCTTTCTGCAGTTTGGTCCAGCCTCCAAGGCTTTTTACATCAAACGTATCAACCTTGGGGAACAGAGCTTTATTTTCTTCCAAAATGGCGGGATCAACAGGGCGGAAATAGTGTTTTGCACCAATTTTCTGCCCTTCCGGCGTGAACAGGAAGTCCAGATATGCCTTGGCAACAGCTTCCGTTCCATGCGCCTTGACGTTCTTGTCCACGATGGATGCAGGCGGTTCAGCCAGAATTGTCTGAGACGGTACAACAATTTCAAACTGATCAGGCCCAATATCACGCGTAGCCAGTAGTGCCTCGTCCTCCCATGCCAGCAGCACGTCACCCAGATTACGCTGCACAAAGCTGTTTGTGGCGCCACGGGCCCCCGTATCCAGCACTGGCACATGCTTGAACAGGTCTTTCAGGTAAGCTTTCGCGGTTTCGGGGGTTCCCCCCTTCTGGTGCAGCGCCCAGCCCCAGGCAGCCAGATAGTTCCAACGTGCTCCGCCCGATGTTTTAGGGTTTGGCGTGATAACCTGCACACCGTCACGGATCAGATCCGGCCAGTCGTGAATGTTTTTGGGGTTTCCCTTACGGACCAGAAATACAATGGTGCTGGTATAGGGCGTGGCGTTATGGGGCAGTCTGCTCTGCCAGTCAGCAGCGATCAGACCATGCTGGGCCAGTAGGTCAATATCGTATGCCAGACCCAGCGTGACCACGTCTGCTGGGGCACCTTCCAGCACGGAGCGTGCCTGTGCCCCGGAACCGCCATGCGCTGATTTAACACTTACGGTGTCTTCCGGGTGGTCTTTGTGCCATTGCGTGGCAAATGCCTTGTTCACATCGGCATAAAGTTCACGCGTTGGATCGTAGGAGACGTTGAGAAGGTGGTATGATTCCGCATAGCTAGCTGTCGCCTGCAACCCCACCAGTAGGGAGACACCCAATACCGCCGTTACTTTGAGAACGGCGCGACGGATATGAGAAAAGTTTTCCTGTTTCATAAGCCTGTTCCTTAATAATAATGCCAGATTAGAATGCGGCCTGCACGCGACCAACAACAGCATTGCCACTACGCCCAAAGAAGTTGGCGTCTGTTGCTTTTGCACCGCTATAGCTGGAAACACTAAAGTGTGTGTAATCCAGCATGATTTTGATGTGCTGGTTGGGGTACCAGTTCAACCCACCCTGCCAGACTGTCTGCTTATCGCCAGTTTCACCGTTGGCTTCGCTCGCGCTGCGCGGACCATGATTGACAGGAACAATCGGGTCTTCCCGGAACTGGGGCTGGGCATCATCTGCGCTGCCTGCGGTTAGGGTACGCGGTACGCGTCCGACCCTATGGCTTTGCAGGGAGGAGACGTGCTCATATTTATCAACCCGCGCCTGAAGACGGTGGATTTCCCCCATCATCTCACGGTGCATCGCTGCAATTTCACGCCGTAAGGCTGCATTTTCCGCATCAGATGTTGCGGCCATGGCCACGCATGGCAAAAAAAGGCTTGAAACTGTTGTCGTCAACAGAACGCTTGCCCGAACAGACACCGCCATAAGTCCCCCCAAACTTAAACTTTTATTTTGATAAGGTAGAATAACACAAAACAGAATTATCTTGTTTTGAGACCGAACCATTTAAGACACAACAGACACACCACCATCTACCCTTTGCAGATAATGTCTAATATTAGAATAATTCTTATTACGGAAGAAGAATGTTATATGCGAATACCACCGCACAAGACCATTGCTGGCACGCTATGTGCGCGGTTAGACCGCGCTCAGATTATGCTGTGCAAAGGTTGTTTTGAATTTGCGAATAACAGATGTCCGCAGATCCTGCCCATCCGGGTAACGCTTGTTATGCAAGCTCTGAACGCTCTCATGCGCCGCGTAAAAGCGGCGGGTTCGGCGATCTTCCTCAAGAATAATCGCACCGACAAAAGTGCCATTAATTTCAATAATGCGCGATTCAAACATTGCTTTAATCCTTCCGGGTAAAAACTGACCCGAAAGGTTATAAAACCTACAGGTCAGGCGTCAGATACTTTAACGTCACAACATCGGCCAAGCCGACACATTCGACCAAACAGGTTTTGCATTGTGTATGCGCTCCTCGTGTGCCACGTGCTTAACGTGTGATTTTGTATCACCCATATTTCCACGTTAGTCAATTATATAATTTTAAAAATCGTTGTTTTTTTATATCACGTAAAATGGTGTTATTTTGTGGCGCTACTATCAACCACCCACCCTCGTTCAAACTGATAGCTATGGCCGGGTACAGCCGCTTTAAACTGGTTTTCCGGGTGATTGGCAGCCCTAAGGGCTGCCTGTAGAGCCTCTTTTGGCGCGAAAATACCTTCATCTGTTAATTGGAAGGTTCCCCAATGAATGCCCAGTGCCTGCTTGGTTTGTATATCTTTATAAATGCACACGGCCTCATGTGGATTAACATGCTGCCCAGCCATAAACCAGCGTGGTTCATATGCGCCAATAGGGATTAAAGCGACATCCGGTGCGCCGTATTGGGCAAATAAATTGCGGAATAGAGCACCATCTCCATAAGCCGTATCGCCAGAAAACCAGAGTTTGTGTGTGGGCATATCCAGCCAGAAGCCAGCCCACAAGGCCATCCGGCGGTCAAAAATACCTCGTGCGGACCAGTGATATGCAGGCGTTAATGTGATGCTGAGTGTAGAGGAGACAACGCACCGATCATGCCAGTCACCTGTAACAATACGCGCTTGTGGAATGGCTTTTTTAATAATGCTGTTGTTTCCCAACGGCATGATCATTAACGGATCATGGGTTGCCTGCAAACGTTTGAGTGTTGCAAGGTCAAGATGATCGTAATGATTATGGCTGATAAGAATAACATCAATGGGTGGTAGATTTTCAAAAACTATACCCGGTGCGCTTACGCGTTTAGGGCCGATCCATGTAAAAGGGCTGGCCCGATCAGACCATACTGGATCTGTCAGGATATTCTGACCAGCGACCTGAATAAGCAGAGAGGCATGGCCTACCATGGTAACGCGTAATGCATCCACATAGTGTTCTGGCACACTGGGTTGAACGGGAACGCTGGTCGGCCATTGTACCGGGCGTGACGTTCGCCGCCATCGCCAGATGTCACGTAAAGAGCGATCTGTGGAGGATTGCCCGGGGTTAAAAAAGCGAGCCCCATCGAAGTGATCAGTTATGGGGCCGGTAAAATATGTATTCCGGGTAAGAAGGCGACTCATAATCCCCCGATCAGCCAGCCTGACTTTAAACGTGCTCCATCGCGCACCGACAAATAGACCACGCTTAAAACCAGAGGTTGCCCGTAGTTTTCTGCTCCCAGCTTTACTGCTGCTTCAAAGATGCATCCACTTCCAACGCCCGGCGGGCCATTGCCAAAGCGCCTTCGCGGCTGCCTGCACCACAGATAAAGCGCGCCGGGTGGGCAAACACGGCATCCGTAACACCACAGACTGCCGCCAGATCCTGCCCATTTAGACCGCCCCATGCTTCTGGCAGGGAAATCCGCTGACCAAACGCACCTCGTTCGGGTGGCACAGCTTTAACATTCCACTGTCCACTCCCTGTGGGAGAAACAACATAAACAACCGGAAGGTCATGCTCGAAAATTACTTTTTCGGTTGGCATGCCTGTTTCCATCAACAGAATACGCTTGTCTTCAGCCTGTTTGTAGGCCGCCAGAACGCGGTCCGTTGCCTTCAGGCTGGCGCGAACACGGTCAACAGTATTGACCAGATGACCGGCAACAGCTGTTGCCGCATTGGCAAACCCAAGAGTTTCGCGCCGCTTTGCTTCTTCCGGGCCGTGAAGTTCGGCCGTATCCCATGGGGGGCTGCACGCAGAAACAATATCTGCCAGCGAAAGCTTACCCATTTTGGCAACGCCGTTATCATCCTGATCAATCGGCACAACAAGGGACTTATCAATGCTTTGCCAGATAGCGTTGACCGTAGCATCGTCCACCTGTGTCCGTACTAGATTACGCACCGCGGCCTTACCATAATCTTTCCAGAGCAATCCGGCGGCACTGTATGGTGTGCCGTCTTCACGCAGGGGCTTGTTTTTCATGTGGTGGTCATAACGGCCACAAGATGGGTCATAAATACCGCCTACATCGAACACGATGTCCGCTGCCTGAATATCTTCCGGGTTGCGTGAGCGGCTGAACTTCAGGCAGTCGTCCGACGTTCCATCCAGAATACGCGCTCGCAAATCCCCCATGGGGGCCAGAGCATAATGCAGGACCACATACCCCAGAGTTTCATCAACATGGAAATTACCCGAATGGGTCAATGCGGTTGTGGTTGTCGCCTCATGACCGAGACCAACGGGGGTATGTTCAGACATATTGATTACCTGCTGCAAACTGAGGAGGGTGTTCCATAAGCTTCCTCATGCCGCACGGCCTGCTATCAGACAACAGGGTTCGCCACGATAACTGAAGATAATCTGGTTTTTCCTATCCGGTTGGGACGGGGCAAGCCTGCCCAACCGGATAGAAATACCAGTTTGTGTGCCAAACTTCATAAACATGCGAGCCGGTGCACAGACCCTGTTTTCCCATAGTCCGGGGGGGTTATTTGATAACCGCACAGGCTACCCGATCCCCTGCCCCGCCAATAGGCTGGCTCTGGTAATCGTCGGGGTGGGCATGAATAACAAGCGATGAACCATCGGCGTCCAGAAGCGCTGGTTTGTCCTTGCTGGCTTTAAGAGCCACCAGAGGAGAGAAAAGCTCGACCGTAGCCGTGCCATCTGCTCCGACAAATACGTTTGGCAGGTCGCCTGCATCATTTGCATTGGCGTTGAGCAGGCCGTGGACAACGGGGGTTACTGCATGCACATGCGGCCCTGCGCTGGTAAATTTGGGCGCTTCACACGTGCCTTTATCGTGGAAGTGCATGCCATGCCAGCCGGGCGTCAGCCCTTTTGCTTCTACCCGTAGAATAACGCCTTTAGGAGCGTCCGTGACCTGCACCGAACCATGCGCTGCACCATCCGTGCCCAACAGAGTGCCAGAGGCCGTGTCGGCAGCATGGGCCAAAGATGGCAGCATGGCCATTGCGCAGGCGAGGAGAACAAAATGCTTTGAATGAACCATAACCACGTTGCATGTCCTTTCAGACAAAAATTATGAGCTTTCAGGCCCATGTCGCATAATAAAATACTTATCACGGGAGTAGAGACCCCGCGCTCAGGAAAGCTTAGAACATCATATCCCAATCCACCACGTTTGATCCGGGGGACCAGCAAGAACCTGCTGCCCTGTTCGGTCGGCTATGGTGCCAGATGGTTCTACGCAAACAACCTGATGACAACGCACCTCAAGCGCCATTTGTTCCCTTGAATGTGGCCAGAAATATGGACAATTTCCGCACCTTGACCAAGACTGGTCTGACGGGAATTTGAAAATCCCTGCTCAGTTACGCCCTGCACTCACTGACGTCGCTCCTCTCAGGATTGAACAACGGACATTTCTGATTGTTGGCAAGAAACCCTGTGGCCGGTCGAACTTTATGGACAAAAAGAATTTTTACAAAGAAGATCACCAGTAAAATACTATCAGGCAGGGCAGGATCCAATAATGCATGTAACATCCGTTGTACTCCTGCTGCTGCTTATAACAGCCGTATCCGGGCCTTTTTCCCGGCTTTTGCGTCTGCCATTACCGCTTTTGTTGATTGCTTGCGGCGTCGTGGCATCTCTCCTTGGACTGCATATCGACTTTGAGCCAAATACTTTTCTTCTGCTTTTTATTCCCCCATTACTTTTTTCAGATGCGTATCTGATGCCGTTGCGTGATTTTCGTGAGTTGCGCTGGCCAATTTTATTGCTGGCTGTTGGTCTGGTTATTTTTAGTACAATTGTTGGTGGCTATTTCATTCACTGGCTGCTGCCTGTTGTTCCCCTTGCTGCCAGCTTTGCCCTTGCTGCCATTCTTTCTCCGACCGATGCTGTAGCCGTGGGCGGCATGATAGAGGAAGACCATGTTCCCAGACGGTTTTTGCATATTCTGCAAGGAGAAGCCTTGCTGAATGACGCCTCTGGTCTGGTCTGCTTCAAATTTGCGGTTGCCGCCACGCTAACCGGCACTTTTTCCATCCTGCACGCATCTTTAGGGTTTTTACTTGTTGCCGTGGGAGGGATTTTTATTGGAATTGCCCTTACCTTTGGCTTTAATTTTATTAACCGTATTCTCTCCCGTCATGGTTTTGATGAGCCAACAACGCAAATCACGCTTATGACGTTACTGCCCTTTGCTGCGTATCTGCTTGCCGAACATCTGGAGGCATCAGGCATATTGGCCGCAGTGAGTGCCGGATTAAGCCTGAACCAGAGTCGCGTGTTTGGCGCAACCCAAACTGCCACCCGTCTGCGCGGCAGTGCTGTGTGGGAGATGATAACCTTTATTTTTAATGGTCTGGTCTTTCTGCTGCTGGGTTTGCAATTGCCCGATATTGCCACACAAGGCATTCGTATCGCCAACAGGGCGGGGGACAGCACATGGTCCCTGATCGGCACCATTGTGTTGCTGACAAGCATGTTATTGCTGCTCCGCCTGATCTGGATATTTTTAGTCAGCGGTGCACATTCTCTGATCGCCAAAGCGCGCGGCTACAAGGTTGGCATGGTTTCGATTATGGAAACAGCGGCCATGACCGTAGGGGGGGTGCGTGGCGCGGTCACGCTGGCGGGTATCCTCTCCCTCCCCATAGCAGAAAATGGTGTGCCTGAATTCCCCATGCGGGATCTGCTTGTTACATTTGCCGCGGGCGTGATCATGACATCACTCCTTATCGCCGCCGTGTTATTACCCCCTCTAAGCCGCACCCTGCGCCACGATGGAGGCGACCCTGTTAATAGGGAAGCAGATGAGGTCCGCCGTCTTCTTGCGTTGGAAGCCATTGCGGAAATGGAGCGCCAATCCGCCTTGGTGACAAAACAGCTTGATGAAAGTGCCGCACAGCAACGGGCAGAAGTGACCGCAGCCCTGATAGCGGAATATCGCTTCAGACTAAGGCTTTTGGAAGATGCGTCCGACGACCGGCATAAACCTGAAGATAGCCAGGCACCAGATGGCGCCCACAGGGATGCAGCTCTGGCAAGACGACGGTTTGAGGCCGCACTTCGCCTCCATCTGCTCCGAACAGAGCGTAAAGCCCTTACCCGCATGCGCCAGGAAGGTCAGGTGAGCGATGAGACTGAACGGCTTTTAACCCGCGACCTTGATCTGGAAGAAACTGTTCTTTCTGGCAGTGCGCGCGCCCTGCCACGACATCTGGACTACATGGACCACGCCAAAATGAGCAGCCCGGCATTATATCCGGGCTGACCTCGTTTTCCGCGTCAACAAAGGCTTGAAGGGAATATTTACGAGGCAACATCCGTCAAAATGACTATGGCATCCTGTGTGGCCATCACCACAACATGGCTTGTCTGCGTAAGCATTGCACCATCACTACACGCCAAAGCCATGCCCGAAATTGTAATAGCCCCCGAAACCACCAGTATATGCAGGTCCCTGCCCTGCGTCGTCTGATAGGCAGCCCCTTCGCCTGCGGGAATTTGCGCATGCAGCAAGCGGCTGCGGGCACTTAGGGTTACGGGGGAGCCGTCATCTATAATGTCCATCGCCTCCGGGTCATCCTCGGGAAAACCGGATGCGATAATACGAAAACCACCGTCTTCCAGCATGGGGAATGCAGCGCGCGTTTCCTGCGCAGGTGCGCCCCCTTCTGTATCAGGCAGAAGCCAGAACTGAATAAAATCCGCACCTTCCGGTCCAGCCTGCCACGCCATTGTGCGAACCCCGGCCCCCGTGCTGACCAGATGCAGACCTCCGGGTTGGATCGCATCGGGTGAAAAACCCTCTACGCGGGTTTGTAAGGAGCCCGCCCGCAGCCACGTAAGCACATCCACATTGGTCTCTGGCCCCAAGGAGTAGCTACTATCTGGGGGAATGCTCCCGGTATTGATCGCCCTTAGCGTGCCTTCATGCTGGTATTGAGGGTCCTGATAATCGGCAAAAGCAAAGTGGCACCGCAAGGTGAGTGCGCCTGAGTGCGCCTGACCCAGACTATCGGCCCGCCGGACTGTTATCATGGTGTGCCCCTACGCATGCTTTTTTGCTTGTTTGATATCAGGATACAGCGTTTCCCACCCACCACCAATTGCACGGTAGAGATGTGTGACAGATCCGGCCACATGGGCCGTAGCCTCGATTAATGCACTTTGTGACGCCAGAAGGGCATTCTGAACGGTCAGGATATTCAAAAAATCGGATGCGCCCTGCACGTACTGGGCCTTGGCCACGGTTACGGCTATTTCATTTTGCTGCACGGCCTGCGCCAGTTCATCGCGCCTTTTCTGGGCTGCGGTAAAATCAGCCATGGCATCGTCAATTTCCTGCCAGGCCTTGAGCACAGTGCGCTGAAAAACAACAGATGCCTCCTGCTGCTGCGCTTTACGCAGGTGCAGTTGCCCCGTTAGACGACCTCCTTCAAAAATGGGTAATGTTGCCGTAGGTCCAAAGCCATACTGGCGGGACGCCCATGACCCAAGACCACTGAACTGAAGAGCCTGCACGTCCAGACTGCCGGAAAGCGTGATCCGGGGGAAAAAGTCCGCAATAGCTACGCCAATACTGGCTGTTGCCGCATGCAGCCGGTCCGCCGCCATTCGAATATCGGGCCGCCGTTGCGCCAGTTCTGATGGTAGCCCCACAGGCACAAACGCGGGTACGGGTGGTACAGGGCGCGGCTGCTTTAGCTCGGCGTCCAGTGCTCCGGGTTCACGCGCGACCAGAAAACTCAGGCTGTTCAACTGGTGGGTTGCCTGCGCTTGCAAGGGAGCCGCACGGGATTCAAACATATGTAACTGCCCTGTGGCCTCGGCTACATCCAGCCGGGTTGCAGCCCCCTGCTCAAGCCGCATGGAGGTAAGCTGCACACTATGGCGCGCAATGGCTATGTTACGATCCAGAATATCAATCTGGGCCTGTGTGGCACGCAGGTCTATGTAAGTCTGTGCGGTTTCGGCCATAAGGGAGACAAGAATATCACGCCGTAGTTCCTCCGTGGCATGCACGGCCGCCGTTGCGGCTTCCACCTGCCTGCGCACATGCCCCCACAGGTCCACCTCCCACGAGGCATTCATGCCATATTGCGGCAGATTAAAGGACGGGTTGCCAACACTTCCCGGCAACGCTGCGGGGCCAAACCCGGGAGTGCCGCTTGCAACGCTCCCGGCCCCCGCCTGTTCCATACTCCCCATAAGCCCCAGAATGCCGTTGCTACTAGCCCGTTCCCGCGCATAAGAGGCATTGGCCTCCATATGTGGGAGTTGTGCGGCACTGGCGATGCGCCGTTCCGCCCGGCTCTGCATCAGCCGAAGGCTGGCAGCCTGAAGGTCAAGGTTGGAGGCCGCCACCTCCTGCTCCAGCCGGGTTAATATCGGGTCATGGAACAGGGTCCACCATGCGGGATCGGTCGAGGCCGTACTGACCTGACTTTGCGCGGGGGGCTGTGTGCTCCGCCACGTTGCCGGAGCACTGACCTGCGGCTTATGGTAGTTCGGCCCCACAGTGCAGCCTGCAAGAGCAAGGAGTGAAAGGCTGGTCAGGAGTGAGCGCTTCATGCTGTTACTGCCAGATATAGCGTGCATCATTGGCATGCGAACCTTCCGGTCTGGAGGCAGTATCAATATTCACTTCCACGGACATGCCGACCCGCACTTTGGCCGCCAGAGGCTGGTTGGGGTCAAAGGTCAGCTTGACCGGAATACGCTGAACCACTTTGGTAAAATTGCCAGTGGCGTTGTCTGGCTGAATGGGTGCAAAAGCTACTCCCGTTGCTGGAGCCAATGAATCCACATGCGCCTTGAGCGGCTGACCGGGGAACGTATCCACCCACACGGTGACCCGCTGGCCGGACTGCACCTTGGTGAGTTGTGTTTCCTGAAAATTGGCAAGCACATAGGCTGCCTGCGTAGGTACTACGGCCAGAATGCCTGTACCCGGATGAACATAGGCCCCAACACGCACCCCACGCTCGCCCACCACACCATCGACCGGCGCAGGAATGGAGCAGTATGACAGGTTGAGTTCGGCCTGTTTTGCATCCCCCTGCGCATGCAGCAATGCGCCTCTGGCGCGCTCAAGCTGGGCTTGCAGAACCGCAACCTGCCGGATAGCGGCATCCACCCCTGCCTGATCACGGGCTATGGACGCGAGTGCCTCTTTTTCATGCGCTTCAGAGGACTGCTTCTGTTCAATGGTGCCCGCCCCACCGGAGGACAGGTTGCGGTACCGCGTGGTGTTCTGGCGCGCAAATAACAGATCCGCCTGATCAGCCAGAACCGCAGCACGGGCCTGAGCGATAAGGGCATCCTGCCGGGTCAGTTCGGCGCTCAGATTGGCAACATCCCCCTGAGCCGCAATTACGTTACCCCGGGCAACATCGAGGGCCGCCCGGTAGTCATCATCCTCAATATGCGCAAGCTCCTCGCCTGCGTGGACACGCTCGTTATCCTGTGCGATCACGCGGTCTATACGTCCCGCAACCTTGGGGGCTACTGTGGTAAAATCCGCAGTCACATAAGCATCGTTTGTGTACTGGTTTACGCCGTCCCCGTTGACCAGACGCGCCCCCCCCCATGCAACAAGGGCAAGCACGCCTGCGGCGCATCCAGCGTAAAGCAGAGGTTTTTTGTAAATCATGGTCTGTTATTCCGGTTTAACGGGCTGGAGTGTTGGGGGAAGGCGCACGCGGCGGATACACACGGTGCGGCAGAACAAGATTCATGACGGCATAGCCAAGGCAGACCCAGATCAGCACATAGTAAATATCGTTCAGGGCCAGTACGAGGGACTGCTCATGCACAAAGGTATGGAAGACCTGTAACCCGTTCCACGCCACATGCGCGCCGTCGGGCGACGTTGCGGCAAGTTGCTGGTCAATGGGGTTGCCCATACCCTGCAACGCCAGTTGGTGTGTGCCGTGGTGGTCCAGCAGCATGGTGGAATGGTATTGTTCCCGCCTGCGGGTGGCGGCCGAGAACAGGGCAAAGGCCACGGCATTGGCCAGCCCCTTGAGCATGTTCACCATACCCGAAATAAACGGGCCATCCGCTGGGCCCATGGCCATTGTCGCCAGCATAAGGGTGGGAATAACGGTCATGGGCTGACCAAAGACCTGAAGGATCTGGAGCAGGTAAAAATTGTCCCGCACCCAGTCCACCGTCAACCATGTGCCCATCCATGCAGAGGCAGCCAGACACAGCATACCCCCTGCCAGCACAAAACGGCAGTCCACCTTGCGGTTGTTACAGATCCACGCAATCAGGGGCAGCATGATCAATTGCGGTAAGGCCACGACCAGAGATACTGGGCCTGCCTGTATGGGTCTGTATCCCCGCACGGCCTCCAGATACGTTGCCGGGATTTCTCCCATAATGGAGCAGATGGCCAGAATACCGACCAGAGACAGCAAAGAGGCCTGAATGTTGCGTGACCGCCAGTACTGAATTCTAAAATACGGGCTGGGGTGAAAAGCCTCGTTGATCACAAACACAATAAAAGCGGCCCCACCCCAGAATGTGAGGTTGGTGATCACGGAGGAGCGGAACCAGTCCAGCCTGTCCCCCTGATACAGCACGATAACCAAAGAACAGATGGCAGGCAGGCCTACAAGAATGCCCAGCCAGTTGAACTTTTCAAACCGCTCAAAGTGCATGGGGTCACGCGGCAGGCCATAAGCCATCATGCCAATGGCAAGGGCTGCTGTGGGTATGATCTCCCAGTACAGCCAGTGCCAGCCGACATGCTCAAACCAGAAGGCTTCCAACGGCAGACCCAGGTTGGGGCCGAAGGTCGCACTCATGGCATATCCACCAATCCCAAACACCCGGATCTGGGGGGGGAGGTATTTGAGCATGACGGTCATCAGCACCGGCGGCAGACACCCACCCGCCAGCCCCTGAAACGCCCGCAAAATGCACAACGAGACCACATCGGGCATGAACGGAGCCGGAATGGACAGCAGCGCCAGAATGGCGGTCATGAAAATGGAGAACCGGTAGATCGAAAACGTCATGTAAAACCACGGCGTGAACGCCATGGCCGCAATGTTAAAGGCCTCGTAAATGGCAATAACCCACGTGCCTTCATCATGCCCAATGTGCATGGCGCCGCGAATGTCAGACAGGCCGATTTCGGTCACATGCTCATTAAAACCCGCAACATGTACGGCAAGCAGCATGCCAAGGCAGCCCACAACGGTGCGCAGGCCAAATGGCGGAATATAGGATGGCCGCGGCGGTGAAGCATGGATAACAGGCTCACCAGCCGCCAGAGCAGGAGCGGCATTTGTCATGCCCCGCATGTTCACGATCAGAGCGGGAGAGACAACCCCTATTCACGGCAAGCAACGATTCCACTTTTCGGAATGATAAATGGTGGTGCCTGCGCCTGATAAAGTCTATTTTTGCAACCATGAGAGGCTATGACCTAGATCTACTACGCTTCCTCCAGGTGCTTATTGAGGAGGAGAGTGTCTCACTCGCGGCAAGGCGGCTGAAAGTGAGCGAGCCTGCCATGAGCCGCCATCTGGCTAAACTGCGCGTAGCCTTCGCCGATCCCATTCTGGTCCAGTCTGGCCGGAGAATGAGTGCATCCGCCTTTGCCGTAGGTATTCTGGACCGGGTGCAGGAACTGGTCCGGGCAGCTGATAGCCTGATAGAAACGCGCGCTCTGGCCAATCTGGCCAACATGGCACCCACTTTTACAATCCGGGCGAATGATCTGGTCGTGGCGTCCCTCGCCCTGCCCCTTTTGCAGGCACTCAAAAAAGAATGTCCACGCTGCGAACTGATCTGGGCACCAGAAATAGACGATCCGGCTTCCGACCCGCTGCGGCATGGTCGCGTTGATCTCTATATTGGCGCAACAGATGTGATGAAGCCAGAAATCAGGCGCCAGACCCTGTTCCGGGACCATATGCAGGGCGTTGTGCGCAAAGACCACCCCATTCTGGCAACCCCCATTACTCCCCAGAGTATGGTGCTTTACGATTATATCAGCGTCTCCCGCCGTGGTCGTGCGCAAGGTCCGATCGACTGGGTGTTACGCAACCAGTATGGACTGACCCGGCGCATAGCCATGGTGGTGCCCAACTACCACTGCATGGTGGAAAGCATGAAAAATTCGGATCTTATTCTTCCCCTGCCTGGCATTGTTGTTGACCATATTTCGGTCGCGGCGCTGGGGTTGGCTACATTCGAATTTCCATTATCCCTGCCCAGTATTGATGCTTTTCAGGCATGGCATCCAAGGCGGGATACCGATCCAGTGCATCGGTGGCTGCGTGAGACCCTTTTTCGTGTTTCCCGACAGATATTAGGACCATGCACGCAGTAACCAGCAGTTTTTATAAAAACCCCGCCGTACGGATATAGGGCCTCAGATCACTTAGAAAAGCCTTAACACTTGCCCGTGTATGCTGACGTGTTGGCAAAACGGCATACAGGTCGATCTTCTCGCCTTGCAAGTCTGGAAGAATACGCACCAGCTTTCCCTCTTCAAGATCCTGATAGACGTCACAAAGCAACTTGTAGGCAATGCCCTGCCCCGAGAGTGCCCAGTCGTGAATAATCTCAGCATTAGTGGTGGAAAGGCGCGGCTCCACCATAACGACATCTGTTTCCGTCTCGTTCCCTATTACCCATTTGTTCAGAAGAGCCATGGTTTTGTTTTTACGTAGGCATAAACAATCATGTTTGGGAATATCACGCGTGTGAGTGGGCATGGACCTGCGCGCAATATAAGCAGGTGATGCGCACAGAACCCGCATTGTCGAAGCAAGCCGGGTAACAACAGCTCCCGGTGTTTCTGGCAGCCCCAGCCTGAGCACTACGTCCAGATAATCGTTAAAATCATAATTCCCTTCGGGCGCCAGCGCCAGATTGATCATCAGACGTGGATGTTTGGCGCTGAATGCCTCAATAAATGGGGCAATCTGCCTACGGCCCAGTTCCACCGGTGCGCCAATACTCAACGTGCCGCGTGGCGCGTTGGTACTGGACGATATTTCCTCTTCAAGATGATCAATATCGGCAACAATGGTCAGGGCGCGTTCGTAATAAAGCCGCCCTGTTTCGCTCAGGCCGAAATGCCGCGTGTTGCGGATAACCAGCGTACTGCCAAGCCGGGTTTCCAGCCGTGCCAGACGGCGGGATGCGGCTGCAGGCGATGTGCCCAGACTGCGCGCCCCCGCCGAAAGGCTGCCAGCATCCACCAGACTGATGAAAAAACGTAAATCCCCTGTTTCATCATAGGACACGGCACATAGTTCTCCTTCAAAGCTGATTCACAGCCACTTTTGCGTTTAGCGTAATATTATTTTTCCTAAATTGTCACTACCGAAGATGTGAAATGAGGGGCATATTTTATCCAACACATAAAGATAAAGCGCAAAATCTCCTTTGCGGATCTGTCAAAAACTGGACAGACGATACGAATTAGCAACGGAATAAAACAATGCCAATGCAAGCAACCGCCCAACGGATCAAGGACGATTACATCGCCCCCGATACCTCCAAGGAAGAAGCCCTGAGGCAGAACCTTATCGGCACATGGGAACTTGTGTCCTATAAGGTGGAAGAAAAAGAGAACGGTAATTTTATCAACGCAATGGGGCCTGCTCCCCGTGGTCGCGTTGTTTTTACACCAGATGGATGGGTCGCTTTTAATCTGGAAGGCAGCAACCGCCATGCCGCCGCAACAGATACGGATCGTGCCCAACTCATGAAAACACTGGTTGCCTATATCGGTCGCTATCGTGTGGAAGGTGATCAGTGGATTACCAGCGTACAGACCGCATGGGCGCCGGAATGGGTCGGAACCGAACAGCGCAGAACGGTTACGGTTAACGGCCAGTATGCGGATGTTGTTACCCCATGGCGCAAAATGCCCAACTGGGCCGCGGGTCGCCTGTCACGCAGTATTATCCGCTTCCGTCGGGCGGATGCAGATGTTCCAGAACAAGCCTGCGCATAAGGTCATAAAGCCCGGACAGGCCAGATACGCATGACATAACACGATGTGCCTGCCCGATCAGATCGGACAGGCACCGCTTGCGCATTGCAGATGCGCCCAGTCTACGACCTCACGCACCTTATCGTCCTGAATGCCTGCGGTAATGGCGGCAAACCTACCTGCTGAAATTTCTTCTTCCGGTAGGTATTCATACCCTAGATCGGAATCCGCACGGCTTGGCAGCACGGCACAGCACCGGACGCCGGGTTGGTGACGGGCAACCATGGCCCGGAAATTTTCCAGATCATGCCGATCTGTATAAATTTTGAGCGTGTAGGACACCTGATTGCCCTGCTCGGCTCCAATCCAGTATTTTTCCAGCAATCCAAGCCAGCAATACTGTTCCTCCGGCGTGGCTTCTGGCGCGGTCAGAATCCGCTCCCCCATGCCCAGACGTTGAATAAGCGGTACGGTTGGAAAGCCGACAATGCTCATGCCGGGAAAACTCCGCAGTGACCGCACAGGGTATCCCTTGCTCTCATACGTGGGGAGCAGCGGATCCGTACCGTTTTCCCATACGCCATACTCCCGCCGCACACCCTTGAACTGCACCCAGCGCAAATACTGCCGTCTGGCAGGTAGATGCGCGCCTTCAGTCAGGCCGAACAGTTTGGAGGTCGTGCCCGCAGGTTTGACGGTTGTAACCGTAACCGGGCGTGCGGTGCCCGTTTCCTGTGCGTAAGCGTTGGCTTCTGCCTTGGCAATGACCGAGAGTTCGCGCACGGCCCTCCAAAAAGGGGCTGCACGGTCTTCGTCCAGTATATCTTTAAAACCAAGACCAAAACGCAGCCACGCCCATTCATGCAGTCCTGTGGGACCAATGCCTATGCGGTTTGTTCTGCCAACCTCCTGAGCATACAGCGCATCCATCCGGTTTGCCCGCAACAGAAAGCGAACACCCAGCCGAACGGAATCCCTGACCCGTGCATCCCACTCCTGTGCAAGCTCACGGGGAGCATGACCAGGGGTTACATCCGCTAATGGCACAGGACACGCCAGCAGGGGCGCAAAGTCACCAATAACGCAGTATCCTCCCGTCACATGCAGCGTAATTTCACCACATGGGTTGGTGGTCACGGGAAAATGCGCTCTGGCAGCACAGTCGGCCAGATCAGCCAATAGAGCTGCGGCCTGTGTTGCCTGATAACGCGAAGACCTGAAATCCCGCCCATCCGTATGCACGGGCTTGCGTCGTGCACTTCCTGTGCGGTTATCCTCCAGTCTGTCGCCGTTAATGAAGCCGGGTTCACCATTAATCCATGCGCAACGGGTTGCTTCTGCAAAAACGGCCCTGGCATGCTCGGCCAACGGCCCCACCTGCTCCTGATTATTGACAAACTGCCAAAACTCCTGATCGACCATAACCGAGTGATTGGCTGTCCAGAGCCCCCCTTCCTCCTTGGCGCGAATAAAACGAAGGACTTCCATATCCCGCCAGGATTTGGTGGCCATGCGCGCAGCACGGCGGGCACCACCCACCTGCACCTCAACAGACAGGTAATGATCCACCCGCAACGCCTGCTCCCACTGAGGCATACCACTGCCCCGTGATGGTTCGATGACATTGAGGCGAACATTCAACAACCCGCGTAAAAGCGAGATGGGGCCAGAAGCAGGCCGCCCCTGCATACCAGCAATGGGGCTACCCGCACAGCGGATACGGCTAAAATCGAGCACCAGAGCGCGCCCCTGCGCTCCCTCAAATGCCATGGCCTCGATCATTTCAACCGCCTTGGCCCACCCGTCCCGGCTGTCGTCTATAATATGTGTCTGTGCATCGGGCAGTTCTGGCGCTGTGGCCAGGACAAAACGGTTTAAAAACCGGGTAACCTGCTCTTCCATATCTGCGTCAAAGGCGTCGAGCATTGTGCCCCACGGCAGTATCTGCATTTCCAGACCAAAGTGCAGCAATGCCGCACGGTCACGCGGGTAATCGGGATGATCTACTCCAAGGACGAAATACAGATCCGGTGCCTGCGCCCAGTCGACAATGCATAGCTCATCATCATAGGCACGGCCAACGCCCGAGCCATTGAGCAATAGATAGAATTTGGCAAAGGAGCAGATTGCCGTGGCACAATTGGTAAACACTTCCATATTGCGGCCGGACTGTTCCTTGTCTCCATGCTGAAGGTGGCGGCCAGAAGTCAGTAAGGCACCTGTTGCAATGGCGTTACGCAGTTGCGTGGTCTCCCTGTCATCCACAGACGCAAGCAGGCCTGCATTCCCTGCGGCAACGCGGTCGGCAACCTTTCCAAAACTTTCATGGTCCGATGGGCGGAAGACGGTACGCCGTCCAACGGCCTCGCCCATGCCACGGTCAAGCGCGCGAGCCTGCGTAGGGCGCAGGCCAAAAGCCTCCTCAAACGGGTAGCGCGCTGCCACGGACCGCGCGGCAGGGGTCTTTGTCTGTAAAAAATGCCCGCCCATACCTTGGCTCCATCATCTGGCCCGGCCCAAGTCCAACGGGCCAAAAATCATTCATGTTGTGTCTGATGGTTGATAATTACACCATATCTGGTGTTGCGCACGTACAAAATTCCGCACACGATCAGGCCAGACGTGCAAAGGCAGGACTTCCCTGACATCCATGCCGATAATTTTTGCAAATGACCCGCATTTCGATTCCGATAGCAGGGTTGTCGGTTCACTGCCCATAGTCTCCGGCTGGCTCGTTGTTATATCAAATCCGATGCCATCTGTGGATGCAGGGGCTGCAACGCTCCTGTCCGGGTGCGTGACGCCTCTTGTATCTTGCCATCTACACGCAGGGGCTTATGCTGCTTTCCGTCATTGTCATGCGCGTTTCCGCAGGGAGCTTCAGTCCGTTGTCCACACCTCAACTTGTTGATCCAAAACTGACACAGGCCGCAGTTTTCCTTGTTCTGACCCTAAACAGCGACACCTCCATCAATCCGCAGGTTCTGGACCTGATGGGCGATATATCTTCCCTTGTGCGAGGAATTGGCTTTCGGATTCCAGATGGCAGGCTGAGTTGTGTAACCGGCGTGGGTTCACTGGCATGGGATCAGCTTTTTGGCATGCCTCGCCCAAAGGAACTCCATCCCTTTCGCGAAATTAATGGTGTGCACCATGCGCCAGCTACAGCGGGGGATCTGCTTTTCCATATCCGGGCAACCCAGATGGATCTCTGCTTTGAATTAGCCACAGTTCTTGTCGGTCGGCTGGAAGGTGCGGCGCGTGTCGTGGATGAAGTCCATGGTTTCAAATATTTCGATGCCCGCGACCTGCTGGGCTTTGTGGATGGAACGGAAAATCCTTCCGGTCAGGTCGCCACGGATGCAACAATCATTGGTGATGAAGACCCAGCCTTTGCAGGTGGAAGCTATGTGATTGTGCAGAAATACCTGCATGACATTAAAAAATGGGATGCCATCCCAACCGAAGTGCAGGAGCATATTATTGGCCGCAAAAAGGTGTCGGACATAGAACTACCCGACGCAGCCAAGCCCAGCTACGCGCATAACGTCCTCACCAATATTGAAGAAAATGGTGAGCAGCTTCAGATCGTGCGCGAAAACATGCCTTTTGGCACTGTAGGTAAAGGGGAATTTGGCACGTATTTTATTGGCTACGCCCGCTCCCCCGCACGCACGGAGCAGATGCTCCAGAACATGTTCATTGGTAAGCCACCGGGTAACTACGACCGGTTGCTTGATGTGAGCACCGCTGTCACTGGCACGCTGTTCTTTACACCCACAAGTGAATTTCTGGATGCGGCACCGGATATGAGCATTCCGCCGCAACCTGCCCCCCTATCCGCCTCGCCTGCTCCTCAGTGTCTGACCGAAAATGAGTTGAGTGATTTCAGTGGATTATGATTCATGGGTTTGCGATAACCTGATGAGATCAAGATGGCCTGGACTGAAATCACCCGCGCGCA
>NZ_WOTD01000035.1 GCF_011516885.1 Acetobacter lambici | reverse complement strand
AACCGTATTCACAACCTGCTGTGGGCATAATGGAGAGAAGCACTACTGCTTCAATCCTACGGCGGCACAAAGTGCCGTCGTGCTTTAAACAATGAGATTAAGAATGCGGTTACGCGCCCCTCATCGACGCACCCTTCTGGCGATCACGCTGCTCGCCAGTGGTGGTATTTTTGGCAGTGATTACCCGCTGTCATCCGCGCAAGCGGAAACGATTAAACTGCCTGAACCAACAGCTAACAACCCAGTAACGGCCGCCTCCCAATTAGCTATTGGCAACGCACAGGCGAGTCAGATGGTCGGCATGCTTTCCAAGCATGAAATGCGTGGGAAAGCATGGTGTCATGAAGCCTCTGCATCCCCAACCCTAACGGATGTCCCGCCGCTTCTTGTGCACTATGGGATCACGCACGACAAAACCGTGATGGGCCTGTCCAATGTAGAAGGAGTTGCCCTGCTGGGCGACCATCTTCCCCTGATTTACCGCACAGGCGGTTATATCGGGCGCAGCCTCATGGACAAAGGCGGCAGCCTGTCGAGAACCTCTGACCTTTTGGAAGACTTCAGTCTAGCCCTG
Organism: Acetobacter lambici; assembly: GCF_011516885.1. Lineage (GTDB taxonomy): Bacteria > Pseudomonadota > Alphaproteobacteria > Acetobacterales > Acetobacteraceae > Acetobacter > Acetobacter lambici. The sequence goes on along the minus strand of NZ_WOTD01000035.1, from coordinate 21,966 downwards.
ACCAGCCGCACAGCGACTGGCTACGGCCTCTCCATTTCATACAAACTGACGAACCCTAGCCGCGACCCCAAAGGGAACGTGGAGAAAGGAGTGCTCCTCGGTCAATATCTCGAACAGGCTCTATATGTTCCAACCTGCAGCATACCAAATGGGTGCAAGACACACATACGCCTTGGCAACACAGGCGCGGATCTGTGGTTCGACATTCAGAACAGTGACGACAAGTCTTCGGGTCCCTCAGCCACAGCGACACCCTAAACGTAGCCCTCCCCTTTACTCCTGTGGCGCCTGGCGTCACAGGCTTTGCTCAAAAGGACTATGATCGTGGCGACACGTTCAAACACATTCTCCTCATGCGACATCTTCCTGAGTTTAGGCTCAGGAAGCAGTGAAGACCTGGTGCCAGACCTGCTCTGCCTGCGGTTCAAAACACCGGTCCCACCAGCTGCTCGCATCGCAATGGATCAGACTGGCTGGCGATACGATGCAACGCGCAATGAATGGCGCGTTGCCTGCCAACCAGACCAGTGGGAGCAGCGCTCACAGGAAATTCGGCAGTTTCACGCACAATGGGGATGTCAGTTCTACCCGCATTATGCTGAAAAGGCAGTATTGGATAATCTGTGTGAGAGTCATGCCTAAACGCATCAAGGACCATCTATGGTTCATCCAGTTCAGCCTGTGGCGTGGTATTGCTGTTTTCCTTTTGGTGAAACTCACGCTCTTAGTGGCACTGGACATCGCCATTTACGGCATCATTTTTCAGGCAGGCAGCAGAACCAGCGTCTTCCTGCCGCTCACCTACTGGATGCAGCATCACGGTCTTACGGCATATCAGATTTTAATGGTAAGATCGGGTAGCTCTATGAGCCATGCCATCAACGACCTGGCGATCTGTTCCAGCAGCGCTTTTGTCGTATGGCGGATATTGAGGTGTTTCCCAAAAAACGTGCGAAAGAGCACCGAACCACTCAGTGAATAATGGACACCAAGCTCACATGGCCTGCCACACAGGCCAGTGCAGCAAAACAGAATATTCCCACACGACACAGGCGTCGCGGACGGCCCCTAAACCAAAGATTCTGACGCCACTGCGGTCGCCTTGGATGTGTTTTGTAACCAATCCACAAGGAAATGAGGCCGCAACAGAAAAATCCCCATACCGGCATGGGAAGAATTTCCGGCCCCATCACTCTTAGCGTCCCCACATTCAGACCAGACAGCTGATCAATCAGGCAGAAGCCATCAAATCCATCGCTTGCAAGCAAAAGAGTAATCAATGCCACCATGGCCGGCATGGCAGGCCGGCTGGCAACAGTCGTCGGAATATCCTGTTCCTGCCAGACATGGACCCGGGCAGACACTGCCTGCCTGAGCGCATATCCGGTTAATGGCCGATAGGTTGGCCGGGGTGAAATACCGTTCTCCACCACAATGGCAGCCTCACATACCAAGTGCTCGACGGTAAATGTCCAACAGGGTTTCCTGCTCTTCGATCTCTGAGGGCTCCTGCTTGCGCATGCGAATAATCTGGCGGATAACCTTCACGTCAAATCCTGCTGATTTGGCCTCGGTGAAAATATCCTTGATATCTCCGGCCAACGCTTTGCGTTCTTCTTCCAAACGCTCCACGCGTTCTATAATGCTACGTAAGCGATCTGCCGCAATGCCGCCAACTGCTGCATCCTCATGTTGTTCAGACATCTGATCCTCATCTACTGTTGCCAACATGGCGTATCTGTCCTTTGCCTTAATTCAAGAGAGAAGATGATGCCACTGGCGCCGGGTATGCCAGATGGCCCAATTCCAGATAACGGAGCCACTGGGATTCCTGTTGCGTAAGGCACCCGCCCGCAGATAGAGCCGCCCTAAATGCCGCTCGATTATGTCCCATCCGAGCAACAGCTAACCGTTCCGACCAGCCTATCACCAGAAGCGTCCTGTAAAATTCACGCCCCTTCATGGGAGGTCTGTTAGCAGGCGGGGTGAGCGGCTTCTTTAATGGCGTGGACCATGCTCCATGCCATTTTGCCAGAAGGACCAACCATTGGACAAAAGAGGTTTCAGGAGTCACTCCCGATAGCCATCGGCTGATCCTGTTCCGTCCTGTACCAGAGCGTTTCTCGGCTTGAACGACTGACCAGCCGATCAATCTGAGATTGCAGGCGATCTGCTCTGAGCTGTCCGTTGTTGCAGAGCGGTCATAACTCACACGGTTTCCATGTGCTGACCGAAGTTCTCCACACTCTTGTCCACCATTTCTGTGGATAACACCGCTTTGGTCTGCGACATGACCCTGTTCAGTCATGATCGCCTCCCGGCTGTGGCCTGATGACAGCTGGCGGAAAATCTGGCCAACGATCAGGACTGGACTGGACATCCCATGACCACCATTTGTCCAGCCCAAATGTCGCATTATAATAGGCGTCCTTCACCGCCTTGCGGGCCAGATAAGCTTCGTCGTCACGACCATAGACTTCCATGGGAGTGCCACGGACATCCTGCGTGTCCGTAAGAATGAAATCCGGGTGGACAACGTCACCTGTCGCATCAAACCGTAGTGGCTTGGTAAAGGCCCGGTTTTCTCCGCACAAAGCTTGTGTGACCCGCAGCTCGTAACTGCTTTCGACAGGAATCAAAGTCGTTGGGTCGACTTCCATCAAGGCGATGTCATCTGCCCAGGCCCAGATCGAGACCTTCCCCGCTTCCCTGCGGATCTTGATCGTAGCCGTGACAAGACCAATGACCGAGATCTGTCGCTCGGAACGCTCCTTCTGCAAGGCCTCTACGGATCGGGGAAAACGGCGCGACAAACGGGAGAACCAACTGTCATCCGCAGTAACATACAGGTGGTAATCTTTGGCCCCGTCGAAACGCAATGCAGTATACTGTCGGGCGGCCCCACCTCCCGATTTCTGGCTTGTTATTGTGCCCAGGCTGTCAACCTTTCCCAACAGCAGGATACGCCAGTTATTCCCGCAGGTCTGCACTTTGTCGCGCAACAGGGCCGGACCATCCGCATCACCATACCCGATCATTGCCAGATGCTCCGCCAGTGGGTTTCCTTTACCAACGATGATGTCCACCGCCGCATTGAGCACTCTTTGTCGCACTCCTGGCCACCACGTGCGGACATGTCCAATGGCCGGATGCCACGCATTAGTACCCGAACGCTCCCACAGAAGATGCAAAAGCCCCAGTTCGGTCATCCTCGACTGCCGCGGGCGACCTTCTTTCTTACTGGCACGCTCCTTCTGGAGATCTCGCTCAATCGTTGAAGGCGTTCTGGCAGTATCACGCACCGCCAGGCCACGCCTTAACGCGACCCGGACATGCCCATCCGGCGTTTCCCTCACAACACCTGTGGCATAACCCGACTGTCCACTGTGTCGTGGATCTGACTGATGGAATGGACAGTCGACATAATGCAAGCCGCCTTGATTGGGCATTCTGGCCAAATGATAGGCTTCAACCGGCCTGCCCTGCTCCTTTCTGGTGGAACGACGAACCACAAGCTCCAGATTCCGCCCCTGATGGCGACAGTTGCAGAACGGTCGTGGCACAACGTCATGTGATGCACGCAATAATGCCTGCCATGCAGGGACACGACGTGGCTCGCTATCCCATGCCCTGCGGGCTTTTTTGCCATTGGGAAAAGTTATCCAGTCACCCATGACGGACATCCGCAAATACCCGTCCAGCAGCACCCTGACGGACATTCTGTGCCATGCGTGGGCTGACCAGACGATATCGTCTTTTCTGCCTCGTCTCACGAATGAGACCTGAGGTTTCCAATGTGTCCAATGCCCGACAGACAGCATCCTTGGGTAATGTCAGGTCAGCCGCCAACTCAACAGCTGTCGCACCTACTTTGATCGTATGCGACAAAGCACCGAAGACGATGTCCGATACCGCATCAGCCCGCACGGGCTGGGTCTGTGGCATCCATGGAACCTGTGCGTAGACACTGTGGCCCATGGAGGCAATTTCACCCGCCCGTATCATATCCTCCAACACGACATGATACGCGCCCTGATACTGAGGAGGGATGCAGGCCCTCAGTTCAAAGGCTGAGTGCGGCCCCTTATGCAACGTCTCCCTCACAATTCTCATAATGACACGCTGGGCATCATCCCGATCCCGACTGGACATCTGGTCGTATGGAACCGCGTTCCCTGTTGCAGACTTACTACTCTGTACCATGGACCTTCCTCCCGGTTTTTCTCTGAGCAATAGTATGGGCTATCTGGTTGTGAATGCAGGCCGTCTGTCAGCTCGCCATCGCGCGTGGACCAGACGTTCCCATATCAGTAGAGTCACCTCAGCCAGAACGGGATCGAACATCAGCCCACTCTCGCGGTCGATCAGCTTTCTGACGATGGGCATGGGCACCGCGGGCTTGTAGCAACGAGGAGACGCCAGAGCGTCAATAAAATCCGCTATTGCGACAATGCGTGCAAAGAGAGGAATAGCTTCACCAGCGAGGCCTGTGGGGTACCCTTTTCCATCCCAGCGTTCGTGATGCAGGAGCACACAATCCGCAACATCCTGAGGCAGGTTACGGACTGATTTGCGAAGGATGTCCAATCCGAAAACAGGATGCTGTTGCATCAGGACCCACTCGGTCTGGGTCAATCGTCTTGGAGCATTGAGAATTTCGCTGGGTATATGACGCTTGCCGATATCATGCAGCAGAGCCCCAAGCTTCAGGAGTATCCACCGCTCAGAATAAGCACCGGCCGCCAATAGAATAAGAGGGGCCATGCTGGCGACACGTTTGCCATGCCCTTCGAGTTCCTCACCCGCCTGTATGGCCAGTTCCCGCAACTGGCCTGTCCCTGCTGCGGGCGAAAGCTCTACCCTTTGCACGGAAGGAAAAATAACTGTCATGGCTACCAGAGTACGGTAGCCAGATGTGAATGGAGTTTGGTCCCTGTTTGTTCAGATCCCTAAAGCCGCATCAAGCGCTGCCCTGTCAGGCAAAATGCCGACGGATTTCTTGCCTGCGTTCCTGAGCCAACCTTTCGCCCAAACCGGCTTGGGCAGTTCCATCAGGAAGGGGGAGGGTTGAGACTGTCGACCGTTGCGAAAAGCACACCATGTAACGGCGACACGACGGCGCCCGCGGGTCAATGCGACATACGCAAGACGCCGTTCTTCATCCTGGTCCACATTAGACGGGCTTGGGAACATCTGATCTTCCCACCCCATCAGGAAAACATGTGGGAATTCGAGCCCCTTGGACGCATGGATCGTCATCAGCTTGACCCGTCCCTGTGACGTGCTGCCTGCCGGGGTGGAACCAAGGGCTGCATGTTCGAACAGGTCTTCTATCGCTATAAACTCGCCTGCGAGATCAAAAAGCTCGTCGAGGTTTTCAAGGGCCGATTGGCCATCCTCTGCCGCCTGCCGATGCATGTCCATATAACCAGACCGCTCAAGGAGACTGCGCATGCGTCCTGAAAGCGATGGATCACCAGACAACTCCTCTTCGCGAATAATCTGCAGGAAGGCGCGTACCTTCTCAGCATTCTTGCCAGAGGCTTTGTCCATCATCTTTTCTGCTGCGACAAACAGGGAAATGTTCTCATCTTCAGCATAGGCTTCAAACCTGGCCAGCGTCTTGGCACCGACACCACGGGCAGGCAGATTGATAACCCGCCTGAAAGCCTCATTACTCTGAGCCTCTTCCGGCGCGTTGGTAAGCCTTAGGAAAGCCAGGGCATCCTTGATCACACCACGCTGCCAGAAGGCTGTGTCGTTGACCAGTTCATAGGGAATTTTGGCCTTCAGAAGCTGCTCTTCCAGAATGCGGGAGATGAAGTTGTAGCGGTAAAGAACAGCCATATCTTCATAGCGAACCCCCTCATGCGCCCGGCGGCCCATTTCTGCGGCTAGTGTCTGCGCCTCTTCAACGCCCCCGCTGCAAGCGATGATTTCCAGCCTTTCGCCCGGGCCCTCAGATGTAAAGAGGGTCTTTTTCAGCCGGTTTTTGTCGCCTGCGATAATGGTATTGGCTGCATCGAGAATATGACCAGTCGAGCGAAAGTTCTCTTCCAACGCTATCATACGGCCATCGGGAAACTCTTTTAAAAAATTCCGGATAAACCCTACATTGGCGCCACGCCAGCCGTAGATGCTCTGCGCATCATCACCGACGGCAAACAGTTCCTGGTGATCTCGAGAGAGAAGCTTAAGCCAGAGAAACTGGAGCCGGTTCACGTCCTGGAACTCATCAGCAAGAACTGCATCGAAGCGGTGTGCCCAGTCCAGCCGATATTTTTCGTCCCGTAGCATTGTTATGGTTGGCCAAAGGAGGAGGTCTCCAAAGTCGGCCGTATTCGTCTCGCGCAAAATGGCCTGATAGGCTGGGTAGAGTGCTGCCGCCATTTCCCATGCCATGGCATCATCGGGTTCACCTGTTCCATGCCTGTCCTGAAAGGTTTTGACCAATGCGAGAGCCTGGTCGGGCAGGACAAGATCATCCTTGAACATGGCGATGTGGTTTGTGATAGATTTGACGCGCTTTCCCAGTTCATCACCGGGCATCGGGTCGAGTGCGCCGTCGTCAATAGCCCTGAGCATCAACCTACGCACAAGACGCCGACTATCGTCAGCATCACAGATATCAAAACCCGGCCGCAAAAAAGCGATCTCTGGATCCGTGCGTAGCTGGCGGCATCCATGGGCATGGAATGTCCCAATCCATGAGGGTGAACGCTCACGGCCAAGGGCAAAGCTGATCCTGTCTCGCATCTCCTGAGCCGCTTTATTTGTGAACGTCACGGCAAGGATACGATGAGGAGACATTCCCCTGCGTTCAATCCTGTCGACAACGCCACCAACAAGAGTGGAGGTCTTGCCAGTGCCTGCTCCTGCCAGAACGACCACAGCCCCTTCCTGTTGCGCAGCTTCACGCTGGACCGGCGTGAGGCCAAGCAGAACATCGTTAACGGATGACACGGGACTGATCTCCATCAAAGAGAATTTCCACCTTGCTGGCATTCCAGATATTGTGGGGGCGGTCATGACCAGAAGGGCTCAGCAGGACCAGATCCCCATCATAATCCCACTCCCCTGATGGCAGTCTATCACCATCAATCACCAGACCACGATAACGGTCCGTGCCAAAGCAGATTTCTATGAATGTAGTGGGTGCTGTCCCCTTCCCCATGCGCTCCAGCCATTCGTCCTGCAGGCGAGGGCTCTTCATCCACGCCTCTAGTGCATGGGCATATTCCCGGAGTAATTCGGGTTTTTTAGGCTGGCGTGGGCTAAAGCCGGGTAGGGTCACGCTGTGTTCGACCATATCCTTTCCGGCCCTGAGCATAAGGAAAGAGCCAATCTCTCCAAGCCACGCATCAAAGATCACGAGGTCCTGAGACAAGTCCCATTTACCATCACACCGGGTGCCACTGACAACCAGACCTGTGCCCTTCCGCCCGTCCTGCTGATAAGCAACGCAGGTCCATGGGATTTCATACCCCAGACCCGATGTAGGCACAGTGCGCGCGAAAAACTCTGGATGCTCATGCAGAACAGTAAGATCATTACGCAGGCTTTCACCCGCACTGCTCAGCAAGGGGTCTTCATCAAATTCCGCACGTCGGCATTTTTGAGGCTGGTTTACTGGTGTCTGTGTCATGACGGGCTTATTCCTTCAGATCAGGCGGCCATTCCGGCCATATTCTTGAGTGTCTGGTTGAAGTCCTTGGAGCGGTCCGGGGGAAGACGGCGGGTAAAAGTTACGTTGGCCTCAAAGGCAAAGTCATAGAGCATGTCGGCAAAGTGATTGCCCGCATCGTCATCGTCGGTTGCAACGACAAAGAGGCTCCCGTCGATCTGGGCCATGTCAGCCAGATGTGTTTTCAGAGCCGTAATAGTTTCTGGTCCCATGGCACCTGCGATGGAAACATACAGCGTATCGGGCGTGCGTTCCTTATCGAGTGCCGCGAAAGACAGAGCATCAATTGCGGCTTCACAAACCACCAGACGCTTGACCTGCGTTCCAGCGCCGGGTTTGAAGCGGAAGAGTGTCTTAACTGAACCGCCCAGACAGATATGCGTGTCCGGGCCTCGGAGTTCTGCCCCGCACACAGCACCGTTGGCATCGGTATGAGCAAACCACGCTGCGTGGTAACCGTCCCGAATGCAACCAGCTGTCATAGCCCGGCGGACAATCCAATCTGGCAGGCAGCGTTCTTTGGTCAGATAGTTCCAGACTTTCCCGTTCCGGTAGAGAGGCTTCTTCCCATCCCAACGCTCAGCTGGGAGACGCATATCCTCACGCTCTTTCTTCTGGGCAACATATGCAGCACCTTCGGGTTCAATGCCGACCAGATTACCCAGTTCCACACAAACTTCCCGGAATTTCATGCTGGGGTTGAGCAGTCTCATCAGATCGAAAACGTCACCTTTGCACTGGTCAGCAATCCCGTAAACGCCATACCAGCCACGATCGCCATGGTTCACAATGATGATGTCCTGATCCTTGCGATACTTCAGGCATTTACGAGTGCTTTTGTCTTTCACAAGGAGATAGCCATTGCGTTCGAGCAGCAGCGCGCAAGACACACCATTGCGGATCTTCTGACGATCACCATCGGAAAGTTCGAAACGCTGGTAGGTCATGGTATTATCTCCGTCTATACTTGATAGCGAAAGAAACAAGGCAGCCGAACCGCCTCCAGAACATGATTAACAATACCCAAAACCCACGATAAACACAAGCAAAAATCGGAAATAACTAGCAAAAATAACAGGTTTTATTTATCGAATGGCTATGAATACTACTTGCAAGAGAAGTATAGATGGAATGTTTTACTAGACCATATCCTGCCGGGGTTCGGGGCGGCGAGCGCCCGAGGCGGGTTCGAGAGTGGAGGGGATGGAGGCGTTTTTCTGAGCCACATCCTGCCATCGGCCAAGACAGCGCTTTGACCAGCTCGTCAACACCGGAGCGTCCTGAACAAGCCGGTCAGCGTGCGGGCAGCGCGGGGCTCATGCCCTGCGATGACCGCACGATGGCCAAGGCGCGGTGAGGGTCGCGGAGCCGCGCCAGCGGGGGCCTTTGGCCCGTGTTGATGAGCTGGTCAAAGGGTTGTCATACTGAAGCTGGATGCTCGGCCGTAATCCCCGCAACGTGCCCCCCTGTCGCGCCGACAGGCGTGACAGGGGGGGGGTGAGGAACCGCCCGCTCCCCTTCCCCGCCATTCGACATCCTTCAAGGTGGCAATCGGCTGGCATCACCAAACATGGGGAAGAACGCGTATTCACAACCTGATGAGAGAAACTGGGAACGGTAATTTTGCCAGATAATGAGCCAGCCTCAAGGCTGGCTCAGGAGAATACTTTTCCTGATGCCTGATACCTCTCAACCATTCTCATCCACTGATCTTCAACCGATATCCGACGTGCCTAGCGGGATTATTGTCGTGGCAGACAAAGACGGCAAAAAAACCGTTGCGACCATTACGGAAATCCTACGACTGCGGGCGTCCTTTATCCCTGAGGAAAAAATCTACCTTGTCGGCGAGGGCCTGAAAGCCGAGGATATCTGGCCACAGCAAACTGATACGCAAACACTTTCAAGAGAAGCTGGCACACTCATCATGCGCCAAAACTTCATTCTCGCTCTTGCTCAGAAAATGAAAGCGGACATTTATGTGCTGATCCGCATCAGGGACGAAAGGGAGTTTGTGTCCTGTCTGGAACTGGCAATGTGTGGACATTTGGTTATTCTGGGGGCTCGCACTGAAAGCTGTGCCCAATTCATGGCCGATGTCACCAGCCACATCAACCGGCAAGGAGACATATCGACGCTGGCAGCGTTTCACAGCATGATCAAAGGCGTCGTTGAAATTGGATCATCTTCACCAATCGACCATGAAACATCAGGGGCGGCTCAACGAACAGTCTATCTGGCCGATGAACTCAGGGCATTCATGGCCTGAGAAAACTGAGGTTTGATTAGTCACTTCCCCAATGCCAAAGCATTGGGGAAGCACAGCACGCGAAAGAGCTCACGAGGCAGCGGAGACTTTCGCTGCATCCGCATAAGAAATAGGCTAGGCGCTCATTGCCCTGCATTGGCACAGGAATCAATGCCTTCAAACAAATCGGATGGGATGCTGAGCGTCAGAGTAACCAGTTACTCGGCCTTGGGTTTGGCGATCCGCTTGGAGCCGGGTTTAGGCCCGGGCTTCTTGCGCGGCGTAGCAACAACCTGGACTTTTTCCACCACAGGCTGGGCGACTGTTTTCTTCCGGCCGCGTGCCGGCTTATCCACGACAGGCTCTGGTGCAACCGCAATTGTTTTTTGTGTTTGTCGCGCTGGCTTCCGGGAGACTTCAACTACTTTGACGGCACGTGAAGACGCGGGAGATTTCCCTTTTTCATATCCAGCCATAAGCTTCTTCAAAACTGGTGATGCTTTGAACCGGACCGTGGAATACTCTTCAATCATGACCTTCTCACCCGTCCGGGGGTTCATGCGTTGCCCCCCCTTTGCGGTTTTCTTCGTGAAAGTGCCAAAACTGGGCAAAGTAAAGCCACCATTGTCCCGGAGTTCAACGATAATAGCCTCAATCAGATCGTTTGCTGCCTGACCGGCCTTAACACCTGTGCATCCAATACTGTCCTGAAGAACAGCCGCAATAAAGGCTTTGCTCATAATGGAGATTGTCCTGCTCTGCTGCTTAAAATGGATTTTTCATCTCGTGCGTGACCTCACCAGAAGATGCCTGCGCTGGCAAGGATTTTTGCGCCTCAAGGTTGGCGATAATTACGTCAATCTGTTCTTTAAGAACTAACAGATTCTTCAGGCTCTCCTGATCCGGCCTGATATCAAGCTGGCCATAAAGGGCAATCCGGGTATTTCCATTTTCGAGCGTCAGTCCACCAACGGACAAACTCTCGCCTTCGTCATGGAAGGGAGTAAAAGCCATAGTCTATTCCTCCATCATCTGCTTCAAGGCACGCATTCCCAAGCGCACACCTTGACGTTCAAGCTGGTTCTCAAAATTACGGCTCTGGCGAGGGTGGTAAGGACTGGTCTCGGGCTCTGGCAGGTCCATAGCATGGTCTTTCACGTCTACTGGCAAAGAGGGGAAAGGATCAATACCGACAGCATGGATCAAAGCGGTGATACTGACGATGTCGCATGTTGGGGCGTCATTATTTTTGCACACATAGACCCCTGCACCACCTGACTGTGGATCATAGACGGCCTTCCATGTTGAGCTGGGAACAAGAACATTCCGACCAATTCCCTGTGTGCTGCCTCGGAAAGCAGGACCTGTCACAACGTAGACAGCCCCATCACGTTGCGCCAGATGGCGAACCGCCATCTCTACACCAGTCCATATTCCTTCATTCAAAGCTGCTGTCTGGGGAACGACATTAGCCAGGGTATAGGTTTGCTCCTGCGCCTCTTCTGAGGCCGCATCACCAGATGGCGTCATGTGTCCGCGATCATACCCAGAACGTCTGTAATCCGATAAGTCCGCACCATCCCCATCTGGCAGCCGGCTATCTGCATGGAAATTATTGGTAGTCCGGCCAATTCCTGAAGCGGCATGAACAGACGCACTGGTAAGATATTCAGCGGACCAGAGCGGTTCATGGACCAGCCCGGAGTTAAGAGAGGCATAGCCATCATTACACAGTAATGTCGTGCGCGGAGTTAGCTTCGGGTTGTCCAATGCCGGAAGAACACCGTCAGGGCTGAATTGAGAGCAAGTCTGGGCCTGTGCTGCATTCCATGAACCTAGCAGGCCGACAATAATGAGTATGTTTTTCAAAGTGAGCTTAGGCATACGGTAGAACTTTTCTGGCAATTTGGAGAGGTTAACACGTACCGGCCCAAAGAAGTAAGACTGGGTCAGGTTATGCCCTGGCCGCCATGATGAGTCTTGTCGCAGAACGTCTTGCCTTGAGAGCCTGCCGTTGCAGTGCCGCACGCGTTGCCGCAGTCAAGGCAAGATCGTGCAGTTCATCTGCCAGAACCGCTTCTTCCTGAAGATAACCGCGTGCCGGCCCGATGCGTTGCACGACGGATGACCGATGAAAAACCGGGGGAGCGAAAGTCAGGGCATTTGGAAGTGTCGTTGTTTCGAACATAGGTTTTAGTCCTCTTGCCTGTCGCCGCAGGCGTCAGATTGATGTGCCGCACACAGTGTAAGCAAACAGGTTGTGAATACGGTTCAGCGCCATCACGAGGCACTGGATACTGTTAGATCAAAGAGAGTTGCTCACGTTTTTCTGGGGGTTTGGATATCTGAGGCCCAATATCAGACATTGCCGGCCTCACAGAATATTTTGCCATCAGGGCACCAAGTTGCGCCCGCTCACTCCGTTCGATTTCCTGTTTGTCCTGTAGCCTGTAGGCATCCACCAACATGGAATCCCTTACTCGGCGTTGGATAATGACTTCCACATCGCACCAGGTCCAACGTGGAGATCCATGACACGGGGCATGGACAATTTGGTCAAGAAATCGAATACGTCCCTCAGTGGTTTCAAAATGAAGAGTGCCAAAACACTGCTGATTGTAATGCGCGATAAACCCCCACATGTTTGATACCCGGCCGTAAAGCCGTTGGGTCCAGGCGTGAGCGGGCATTCCTTTTGCAATAAAACCAAGGATCGCATTGCCCAATTTGGCTTTGTCCTCAACGCTGGCCCATTCTGTCGCTGTTAGTTCAGCGGCTTGAATGGGGGGAAGGCGCAGTTTTGGGAAACTGATCCCTTCGCTCATGCTGCCTCCTTTTCCGAGTTTCCCCGATCATGGCGATGAAAGCGTATGATATTTGGCAGGGTTGGATACTCTGATCCTCCCTGTTCTTCATCGTAATGGAGGAGCTGTGCGACAGAGACATCCATCTCAAACCCATCAGCCAGACGGCGAATGACCGCCGTGTCAGACCGGCCGGAAATAAACCGATCAACCCAATGGCCAGTCCGCTGGTCACGGAAGGCCGTTGCATGTACACCATTACGGAATGCAACAACCATCCATTTCAAGGGTGCATTGGACTTTAGACCACGATGTACGGTCGCGGGCATACGGTAAATGGAACCAATACTGATTGGGCCAACGCGTAGCGGGTTGGAAGAGGGCGCAAACCAGCGCCCTGCATAATATTGTCTGAGCATAGCTTCTCCTATCGCCCGGCCATGACGAAATGTTGGACCATCTGAACCGGGTGATCTTCAGCAATTCCCGCGAGGATAGTTGGAGCGCACACAATCATCACCAACGTGCCAGCAAGTCCCAGTGCTCCCACGATAAATCCGGCACATTCCAGATAGTTTTTTGTCGTGGGGGACAGGTTCACATTCTGTCCAAGTGTTTTTGGGAGGCGGCGCAGTCGGTAGCGCAATTTTTTGCACGGGCTCTCATCAAGAGGGACAGATAAAACTAACGCATCAGGACTGATCTGCATGAGCGTCTTCTCGCCAACAGCAACCAGATGCTTGCTGGTGACTTTCTGGTACATTTTGCCCCGAGGGCTATGCGCCATACGGAAGTATGTATTGATACCCAATATCCGGAAAGAAACTGGTTTACGCAGAGTGGACACGGGTTGTGTGTTCGTATTGGCTGGAATGCTATCGGACATGACCGCTTCTCCTCAGGTCTTTATTTATTTTCTGACCTGATCCGAGCCTCATGGGGCGATGGGCCTGACAAGGGCGGCGCTTGCGCCGGGAGCCTGCGACGAACCCTTTTCTGGTCCATCGCCCCATGAGAGCGATCCCATTGTTATTATTTTATTTTTGTATTTTTTATTTTTGATCATTGCGTCCAAATCTGCACGCACTCGTGCAGATTTGGACGCTTCTTTCAGGGAGCATCTGCGAGGACAAACGGCGTGAGGATCGTGGCCCCACTCCAACGTGATTGGTGCAGTACCATGGGAGTACCGTCCACGACGCTATAATATCCGTGTTCCTGTTTTTTCTTCAGTTCTGCGCTGGTTAAGACCGGTCTGGCTCTACGATTTAAACAATCCGCCCGTGCTGATTGCCGATCTGGGTAGGGACCATGCCAGTTCACAGGTCGCGGTGCGTCATCGGGAGTTCGCACATACATACCATCGTGAGCATGATGAAACTCGATACGCGTACCGTCACAGATTTCCAGTTCAAGTTTCGTGGACATTTCTTTCACAACACAATCTTCAAAAAAAAAACCGCGGAAGCGGGGAATGTTTCAAACTGCAGATGTGGAGCTGATCAACCACAATCTGCATTGGGCAGAGATCGCTCTGAAACGAAATCTGCAAGCAGCCATGCAACCACAACATGTGGAGTGGCCTATCGGGCTCGACAATTATGATCGCGGTAGTTGCCTACCAACTGTCTAGAAAGCACACGACTGCAGTGAGATAATTGTGAATTTCACTATAAGCTGTCTCGGTGCTTATTGGCCGCCAAAGGCGGCCGCTTGAGAATACAGGATTAACGGCCATAAAGACTGATATAGCTCGCCGATCCGAACACTTCAGTCCACGGTGAAGATACGTAACGCTCACAGTCGGGGTGAAGATCAAACGTCCTGTTAATAAAACGGGAAGTCCATTCTTCTACCTCGGACTCTTTCGGACCATTTTCCCATTTCACGACGATTGCGCCCCAGTGAGACTTTCGAACGCTAAACTTGGTCGTTGGAAAGTGCTTCTTGAGAAGTTTCCGAATATTTTTGGCAGCGAGAGCACCACCACTTTCTTTTCCCTGCTCCATATCCGCATAAGCAGCGCTGGTTTTAAGCAGCTGAACTTGCTCGGCGAAAAGGGCGGCCTCGTCCTGTGCTTTCTTTTGGGCAGCAAGTCTGATTTGCTCTGCATGGTTCAGAAGGTTCTGGATATGGTCGGCATCAGCAAGCCCTGCATCCGCGTCGAAAATCGTCCATTGAACACCATGGAGGATACTTTCAGGAAGGCGTTTGGAGACATGTCCACTTTCGAAAACAATATCAAACTCCGCCTGGCCACCGCTTCGCATAAAACCGCGACACACGGTGCGGATTGTCTCTGGCTGTTGTTCGCCATAAATAGCGGTAACGTATCCACGGCCTCTGTTGTACAGAACTGTCGAAACCATCGTTCCGACTAACACGGGCATGATACTCTTGCTCTGGGACATCTTGGATTTCCTTATTTTTTTGTGATGTCCACGGCGCGTTCACACATGCGGGTCCGGGTCAAAAGGGAGCGCAAGCGCCGGTGGCAAGCCACCGCTTTTGACCCGGACCCGCATGTGTGAGAGCAATATTTTTTGATTTGTTATTGTTTTGAGGATTTATTCATTATTGCTTCTCCCGTTTCTATAAACATTTCGGAACCATCAGGGAGAATGGCAACAAGGTCAAAGGCATCCGGTTCTACATCACATTCTGGTATCGTGCAGCCAATCCGAATGGCCTCACGAACATTAGCGACAAAATCACGAAATGATTCACGCGCCTCGTCAACAGTTTTAAACTGGAGCGCAATTTCATTTCCGGCATCATCTGTTTCTTGCCAGTTATTAAACCCGAGTTCGCGGCATTCGAATACTGTTCCAACAGGATACTGTGGTATCATAGGCTCAAATCCCGCTATTAACAGGTGTCAATGATGGTGCAGAGATATAGTGTGCAGTCACATTCAACCAGAATTTGCCCTTCACCGTAGCTTCAAGTGATTTACGAACGCATTCAGCGCTCAGGAATTCCGCTCCATCGTCGGCGCCAAAAGAACCCTGCTTCATATCGTACCAACCTTCGGGGTTGATCTGAGGATCTACTTCTTCAGCATAGGCAACCAAATGATCGGTACCCTTTTGCCCGGCAAGACCCGGAGCACCATTAGACATGAGGTAGACACCGAGGTCGCCTACCAGCATCAAACCGGGCGGTATCTTTGTAAGGTCTAGGTCTTCACTGGTGGGATATTTGGCCGTCACGCCTTCACGATGAAAGGTTTTGTCCAACAATTGCGCAAATGTTGGAGTGTGTTCTGTAGCCGCTTCTGCATGGGCAAGAAGGCAGGTGACCAGCGCATGATCAAAATGCAATTTCATTGGTAATCCTTTTTATGTCCTGGCTGGTTTATGAGGCGACGGGGTGTACTGTGTTGATTTCTTTTGTGAAAAGCGCACACACTGCCGCGGCCTCGCTCAGTATTCGGATGTGAGCATGACGACTTTGCCGGGATCGCTATCGGCCACAACATAAAGCCTCAGTTCCGCCAGCGGGAAATCCGTATACTCCAGACGCTGGCGATACAGGATGTTGGCCTCGCGCTCGCCGTTCCCGTCCGTGCAGACAACCTCGGCGCACTGTTTGATGAGATCCACCCTGAGCATCCAGCACTCGAATTCGGCACGCCTGACTGCTGGAACCAGTCGCGCACTCGCCACGATGTCTAGCAGCCACGCAGCACCATTATGAGCCAGATATGCCGCGCCATCGGTCAGGATAAGGCCCATCGTATAGCGATAATACCCGGTCGTGCCGATAAACTGTGCCAGGGTCGCAGCGGTGATCGTCTCAGGTTGAGTGTAAGCCAGTGTTGCAGACATGTCGTTATCCCTTTGTGGTTTTTTGACACTCTGCTGCCTGCCGGGACGGTGGCCGTGCGCTCAAACGCGGCGCGCAGCGCCGGGAGCGAAGCCCCACCGTTTGAACGCACGGTCCCGTTCTGGCAGGCGCGCTTTGCTGTTCTCGGTGAGTTTTACTCGTTGGTATTTTGGTCAGCTCATTTGTGTCGGTTTCTGCGGGACAACTGTCTGACACACGCTACACCAGCCAATTTCGCAGCAATGGGCAACGCCCCCGTTGGGGAAACGGACTGGGCGGATGTCGCATGCGGCGAGACCCGTACCATCCAGCGTGCGGGTGCGATCGCCTGGGCCCAGTCCGCGAAACTCGGGATGTGGCCAAGGTCGTCCAGAACATGCTGTTCGCCGATCAGGCGCACCGGAACGGTGCGCCCGACCGAATTTGTGATGGTGACACCAAAAACCAGTTCGGCCATAAAAATACCTTCGGCATGATGGCGCAGCGCCCTGTGGCGCATATCGGCCAGAATGACTTTCGAGCCGTCAAACCAATCATGGATTGCCTGATAATCCTCGGGAACACCGCCCCATTTTTTTGCTGTAATGGATGCGTGGAAAAAACTATGCGCCATATTCGCCTCCCTGGCCTCAATAGGTGTGCATGAAGTCTTCATGGGAAATATAATTTTCCGTATGAGATACTGTGATCGTATCTGCGACGGGATCAAAAGTGACATCGCCTGAGCCACCTTCGTTATTTTCCCAACCACTATGCTCAATAGCCACATATTGCATGGCGATCGTTTCCAGCACCTCTCTTAACGGTGCAGTATGGCTGGTCATCTCTGCCGACGACCAGTCAACGAGTTTTGTCTGCACGGAGACCGTCAGGCTTTCCTGTCCCTGCCCGCCTTCAACGGTGCACTCCTCCACGCCACCGGAATCACCATAACCATCGTAGCGGATAACGACTTTCGTGATGTCACACGCTTTCAGAGCCGCCATGACGGTCGCTCTGTCCTCGGCCCGGGTTTCACGCTGAAGCTGATTATAGCGATCCATCCGTTCAAGAATTGCCGTTGTTTCGGTCATATTTCCTGTTCCTTATTCTGTTTTTTCTGATTGCAGGCGAGCGGTCGGGCCTCCCTGCATTGGATTAGGCAGCAAAACGACGGGCTGGAGGCGCACCACTCAGCACCGCGCGAGCGTGGCGTGTTCGGCTCAAAGAAAGCTTCAGGGGCTTGTCGTGGCGACCGTCCCAGCTCAGTCCCTCACAGGGGATCAGCACCCCTGCCCTGCGCGCATCCTGATCACGCTGGAAGCACACACGCTCGTTCCCGCCTTCTGGACGGCAGCAGGGCTGGCCCACAGATGCCCCGCAGCCACGACATGCCATCTGGTAGGCCGGATCACCATCAGGCCATTCATGATGGCAGCGCCGGCACGTTACGGAAGCATCGACACAGGCCCAGCGTGACGGAGCGGGCATTTTGGGCGCAGGAGGCAGGAAGGTAATCGGACGCATGGCATTCTCCTTTTCTGAATACCTGCTGCCTGCCGGGACGGCGGACACGCGCTCAAACGCGGCGCGCAGCGCCGGGAGCGAAGCCCCACCGTTTGAACGCGCGGCCCCGTTCTGGTAGGCGCGCTGTCTGGTCTGTATTTTTGGGTTTTTGTCTGGAACCGGCCGCCGTCAGGCGGCGATCCGCACCACCTCAAGGTGACTATCCAGATGGGCTTTGACCGCGGCCCGCTCGTCAGGGTCAGCATCATCGGGCACCAGAACCCTGCCTGCCTGTTCAAGCAGGGCGTCTTTCACCTCAGACGCGTATTCTTCCTGTCCTTCAGGGGCATGGGCCTCGCCTGCGTCAGCGGTTTCTCTCGGCGTAGTCTCAGCCTCGTCCGGCCCTTCCAGACCAGTTTCATACAGTTCTTCTTCAACGGTAAGCAGGTGATCAAATTCACCCTCTTCCTCATAGTCTGCCTCATGACCACCTCTCAAAGAGGCCAGCCTTTCAGCGTTACGCACCATAGCGGTCAGTTCCACTTTCCAGTCCTCGGCAGCAGACCCAAACCCGGCCTGCTCCGGCACCCATCGGCCGTCAGTCCCCACATGCGCCATGATGGCAGTCCGCATCTCCTTGCCGGTGTTGCGAGGCAGGAGTTTCAGTGCCTTGCCTGCTTCCATGATGGCAGGTTTGCTGAAGCATTTGAGGAAGTCGTCGAACGCCATATTGGGCATCTGCGCATCGGCGTCGAACAGCAGCCCCATGAGCTGGGCCGTTAGACCACTGCCGCTGTGCTGGCTGATCGTGCAGTTTGCGACGTTCTTGAGCACGGCCACTGCTTCCTGACGTAGTAATGCAGGCTCGCGGATCAACACACCTTCGGGAAAGAGCGTGGCCAGTGCAGTCTCCCGCCGGGTCATCAGGCCATAATGGTCATGTTCAGGGGTATGCACTTTGACATTCTGCCCCCCAAGGGCGAGCAGCAGGGCCGCAACCAGATCCCACGGGTCTACGTCCTCCGCAACCGCATCAAGTGCCGCATGCAACGCCTGTGTGCGGATCTGGCCCAGCATGGTCAGGCCTGTGCCAGAAATGGCCGCACGCTCTTTGGGCGCCGCAACGCTAGCAGGCGCAATGCTGCGCGGGGGCACAGTCCCTTCCTGCTCTTCCAGCGCCTGCGGCCGCAATGGGATTTCGTCGATCTTCAGGGTATTGGGGTTGAGGAAATACCCCATCACATCGGTTTCTTCAGCCGCCATCCAGTTCAGCACCCGCTTGTAGCCATCTGGCGCCGCCGCCTGCCCGTAGTCTCCGACCTCCATCCTGACCCCGCCATCGGGCAGACAGTCGGCCAGCCACTGCTCCTGTGCGGCGGCATAGGCCGAGCCATCCTCGGTAAAGCGGTTGTCCTTCCCGCCTTCACCAAACAGGTCTTCAGTCCACACCACGCCACAGGCCTTCGCCGTAGCCTCGTCAAAGCGGGCATCCACCGCCATATAACGTGCCTGTTTCAGGAAGCGGGCGAGCTCGCGCCAGGGCACCGTGTCCTCGGGATCTTCGGCGTTCAGACGATACTCGGCCGGGTCCGCATCCTCCTCGACTATATCCTCAAAGATTTCGGCCCATGCTGCGCGCTGCTCTTCTAACGGGGCGGCGGCGATCACTTTCAGATCGTTGAAGTCCGGGCCACGGCCCATGTCGATCGCGTGCAGGATCGGATCATGCAGACCTGCCAGAAGTGAAAGGCGTTTCAGATAGGCCGGTGTGACCATCAGCGCGCGGGAAATTTGTGCGTCTGTATACGCTTTTTCGCGGCGGGCCTTATCGACAAAGCGCCATTGCTCACTCTGCGTCATCGCCTCGCGGATGATGTTTTCGGAACCAGCCGCCAGGCCATCCAGTTTTGCGTCAGAGGACGTCACGATGACGTGCATTTCAGTCATTTTGGCGAGGACACATGCCCGGCGGCGGCGATGGCCTGCCACTATCATGAGTTGGCCGTCAGGCAGTTCGCGCACCAGCGGGGCCTGCAGGAGACCCACCACCTTGATGTTATGGGCAAGGCGTCGGTCGGCCTGGACATTAGGGGCTGAGGTGCGGGGATTTTCGGGGTTGTCGAGAAGGGTTTTCGGATCGACGACGCGCAGTTCCATGGAGAGGCTCCTGATCATGGGGAAAACTGGCAGGTGATTGCATCAGAACTGATCTGCTCTTTTTATCAATCACCTGATGTTTTCCGCGCGGTCGCAGCTTGGGCGGGCGGGCAAGGCCGCGCCGTCAGGCGCGCAACGCCTGGCGCTTGCGCGCCCGCCCAAGCTGTGGCAGCCGTTCTTGCCTTTTGTCTCTGTCGTTTATTCAGGCTGCGGCCATCTCTCTCGTCACTTTTTGAGTTGTGCGGCCGCCAACGCCAATCAATAAATCCGCAGAAATTCCCCATGCTTCACGGATACGGTCAATCATTGCGACGGACAGGGCGCGTTGTTCATTCAACACTTCGCTAGCTCGGGGCTGAGAGCCAATGACCCGCCCGAAATCAGCCTGCTTCAATCCATTTTGCTCCATGTAAAAGCGGAGGACTTCAACTGGCTCAGCAGCTGGAACAGCATAATGCTCCCGGTCATAGGCATTGATCAATGTCGTCAGAACAGCAAAGCGGTCAGCTTCGGGTGTTCCTGGGGCGGGCTCTGTGTCGAAATACTGTTCGATCTCTTTGACCGTCCAGTCATAGTCCGCATCAGTGCGGATCGGTCGGATATCCATCATCATCACACTGTCTCCGGGTTGATTTTATCGTACTCGTTATGAGTGCCAACGAACTTGATGAGCACGCGCTTGTGCAAGTAGGCGACGCGGACAATAAGGCGATACTTGTTGCCGCCAATGTTGAAGATAACGCGATTGTCAGCCACGAAGTCAGCGCTGTTAAACTGTGTGCGAACGTCTGCTGGCCCTGCCCATTCTACCTTGCTAACAAGAGCATACCAAGCCTTGAGGGGACCTTCTGCTTGTGGGTGCGTAGCCCAGAAGTCCCTCAGTGCTTTGAGTGCGATCACGTTCATAGGGAGTGTATAGAATGTTCCCATTATGGGATCAATAAAAATGTTCCCATTCTGGGATATTCCTGTCGGCGAAAATTTTTCAAACGACTACGCTCACAGCCAGCACATCAGATCCCGAGCCACCGCTACAGGCGATGATAATCCGGTCATAGCTGGTGAGATCGATCCGCTCCATTCCCCGGCTCCTTTGAGGGCGTGTCATTCATACCTATTCCCAGTGTGCCGCCCGACGTTGTGACGCCGGACGGCCTACGTGGGTCAGGCCGCGTCCTTCAGAGCGTTGGGGGCATCGTCCTCCTCTGCCGAGGGCGGGATGTCATCATTGGCCGGAGCTTCCTCCTCCTCTTCTCTGCTGGTTGCGGCAAGATCGGCTTCGAGGTCCGCCAGCGCGTTGCGCTTCTCATCGAGCAGAGCCTGGTCACGGAACGGCACACCCAGTCGGGCCTGATAAGCGGGTAGCCGTCGTACGGCCTCATCTCGGGTTTTCTGGGTGTCGGCCAGTTCCCCATCAAGACGCAGCACGAAGTTTTCGATGCGGGCCACCAGTCCCAGAGGTTTCGTGTCCTGATCCACGGGAATGTCCACGGTTCCATAAGCGAACGCCACGGACAGCCCCGCCTCGGTCACCACCTTGTCCTCGGTGAAACGCTGACGGTTGACGGCATCCAGCATGATGGCAAACCCGCCGATACGGCCCAGTGTCCACCGACCTTCCTGCGCGTTCCTGACCGCCAGACGGAGCTGGGCCAGCAGGAACGCCCCCGCCTTCTCACGCTCGGTGATCACACCGCGTTCGGTCTCGAAGCTGAAAGCCTCACCGCGCGTGGCCACACGGGCCGCCAGATCAGCCTCGA
>NZ_WOTD01000034.1 GCF_011516885.1 Acetobacter lambici | reverse complement strand
TACTGCGCGCGGGTGATTTCAGTCCAGGCCATCTTGATCTCATCAGGTTATCGCAAACCCATGAATCATAATCCACTGAAATCACTCAACTCATTTTCGGTCAGACACTTAGGTCAACATGGCGGGCCTCCACCGCGTTGCCACAGAGCGTTGGCGTAACAGACAGCCCAATAGTGGGTTGGCTTATGTAGTTCCCCGGATTGTTGCGTAATTTCTGGCTAAAATCGTCCAGCTCCGCCTGAGTTGCCTGTGGGCCAATAATCAGACCATACCCACCGGATTCACCAACGGGTTTAACAACCAGTTTGTCGAGATTTGCTAGCGTATAGGCCAGTCCTTCCGGCTCTGCACATATGTGTGTTTCCACACTATCCAGAATTGGCTCCTGATCCAGATAGTAGCGGATAATGCGCGGCATATAAGCGTAAACGGCTTTGTCATCTGCAACGCCCGTCCCCAGAGCGTTGGCGAGCGTTACATTGCCCCGTCTGTAGGCTTCCACGAGCCCCGGCACGCCCAGAAGACTGTCAGGGTTAAACGCAAGTGGGTCGAGGAATTCATCATTCAGACGGCGGTAAATGGAATGCACGGGTTTTGGCCCCATGACCGTGCGCATGAACACCTTATGGTCATCCACGAACAGGTCCCGGCCCTCCACAAGGGGAACGCCCATTTCACGCGATAAAAAGACATGCTCAAAATACGCGGAATTATAAATACCGGGGGAGAGCAGGACGACCTGCGGGTCATGCACGCCTTCGGGTGCGACTTCGCACAATGCATGGTGCAGGCGTGGGCCGTATTCCTCAACCGAGCGTATGGGCAAGCCGGAGGCCAGATCGGGCATGAGCCTGAGCATCATATGTCTGTTTTCTATGACGTACGATACGCCAGAGGGCGTACGCGCATTATCCTCCAGCACTAGGAAACGCCCCTGCTGGTCACGAATAAGATCTGTGCCATTAATATGGACATAAACCCCGCCGGGCACGGACAGACCGACCATGGCCTGACAGTAATTGGCATTCTGCAGCACAAGCTCGGCTGGGACCACACCATCTTTCAGGATGTGCTGCTCATGGTAAATATCATGCAAGAACAGATTGATGGCTTGAATACGTTGTTGAACGCCGCGTTCAATATGTTGCCATTCATCTGCTGTAATAATACGTGGAATGGCGTCAAAAGGCAAAATACGGTCAATAGCCTCCCGATCTGTATAGACGGTAAAGGTTATGCCCATTCTATAAAGCTGTGCTTCTGCCGAGGCGGTTCTGTTTTTGAGTTCCTGTATTTGTAATGCGGACAGACGTTTTTTTACGCAATCGATAATGGGTGGCGAAGAAGATTTGCGGTTCATCAATTCGCAATAAAAATCGGGAGTTGCGTAATTATCCAGCAGTCCGCGCGTTAGGGGAGGGGCAAGGTGTAGGGCGTTCGTCATAAAAGCCTCCCATCTGGCGTTCGGGACTGAAGAATGAAGGGTCCGGCCCGCCAAAACGTTTCGAATATGCATTAACGGAGCAGGATTTCCGGCATTTGCCAAGCACAAAATACGCACTCACATTTTGTTTGAACAAACCCGCATGGGTCCCTTGCGTGCCGTGCACAGAATGTTATGATTTTGCGCTGAATTATTGTTCTGATACCAAACAGATATCAGCGGCACATTGCGTCAGGTCGCAAAAAGAGCAGGACCGTATTTCTGATGAGTTCACACGTAACGCTTTTGCACAGGACCTGCTATCGTTACGATCGCCCCGTGGCCATGGGGCCTCAGACAATACGCCTGCGCCCAATGGAAACGAGCCGCACCCCCATTGAATCCTACGCCCTGCATATCCGGCCTGAGGGGTTTAATCTGCGATGGGAGCGTGATGCCTGTGGGAATGATGTTGCCTGTATCGGTTTTTTTGACCGCCTGACACATTTTGACATCGAAGTCTCTCTGATCGCGGACATGACCTTCTATGACCCGCTACTCCAGACCCGCTCGCGTGAAGATCAGGATGATAGCCCTCTGGATGTTTATTCCATTCCACCAGATTGTGGGCCGGAGGTCCGTGACTTTCTCTCCCATTACTCCGTGGGAGTGGGGGGGGGATATGCTGGGGGATATGATGGCGATTAATCGTGGCATTGCCAGACAGGTCAGCTATCAGCGCCGCCTGGAGCCGGGCGTATGGTCACCGGAAGAAACACTACGCAATGGGGCTGGCTCCTGCCGCGACAGTGCTTGGCTTTTTGTTAATATGGCTCGGTATCTGGGGCATGCTGCCCGGTTTGTCTCGGGCTACCTTATCCAAAGCGCCCTGACTGCGGATACAGAAGAAGTTCTGACCGGGGAACTCCACGCATGGGCACAGATTTTTATACCCGAACGTGGCTGGTTAGGGTTTGATACGACCTCGGGCCTGCTGACCGGGGAGGGGCATATTCCTCTCGCAGTTGCCGCCAGACCGGAAAACGCAGCTCCTGTTTCGGGCTTGCTGGACCGATGTAATGCAACATTTAATGTTTCCATGAAGGTGGAACGTCTGTTTACGTGATAAGAAATACAAACAATAAACCTTTGGCCGCTGAATGTTAAAAGGAAGTGCAGGATGAAGCGCTTTACCTGCCAATCCTGTGGGCAATTACTGTTTTTTGAAAATACCCGCTGTGACCAGTGCCATGTCCCGTTAGGCTTCATGCCCGAAAGCGCCTGTCTGACGGCGCTCACCCCCGTGGCAGGGAACCTTTTCCGCGCGGTGGATTGCGACACGGGTGATGAGCCCCGAGCTTTCTGTACCAATCACATCTACGACGTGTGTAATTGGCTGGCTCCACCTTTGCAGGGCAATGGGGCGTTCTGTTTTGCATGCCAGTTCAACCGGGTTATTCCCAACCTGAACATACCGGGGAACATGGAACGGTGGCATAAACTGGAAATTGCCAAACACCGCCTGTTCTACACTATTCTGCGCTTAAAACTCCCGGTCAAAAACCGACGGCAGGACCCGCAGGAAGGGTTGGCATTCGATTTTCTCGATGACTCTCCGCAAGGCAGCCTGCCTATCATGACAGGCCATAGCAACGGCGTGATCACAATTGCGACCAAAGAGGCAGACGACGCCTACAGGGAGCGCATGCGTGTGGAAATGGGAGAGTATTACCGCACCCTTTTAGGCCACTTCCGGCATGAGATTGGTCATTACTACTGGAATGTTCTTATTCGTGATGGGGGACGGCTGGAAGCATGCCGCGCTGTATTTGGTGATGACCGGATGGATTATCAGACAGCACTACAAAACCACTATGCACGCGTAGCACCGGGGAACTGGCGGGAACATTATGTCAGCCTTTATGCCATGTCTCATCCGTGGGAAGATTTTGCGGAAACATGGGCGCATTATTTCCATATTGTTTCCACGCTGGAGACCGCATTGTCTTATGACATGACCATTGGCCCCAAGGTTGATGGACAAGCCATTCTAACCCATAAAAATGACCCTTATCTGCACATGCCGTTTGATGAAATCATAGAGGCATGGCTACCGCTTACCTACGCGGTCAACAGTCTGAACAGGTCCATGGGATTGACCGATTTTTATCCTTTTGTGCTCACAGCGGGAGTGCGCACAAAACTCCGTTTTATTCATGATGTGGTGCGGCAGGTGCAACAGGCGGCATAATGCAAGTCGGACTATTGCACCTGAATTTGCGAAAAAAGAATTTCATCATTCAGAGTAATAGTGACGTTTCTGGCACGGCGCGATAACAGAACAACCCGTTGTGTTTGAGAGAGTGGAACAATGGGAGCCTGCGCCATAACCTCCCGGTCCACTTCGGACCATGCATGATTACTGGCTGTTCTATCTGTTAGTGCCAGTAGGGCGGCTTTATGCATGAGTTGATCAATATGAGGGTCGCAAAAACCAGAATAATTGGGCGAGTTATCGGAGTTGGGGTGAAAGGTCTCGCAAGAAAACAGGGTTTGCAAAAAGCTGGAGGCGGAAGGGTAGTCGGCATTCCAACCCGCCAGTGCAATTTGAAAATGGTTTTGTGTATTCTGGATATACGTAAATGCAATGGCAGGGCTTATGCTACGGACTGTTGCCTTGAACCCCAACATTTCCAGCGTATTGCGTATGTCTTCCGCCGTAGCATTTCCGTGCTGCTCGGATGGCACAATAATGGAGATCTTTTGCCCTGCCATGCCACTTTCCCTGACCAGACGGCGGGCGGCATCCATGTCCGGTTTTACCCAGTCCGCAGATGGGTTCGTTGGGGAAGCACCTTGGGTGTAAAAGCAGAAGGGTTCATAGCCCGGCGTGCCATCGGGCAGAATCTGGCATAAAGGTGAGGCCACGGCCGGACCTCCCCTGTAAATGATCATGGCATGACGGTTTACGGCGTAATTGAGAGCCTGACGGACCTTGAGTGACGTAAATGGGGGTTCATGCACATTCAGCATAGCAAAATAGGACAGAAGGGGAGCGTACAGACGAACCTGATCAGCGTAACGACTTCCGACCTCACCTAACCGGTCCAGAGGTACGTTTTCATACATCCAGTCCGCCTGCCCATTTTCGACAGCCGTGACCGCAGACTCTCCATCCAGACCGAAGGAAACCCGGACTTCGTCAGGATAGGCCGCAGGTTGCGCGTCATGCGACCATTCATGAAAAAACGGGTTGCGCTCCATGCGTAAAAGGCTGGTTGGGTCATACTCGGCAATGCGGTAGGGGCCTGTTCCGGGGATGGGGGTATTACCCATGTCACGCACAGGCGTGTCGGCTGGCAGAATAGCAGCATGCATCCAGGCCAACCGGTCCAGAAACTCGGGGTCTGGCGCGTTGAGCCTGAAAATAATCTGCCGTGTGCTGGCGTTTGTTTCTACACCGCCAGCCAGTGTGCATGTCCCCGGGTTTTCCAGACAGTCCTGCGCGCCAATAATGGCCCCGTAATATGGCCCGGCTGTTGGACTTCCAACCTTGAAAAGCCGCCGGAAGGACGCTGCCACGTCTTCCACCGTCACGGGTTTACCATTGGAAAAATGTAATCCTTCCCGCAGGGTCAGGCGGTACGTGCGGCCACCATCCTCGGGTATCGGCACAGATTCAACCAGATTGGCAATGACCGGATGCGCCTCAGGTCCAGAGAATTTGGGATAGGTCAGGAGCGTATCATAAACCGGTGTTTCGAATAATTTGGTCAGGGCGGTGTAGGATATCTGTGGGTCCAGCGTGCCCGCGCTACTTTGCGCAAGAATACGCAGTGTGCCGCCAGTATGGCTATCCGACAGTTCTTCTGCCGCCCACGCCGGGGGCAGAGGGCTGGTCAATAGGCCCAGAGCGGCAAGGCAGGGGAATATAAACGGCATCCGGTCGGTCATCCGCAAAGTATGACGTGCTTTGCCGCCCGGTTCAAATCTGAAAATGGAAGAGGGCGCGCATATCTGCATCTGCCAAAACAAGCGTTAGCAGTTCATCCGTGGCGTTTGATCCGCGAGGCCAATAGCCGCCGTTATGAAAAACAACCCGTCACAAAACAATCACACCCAAACAGTTTTTATTACGTGTAATATCTGGTTACAGCATGGGAGGAGGCGAACATGTATGGTCATCAGGCAGTGCAAACCGCTCAGGCGGAAACCTCGAACCGCTGGCGTGAGGCCGTTCGCGAACGCTGGCGCATTACGCTGCTGAGCGCATGGGAACGCGAAGCCCTGATTGTGGAGGGCGCGGTAACGTCGCGCCCCCCCAAAGTCGCCTTTCTGAAGCAGAAAGCCCGCATGACCCGTAACAATGTGAGCTGCAAATAACGCATCACTCCTATAAACATGGCAGGTTGCCCTGGCAGGCCTGTCCCTTCGGGGCAGTTGCCATGTGTCACGTTTAAAACGCTTTTTTAAAAAACATTGTGAATAATGCCTTTGGGCGCTTGCGTTCACCCGACCAAAGTCATAAGAGGAAGCGCCAAAGGTCGGGTGACCTGCGGCAGTGCTTTGCTACAGGGTTAACCCGCCACGTTGTAATTCAGCAAGGGTGCCCGCTGCATGACTTCCTCTCCATACAGCCGTGTTACTGAAGCTCTGGCGTTTGACGATGTTCTTGTCGTCCCGGCTGCTTCTGATGTCGTGCCAGGTCAGACCATGGTGCGTACGCATCTGACGCGCTCCATTGAGCTTAACATCCCTCTTATTTCCTCTGCCATGGACACGGTTACGGAAGAGCGCATGGCCATTGCCATGGCGCAGCAGGGCGGTCTGGGTGTTATCCATAAAAACCTCAAACCCGAAGAGCAGGCTGAGCATGTGCGCCGGGTCAAGCGCTTTGAATCAGGCATGGTGGTCAACCCGGTTACGGTTGGCCCGGACCAGACGCTGGCCGAAGTGCGGGAGATCATGCACCGGCACGGCATTAGTGGCCTGCCTGTTGTGCAGCCCGGCACCCAGAAGCTGGTAGGTATTCTGACCAACCGGGATGCCCGCTTTGCTGTTGACCCCACGCAGCGCGTATCCGAGCTTATGACCAAGGACCGTCTGGTTACGGTTAAAAATGGCGTAGACCCGGACACCGCCCGCCAGCTTTTGCACAAGCACCGGATTGAAAAACTGCTGGTTGTGGATGATGAGGACCGCTGTGTTGGTATTATTACCGTAAAAGACATGGATAAGGCCGTGGCGCACCCGCTGGCCATCAAGGACAGCATGGGCCGTCTGCGCTGCGCTGCGGCAACCGGCGTAGGGGAAGATGGGTTTAGCCGCGCCAAACTGCTGATCGACGCAGGGGTGGACGTTCTGGTAGTCGATACCGCCCACGGCCACTCTGCTGGCGTTCTGGCCGCAGTAGAACGCCTGAAGGCTCTGGATGATGATATTCAGGTCGTCGCAGGTAACGTCGCCACACCCGAAGCGGCCCGCGCACTGGTTTCAGCCGGGGCGGACTGCGTTAAAATCGGCATTGGTCCGGGCTCCATCTGCACCACGCGTATTGTGGCGGGTGTTGGGGTGCCCCAGTTCTCGGCTATTTTGGAAACGTCTCTGGCCTGTAAGGAAATGGACGTACCCTGCATCGCAGACGGCGGCATCCGCACATCGGGCGACATTGTCAAGGCTATTGGTGCCGGGGCGGACGTGGTGATGATCGGTTCCCTGCTGGCTGGCACGGAAGAGGCCCCGGGCGAGGTCTTCCTGTATCAGGGCCGATCCTACAAATCCTACCGGGGCATGGGCAGCCTTGGCGCCATGGCGCGTGGTTCTGCGGACCGTTACTTCCAGCAGGAGGTCAAGGACGCACTCAAGCTTGTGCCCGAAGGGATTGAAGGTCGCGTTCCCTACAAGGGCAGCATGTCCGCCGTTATTCATCAACTTGTGGGCGGGCTGAAAGCTGGCATGGGCTACACTGGCTCGCGCGAGATCAGTGATCTGCAGGTGCGGGCCAAATTCCGCCGCATTACAGGCGCTGGCCTGCGCGAAAGCCACGTGCATGATGTTTCCATCACGCGAGAAGCCCCTAATTATCGTCAGGACTGATCTTCCTTTATGACACCAACTGCCAGACTTGCCGCCAGCATTGACCTGCTTGTGGCCATGGAGGCGGCACCACGCAAACCAGCGGATGCCGTTGCCAACAGCTTTTTCAGAGAAAGACGCTATATTGGCGGCGGCGACCGGCGTGCTATTTCCGGCCTTGTGTGGGACATCATGCGCAACTGGCGCAGACTGGGGTGGTGGCTTGAGCAGAACGGGGGCATAGCCAACCCCCGTATGCTGGCCGGTGCTCAGTTGGTGTTTGACCGAACCCCCATGGAAAAACTGGTTTCCATCTATGGTGGGGGCCGTTTTGCCGCCGGAGCGCTGAGCGAGGCTGAACAGGCTGTTCTGACTGCTCTGATCGGCAAGGAGCTTGACTGTGCCGACATGCCGCGTGCCGTGCGGCTTGAAGTGCCAGACTGGCTACTCCCCAAGCTGGAAGAAACTTTTGGGGACAGCCTTGAATCCGAAATAAAAGCCATGGCCGACCCTGCATCGCTGGACCTGCGGATCAACATGCTGCGCACAACCCGGTCGGAGGCCATGCACGCACTGGCACGTGAAGGGCTGCATGCGGAGGAAACAAAGCTTTCCCCCTGGGGGCTCAGGCTGGAAGGGCGCCAGCCAGTGACTGCCAGCAAGCCGTTTCGGGATGGTCTGGTCGAAATTCAGGACGAAGGCAGCCAGCTTGTTGCCGCCATGGCGGGTGTTGATCCCAGCATGCGCGTTCTGGACTACTGCGCGGGGGCAGGGGGTAAAACACTGGCTCTCGCCATGATGATGGAAAACAAAGGCCATATTGTTGCGTGTGATGTTTCCGTTGTACGTCTGGAGGGAGCCGTTAAGCGGCTTCGTCGAGCAGGCGTGCATAATGTGGAGCGCCACCTGCTGACCGAAGGGGACAAGTGGGCCAAAAGACGGGCGGCCTCATTTGACCGTGTTCTGGTCGATGCACCATGCAGTGGTACGGGCACATGGCGCCGCAACCCGGATGCCCGCTTCCGCACGACACAGGTGGATCTGGATGAACTTCTGGTCAAGCAGGCGGCCATCATGGACCGTGCAGCTGCGCTGGTTAAGCCGGGCGGTCGTATGATCTATGCAACATGCTCGCTTCTTAGAGCGGAAAATGCCGGGCAGGTGGAGCAGTTTATCGCCCGTCACCCCGACTTTCGGCTTGTGCCATCAGGCTCCCCAGCACTGCCCGATGCTCTGCGCGAGATGTCCATGATCAGCCTGACCCCTGCCCGGGATGAGACAGACGGCTTTTTTGCGGCTGTTCTTGAACGGCAGGCACCCGAAGCCTGATTGTTTTCTATAAAATAGTATTTATCCATCGCTTTTGCGGTCTATCTTCTTAGTTTGATGTATAACTTCCATGCCTGTATGCTCTAGGCACGAAAAACATGGCTCACATCTGACCACGAGATAGACCTGCATGACCGATAGTGTAATTATTTTCGTCTTTTTTGTGCTGGGCGGCAGTATGCTCGCACAATGGACGGCCTGGCGCTTTCGGCTGCCCGCTATTGTGTTGCTGTTCTCGCTCGGGTTACTTTACGGACCGGTGCTTCAGGTCATGCACCCGTCGGAAATGATCGGCTCGGCCTTTCATCCTCTGGTTTCACTTGCTGTTGCCCTTATTGTTTTTGAGGGCGGTCTGGCGCTGGATTTCCGCCAGCTAAAGGAAGCCGGGGAAGGTGTTCTCCGCCTTACACTTGTTGCTCTGCCCATTAATTTTCTACTGGGTAGTCTGGCTGCACATTACATTGGCGGCATGGGCTGGGGGCCAGCGTTCCTGTTCGGCTCGATTGTCGTTGTTACAGGTCCTACGGTTGTGCTGCCTCTACTACGGCATGCCAAGCTCAAGCCCCGTATTGCTGCCTTTTTACGCTGGGAAGCTATTCTAAACGACCCGGTCGGAGCAATTCTGGCCACTTTGGTGCTTGAAGTCCTCCTCATGCATCCCGATGAGGGATCGGGCACGGTTTTTGCCGCGATTGTTCCGCACATGCTGGCGAGTGCTGCCTTAATGATGGGGCTGGGCGTTGGCACGGCGTGGTGTGTCAGGTGGCTATGTGTCCGTGACCTTTTGCCCGACATTATGAAGATGCCTTTGTTCATTACACTGGCACTCATGCTGTATGTGGTCGGCACGCTGAGCATGGATGGCGCGGGGCTGATCGCATCCACGGTGTTTGGGATGGGGCTGGCCAATCTGCGTATTCCGGGAATGGGCGAACTCCAGCGCATGAAGGAGGCGCTGGTTGTTCTGATTGTCTCTGTGCTGTTTGTGCTCTTGGCTGCGGATCTGCAAAGGAACGAACTGGCCAGTATTTCGTGGTCTATTGGCGGATTAACGTTGGCGGTTCTGTTTCTGGTTCGCCCGTTGGGAATATGGCTTGCGACCATGGGCTCCAGCCTGAGTTGGCGAGAGCGCTTTTTTGTTGGCTGGATTGCTCCGCGCGGCATTGTCGCCGCCGCAGTTGCCGGTATTGCCGGAGTAAGGTTGCAAGATGCAGGCTACCCCGGTGCTGGTCTGGTCATGCCCGCAGTTTTTGCTGTGATCGCCTCAACCATGATTTTGCATGGGTTCTCGCTTATTCCGCTAGGACGCAAATTGCACCTGACCCTGTCCAACCAACCCGCACTGGCTATTGTGGGGGCCAGTGAATGGTCAACCCAATTGGCTCAGGCGGTGCACAACGTCGGCACCCCCGTGCTACTGGTAGACAGTTCCGCAAGGGATCTGGCACCCGCCCAAAAAGCCGGAGTGCCCGTCCTGTGCACGGAAGTCCTGTCCGAAGAAGGAGCGGAAAGTCTGGAGGAACGTCCAGCCGATTATCTGATTACCGCAACACCGGACGCCATTTACAATGGGTTGGTCTGTGCTCATCTGGCCCCTCATTTTGGCCACCAGCGCGTGTATCAGGTCAGTCCCGGTGTTGCCCGTCTGGACCAGTATCGTGGTCTGAGCCGTGAAGCGAGGGGGAAGGTTCTGGGCCAACCCGGATGGAACTTCACCTTGCTGGAAACACTGGTCAAACAGGGCTGGCGCTTTGTCGCCAAGGACATAACGGAAGATAACAAAGAACGTCTTCTGATGGAAAACAGTGACTTCCTGATTTTTCTGATGATCCAGAAAGGTGCAGCCATTACCGTAGTCTCGCTGGAGGATGATGCCTCTCCTCCTTTCTGGGCGGGACTGGTGGCTATTGGTCTTATGCCCCCGCCCAAATAGGTAGTGGCCACAGCACAGGCTTCAGCCCTCAACGGCATGTATGGCAATGGACGTCGCACCAGATCGTAGAACAGCACGCAGGTCCTGCTCCGTCAGGGCCACGCATCCTTCCGTCGGTGTGCGATCAGGGCGTTGGAGGTGCATGAAGATGGCAGACCCAAGGTCGGGCAGGGCAGGTGCATCGTTGTAACCGATTACAACCACAAGGTTGTAAAGGTCGTCCTCTCTCCACATGACTTCATGTCGGGCGGCATCTGGGAGTGTAATATGTTGATTATAGTGGGGGGATTGAGGGTCGTCGCACCATCCGTCATGGGGGTGCAGGGCTTGCACGGGTAGGGCAGCGATCGGTCGGTGAGTCCGGTCGGCGCGATAATACACTTTTCGGAGAGTAAACTGTCCAGTAGGTGTGGCCATATCTCCTTCCCGCTTCTGGTCTGTAATGCCATTTTCACCAATGACTGCGGCCATTATTGTGTGCCCGCATTGCAGTTTTGCGTGGCTGCGGCTGTCAGGCATGGGCCACAGGTGTATGATCATCTTCATGTCTTGCCTCTGCTCATGGCCTGCCATGCGGCTCACGTATCATGTCGGTTCTTACGTTATGTGAAGATTCGTGGCACGATAGCAAAAGAATAGGTCAGGCAGCCACTTCTAGATGGCTGACACAAGGAGATGGAACCACATGACGGGTGCACGCCCCATTTTGGTTGTTGACGACGATCAGGTCATCCGCCGCGCTTTAACGGAACAGTTGCAGGTTGATGGCGAGTTTCTGGTTCTGGAAGCCGCCACACTTGCAGAAGCACGCGAGAAAATGAAAGGCCCGGATGCCCGGTGTGATGCCATCTTGCTTGATGTCTCATTACCAGATGGCGATGGCCGGGATTTCTGTGCGGAACTGCGCAAGGACGGTCTGCGCATGCCGGTGATCATGCTCACCGGCTCGGACGATGAAGCCGATATTGTACGCGGCCTGGATGCCGGTGCCAACGATTACGTGGCAAAACCGTTCCGTATTGCCGAGCTTCTGGCTCGGTTACGCGCACAGTTGCGGTTGTTCGAAAACAGCGAAGACGCCGTATTCTCAATCGGGCCATACACGTTCCGCCCATCTGCCAAGCTGTTGCTCGAACCGGTTAAAAACCGCCGCATCCGGCTGACTGAAAAAGAAACAGCCATTCTGAAGTTTCTGTACCGTGCAGGCACCCGCCCAGTGCCCCGGCAGGTTCTGCTGAATGAAGTCTGGGGCTACAACGCAGCGGTCACCACCCACACGCTGGAAACCCATATTTACCGCCTACGCCAGAAAATTGAGCCAGACCCTGCTCATGCCTCCCTGCTGGTAACTGAAGGTGGTGGCTACCGCCTTAACCCGGAAGTGCTGGCTTAAGTCAGCCCTCTGTTCGCCGGACTGGCAACCGCACTGGCGTTGCCAGTCCGGCGAACAGAATGCGTTCCCTGATAACGCTAGCCGGCTCTTCTGGTCGTAACAGAAAGGGCGTTCGTAACAATACCGGGCAGGGCACATGAAGCCAGCAGGGCCGCGGTTATGAACAAAAACCAAGCAGGCCATGCGTGGTATACAAAGGCTCCGGCCACACCCCCGCCTACAAAACAGCAGATGATCTGCAAATGTAACCAGAGACGCTGACGGATCGTATCCAGATGTTCGGTGCTCAGGTTGTTCCGCCATGCACCAAGCCAGTCGGCAATTTCCATCCCAAGGTCAGTTAGCATACCGGTAATATGCGTGGTCCGCACAACGGAGCCCGAGATACGGGTGACAGTTGCATTTTGCAAACCCATGAGAAAGCAGAGCGTTAATGCGGGAATAAAGCTGTGCGCGCCAAAAAGTGTAAAGGCATTAGCAACTCCCAATAGGGCCAACAGGACCGCTTCGACTAGAATACTAAAGGCATACGCTGCACGCCAGTGTCGACTGCGCCCCCGGTTGACCAGAAAAGTGCAGACAATGGCCCCGAGGACAAAACTCCCCCCCAGTTCCATTGCACGGAACCCTTCGAGCAATTTGCCATTTTGCAGATTGAGGGCCATGGCGGAGGCGTTGCCCGTCATATTGGCGCAGTAATAACCAAAATCCATAAAACCTGCGACATTCACGGCTCCAGCAATCATGGCCAGAGAACTGCCCAGTCGCCGGTTTGTGACAAAATCCCGTTTTTCCTGCTCCTGAAAGAGCATACCCTCTCCTTATTCATTCCGGCAGTTAGAGTCCGGTAGCAAAATATTTGATTTTTTTAACTTTAATGGCAAATCACCTCTTGCCAAAACATTCGTGATGGATGTATCTAGCGCACACAAACCGGGTGCGTAGCTCAGCGGTAGAGCATCGCCTTCACACGGCGGGGGTCACAGGTTCAATCCCTGTCGCACCCACCACGGTTTGCCCTAGTTTTCTGCGGGTTACAGAAAACAATTCACATAATAATAAGCGCTATTGGTTCATATTGTGAACCATTCTAATCTGCGCCACATCCTTACTCTTTTTATGAACTGTCTCATTTGCAAGTGCGGGCACTAGCCTGCCCACTCGTAAGCTTGCATCAAAGGTCGATGTGGTTTGCCTTACTATCCAGCACGTTAGCACAGGCAATCTGACCTGCCTCTCACACTTGGAAATTTCATAGCCAATTGCACCAATGGGCAAACTGGCAAAAGTGAAGGGCGCATAGGTATGCGACACCCTTGATTTTAAATGCTGCACATTGTTTCTTTATATTTTGTAATGTTAGAAGCGGGTAATTATTTCCATGCTCATCTTGTTGGGCATGAACAAACCCGCATCCACGAGGATTGTATGAAAAAATATCTGTTTGCACTGCTCGGCCTTGCCTTATCTGCCTGTGCCACAAGCCCTGATAAAATTAAAGCCGAGTATGTGCCAGATTCAACATATGCCAGCTTAACATGCCCGCAGCTTGGCGAGACGGAACTGAAGCAGGGCGATGTCGTTTCACAGCTTTATAATAGCCAGAGGCGCGCCCACAAAACAGACACATGGACAGTCCTTGCCGTAGGCGTTCCGCTCTCAGGCATGCTGGACGAAGACAAAAAAGAACAGTTTGCCCGCGAAAAAGGTAAACTAGACGCCATACATCGTGTTCAGGCTACCAAGAACTGCCCGGGTACCAGTAAGCCATAACATTCCCGCTCATAATGGTGCCGTTTTGTATCCAACCTTCAGAGCGATCTGGATCGACCTGCTAAACGGAGATATGAGCATATCTGCGTCAGCTAGTCCCTTCTCTGATTATTTAACCAGAGAAGGGAAGTGGTAACTTACTGGTCCATGCATCCCGGTAAGTTACCTTTCTGTCTGTCACATGCTTCTCAAGCGGAAACGCATGCGACCTCGAGTGATGACATGAGGGGCGGGGCCTGCCAGTTGCCCTGATCGATATTGTCGATTTCCCGATCAATTTCATCAACAACCTGCCGGGAGAATGGACCAAGGTGCAGATACAGCGCGCTGACCATCACCACGTAAGGTAAGGCCTTGGGGTTGTGCATCAGGCAATCCAGTAGCATGCGCCAGAATTGTCCGGCAGCACCTGGTCCGGAGCGGTGGATACGCATGAGAAGCCGCCCAAAACTACGCAGGTCGCCCTTGATCATCTTATGGGCCCGTTCACGCCTGAGCATGCGGCCCAGACGACGTACACGGCCAAAATACGCAACCGGATTGTAAATTGCATCAAGCACCGTTCTGTAATCATTCAGAACATCCCGCCGGGGGCGCTTTGTTTCAAAGTTCAGCCCGGCAGTGCACTGATCACCAGATTGCGTCTGTTCACTTCCTGAAAAAAGCCGTCCTTCGGCCAGCAGGCGGCGGGTCAACTGCGTGGTGGGGAGGGCATAAAGCAGACCCACCATGCACACAGGGATCGCGGTATCTTCGATACACTCGATCATGCCCGCAGCAACACTTCCTTTTTCGCTGTCAAAGCCGACGATAAATCCCGCATTCACAAAAATTCCGGCCTCATGGATTTTGGTAATGCTCTGTTGCAGGCTACGGCGTGTATTCTGCTTCTTTTGCATGAGCACCAGAGTGTCCGTATCCGGACTTTCTATCCCCACGAAGACGGCAAAAAAATTCGTATCCGCCAGACCTTTAAGCAACTCATCGTCATCAGCCAGATTGATTGATGCTTCAGTTGAAAATTCGAATGGAAACTTATTCTCTGTCTGCCAGAGCATAAGATCCGGCAGGAATTTTTTGAGAGCTTTTTTGTTGCCAATCAGATTATCATCTACAAAATCCACATGCCCGCGGTAACCCAATGCATACAGAGCATTCAGTTCTGCCAGCACCTGTTTGTTTGTTTTGGTACGCGGCACACGCCCGTAAAGTTCAATAATATCGCAAAATTCACAGCTAAACGGACATCCGCGAGAAAACTGGACGCCCACATGCAGGTAATGATCCAGCTTGAGCAGATCAAAGCGGGGAAGGGGGCTTTTGGTAACGTCTGTTTTGCCCATGGGCGCTTCAAAAACACCCTGCACAGCGCCCGCACGCCATGCTGTGACAAAATCATCCATAATCTCTTCAGCTTCACCCAGAACCTGAAAATTCGCAGCGGCATACAGATCGGGACTGGATGTTACGTCTGGACCACCCACCACCACAGGTTTGCCAGAAGCCCGACATCTCTCAATGATGCGCAGAGCATCATTGCGCTGTGGCAGCATGCCGCCGGTCATGACCATATCTGCCCAGTCAAAATCGGCATCGGTCAAAAGCTCTGTGTTGCGGTTGACCAGTCGGACGTCCCAATTATCCGGGAGCAGTGCGGCAACAGTAATCAAACCCAACGGCGCGGCCGGGTAGCGCGCGCCTGAAAGATCACAGGCTTCCTTGTAATTCCAGAATGAACTTGCGTTGAAAAGTGGGAAAATCATCAAGACCTTGCAGCTATCGGTCATTGACGAAATACCCCAGAGATGAGCAGGAGGGGCCGATCAAAAAGGGCGCTCCCGCGCCCTCTTCGACAGCGAACAGACCCATCAGGGTCCTGGTTCGGTGTGAAGGGTGACATGCCGTGGGCGCCTTTCATAAGGGTGTGAAGTCTGTGGCAGAGGACGGCAATGGCTCAATTGACGGGTCATTTATGAGCCGTCAATTGAGCGGAAGAGCGAGTTATACGCTGGATGCAGGATAATAGCGATAGAACAGCTTGGCCTATCAGGCTCATTAAAAAACTGTTCACCTTGAGCGTTCTCAGCACCGCATGAGAGCACTGAACTACGAGACTATGGTCATAAATTTTCGTGTGCACCTAAAAAAAGCACCTGAGCACCTACTCCCCGCCATGCTCTGTCTTTTCAGCTAACAAGATGATATGTATGTGTCGTGCGCCGAGGCTTCGCTCCTCATGAGAGATGCCTAGGGTGTATCGTGCGCTGGTAGCTCAGTTGGTTAGAGCGGGCCGCTCATAACGGCTTGGTCGCGGGTTCAAGTCCTGCCCGGCGCACCACTTTTCATTCAGCCTTGGTATCAGGGGATGTGCATTCATACCCCTTATCTACCGGGTTGCGGCTTTGGAGCAGAGTTCTGCGGAAAGCCGGTCCTTTTTTACCCTACAATCAACGTTGCTCACTTGATCTGTCTCATATCTGAGACAGGTTAGGTTTTTTGCTACAAACATCTGTGAGCAAGGCTGTGTCAATGGTGGCAATTTCTGGGTGGTTCCTGTTCATCAGACAAAATTGGCCATGGACGAGGGGCAGTGTAGCAACTGACCTTCGTATTCAGGCCGACTGAACACATTCAGAGAGAAACGCAACATGCGAGAGAGTAATAAGGGGTTATTTTCAATCATAACCTCAGCCTTACTGGCTCTTACCGGGCTTTTCCTGTTTTTCGGGGGGGCTGAACTGCTCGTCCTTGGCGGGTCATGGTTCTACATACTGGCTGGCGGCGTTATGCTGGCCTCCGCCTTCAGCGGTTTTAAAAATCCCAAACTGGCAACCCGCCTGTATGCAGCGCTGCTGCTGCTGGCAACAATCTGGTCGCTGGTAGAAGTTGGCTTCAACATCTGGGGGCTGGAAGTTCGCCTGTTCACCCTTATCGGTCTTGGTGCATGGCTCCTGCTGCCATGGGTCTGGCGGACGGGTGCTGACTGGTTGACGGACAAGCGTGAAGTGCTGGGCGCTGTTGGCATTTCCACTCTTGTGGTTGTCGCCAGTTGCTTTGCATCTTACTCCATTAACGGCACGGTTCCGGCTGATCGTATGGCAGCCCAAGGCCAGACCGACCTCACATCCAATGGTGTGGCGGATGCGGACTGGTCAGCCTACGGCCGTACGGTCGGGGGGGATCGCTATTCTCCTGTAGGGCAGATTACACCTGCCAATATC
The DNA here is from genome assembly GCF_011516885.1 of Acetobacter lambici. Classification (GTDB taxonomy): domain Bacteria; phylum Pseudomonadota; class Alphaproteobacteria; order Acetobacterales; family Acetobacteraceae; genus Acetobacter; species Acetobacter lambici. Next base: position 5,973 of record NZ_WOTD01000034.1, on the reverse strand, counting down.
AGTCACCTCAAACGCGCATGGATGACCCGTACGGGTGACGTGCAGCAGGATGGCGAAGCTACGGTTGCCGGGCCTGATCAGGGGCATGAGTTCAATCTGGAACTGACCCCGATCAAAGTGGGCGATACACTCTATATGTGCACCCCCCATAGCTGGGTCATGGCAGTGGATGCTCTGACAGGTAAGGTCAAATGGAAGTTTGATCCCAAACCCGCAACAGCTGATCTGGATAAAAACGTGTATCTGGCCTGCCGTGGTGTTTCTTACTACCACATCCCAGATGAAATTCAGACCAGTTGCCGCAACCGTATTTATTCCCCGGTTGCAGACGTACGCATGGTTGCCGTGAATGCAGAGACCGGCCAGCCGTGTGATGATTTTGGTGACCACGGCTTTATCTCCCTGCGGGATTACCTTGGCCACGTCCCCCATGGCTTCCACTTTGTTACGTCTCCTCCCATGGTGGCCAAAAACCGGGTGATCACTGGTGGCTGGATTTTTGATAATCAGGCTAACTTTGAACCCTCTGGCGCCATCCGCGCGTTTAATGCCACCACCGGTGCCATCGAATGGGCATGGGACGTTGGGCATGACCCCGAAACGTGGAAGCCTGGCCCCAATGATGTTCTGACGCGTGACACACCCAACGCATGGGGTGTTTACACGGCTGACCTTGATCTGGGTCTGGTTTACATTCCTACCGGCAACTCCCCGCCCGATAACTGGGGTGGTTCACGCCGTCCGTTTGATGATGCATCTTCGAGCGCGACAGTTGCTCTGGATATTGAAAGTGGCCAGCGCCGCTGGATTTACCAGACCGTGCACCATGACCTGTGGGACATGGACATTCCGTCTGGCCCGTCCATGGTTGATCTGCCCGGCCCGAACGGGGAAAGCATTCCCGCTCTGGTGCAGAGCACCAAACGTGGTGAATTCTTTGTGCTCGACCGCCGTACGGGTGAACCCGTTCCTGGCTATCCAATTGCGGAAAAACCAGTGCCAACGGCTGGCCACGTACCTGATGACCGCGTCTCTCCCACGCAGCCATACCCAACGGCCATGCCTTCCCTTACGCCACCGAATCTAAAAGAGTCGGATATGTGGGGCGCTACCCTGCTCGACCAGATGATCTGCCGTATCCAGTATCGTCAGTCGGCATATGAAGGGCAGTTCACACCGCCGCATCTGGGCAAGACCACCATTGTCTACCCTGCGTTCTATGGCGTTGTAGACTGGCAGGGCATTACCATTGACCCGCAGCGTAAGCTTCTGCTGGCCAATGCGAGCTACCTGCCGTTCCGCATCCGTCTGGAAAAACGCCAGACACTGGAAGCACCCGGCACCCTGCCGAAGTGGGATGGTAAAGGTGAAGAACCCGCCGCAAAGGGTGACGCACTGTCTGTCTCGCCTGACTATGGCACGCCTTACATTGCCTACACCAACCCATGGCTGAACCCGCTGCAAATCCCCTGCAAAGGGCCGGTTTGGGGCACGCTGACCGCGATCGACCTTGTTACCAAGAAGATCGTCTGGCAGCACCCGGTTGGCACCACCCGCGACACAGGACCTTTCCGTACCCACAACAACCTGCCGCTGCCCACGGGCATGTATAATATTGGCGGGAACATTGTGACCAAGGGCGGTGTTGTGTTCATGGGCGCCACAGCGGACGACTATCTGCGCGGCTTTGACCTGTCCACCGGTCAGGTCATCTGGCAGGACCGTCTGCCAGCAGGTGGTCAGGCTACCCCCATGTCTTACGAGGCTGGTGGCAAGCAGTACATTGTGATGGCCGCTGGTGGCCACGGGGGCCTTGGCACCCGAAGCGGTGATTACATCATTGCTTACACGATCGATGGCGCACAGGGCTCCAAAGCCCAGTAACGCGCCTTCCATGCGGGGCTCCTAATTTTTTCTGGAGCCCCGTTTCTTTTTTATACGGAAATCCTTCTGATGCGTCTGACAGAAAAGCCAGAGCGGCTACGCTCTCTGCTTCGCCTCGTCATACCCGGTGTGGTTCTGGTTTATGCGTCATCCGCCAGGGCTGCCGATGTGACGCTCGGCATTATTGGCCCACACGAGTATGATCTGCCGGTTGATTTCAAGCCTTTCAACGTGCTGGTGCAGTATGGGGATGGTAACGCCGCTGGCAGCACATATAACAGCCTTGGCCAGCGTCAGGCCCGTGGTGGTAGCCACACATGGGCGGGCATGACCAAATATGTGCATTTCCGCAGTTTTGAAGCCATTCCCCACGTTGGATTTGCGTTTGAACTGATCCAGTCCGAAAGTTATTCTCTGGCCAATGGCACGGACTATGGTGGTCTTGGACCAACTATTGTCGGGCCTGCCGCGTGGTTCAAACCCAATGCGAACAGCACCTTTGGCATACAGACTTTTATGCAGACGCCAGTAGGCACGCGTGATGCGACATCTCCCAACTACTGGTCAAATATTTCCAGCTTTATTTTTGACTATGAGTGGAAACACTTCAGTTTTGATGGTGATGCCGGGACCGTTGTTGGTTCAACCAAGCACGTCAAAAATGCACATAGCTATTCGCCCGGTGTCGTGTTTTACACGAACCTGCGTTTTAGCTGGAAGGCCACCAAAAAACTCGAACCGTTTGTTGCGTTTGACTGGCAGAATGTTACCGGCACTTACGATAACTCCGCCAAACGTTACCTTGATGATTCCAACAGCCGGGAAACAACATTGGGCCTTGGGCTTATGTACAATGTATCCCAACACTTCTCGATTACCGGGCGCTATTCACACTCGCTGGAAGCGCGGAACACGCCCGAAACCAATGCCTATTATGTAAAGTTGGTTTATCTTTGGTGAAAAGAAGTGCATAAGAGACATTGCATTCTTTCAGGATAAGATAAAATTTTCTTTAAATCTTGTTATAATGTGCAGTATCATCCACCCCGCGCACTCAAACATCATGTCTTTGTCGCAAGCGAAGAGGATAATTACGGGTTAACTGGTGGAAGACTGCATGAATGGCAACCAGAGCAGGGTACTAATGGCAGAAGAAGATATTCTGCCCCACCCGGTTAATGAAAAAGCTCCAGCGACCAGCGAGACATGTATCCAGCAGTCATGGGAGCGCTGTGCCTCAGCCTATAATCTGGACCCATCGCAGGGTTGGATAGCCGATGTGCTGTCTGGAGCTGAATTCCGACAAGCGAGTGGCCGCTCATCCTTGTTGCTCAAATCCGCCATGGGGGAAATGCGGCGACTGTTCGATCTGGTGCAGGGTATGGGTCTTATGGTCCTGCTGGCAGACCCGGACGCTACCATTCTGGCACGTTGCGCGGATGAAACCCATTTATCGGTCTGCCGCAGGCTCCATTTGCGCAAAGGTGCGATCTGGCATGAATCCGCAGCAGGCACCAATGGTGTTGGAACCTGCGTAAAGGAAAAATGTCCAATATTTCTGGGGCAGGGTGAGCACTGGCGTTTTTGCTTTTCGCTACTGGCCAGTTATGCCGCCCCTGTTTTTGATGCTCAGGGCCGTGTGGCAGGCGCTTTAAATCTGGCCGCATTAAGTGGGAACAGCACAAAACCTTACGCAGCACTGGTAATGGAAACACTACTACAATCAGGACGACGCATAGAGGAGCAGCTTTTTAGGGAGCAGTATGCCGGTAAAAAAATTCTGACCCTTGGTCCGGCCGAAGGCTGCTCGTCTCCTCTGGTCGCCGTTAATGCGGATGGGGAGGTCACTGGCGCTACACATGCGACCCGCGAGATGATGGGATGGACGGACGATATGATCAAAGATCATCCCAACCTGTTGACGGAGTTGGAAGCCGGCTCTGAAATCAGCCTGCAGAAGGCCGAAGAAAGTGTTGTCAGATCCGCGCTGGCCGCTAGCCACGGGAATGTAGCAGCCACAGCCCGCAGTCTGGGTATTAGCCGTGCCACCCTGTACCGGAAGATGAAGGTTTTGCAGATTCAGTGATTATACTCATACTGTAATCAAAACACGACAATGACAAAACGGGATTACAGACAAATATGAATCCCGTTTGTTGGTTAATTCTGCGTTGTAAGCATTACTGGAAAATCAAAAACAACGACTTTTTCCAAATATGAGCCTGCAAAAGATTTAAATGCATTATGCGCGGGATCAAAATATTGAGGGTTGGACACGATCGGGCTGCCAACATAAAAATTTCGATCACCTTCTGAACGGAAGGTCACCAAATAAGCCTGCTCCAGCCCAATATCTGCATTTTCGCCACTCATCTGTGGCCCGGTCTCGATTGAGACCACAACAGCAGCACCATTTGGGCGGCGCGAAAGGCTGGCCAATGCGACAAAACGTTTTGTCACCTCATGACGTTCTGCTTGCGTAGCGCGCGGATTAAAACGGAACATGACCACATGCCGGATCAGACCTGGCTTGAAGTCTGGCGCGGTAAAGCGGGCCAGACCAACGCGGCGCGCTTCATCCAGCACATGTTGTGCCGCAGGACTGGGCGGCATGGCTAAAGCCGGTGGCATCTGCAGACCGGCCACAACAGAACTGGCGGCAATAGATAAGCCCAGTTTTTTTACGTAGGTTTTAAGTTTCATGCGGCACACATGTTATGGCTGGCGGTCGGTAACAACTCTTCTTTTGCACAGAGTTCAGGGGGCTGGGTTGGAGTGAACTTGATGAATGGCGTTTATCTTTGATTCCAGTTCCGGGGTTATAACCAGATCAAGAGATGCCAGAAGAGCCTCAAGCTGTAGAGTGCTTGTTGCGCCAATAATATTTGACGTAACAAATGGCCGGCTTGTTACAAAAGCTACGGCTAGTTGAATTGGATCCAGATCCTCCTGCCGTGCGAGTTCATGGTACGCGCGAATTGCCTCGTCCACTCCCGGTTTTTCGTAACGCTGCCCCCGATTGAAAAGAGTTGTACGGGCACCCGGCGGGCGGGCACCATCAAGGTATTTTCCTGTCAGATAACCTTGTGCGAGGGGGGAGTATGCAAGCAGCCCCACATGTTCACGCAAAGCCATTTCCGCCAACCCGATTTCAAACGTGCGATTGATCAGATTATAGGCGTTCTGGATAGAGGCGACGCGCGGCAAGCCAGTTTTTGAAGCAGCCAGAAAGCTCGCCACCCCCCATGCGGTCTCATTCGACAGGCCGACATGGCGGATCTTGCCTTCAGCAACAAGGTCACCCAACACACTCAGGGTTTCTTCCACAGGCACGCCGTCATCTTGCGGAAGATTTTTGAACGTGGTCCCACCTTCGCCAAACAAACCTATGGACCGATCGGGCCAATGTAGCTGATACAGATCAATATAATCCGTTCCAAGGCGACGCAGGGAGCCTTCAAGGGCATAGCGGATCTGGCGCGGGGTCAGGCGTGCTTGTTCTCCGCCAGGGCGGTACCATGGGGAGGAAGAGCGCCCTACAACCTTGCTGGCAATAACCAGCCTGTCCCGTCCACCTTTTGCTTTAAGCCAGTTCCCAATAATGGTTTCGGTCGCACCATAGGTCTCTGCCCGTGGCGGAATGGCATAAAGTTCGGCGGTATCAATAAAGTTAATTCCGCGCTCTAACGCCAGATCAAGTTGCGCATGCCCTTCGGCCTGTGTGTTCTGCTGGCCAAATGTCATTGTGCCCAAGCAGAGCTCACTGACCATAATGCCTGTTCGGCCAAGTTCGCGTTTGTTCATATTACGGCCTGTTGGGTAAGGATGAAAAATGCCTGCCACATCATGAAAGCTAAAATGCTTTAAAACAAGGGGACCTGCGGCAAGGGAAGTTAATCTTACCAACCCCGAAATAAAATTCCATTCCTGCATTTGTCTGTATTTTGAATGCCATGTTGAAATTTAACGTCTAATCCACTACGGCGTGTCGTCAGTTAAGCCCTGAGAGTGGCACGTGAGGGTTGTACTTTGTGTCTGCGTGTGCTGACTGTTTTCCCGTTTTTTTGGGGAGACAGACAGATGCGGCGC
>NZ_WOTD01000033.1 GCF_011516885.1 Acetobacter lambici | reverse complement strand
TACACTCTGTCTGCATCGGGTTTTCTTATAGCTTACGAAAATTTCTTTTCTACAAAACAGACTTTTTCATAATCTAACCCGATGTACAACCCTTCTGTGAGATTTCCGCGTGGATGGTTGGGGGGGGCGTTGGGGCTTTAGATACAGACGAATCTGCATGTGCAACAAAAGAAATTCCGGAAAAAACGATAATAGAAGAAAGCAGTAATTTTTTATTCACTTTATCTCGCCTCAAATAATTCTAAATTTATAATATTGAAAATATTAATGGTAGAAGACATTCTTAAATATCTATCTCCGAAAAATCTTTTTCCAAAAAATCACAGCGATAAGAACATTCAGGCATCTCCCGTTAAGATATTCTTCATGTGTTCTAGCAATGTCTGCTTGAAACAAGAGTCTGAGAGAACGGCATGGAAACAAATTATGTCTTTTTAGACCAGTTCCAACCTTCTGCCGATCAAGCGATATTGATAGGTCATTTTAGAGGGGAAGATATAATAGTATAAAAATTATAAGTTTATTTGATATTTCTGTAGAGAGAATATCGATGAGCGCCTTGCTACATTCCTATATTGATGTCGAAAAAGATATTTATACAGAAATAATTCATCCTTTTATTGTTGAGTCTATTGATGTATTGGCGTCTGTACTCAAAAATACCGATATGATCGGCCGTCGCCATTTTATAGATATGGTATACCACGATAGTAATCGTAGAACTGAGTTTGCACTTAAGCTGGCAGCTTTTGTTTTGCACGAAGTGAATAAAATTTCACCACCGGATGCTGGAGCAGTGGCAGCCAACATTATCCAATTAAGTCCGGACCTCGGGATTGGAACAATTAGTACAGGACAATTGCTTTATGCCAGTGCATTGCACGAGGGACGTAGTAAAATAACAAATTTCGACCTCGATCCTATCCCGTATAATGATAATACAGAAAACACATCACTTGGTTTTCAAGTGGGGAAATATCTAGCATCCAACTGTATTGCAAGTTGGGTGTGCATGCTGTCTGTCAGTTCGGAATATGACGTATCTGGCGTTCTGCGTCTCGGTGGGCGCGAAAGCAAAAACGTTATAAACCAGCTGTTTATTTATAACTGTATTAAATCTATCAATGTTTTTTCCGGCATATCTTCTGCGTTTGATGAAATTTATAAACGGGCTAAACTTATATCAACCCGAATTTAATTGCTTTTGCCACAGCCCCACAGGTCGTTTGTGCACAAAGTTTATGCCGAGCCGTCGCAAGATAAAGTCTTACAGTCGCTTCAGAGATATTCAGTCTGTAAGACACTTCCTGCGTCATCAAACCCTCGCCATGGTAAGCAAGACATTCTCGTTCGCGAATGGATAACCGAGGAGGCGCCAGAGCCTCTCGACGCCCTCCATAATTAGCAAACCATTCATGCATGTATGCACCAATCTGAGAGAATGTTGCCGCATAAACCCTTCGCCGATCTTGCCCGAAATCATGGATATTGCGACTTGTTATAGTCAGAAGACCCACTTCACCACGTAACCCTCTTAACGGAATGGACATTCCATCCTTGCCCATATTCTGTTCAGAAAAAAGCTGCATGACCCGTTTCTCTTTCTGAGAAAGTATCTTTATTTCTGACCACAAAAAAGGAAGTGCGCTGGTTAGTGCAGTACGGACTACCGGATCTGAATGAACAAGATTTTTTTCAGTATATAAGATTTGCCATGACAGCGGGTATGTCGTGACCCCCAATTCTCCTCCCTCTCTAACCCAAGGGTTGGATAGAAAGTGGTAGGTAAGATGGGCCGCGCCACTATTATCCCTGATCTCGAATGCCAACTCCTGCATTGTCGAGATGCTTTCGCATGACTGAATGCGTTCGAGAAGGGTATCCCCTAGGGGAAGAAGCGCATTGTGTGTGTCAGGAACCATTACGATTAAGGCCAGCCAAGATGTTCTTGGCTGGCATATAAGATTTTAAGCAGCCAATGCAAATTTTTTATTAATTTCGTCAAGACGCGCCTGCGACACATCAAACGTGGCAAGCGTAATCATCTTCCCGTCGAGTTGAGCACTCATAATAGGTTCAGGTGGCCAGCCCGCACGCTCATAAATCCGTAACATTGGCCGAAAAAAGATACCTGTAAGATGAGTAATTCCGTTTTCGAGGCACGTTTGACACAGAGTGCGTGCTAACTCACCTGTATAATGTATCTCACCAGGCCGTAATGTTGCACAGTAACGGGTGCTTTCCCATATTGTTGGACTATAGATATCCGGGCAATCTGGAAAAAATGAATGAAATTTGTCACGCAACATTGTCGGCCCCGTGGTGGGGATGATACGCATGGATGTTGCGTGTGAACCATCAGGCCGCTCTGCTACGAAATAGAGTGGGTTATACTCCCGGTCATATTCGTCTTCTTCTTTTCCATCTACGACATTAACGTCCCAATTCAGGCGATCTAAAAAAACAATGGCACGTGCTCGAAGCATTTGTGAATATGTTTGACCGTGGTCCTGCCTTTGATTGTAACTGAATACTTTTATCATCACAAACCTCCCTATGGAGATTTTGATTTATTCAACACCAATATAATTTATAATTAGTTAATATTGATAGGTTAACTAATTATAAATTAATTATATAATTGAAATTATGGCGCATTCGCAGCCGCTTTGAAGCGCCATTTTAATTTGAATACGAAGGTAGAGGGTCCGAAAAACCCTATGGTTTTAGCTCTGTCTCTGTGATGACTGGAGGAGTGGCTGATGACGCAGTCTGGTTTCTTTGATGTTGAAGAGCGGCTTGCTCGGTTGAGTGGGCTTGGTGACCAACTTGAAGCATTTTCCCGGACTGTGGATTTTGAGGTGTTCCGTCCGGAGCTGAACAATTTGTCCGACGAACGGACGGAATACCTGATCAACGACCGCCTGTCCTTCATGCGCTTCCTTGGTCTGGGGCTGTCTGACCGCATGCCTGATGCCACGACCGTCTGGCTGTTCCGGGAACGTCTGACACAGGCGGGAGCAATTGATGTTTTGTTCAACCGCTTTGATGCGACCCTGCGGAATGCCGATTATCTACCCATGTCAGGCCAGATCCTGGACGCTACACTGGTGGCAGCTCCCAAGCAGCGCAATACCAGTGCGGAGAAGGCCGAACTGCGGGAAGGACGGATCCCACAGGATTGGCAGGACAAGCCGTCAAAGCTGTCCCATAAAGATCGTCATGCGCGATGGACGCTGAAGTTCACCAAAGCAAAGCGTCAGGATGACGGGACGATCCCGTCTACGGATCTCGCCATCCCTTTCTTTGGCTATAAATCGCATATTTCCATCGACCGGAAATTTCGGCTGATCCGCAAATGGAAGACGACGGATGCCACTACCAGCGATGGTGCCAGACTACGTGAGGGGCTTCTTGATCGCAGCAATACGGCGTCTGATGTCTGGGCAGATACAGCCTACGGCTCAAAAGCCAATGAAGCCTTCATGGAAAAGCGGGGCTTTGTTTCGAAGGTCCATCGCAAGAAGCCTCATCTCAAACCCATGCTCCGGCATATCCAGCGGTCCAATGCCGGAAAATCCATTATCCGGTCTCGTGTCGAGCATGTCTTTGCCGATCAGAAATCGCAAACGGGATTATTCGTCCGGACCGTGGGCATTACCCGAGCCACCATGAGGATCGGACTGGCCAATATCGTCTATAATATGCGTCGCTTTCTTCTCCTGGAGCGGATTAACGCGATCGCGTAGCAATCCAGAGCATGAGACCCTCTCTCTACTCAATACGCAGATTGAAAATCAGGGCCACGAACCAGCAATCAATACGCTAAAAAACTAAAATCAGGCAAAAAGACAATCAATCAACGGTTCTTCGAACCTTCCAAATGACCGGGCGGAATCCGAATAAGAAATGATGTCGATACGCCGTTGACACGTGGCGTTGTGGCCTGTAGTATCGACTTCGTTAATACGTTATGGTGGTAACGATGAAGGCTGTGGTAAAAAAGTGGGGAAATAGTGCGTCTGTCCGCATCCCCGCCTCAGTGTTGGCAGCGGCTGGTTTGAAGCTGGATCAGCCGGTCGATGTGCGCGAGGAAAGTGGTCGCGTCATCATCGAGCCAGTCACAGTCGCAGAATACGATCTGGCGGATCTGTTGGCAGGGATTACCCCGGAGAATGTTCATTCCGAAGTAAATTTCGGAGCAGCGGTCGGCGGAGAACGTCTCTGATATGGCCGCCTATGTGCCAGATGCCGGCGATATCGTCTGGCTCGATTTTTCGCCGCAGACTGGACACGAGCAGGCCGGTCATCGACCTGCCGTCGTTCTCTCGCCGGTGGCTTATAATCGGATTGGCCTGATGCTGTGCTGCCCGCTGACCACCAAACGGAAGGGCTATCCCTTCGAAGTCGCAATCGACAACGACCGGCAGAGCGCGGCTCTTGCGGATCAAGTGAAGTCACTCGACTGGCGGGCGCGTTGTGCGAAGAAGAAAGGTCGTGTGTCTGAGAAAGAACTATCGGAAATCCGAGCGAAAGCCCGCGCACTGATCGGCAAATAAGTGAATCACCATGGGTGACAACCAGACGACCATAAGGAAAATAAGCACCATGATCGCTCTCGCTGCGATCATGGTGCTTCGTTGCCCTGTGGCATTTGCTGACGTGGATGCTATTCAGATCGAGAACTCAAACACCAAGCCAAGTATTATCGTACCGGCCGTTCATGGTCCCATCTTTGGGATTCAGGCTCCAAGTGCAGCCGTCTTCGTAGGGAAAACAGTGCTTGTTTCTGAAGGGACGGCAGATAGAAACGCGGATACCCAACCTGACAAGCTCGAACACCCCATATCTGAAATCGCACTTGATTCCACTGTTTTTGCCTCATGGGTCCATGGAATAGATATCGAAAAGCTTAAAGCTAGACTGCAACCTCATCTCGCGTGCTATACTGGTCAGGAAATGCTTCGAACGGGCAATACGGAGATGTTCACGCGGGTGCTGTTGAACATGCAAACAGCAAGATTAGCCGAATTTATTCTCGAAATGCCGTGCCCGCAACCAGCAACTCTATCCCGTGATGCTGTCGTGCATGCTGAAGCGCAAAAATCAGGCGTCCTTATCAAGTGGCTCGAACATCTCGACGAATGGAAGGCGGTTCAAAAGGAAATTCCGGATGACTACTATCGTGACGCAATCGTTGAGATGCTTAAACGACCTGATGAAAACCTTTCATCCCCCCCATTTGTTTCCTTCGTTCAAAATGGACAATATGATGAATTGGATGCATGGATCCGAGAGCGTAAAGTCACGCCAAGCGAGAAGAAAATGTATGATTACGAAATTACCAAGCGTACCCGCCTAATGTATCGGGATATGGCGCCATATCTACGATCCGGCGGTGCGGTTATTTTGATCGGAGCAGCCCATATAGGTGGACCAGATGGACTAGCGGCTCTACTGCGACGCGATGGGTATCATTTACGTCCGATCACGCTGCCCGCGAATAAATAAACTATGTCACGGTAATCGGACGCTTTTTGATCACGGGATATCGCTACTGACGGGCAGCAATGACCGAAAAACATTATCAAAAGTAAGCTTATTATTCACAGAAAATCCATATATGTGCTATAAAATTGCGGTGGTTCTGCCTGCGGAATATTTAATTAGAAATTATGCATTGAAGGTAAGTTTATGAAAAATACTACCCTGGCTGGATGCCTGACTGCTCTTCTGGCTCTGTCAGCCTGTGCTTCAAGCGGGAATGAATCCATCAAGAACGAAACTGGCGCGACAGTCGACCAGAAAATTCAGGACGGCGTCACAACCAAAGATCAGGTTCGCGCTCAATTTGGTGATCCAATGGATACCAGCTTCACCGATAGTGGTCATGAAGTTTGGAAATATGCTTTCACCAAATCTAAAGAGGACGGGACAAATTACATCCCTTACTATGGCATGTTCTCCTCTGGCTCCCACGGAACTGAGAAACAGCTTTCCATAATCTTTAATGGGAATAAGGTCTGGCATCATTCCCTGTCGAATTCCGCAGTGAAATCGCACGGCGGCCTCGGTAGTTGATTTCAGGAATATAAAATCCAGCCTGATGACATCAGGCTGGTTCCCACTGTCGAAGTATAACTGCGAGTTGAAGGTGATTGCAGTCGGAACTGTGAAATGAGCGTAGATAACCCTGTTCAGGTCGGTGCGGGTCTGTCTACTCCAGTCCGCCGCCTCGGTCGTGAAAAACTGGCGGAGCGGACGGTTGAAACAGTCCTTCAACTCACACCGGGCACCGAGACGGTCGCCGCAACACTCCATGGCGCTGGACTACGTTTTTTCCGCAAAGCCGAGACCGTCAGGCGGGAAGCCGCCCGTACCGTCCGAACCGAAGCAAAAGGGTTCGATTTTTCGATATTCGCAGATCTAGACGAACTCCAGGAACAGGCGCGGCTTTCCCTGCAGGAAGCGGTCGATACTTTTCTGCACCTGCTGGGGCAGGCAGAGGATGAGCGCTTCCAGATTGAGCAGATCACGCAGAATACGACCGTGGAACAGAGACTGAATGATCCAGCTTTCCGCGCCAGACGGGAAGCGGCGGGCAGGGTTTTCTTCCAGGTCTGGTATGGGGGGCACTGGATAGCAGGCGCATGGGAGGCTTTTGGCCAGGTGTTCGATGCCTACTGTCAAGCCAATCCTGCACGTCCGAACGCTTTTGCAAGCAACGATGCGGGGTCAGCTCGTCAGGATATGGTCGCCCGCAAGATCGTCTCTCTCGATGCCTGGAAGACGGTCGACCGGTAGGTATCGAAGATGCAGATCATGAGCGCGTGGCGGCCTTGTAGCGTGGATCCGCATGTAGCCGCGCCATGGCGCGCTGGCGAATTTCGTCTGTCGTGATTTCTCCCCGGACGTAAGCTTCCAGATCTGCGGCTGCCGCTGGAGAAACCGGCTGCCCTTCCCGGGCCGCACTGGCCAGAGCATCCTGAACGTCCTGCTGCCGGCGCATGATGTCTTCGTGAGAGATCAGCATGATTGCGAGTTTCCCTGATTACAGATAGGATTTTACCATAAAAGTCTCACTCTGTCACTGATCTTGCTGTCTGTGCGGGCTCCAAAACTACAAGAACCGAGTCAAAAAAACTGCTGTTCCAGTTTTCTCTGCCAGAACAGACGGATAGCTGCGCTGGGCTTATGCGCGCATCAAAAAGGCTTGCGTTCTATTTTTGTTCCGGTGTAGCCATTAGGGGTAAAGGAGCGACCCCATGCACCAGAACAAGACTGATACGCTGGATCTTCTGCGCGAGAAAATCCGCCGGATGGAAGCCCCCCAGCACACGTCGGCCGACCGGCTACCAACCGGGTTTACAGCCATCGACACGCATCTGGACGGCGGCCTTGCACAAGGCTGCGTGCATGAAGTGTTCAGCGCCGGACGCGATAGTGCTTTCTCCTCCCGCTCAGCAGCCTTCGTCGCTCATGTGCTGGCCCGCACCACCGGGCCGGTGATCTGGGCCAGTGAGGATTACCCTGACCTGTCCGCCCCGGGCATCCGTCAGTCCGGCCTTAATCCCGGTCGCCTGCTCTGCGTCACCACCCGCAAGGGTGGTCTGGAAGCTTTGTGCGAGGACGTGCTGAACGAGCGCGGGGTCTGTGCCCTGGTCGCGGATATCCGTACACCGCTTACGCTCACCCAGTCCCGCCGCCTCGTGCTGGCTGCCAGTCGAAGCCACGTCAGTGGCTTCCTGCTCTGCCGCACGGCAGGGGCTCAGCATGACCCGCCCGCCAGCGCCAGCATGACCCGCTGGCGGATCGGGGGCAGCCCCTCAACACTGCGCACCGATCTCCCCTCTCTTTCTCCGGTTGCCGGCGCAGAGCGCTGGGCTGTCGAACTGCTTCGTCATCGCGGTGGACCTGGCGGCACCTGGATCATTACCCCGACACGCCATGACCCGACGTATTCTCTCCCTGTGGCTGCCCCTCTGGCCGATCGAGCGACACCAGAAACAGCAGCCATCCCCTTCACGCAGCGGACTGGCGCTCTACGCGCCTGAGCGTGGCCGGCTTCTGGTGACAGCAGCCGATCCCATAGCCCTACGACTGGGGATCTGCCACGGGATGCCATTGGCACAGGCCAGGGCCATGCACCCAGAGCTGCACGTGGCGCAGGCCGAACCTGCGACCGATCAGGCCGCACTGGAGGCGCTCACACTGTGGTGCCAGTGGCTGTCGCCCCTCACAGCCACCGATGGCGCCGATGGCGCCGATGGCGTGTGGGTGGAGACCACTGGCTGTGATCATCTTTTTGGAGGTGAGGACCAGATGGCTGAACACCTGCTGACCCGTCTTGCAAAGGCCGGTTATTCGGCCCGGATCGCGATCGCAGATACAGCGGCCATGGCGGCGGCTGTCGCCCGCAGCAGCCACCGGTCCATCACTCTCATTCCCCCGAGGGGGCAGGAGAGTGTCCTGCGCAAACTACCTCTGGCCAGCCTGCGACTTGAACCTGAGACACTGGCGACCCTGCGCCGTCTGGGCCTGGTGCGTGTCGGCCAGCTGCTGGATATGCCTCGCGCGCCTCTGGCACGCCGCTTTGGGCAGGCCCTACCCGACCGGCTTGATCAGGCGATGGGACGCCTACCTGAACCCCTTTCCTTCAGGACAGCACCACAGGCTTTCCGCGCTTCCGGCACACTGGTTGAACCAATCAGCACGGTCCCAGCCATTGCCCGCGCTCTGGAAAACCTCGTGGCGGAATTGGTAGATACCCTGAGCCGACGGGGGCACGGCGCGCGCCACCTGCAGGTGCAGTGCATGCGGGTCGATGGCACACTCCAGAGCCTTCAGATCGGACTGTCGAACGCCAGTGCCGATCCTGTCCGGCTGAACCGGCTTCTGGCCGAGCGGATCGAAACCATAGAACCTGGCTTCGGGATTGAGGCCTTTACCCTCAGTGCGACAGAGACAGCCCCACTGGACGCCCCGGCCACCCGGGACTGGCTGACACCCGCCACCGATCCCGCAGGCCTGTCTACCCTCCTTGAGCGTCTGGGGGGACGGGTCGGGATTCAAAGCCTCTCACGCCTGCACGATGGAGCCAGCCAGTTTCCTGAACGCGAACAGGCTTATACGGGGTGTGAGCGCGTGCAGAGTATGGAGGAACACTTCCCAGCCGGCCCTCATGGGCCACGACCTGCCCGGTTACTCCCAGCGCCAGCTTCCATTACCGTTACGGCGTCCTGGCCTGACGGCGCGCCCAAAGCCTTCCGTTGGAGGCGTGCCACGCACACTATTCGCGGGCTGATCGGCCCAGAGCGGGTCTGGAGCGACTGGTGGCATGATCCTCAGGGAGCTTGCGCGCGCGATTACTGGGTGGCCGAAACGGTAGAGGGCGAACGCTTCTGGCTGTTCGTCGCCCATGATGGCGCGGGTCCGGCTAAAGGGCAGGCCGTATGGTTTCTGCACGGGCTTTTCTGATGCAGCGCCCGCCAGACCTTCCCGGCCTGCGTCCGGCCCGCACAGACGACATCGCCGATGCCCTCATGCACGCGCTATGTCATGATGGTCGCCGCCGGGTGCATGATGCGGACGAGCTGATGGCCCGGCTGGTGGCTGAGCGGTTGGTCGCCCATCTCGAACGCTGTGGCTTCATCCTGTGCCGTGTGCAGGACACAGGCAGCCACACAGCCTCAGCCCATCCGCACCCGACCGAGGCCCGCTGTGAGTGAGGCAGGCTATGTCGAGTTGCAGGTGGCGACCTGTTTCTCGTTCCTTCGCGGGGCCAGCCATCCCGGTGAACTGATGCAGCAGGCCAGAGCACTGGGCTACACGACACTGGGTATCACCGATTACAACTCGGTGGCCGCGCTGGTGCGTGCTCATGACGCGGCGACTGAACACGGTATCCGCCTCATTCCGGGGGCTCGGCTGGAGCTGGAAGAGGGCGCGAGTCTCCTCGCCTATCCACGGGATCGGGAGGGTTGGGCGTCGCTGTGTCGGCTGTTGACGCTGGGGGCGCGCCGTGGCCCGCATGATGCGTTCCAGCTCCGTTGGCAGGATCTGACGCGCGAAGCACGTAATCTGGTTCTGATCCTGCTTCCCACCGATGATCAGCGTCTGCCTGCCGACATGACGCGACTAGCAGAATTGGCTCGCCAGAAAGACGACGGCCCGGCCTATGTCGCGCTCACACGCCGTTTCGAGGGGCATGAGAGCGAGCGTCTGGCGTGGATTGCGCGGCTCTGTGTCCAAAATGGCGTACTCCCCGTCGTCACGGGAGATGTGCTGTGGCATGACCCGTCCCGCCAGATCCTTCATGATGTGATGACAGCTATTCGTTGCCACCGCACTCTCGAAACACTTGGAACGAAACGCACCCGGCATCTGTCCCGCCACCTACGCGGCCCCGGCGAGATCCGTGCCCTGTTCCCCGGCTATGAGGACGCGCTGAACCACAGTCAGGAGATCGCTGCCGCCTGCCGTTTTTCGCTGGAGGATCTGTGCTACCAGTATCCTGATGAGACTGACGGAAGCGGTGAGACACCGCAGGCCGTTCTAACCCGCCTCGTCAGGGCCGGCGTGCCTTATCGCTATCCAACCGGCACACCTCTCGATGTCCGCCAGCAGCTCGATCACGAACTGGCCCTGATCGAACGTCTTGGCTATGCGCCGTATTTCCTGACGGTAAATACTATCGTCGCCTATGCCCGCTCCCGCGGCATCTTATGCCAGGGCCGCGGTTCGGCCGCCAATTCTGCCGTGTGTTACGTGCTGGGGATCACGGCCATTGATCCCGTCCGCTCAGGCCTCCTGTTCGAACGCTTTGTCTCCGAAGAGCGGCAGGAGCCACCTGACATCGATGTGGATTTCGAAGCCGACCGGCGCGAGGAAGTCATCCAGTGGATCTATCGGCGCTATGGTCGCTCCCATGCGGCCCTGTGCGCCACTCTGATGCGTTTCCAGCCTAAAGGGGCGCTGCGGGAAGTCGGCAGGGCATTCGGTCTGCCAGAGGACCTTCTGGGCCAGATGTCGAAACATCTGGCCAGTGTCATGCACGACGAGGCCCTGCTTGCCGAACGGCTGGCACAGATCGGCCTGTCTGCTGGCGACAGGCGACTTGACATGGTCTTGCAACTTGCCCGTCTACTGGTGGGATTTCCGCGCCAGTATGGCACCCATCCCGGCGGGTTCGTGCTGACCGCTGACCGGCTCGACGAACTGGTGCCCGTGCGCCCCGCCGCCATGGCGGAACGCCAGACCCTGGTCTGGGACAAGGATGACATCGACCGGATGCGCATGATGAAGGTCGATGTGCTGGGCCTTGGCATGCTCGGCTGTCTGCGGCGCTGTTTCGAGCTCATCCACGCGCGCTACCACCGCACGCTCGACATGACGACGATCCCGCCTGAGGACCGCGCGACCTACCAGATGATTGCCCGGGCGGATACGCTGGGGACGTTCCAGATCGAGAGCCGCGCGCAGATGGCCATGCTGCCGCGCACAAAGCCCGCCACCTTCTATGATCTGGTTGTGCAGGTCGCCATCGTGCGCCCTGGTCCCATTACTGGCGACATGGTCCATCCCTATCTGCGGCGCCGGGCGGGAGAAGAAGCCCCGGACTGCCCCAGCCCTGCCCTACAGCGTATTCTGGGCAAGACACTCGGCATTCCGCTGTTTCAGGAGCAGGCCATGCAGGTTGCGGTGCATTGTGCAGGCTTTACGGGTGGGGAAGCAGACCAGCTCCGGCGCTCCATGGGGACATTCCGCTCCACGGGTGGTGTCCACCATATGAAGGCCCGTTTGCTGGGCGGCATGATTGCCAATGGATATGATCCAGCTTTCGCCGCGCGCATTTGGACACAACTGGAAGGCTTCGGAGCGTATGGTTTCCCCGAAAGCCATGCGGCAAGTTTCGCGCTGATTGCCTACGCCTCGGCCTGGCTGAAATGCCATTACCCCGATGTGTTCTGTGCTGCCCTGCTCAACAGCCAGCCCATGGGGTTTTATGCCCCGGCCCAGATTGTACGCGACGCGCGCGAACATGGGGGGGAAGTCCGGCCGGTCTGCATCAATGCCTCACGCTGGGACTGCACGTTGGAGACAGGACGCAATGGAGCGCGGCAGGCTGTGCGTCTGGGTTTCCGACTGGTGTCGGGCCTATCGTGTGATGCAATAGCCCGGCTGATCCTCGCCCGTGGGGCGGGGTATGACAGTCTGGATGATGTCTGGCGCCGCTCGGATGTACCGCTGTCTTTGCTGGAAAAGCTCGCCGAAGCGGATGCCTTTCGCGCACTGGGGGCCGACAGGCGACAGGCCTTGTGGACGCTCAAGGGTTTTGGCGCAGCTCCGCTACCTCTTTTTGAAGCGGCCGATCGCGGGCGGAACGCACCGACCCCCGAACTCTGGGAGCCTGACCCGCAATTACCCGAAATCTCGGCAGGCAGCGCCGTGGTGGAAGATTACCATACGACAGGACTGAGCCTGCGCGCCCATCCGCTCAGCTTCCTGCGCGACACCCTTGCTCGTCAGGAAATTATCCCCATTGCGGATCTGGCGCAGGTCCGTGATGGTGCTTACGTGCGGGTGGCTGGTCTGGTGCTGATGCGCCAGCGGCCCTCTACCGCGAACGGGGTCATGTTCATGACGATTGAAGATGAAACCGGCACAGCCAATCTGGTTTTGTGGAAAGATCGCGTGACAGCGCAACGGGCCATTATTGTTGGATCGGGCTTCATCGCGGCTTACGCGCGCCTCCAGCGCGAAGGTGATGTGACCCATCTGGTCGTGCGCTTTGTCGAGGATCTCCAGCCAATGCTCTCCCGCCTTAGCACCGAAAGCGGGCGAGATATTGCGATCAGTTCACGGGATTTTCGCTAAAACCTCAGTCGGGACGTTTACGTTTTCGGTTGGATTTAGGCAGCGCACCTTTCAGCATAGGAGCCTGATTCGGGTCCTTCTTGCGCCGGACAGGCATTTTGCGTCCGTGCTTCCGTTTGTACTCATTAGCCGCGCATTTCTCAGAATAGGCTTTGGGCACCATAGGATAATCCGGTGGCAGTCCCCATTTTTCACGGTATTCGTCAGGTGTCATGTTGTATATGCGCCTGAGATGGCTCTTCAGAAGCTTCATGTGCCGGCCATCTTCAAGACAGATAATATAATTATGGAAAACGGATTCTTCGATTGGCACGGCCGGAATTTCCGGTTCCGGTTCCTCCACCGGGATGTGCGCTTCTTCCAGAGACCTATAAACCAGCTTGATCAGAGCAGGGAGTTTTTCCAAATCCATCGGGTTCCCGGCAAGGAAGCCCTTAACGATCGTGGCCGTCATCCGTTTGAGATCGTCAGGTGTTGGTCGGTCGGTGCTGGACATAAATCGAAATATTCCCTGAACATCTGGCGCAAAGCGCATAAGCAGAAGGCAGGGTCTGTGGCAGGATTCCATGGTTTTTGAAAGGCACCCCGCCAGAGTCGTCCCTGGAAAATACTGCCGCCAGTCACCACTACTGGAGGAATAGTGTACCAGACGGTGCTTGCGCCGCATAGAAAAGCGCAAGACACGCCCATTCCTCCAGTCGAGTAGCCAGATCATCTGCCCGTCTGGCCAAAGCCAACATTTCTGGAAACCAATAAAGATCGCTGTCTACAGCCGCATGGATTACGTCTGTGTTGTCAACGAAATTTCTCAAGTCTTGAATAAATGCAGCACGTAGTCGCGCCCCGCCCATGTCGTTGTTTATTGCCGGCATATCAGTGCCTCTGAGCCGTCGTCGAAGAAGACTGAGCATCCTGCTGCAGTCTCCCGATCTGAAGCTGCACAAGCGTCTTAAGATCATCAGATATCTTTTTGAGAATCTTCTCCTGTCGCATCTGCACGCGGATCAGTTTGTCCAGTCGCGTCCTCATACACCGGCATAATTTGGTAGGCCGTTTTCAGCGACCGCAGAATGCCCGGTGTCGGTTTGGCACCGTTAAGTTTGGCGACTTCTTGCCATGCGGTATCGTCGTCTGTCGCCGGCAGGTGTCCCATCACATCAGAAAGGGAGCCGTCTACAGTTAGCCGGTAGAGCGTATATCCGCATGGTATGTTCTGGCTATTTTCCATGAGTGACATCCATTGTAGCGTCATTCTGTCGCACGAGGCGGGACATACCCATTCTGGTCGGCCCCATAATTAGCGTGTGCTCTTGGATCTCTGTCTGCTCAAAACTAAACGGCGTGGCGTCCTTCTGCAGCCCAATGACCGCAAGACCTTTCCATGGAGTTTCGGTTGTTTTTCTATCAGTCATGATCTTCCTCGGTTATTGGCAGCGCCGCCATTTCTGCAAACCACGCTTTATGGACGGCTTCGGGCATCCGGCAACTGTTGCCATCGGCCTCAATTAGTCCCACATGCAAAAGATAGTCGGTTGTCGCAGCATCCATTGCAGGTAAATCATCGCCATATCCGATGGCATCAAGAACCGCCCGCTGCTCGGGTGTCTTTGCCTGACCCAGAAGGGTCGTGGGCTGTTGTTTTTCAGTCATCTTGACCCCATTGAGGGGGAGTGCCGCAAACTTATGTCATGCCCGGTGACCGGACGGACCAGACACTGCCTGCTTTACCTGCGCTGGGAGTCGCTGCCGGGAAAAGATAAGCCTGATCGACAGGTCGGTGTTGTCACCAAGTTGAAGATCAACAGTTTCTGCATGATCGGGAGACAATATCACCGTACGGCGTACTTCACGACCGACCGTTATTGGACATTGTGCGTCATTGCAGTCTGGCATATCGACCAATTTGACGTCCGATACCATGACATCAATTTTCACGCCATCGTTGGGAAGGCGTGTGGCAGTGGTGGTGCCAAGGATACCTGTCTCGATCGTGCCAGGCACGAGGTCAATATGGGTAAGGCCCGTTTTCTTGTCTTTCGTGTGAATCACTTTGGAAAGGTAGGTAATGTTTTCCCCTTTATGCAGGAAAACTACTTTCTCGCCGTCTATTTTCACATAACCATGAAACTCTAAAACCTGAGTGCGGGGAAGCACTATGGATGCTCCATCCACCTCTTTATTTGTTAGACTCAAAAGCTGCATTCCCTGCGCCGTCATGGTGATCACGTCTTTGCCGTTCAGGGACTGTTCTGAAATATGACCGTCTGTATACCGGATATTGCTGGTGTCTGTCGCATGAGCGATGCGCTGATAAGAGTGGATATTTTCCGCGCAAACCGTCGAACTGAGAAAGCAGGCCAGCAGACCAAGAGCCGGCATTGTCCTGCGCCCCCATAACCGCACGTTCAACGCCCGGATATTTCGACCATCAGGTGCCATATATGTGCCTGCGGGTTTGCGAACCATGAGGTAAATCCTTTCTGTTGAGCCGAACCATCCGGCTCTTTCCCTCATTGTATCCGCACCGGTTGTGACGCTGTTTTCACCCGGCCTGTCGCACGTTCTGGGATTTGCGACACATCCTGTGCCAGTATGTCCTTCAGGGCGTAAAGGCTGCGGTCGAGGTGAAGTGTTCCCCGCACCCCACGTTCGACCAGAGCCCGGAAATACGCATCGGGGTGACGGATCTGTTCGCCCTGGTCCTTACGTGTCGCCATGACGATGACCGCTACAGCAGCTTCAAACCGCCCCAGAGCGATGCAGCCGGTTTTCCACGACTGGTAGCCAATGCCGATCTGGCCGGAAAGCAGTTCAGCGGCGTCGGTCAGCTGGGCACGGTCGGGCGAGGCTGAGCCACACAGATCCCGCAAGGCAGGACACACCGTCAGAAAGAACGTGCTGGTGCCCGGGAAGCCCCGCAGAATGGATGCTTCCAGCCCCTCGGATGGTTCACGCTGAGATACCTGCCCTGCACGCCGCGTTGTCTCAATGCGATTGCGCCGTTCTGGCGCTACTACAACAACCTCTTTAGGTTTTTTGTTATTTCTTTCTGTATAATGGGTGCCAGATTGAGCATCCATGGGTGCCATTTCAGGGGTACACCAGACAGAATCTGGCGACCTGTCGACACGGTTTTCCGCAGGCTTTTCCACAGGTTTCACACGCGCCCAGAGCGCTTTCATGGTGTCGTGATAGCTGACCAGCGTATCAATCAGATCCGTGCCGCGACGGAGCCGCATGATCCGTGCGGCTTCTAGTGCGGTTGCCCCATCGCCCCGCAGCTCGGCCGCCACGCGCACCTGCTCGTTCAGATCGGCAATGGCTTCACGCAGAAATGCCACTTCCGCGCGCTGTCGTCGGCCGATCTCAAGTTGGGCCTGTAGGTCCGGCCACCGATAGCGCAGGGACGCCAGACTGAATCCAACCTGCGACATGCCTTCCTGCCCCTGCCAGCGCCGTCCCCGCTGGCCGTTCCGGCCGTCACAAGGCACGATCATCCCGGCCTCGGCCAGCTCTCTGACCGCCCGCCTCAAAGCCGTAAGCGACAACCCCGTCCAGGACATCAGTGTCGCGTTATGGGCGTAGATAAAAGGGGTTGAGAGCATTTCCCAGCTCTCCGGCCGGGTTTTCTCGATCATCCGTTCCAGCAAACCGCGTGCGCTGCGCGTCAATGGAAAGGAGCGGGGTAAAGCCCTGATCGTATTCAGGACGGCGTATTTATCCGGATAGTCCGGTGGAAGGCCGAGCAGTTCATCACGCGCCTTCAGCATGGCGGGCGTGAGGGTGCGTTTTCCCCGTCTGCGGATCGGGCAGAGGTCATCAGTGTGTGTCTGGGGCACAGCTCAAAAGTTCCAGTGCTATGGGTCATGACAGACCTCTCGGCACAGGCATCTGGACAAACCTTCCCCGTTCGCAATTTGCTTGCGTTTCGAGCGGAAGCTGGCTATAGGGAAAGGGCAATTACTTTTCCCCTATAGCTTATGGTTCGTTACAGGTGCCCTGGCTTTTCCGGTCTGCAAACCGGGAGAGGCAGGGTTTTCCTTTTTGTGGCTACGTCATTGGTGGGCCTCGAATGGGGTGGCACGGACTCGCAATTGGCCGCGTGTCCGGTCTGCCGCTCAACCTGCCCGTGTACATGTTTTCAGACAAGATCAAAAAGTGAAAAAATGACGTGTAAGACACTGTTTTTTCACTGATTTTGTGTCCAAAATTGCGCAACTTTTCCGCTTTTGTTCTCATCCCGTGGCCGTTTCGGATGCACCGCTGCCCATGCGGGTCGAGACGGTTGAGAGGTATTGTCCCACTGTCCAGCCGCTCATGTTGTTGGCAGCCAGCGAGGAACCCGACACGAGGCTGCTCAGAGGTGTGCTGCTGGTCGCTGCCGCGATCTTTGAACCGGCCGACGGTCCGAACATATAGGCGGCGTAGACCTGCGCCGAGGTTGCGGTTGTTCCGGTGGATTTGGAAACAGCGCTGGCATAGGAACTGATGATGGCACTGGCGACTTTCGCCTGCGCCGTCGGATCATTCCGGTCAGCACTACTCAGCCCAAGCTTGGATGCGTAGTCGTTCCATGTGCCATTGGTGATCTGCCAGACCCCCGTGGCCGATGAAGAACTGTTGCCGGTATTCTGGAAATGACTTTCGATCTGACCGAAGGCCGCGAGCGTATCGGGGTTGATCCCGGCAGCTTTGGCCGCTGCAACAGCATCGGCGCCATAGGATTGCGACAGCAGTTTGGACATCGCATCACTACTGCCCCACGCACCCGAGTAACGCGACGCGCTTCCCGATGTGCCTGCCCCTGATGAGGAAGACGTCTGCGCACCTGAAAAGACGAAGGTCGGTGCACCAGTCTCCTCGATGCTCGGCACGATCTGGGTGGCCACCTGCGCGACACCCGGCCGTGCGGCGATACACACAGCCAGCAGGCCCAGTCCGCTCCACCGGGCCAGAGAGAGGGGGCGCGTCATGCGCCAGGATATGAGAAGAGGATCATGCCGTCAGATGGTCTCATCCCGGCCACGATGCAGTGTGTGCCCGCAGAGGCTGTCGTGGATGTCCAGGGCTGCAGATCCTCGGTCGGTATCCATGCGGCTTTCCCATAAGCGCGCAGGATGCGGGTCCAACCGCCTGAAGTCGTCGTGGTAACCGCAAGCTGGGGTGGGGCGACACCAACCTGTCTCGTATTACTCCCTGGTCCGGCATAGACCGGTTCAAACGCCATGTGAGGCGACATGCACGTAACGTGCCCGCCAAGCGGCATCAGCTGCGCCTCAGGTGCGGGGTCGACAGGCGGTCCCCAGTCGCGCGGGCCGATGGCTTCCTGCCGCTCAGCAGCCAGTCGGTCGAGTTCGGCAGGCGACACATCCTGAGCGTAGGCTGGCCCTGCCAGCAGGCCACCTGCCAGCAGGGTGAGGGTAAGCGTGGATCTGAGCGACACGGGGCGGCTCCTTTGCCTTGTTGGTCTCTCCCCAGTATGTCTCAGAGCGTTGTGACGCTCTGCGTTCGGTTTTTGTTCCACAGAGCGTCACAACGCTCTGGCGCATCATGGGGAGAGAAGGAGACCCCAATGCGACATTCCCGAAACGCTCTTCTGGCGGCTACAACCCTTGTGGCCCTTTCAACACTGGCGCAGGCCCAGCAATGCCCAACCCTGTCCCCTGTGGAAGTGACACCCCCGTTACCCGTCCCATCAGGCGCCGCCGACGCTGGTCCTGTCCTGCGTCCCACGCCGACCGTGCCCACACCACGGCTCATCCCGGCCGGGGAAATTGCAGCAAGCCCTGCACTCCGACGCATCACCAGTACAGGTGCGAAAGTCTATGAGATCGGTAACCACGTCATGAATCATGGCCTTCAGGGTGTGTATGCCGTCAATGGCGACATCTTCCGGGTCTTCTACCTGACCCCGGATGGGCAGGCGCTGATTGGCGGTGTCCTGTGGGAGCAGGACGGGCACAACGTCACGCGTGATACCATTGCCCCGATCAAGGGAGCGATCCCTACCGTGACCATCACCGCGGGAAAAACGGCGGCCGGGCAGGACGGTACATCAGTCGATGGGAGAATATTATCCTCCGAGCAGGTCAGGCGCGTCGCTCAGGCCAATATCGGTCTGGAAGGACGGGACGGGCTACCGCGCCTGACTATGGTGATCGACCCGCTCTGCCCCTGGTCAATCCGCGCACTCAATACACTGGAACCTTTTGTCGCACGTGGCCAGATCCAGCTGGCTCTGCTGCCGATCGCGATCAATGATCACGAAAACGGCAATGCCAGCACTCCGGCCGCCACAGCGCTGTTGTCAGTAGTGCCATACGAGATGCAGGCGACATGGCAGAAGATCATCGATCTGCATCACGTCGCAGACGACATGTCCCGCACAGACGAGGCGGCTCTTCATCTGCAGCAGAATATGGCCGTCGCCAATGCCATCGGTGTCCCAGGGACACCGACATTCATCTGGCGCGACAAGACTGGTGCCACGCATGTCACTGAGGGGTTGCCTGGGGATGTTGAACAGCTGATACGGGAACTGGGGCGGTGAGGCGGTCCACACGCCCCATTCTAAGAGTGGGGAAATGGCTGATTTTCCCGCTTTACCTGCCATTCGTGAGGGGCGTGCGCACCTTTAACCTGTCGCGACAGTATCTGCGCGACCGGAAAGCCTTCATCGAAGCGTCAGCCATCGACACGGCTCTTGCTCCCGTTATGGACCCGGCGACTATCAGGGCGCTGGTGTCCACACGGCGCAACGGGCGGTTCTGCCTGGGCCTGTTTGTGGGCACTCTGTGCGTGTGGATCTGGTCGTGTGTTCACCAGGGGACAAGGCTGGCCAGTGTCACCAGTCTGCAATTCGGGGTTATCCTGCTGGTGCTACTGGCCGAGTTTATCAGACTCAGCTTCTCGAACTGGATGCTCCGAACCGGAGGCATCGGGCGGTTCGGAACGTTCATCGCACGGGGAAGCAATCTCTGGCCCCGTTAGGGAGCACTGCGTCGCGCTGGAGCCTCAGACTTGTCGCGCTCTGGCACGAGGCCGTGCTTCCAGCCAGTTTTCAACCTTCAGGCGCAGTCTGTACCAGAACTTTTGGCCTATAGCGGCGGGATAAAGAAACCCTTGATACAATCCAGATTGCAAACTGCTATCTGTGTGTGTGTTTTGGATCGAAACCCGCTACCCGGGTATAGTGGCGCGCCTTCCTGAAAAAGACCTCTAACCGTGTCGTAAGCGGCGGGTAGCGGAGAGCCTGTGTCTAACGAGGCGTGCAGATAGCGGATAACGGCACAATCCAGATTGCGGAACAATTTGTCGTTGTTGGAATCGAAACTGGCGTCACGATTTTCAGGAAGCGGAGTGCCTTGAACATCGAAAGTCGCCTTCAAACCGTCATAGGCTACTTGAAGGAGAGCGAGATCCTCGCGGTTCGTTAAATCAAGACAGTTGCCAAGATCGAGCACGACACCAACAACGAAAGGCTTGAAGGTCGGGTCACGCTCTTTCTTCTGTTCCGCCCATTCATAAGCCCTTTGCGGGTCTGACTCCCAGAGATAAAACCCCGGCCCCAGCCAGTCATAAGCTGTTTCCGACTTGATCGGCTGTTGCTGCCGCAAGATGAGACTACGGCCCACCTTTTCGGAACATCCATGATACCCGAGAACAAAAGACGTATGCAGAGCAGTCAATGCGTCACGCCCGCATCATACCATCGGATCGGGGATCCCGTGTATATTCCTTGGTAATATTGCCCTTGCGATCGACAATACCCATACGCTGCAGAGCCGCACGGGCGGTGGCTTTGCTTTTGATATTGGCATTGGTCTGTTTCTTGATTGCCTCAAGAACTGCCTGTCGGGTGTCAGTCTTCATGAAACAACAATAAACGTAGCAGCCCTAAGAGTCATCATCAATCTGCTCCGCTGGCTTATGTTCTCCTGGCGCAGATCAAGCTCCCGGATAAGAAAACACGACAACACCGTCTGACGGGCGGATGCCTGCGACAGTGCAGCGTGTGCCTGCGGTGGCGGTTGTCGAATGCCATGGCAGAACGTCCGCTGTCGGGATCCAGGCGTAACGGCCCTGCCCTCGGATGATCCGCGTCCACTCGCCCGATGTGGTCGTCGTT
The DNA here is from genome assembly GCF_011516885.1 of Acetobacter lambici. Lineage (GTDB taxonomy): Bacteria > Pseudomonadota > Alphaproteobacteria > Acetobacterales > Acetobacteraceae > Acetobacter > Acetobacter lambici. The sequence goes on along the minus strand of NZ_WOTD01000033.1, from coordinate 2,517 downwards.
ACGGCCAGCTGGGGCAACGCGACACCGATTTTTTTCGCATGTTTGCTCGGCCCGGCATAGAGGGTTTCGAACTCAGTCCGGGGCGACATGCAGGTGGCGGGATCCTTCAGGGGTACGGGCGGCGCTTCGGGAGATGCTGCCACAGGCGCGCCCCAGTCGCGTGAACCGATTTCGGCCTGCCGTTGGACCGAAAGCCGATCCAGTTCGGCAGGCGACATCGTCTGGGCCTGTGCGGCCGACACGAGCAGGCCGGTGGAAAGCAGGACAACAGCCAGTTTGGGCATAATCGACACGGGAAAATCCCTCTAAGTGGTTGAACACGTCGATTAGCATACCGCTTGTCTGGAAAGAAGATTCCAATGCGCAAATCAGACTACTCGTCCGGGGCATGATGTGGGAAAGTCTGAGCCGCACGGCGGGTTAGATGCTCTGCAAGCAGATCGGCTAGCGTAGTTTGCAATAGAGGCTGTCGCGCTTCGGGCGTTTGGTCCGGTCGTTCAGCAATTTTGGACACACCAGGATCCACGGTTTCACCACACATAAAAAAACTCCATACTGGTCAGGACAGGCGATTGCCTCTTTCCCGATCAGTATGGAGCTTTCAGTTGTGACGGGAGTTCAGAAGGTCCCGGCGCGACCTGTTGCCTGTGATACTGCCCATTTGGCGTGTTCATAATCCGGGCGGTCGGCCTGATCGACCGGGTCTGTCGGGCGGACGATCGTGCCATCGCGGGACGCGACAGAGGGCGACCAGTGTGCCGGCGATGAGCCGTAAGACGCATAAGGGTCGTATTGTGCCTGACGCACCGGCGGTGGCTTGAGCGGCCTGTCATTCGCCGAGCGTAGATTGCCGTGCGCACACCCGGAAAGCGCCAGCATGCAGCCGAGTAGCGGAAGAGGCAGCCTCATCCCTGCTGCGCATTCAGTTCTGCCTCAAGGGCGGTGATGAGCGCGACTGCGTTGGCTGGTTGAACTTTAACGGTGTTTACGCACTGGGCCAGCTTATTAAAACCTCTCACCAGCTTATTATACTTCTCGTTCAGTTCGTTCAGTTTCTTCCACCCTCGGTCTTTCTCAACCCGCAAGGCTTCCTGCGCCTGAGCGAGCTGCTGACGCAGATCGGCAGTGACCTGCTCTTCTTTTTCCAGAGCTTCTAGCGTTCTCCTACTCAACGCTTTCCACTCAGATCGTTCGTTCTGGAGCTTGAAAGCCGTCACCTGCCAGTGGTTGGCGACCTGCACCTGCTGGGCGAGTGTGCCTGCCATATTATTCTGACGGTTTTGGTCACGAGCTATCCGGGTCAGAGTTCCCTGAATGCCGCCCAGTGCACCTGCTGTTACAAAATCACTGCACATCGTTCGTGCCCTCAAACATCGGTCTGTGTAATGGGTCGCACCTGAGCGGCCGTTGTCGTATCCATTGCAGGTACTGTATCACCGCTCGCGCCATCGCCACCACTTTTATCTGCACTTCTTCTCGTATTTTCAAGATACTGTGTGCCGATCTGACGCCCTGTTTCTGCACCCTGCTCGACCGGCCGGCTGGAGGATTTTTCGAATTCTTCCGCATCCACACGGCTGGCCGCACCAAATCCGACCATGGAGGCCATGTGATGGGGCAATGTGGTGATCAGGCGGAAGGACAATGTCGCAGTCGTCATCTCCATGGCGGAATACATGATGATCATGGCGATCAGGCCGACCCAGTTATCGGTGAGATAGCCATGATCCAGCGTAAAGGTCGAGGCGACCAGAAAGCTTTTCATCAGCAGCCAGGAAAACGCTGAGAATATTGTATAGCTGAACACCATACCGATCACCATCATCGCCGGCCGGAAGAGAATGGTGAAAAGAATCTCGTAACCCCGCACCCCTTTGCCGTGTATGCCGTCTCCTGCGAACGTCATATGGGCAAGGAACCAGAGAGGCGCATAAGCGACAGCCTCGACAACCAGCAAAAACCATCCCGTAACGCCGGCAATCCAGTACAGATAGGGCATCATCGGCAGGACATAGGCCAATGTGACCCCTGCCGAGAGCAGAAAAAGGCAGGCCGTAAAAATTACCGGGAGCAGGCGGGTAATCGTTCCGCTTAAAAAGGTCGCCGCAGCGGCGGTAGCCGTGGCGCCCCATTGTCCCGTGACGAAGGACGCAACGCCCGCACCAATATCGAGAGACATGCTGCCTGCGGCCACAGACAGCGCAATGGCGGTCAGGGCCAGATGGATGAGCAGATGCCCCATGCCGATCATGGCTCCAAGGGGATCAACCCAATCCGTGCCAGAGCTGCCCATCACCAGATGGTTCATGATGAGTTCAAGCGTGCCTGGTCCGAAGTTCAGGTAAGTCAGCACCTTTGTCCAGATCGCCGTGCTGTTGATTTTCACTGAGAACTGGGTTCTTCCGTACTTTTCGTGATGGGTATCTTGTACTGAGGTTCCGGAACTGGGAAATCCAGAAAGTCGTTCACTTTCATGGATATTCCCCAGTGTCACGCCTTCGGTCTCTTGATCTTCCC
>NZ_WOTD01000032.1 GCF_011516885.1 Acetobacter lambici | reverse complement strand
GGAATTCAAACGCATCGCAATGCGGGCCGACAAAACAGACAAAAGCTTCAGCGCCATGATCTATCTCGCCGCAGCCATCATCCATTCACGGTGAATCCCCACAAGCCCTAGTCCGCGTTGCGCGGTGGGGTAAAATCGGCATCATCAGTTAACTCGGCCGAGGGTATGGTCTGGGGCACCGTGCTGAGTGGCGTGTGGCTTGCGGCCTTCCAGCCTGCAAATAGCAGGGCGGCCAGCACCGGAATGGCCATAATGGAGTAGGTGCCCGTAGGGTAGTCAAACAGCATCAGCCCCAGAATGCTGACAAAAAAGGCAATGGTGAGCCATGCGGTAACCGGGGCACCCGGCATGGCAAAGCCCGTGGGGGCAATGCGCCCCGCGCGAATGGCCTGCCGCAGCTTGATCTGGCAGAGCAGAATAAAACACCATGTGCTGACAATGCCGATGGAGGCCATGTTCAGAACAATTTCAAAAATCTGGGAGGGCAGGAGGTAATTCAGCCCCACCCCTACCAGATAGATGGCGACCGTTGTTAAAATGGCCGCAGCAGGCACGGCCTGCCTGTTCATGTGGGCAAGGTAGCGTGGGGCGGTGCCGTTCATGGCCAGTGCGCGCAGGACCCGGCCAGTGGAGTACAGGCCCGAGTTCAGGCTGGACAGGGCGGCGGTCAGCACCACCATGTTCATGAGCGAATCAACCCCCGGCACTCCAAGGCGGGAAAAGAAGGTCACAAATGGGCTGACCCCGGCCTGATAAGCCGACCATGGCAGCAGCAGGACCAGCAGCGTGACTGTGCCGACATAAAAAATCATGATCCGCCAGATCACGTTATTAATGGCCGAGGGCAGGACCTCGCGCACGTTTTTGCACTCGCCCGCGGCAGTGCCGATCATCTCTATCCCGTAATAGGCAAATACAACGCCCTGAATAAGTACAAGGGCTGGCAGCATACCGTGCGGGAACAGTCCGCCATGTTCGGTAATTAACTGTAAACCCGTGGCGTGCCCGTCCACCGGCACGCGCAGGCCCAGAATGGCCGTACCCACGACCAGAAAAGCCAGCAGGGCCACAACCTTGACGATGGAGAACCAGAACTCCATCTCCCCAAACCATTTAACGCCAATCAGGTTCATGCAGGTAATGACGACCAGCGCCATAAGCGCCATGAGCCATTGCGGAACAGAGGCAAAAACACCCCAGAAGTGCATGTAAAGGGCCACGGCGGTAATATCGACAATGCCGGTCATGGCCCAACTGAAGAAGGAGAGCGCGCCCGCAACGTAGGATGCCCTGCTCCCCAAAAATTCCTGCGCGTAGGACACAAAGCTGCCGCTGGTGGGGCGGTACATAACCAGTTCCCCCAATGCGCGGAGCATGAGGAAGGAGAAAACCCCACAGACCAGATAAACAATGGCAAGCGATGGCCCCACCGCCTGCAACCGGCTACCTGCGCCCAAAAAAAGGCCGGTGCCAATGGCCCCCCCAATGGAAATCATCTGGATCTGTCGTTTGCCCAGACCCTGCCGGTAACCTTCCGCCGTCTGGCCCGGCGGGGCATCGGATGGTGGGGGTGCATTCATGCTCAAAGTGGTCTGTCTCCGTGCTGGCGGCGGGAACGGGGCTTGGCGGGTGGTTACGGTGAGTGACCGTGCTGCATCTGGCTGCTGCTGTTGCTTATGTGCAATAAACCGGGTGGTGCGTAAGTCCTTTTGTAACTTATATAAAATTAAACAAAATCCGCCTGATGCAGCAAACAGTTTTATTGCTTTTCCGTAAGATGCACAGTGCATGCCTGCCCATTTTTGCTCTTGTGCACCCAGATGTGATTATGAAAAAGTGAGGTGCGATGCAGATAGTCTTTAATTCAAAAATAAGAGCTATGGCGATGGAATATTTCTTTTTTAATGAAAAACAAATAACAAAATTTCATATATTTGGGTAATTGGAGAGCTGGATTTCATGGAAAACTGTCTGGACAAAACGGACCGGCAGATTTTGCGTCTGTTGCAAAATAACGGACGCATCCACAATACGGATCTGGCGGACAAGGTGCAGGTCAGCCCCGCTACCTGCCACCGCCGGGTGCAGCGCTTGTTTGATGAGGGCTATATTTCCGCCGTGCAGGCCAAGGTCAATGCCAGCAGGGTGGGGTTGGGCATGGTTGTGCTGGTCGGGGTTGTGCTGGAGCGCGCCACAGACAGCTTTCCCACGTTCGAGGCCGCAATGGCCGCACAGCCCGCCGTGCTGGACTGCTACCTTGTAGCCGGGGATTTTGATTATTTTTTAAAAATCCGTGTCAGCGATATGGAAGGTTTTGACCGCTTCCATGCCGATGTGCTGAGTGTTCTGCCCCATGTGCGCCAGACCCGCACGTTTTTTGTGCTCAGGGCCGTGGCGGATGCAAGGGAATACGCCTTTTAGGCCATTCCCGCGCCGGGTGTCCGGTGGGTGTTACTCCAGATCAAAAAAGTCCTGTTCTGGCTGGCGGTTTGTCCATTTGCGGCAGGCGGTGCGCAGGACACCGGCAAAGCGGGCGACCAGTGGCATGTTCTGCCCCGCGCGTATGGCCACGGCCAGTGTGGCGCGGGGGGCTGGTTCGCTAATGGTGTGGAAGGTAACGCCCCCTGCATGGATCTGGCTGAGTGAGCGCGGCACGACCGAAACCCCAAGCCCTGCCGCCACCAGCGGAATGGTGCCCGCAATCTGGGGGGCCTGCTGCCCCATGACTGGTGTTACCCCCGCCACCTGATAAGCCGACAGAATGGCGTCATGAAAACCCGGCCCCAGTTCACGCGGGAAGATGATCAGCGGGTCTTTTGCCACCATGTCCAGACTGATCACGGGTGTGTCCGCCAGTTCGTGCCCGCGGGGCAGGGCAATGACCGTGGGTTCGTCCAGCAGGTGGAAGACCGAAAGCCGCACGGGGTCGGGCACGGGCGGGCGCACAATGGCAATGTCCACGCTGGGTTCATGCAAGGCGGTGCACAGGGAGGGCGTATTACTCTCTTCCAGAAAAATCGTGACATCAGGGGCCATTTCCCGGAACCGGCGGATCGTGAACGGGATGACCGGCAAAAGCGAGACAGCCCCCGCAAGCCCAAGGCGGATATGCCCCATCTCGCCGCGTGCCAGACCTTGGGCGGTGGAGAGGAACTGGGCTTGCAACTCTAAAATGGTTTTGGCGCGCGGGAGCAGAACAGCGCCAATATCGGTCAGCTTTACGCCGCGCGTTAAGCGTTCGAACAGCACCACGCCAAGGTTTTTTTCAAGCTGGCGGATCTGCTGGCTCAGTGGGGGCTGCTCCATGCCCAGCGCTTCGGCTGCGCGGGTAATGGAGCCATGCTCGGCCACGGTCACAAAATAACGCAGGTGTCTGATGTCCATAAGCCATACATATCCGATATGGATAACACCGCCAAGATATATTGGAAGACTGCTTCAAGCCGTTATAACATCTGCGTCAGATGATTTGGGCCAGTAAGCGTTTGAAGGAGTGTTGAACATGGTAAAGCAGCCGGTAGCGGATATAGACCTACGGTCCGCAGCCTTGGGGAACGGGGTTGTGGGTAAGCCCCCGGTCAACCGCCTTTACCAGACCTCCACCATGGCTGCCCTGCTCGACGCGGTGTACGATGGGGAAACCACACTGGACGAACTGCTCCAGCACGGCAACTTTGGCCTTGGCACCTTTAACTCCCTTGATGGCGAGATGATTGTAACGGACGGTGTTGTACGCCAGTTCCGTGCGGAAGGGCTGGCAGCGGAAGTGCCCGGATCCCTGAAAACTCCCTTTGCCTGTGTCACGTATTTTGAACCCGAAAAGAACGTGACCGTCGATACCCCCAAGGACAAGGAAAGTTTTGAGGAACTGGTCGACCACCTGCTGGGCAACCCCAACCTGTTTGGCGCGGTGCGCTTTACCGGCCTGTTTGAACGGGTGGATACACGCACGGTGTTCTGCCAGTGCCAGCCTTACCCACATATGCTTGAGGTGGTTAAAAAACAGCCAACCTTCACCATGGAATCGGTCAGTGGGACCATGATCGGCTTCCGCACCCCGGTTTATATGCAGGGTGTGAATGTTGCTGGCTACCACCTACACTTTTTGTCCGAGGACCATAAGCGCGGCGGGCATGTGACCGAATATAAAATTGTTAAAGGCATGCTGGAAGTGGCCACTATTGCCGACCTTCAGGTGCAGTTGCCGCGCACAAAGCAGTTCGCGCAGGCCAACCTGAACCCCGAAAGCCTGAGTGAAGCCATCCGTATTGCCGAAGGCGGCTGACGCTTTACTGGCCTTACCTGAAGTTTCTGTTTGAACTGCACGGGGTTGTTGCGCGTCTTTTCCCCCGCAACCCCGCCTGACCTAAGGGTTTTGACTACAATGACCAAAATGGCGGACACCACTGCACAATGCGGTGCGGAGCTTATTGTCAAAAATCTGGAAGCGCATGGCATTACCCATGTGTTTGGTATTCCCGGCGCCAAGGTGGACCGTCTGTTTGACGCGCTGGTCGATTCCTCGATCGAGACGGTTGTGACCCGCCACGAACAGAACGCCGCCTTTATTGCCGGCGGGTTGGGCCGCATTACCGGCAAGGCCGGGGTGTGCATTGCAACATCCGGCCCCGGTGCCTCCAACTTTATTACCGGACTGGCCACCGCCAATTCGGAAGGGGACCCCGTTCTGGCCATTGGTGGCGCGGTCAAGCTGGCAGATCGGCTCAAGCTGACCCACCAGACCATGGATACGGTCAGCCTGTTCCGCCCCGTAACCAAATACAGCGTGGAATTGACCACCCCCACTGCCATTTCCGAAGTGATGGCCAACGCCTTCCGCGTTGCGGAAAGTGGGCGGCCGGGTGCGGCATTTGTCAGCACCCCCATGGATGTGCTGTCTATGCCTGCCAACGCGCCGGTTCTGGCTGACCGCTTGGCCCCACGCATGGGGGGCGCTCCGGCCGATGTGGTGGCCGAGGCGGCAACATTGCTCAAAAACGCCAAACGCCCGGTCATGCTTTTGGGCATGCTGGCCAGCCGCCCGGATGTGGCGGAAGCCGTGCGCGCCTTTGTCAAACAGACCGGCGTGCCCGTTGTGGGCACGTATCAGGCGGCAGGGGCTGTGTCTGAAGAACTGGTGGACCGCTTTGGTGGGCGTATTGGCCTGTTCCGTAACCAGCATGGTGATCAGTTGCTGCACGAGGCCGATGTGGTGGTGGCCGTGGGCTACAACCCGGTGGAATACGACCCGTGGCTGTGGAACGTGAATGACGCACGCCAGATTATCAATATTGATATTGTAGCCGCCGAACTGGACAACGCGTTTGTCCCCACCATTGAACTGATTGGCGATATCGGGCTGAGCCTTGCAGGGCTTGGCCACAAAGCCGGTGGCCTTGCCCGCTCGCCAGAGCTGGAGGCGGTGCTGGAAGGGTATAAAAAAGCCCGCAGTTCCGCGCTGCTCAATGCGCGCAGCAGCAGCAACACGGCGGTGCATCCGCTCCAGATCGTGCGTGAGCTTGAACAGTTTGTAACCCCGGACATGACGTTGTGCTTGGATATGGGCACCTTCCACATCTGGCTCGCACGTTACCTGCTGTCCTTCCGTGCGCGGCAGGTGCTGATCAGTAACGGGCAGCAGACCATGGGGGTTGGCCTGCCATGGGGGATTGCGGCAAGCCTTGTAAACCCATCGCAAAAAGTTGTTTCCATTTCTGGCGATGGCGGGTTCATGATGTCGAGCATGGAACTGGAAACGGCTGTACGCCTCAAGTGCAACCTGATCCATATGGTCTGGATTGATCAGGCCTACAACATGGTCGAAATTCAGGAGCAAAAAAAGTACGGTCGTGGCTCCGGCGTGCATTTTGGTCCCATAGATTTTGCAAAATATGCAGAAGCCTGCGGGGCAAAAGGCATAACTGCCACAACGGAGGACGGGGTGCGCCAGGCCCTGCGCACGGCAATGGATGTGGAAGGCCCGGTGGTTATTGCCGTGCCTGTGGACTACTCGCACAACCATCTGCTCATGCAGCCTCTGGCGCAGTTGGGTGAAACCACGGCGGCTGCCTGATAGGGCTGCGCTTGACGCAGAACAGGTTCTATTGCTGTCATCCGCTCCATCCGTTTCATTAGCGCGATAATGTTGTTATAACACCGCAACACGGCGCCACTGGCGGAAGGAGCAAAGGAGGCAGGCAGACTGCCTTTTTTCTTCCATGACGCGGCAACGCAGTATGAAAGAGAACAAGAATGCAGATGCCCGAACCAAGTCAGGCCATTATAAGCCAGCGTGATGCACTGGCTCAGGGTCTGCGCCAGATCGTGGGGAAAGACTGGGTTATTTCCGACGATGCACAGCGTAGGCCGTACCAGTGCGATGGTATTACCGCCTACATGGCCATGCCTTTGCTGGTGGTGCTGCCCGGCTGCGCGGATGAGGTGCAGGCTGTTCTGCGTTTCTGTAACGAAAAAGGCGTAAAAATTGTGCCGCGCGGGTCCGGCACATCGCTCTCCGGTGGTGCATTGCCACTAGAGGATGGCGTGCTGCTGGTGACCTCGCGCCTGTGCAATGTTCTGGCGGTGGATGAGCACAACCGTGTGGCGCGTGTGCAGCCCGGTGTGCCCAACATTAAAATTACCGAGGCCGTCAGCCACCTTGGCCTGTGCTACATGCCCGACCCGTCCAGCCAGTTGATCTCCACCATTGGTGGCAATGTGGCTGAGAACGCAGGGGGCGTGCACTGCCTTAAATACGGTGTGACCGCCAACCACATTCTGGGCATGCAGGCCGTGCTGATGACCGGCGAGATGGTCGAACTGGGTGGCGCCTACCTTGGTGCGGCCGAAGGTGAGCTGGACCTTATGGGTGTGCTCACCGGTTCCGAGGGACTTCTGGCCGTGGTGACGGAAATTGCCGTGCGGCTGGAGCCCGTGCCCGAGGTCGCGCGTGTGATCTCCATGAGCTTCCCTTCGGTGGAGGAGGCCTGCGCGTGCGTGGGGGCCATTATTGGCGTGGGCGTTATCCCCGCCGGGCTGGAGTTCATGGACCGCAAGGTGCTGGATGCGGTCTCTGTCCTGATCAAGGAAAAATTTGATGACCGCACGGCAGCCCTCCTGCTGTGCGAGCTTGACGGCACGGCGGTCGAGGTGGACGCGCTTGTGGGTGTGGTCAGCGATGTGGCGCGCGCGCAGGGGGCTATCGAGCTTAAGGTCAGCACCACGGAGGAAGAGCGCCAGCGGATCTGGAGCAGCCGCAAGCTGGCTTTTTCCGCCATTGGCAAGCTCTGCCCGGACTATTACTGCACGGATGGCACCATCCCGCGCAACAAGCTGCCCGAGGTGCTGAACAAAATGGCGGACATGTCCAAAAAATACGGGCTGGACTACGCCAACTGCTTCCATGCGGGGGATGGTAATCTCCACCCCATCATCATGTACGATGCGGCCAAGCCGGGTGATCTGGAAAAAGCCGAGGAATTTGGGGCCGATGTGCTGATCGCCTGCGTGGATGCGGGCGGGGTGCTTAGTGGCGAACACGGCATTGGCGTTGAAAAACGCGACCTGATGACCCACCAGTTTACCGAAATTGATTTGCAGCAGCAGCAGATGGTCAAATGCGCGTTTGATCCCAAGGACCTGCTTAATCCGGGCAAGATGTTCCCCACCCTGTGCCGCTGCGCGGAATTCGGGCGGATGCATGTGCACAACGGCAACCTGCGTTTTGCGGATATTCCGCGTTTCTGATTCTGGTAGGGCATTGCAAGCATGACAGACACACAAACCATTGCATCCATGCGTCCTGCCACCACGCAGGACGTTGCGGATATTCTTATGGACGCGGCCAGTAAGGGCGAACCGCTGGTTGTACGTGGTAACGGCACGCGGGTGGGGCTGGGCAACCCGGTTGCGGCCACCCGCGTGCTGGAGCTGGGCGGGCTGGACCAGATTGATTTTTACGACCCCGATGATCTGGTCATCCGCGCAGGTGTTGGAGCCACGCTGGATAATCTGGAGCAGGTTCTGGCGGAAAAAGGGCAGTACCTGCCGTTTGAACCCCCACGCTATGCCGGGCTGTATGGCACCAATGGCGCGCGCAGTACGCTGGGTGGGGCTGTGTCCACCGCCCTGTCTGGCCCCCGCCGGATTTTAACAGGGGCCGTGCGTGACTTTGTTCTGGGTGTTGAGGGCGTGAATGGTCAGGGCGATGTGTTCAAGGCCGGTGGTCGCACCATGAAGAACGTGACCGGCTACGACATAAGCAAGCTGGTGACCGGGGCCAATGGCACGCTTGCGGCTCTGACAATGCTCACCATCAAGGTGCTGCCTGCCCCCCGCGCGGAGGTCACACTGGTGCTGCCCGCCGCCACCCTGGAGGAGGACGTGGCCCTGTTTGCCAGAATGCGCGCACTCCCCTTGGGTATTGGCGGGCTGGTGCGCCGGGTCAACGCCGCCGGTGTGTGCGAGGTGCTGGTCCGGGTGGAAGGTACAGTGCCCGGTGTTGCGGGTAACCAGCAGGTGCTGAACGGCCTGCTGGGTGCGCGCGGAGGCATGGTTGTGCTGGAGCAGGCGCAAAGCCACGCCCTGTGGGCCGGTGTGCGCGAACTGGACTGCCTGAACGCCAAACCGGACGAACTGGTCTGGCGCGTTAACCTGCCCGCCACCACCATGCCCACCTTTGTGGAGCAGGCCCGCAAGGCAGGCTGCATCAACCGCTTTTTTGTGGACTGGGCAGGCGGTGTGGTGTTCTCCACCATGCGCGGCGTACAGCCCGAGGTGGATACCCTGCGGTACCGCAAAATGGCGGAAAAGGCAGGGGCACGGGCCACCATTCTGCGTGCGCCAGATGCGGTGCGCGCGCAGTTTGGCGCGTTCCCCCCCGTAAGTGCCGGTGTGGCGGCCTTGGCCGCGCGCACCCGCACAGCCTTTGACCCGGCGGGAATACTCAACCCCGGCCGCATGACCGTTCAGGCATAGGAGACGCCCCAATGCTCAGCCATATTCCTCAGGCCGCGCTGGATGCGGACCCGAACGTGCAGTTGGCCAAAGACATTATTGGCAACTGCGTGCATTGCGGCGTGTGCCTCTCCCGCTGCCCCACATACGCTGTAAAGCATGAGGAAAATGACAGCCCGCGTGGCCGTATTTTCCTGATGAAGGACATGTACGAAAAAGGCGGCGTGCCCGATGCCAAAACGGTCGAACATCTGGACCGCTGCCTGACCTGCCTTGCGTGCGAGGCCATTTGCCCATCCGGTGTGGAATATTCCAAACTGATCGCCCATGGGCGCGAATATGTGGAGGAGCATTACAAACGTCCGCTCTTCCAGCGTGCCGTGCGCGAATTGCTGGTCCGGCTTATTCCCAATGCCCGCCTGTTCCGCCTTGCCATTTTTGGCGGACGTATGGGGCGGCCTTTCCGGGGGCTGTTCTCGGGCACCATGCGCGCCATGCTGGACATGGTGCCAACCACTCCCCTGCCAGCCCCAAGCCCGGTGGACCGGCCACAAACCTTTTTGCCAGAACCCGAGGGGGGCAAGGCGGTCAAACCGCGCAAGCGTGTGGCCCTGCTCAATGGCTGCGTGCAGACCGTGCTGGATACCGCCATTAACGAGGCCACAATCCGCCTGCTCCGCCGCCATGGGGTAGAGGTTGTGGTGGCCGCAGGCTCGGGCTGCTGTGGTGCCCCCGCCGAACATATGGGGGACGAGGCGCAGGCCCTGCCACTGGTCAAAGCCAATATTGACGCATGGCTGCGTGAGGCCGATGGCCCCAATGGGCTGGACGCCATTGTCATCAACACATCAGGGTGTGGCACGTCCATCAAGGCATATGGCCACGCGCTCCGTCTGGACCCGGCATGGGCGGACAAGGCTGCCCGTGTGTCCGCCATGGCGCGCGATATTACCGAGTTCCTGGTGGAGATCGGGTTGCAAAAGCCCACAACCCCCACGGGGTTGCGCGTGGTGTACCATTCCGCGTGTTCCATGCAGCATGGCCAGCGGATTGTGAACCAGCCCAAGGACCTGCTGCGCGAGGCAGGGTTTACCGTGCTGGACGTGCCAGAAGGCTACCTATGTTGCGGCTCGGCAGGCACGTACAACCTGCTCCAGCCCGATATTGCCAATGAGCTGAAGGCGCGCAAGCTCAAGAACATCCGCTCCGTGCATGCCCAGATTGCCGCCAGTGGCAATATTGGCTGCATGACCCAGCTTGCGGGCGAGGCGGGGTTGCCGTTCGTGCATACGGTGGAACTGCTGGACTGGGCCACAGGTGGGCCAGAACCCGCGGCCATTAAAGGGCAGAAGCTGGCAGCAGAATAAGCCACCCGTGGTCGGGCCGCACGCTGTGCGCGTGGCCCGCTTGGGTGGTGGGGTGGCACGGTCAGCAACAGGCAAGGCGCGCAACAGCGCAGGGGAGCACAAGGCATGTCAGGCATAACAGGGGTGGATACAGCCGGGGGCCGGTTGCGCCGTGGGGCCGCCGTACTGCTGGAGGTGCTGCGCAGCGAGGGGGTCGATTACATTTTTGGCAACCCCGGCACCACTGAACTCCCGCTGATAGACGCCCTGCTGGAAGTGCCAGATGTGCATTACGTGCTGGGTTTGCAGGAGGCCAGCGTTGTGGCCATGGCCGATGGCTACGCGCAGGCTGCGCGCAGGCCGGGGTTCCTTAACCTGCACACGGCGGGCGGGCTGGGGCATGGGCTGGGCAATCTGCTCAATGCCAGTGTCTCCCAGACCCCGCTGGTCGTGACCGCAGGGCAGCAGGATTCGCGCCACACCATTTCCGACCCGCTGCTGTTTGGTGATCTGGTGCAGATTGCCCGCCCCGCGGTCAAATGGGCGCAGGAAGTGGCCCATGCGGACCAGTTGCCCGTGCTGCTGCGCCGCGCCTTCCACGATTCCACGGCCGCACCCAGCGGGCCTGTGTTCCTCTCGCTCCCCATGGATGTCATGGAGGAGTTGAGTGCGGTGGACATTGGTGCGCCATCGCAGATCAACCGGCAGGCTGTAGCTGGTGGCCTGCCAGACCTTGCGCGCGCTCTGGCGGGTATTGCGCCGGGGCGGCTGGCCATTATTGCGGGGGATGAGGTTTACGGCTCCGATGCGGCGGCCGAGGTTGCCGCCGTGGCCGAGTGCCTTGGCGCGCCTGTTTATGGTTCGTCCTGGCCGTCGCGCATTCCCTTTGCCACCGCTCACCCTTTGTGGTGTGGCAACCTGCCCACGCAGGCCACTGGCATTGCGCAAACACTGGGTGCGTATGACGCTATTTTTGCACTGGGTGGCAAGTCGCTCATTACCATTTTGTACACCGAAGGCCCGGCCCTGCCGCCAAGCTGTGCGGTGTATCAGATGTCGTCTGATGTGCGTGATCTTGGGCGCACGTTCTGGACCCCGCTTTCTGTTGTGGGGGATGTCCGGGCGTCGTTACAGGCTTTGTTGCCTGAGTTGCGCGCGGTTACGCAGGCCAATGCGCAGGCGTACCGCGCGGCGGGCGAGCGTGTGGCAGCACAGCGCCAGCGCCACAAGGCGCAGGCCCGGGCGGATGTGCTGACCCACCGTACCGATGCGGTCATCCACCCAAGTGTGGCCGCATGGGAGGTGGTGCGCGCCATTGGGCCGGATATTGCCATTGTGGATGAGGCCATAGCCACATCCTCCGACGTGCGCCTGTTTTTGGAGAGTGCATGGTCTGCCCAGTATTCCTTCCTGCGGGGGGGAGCGCTTGGGTGGGGCATGCCCGCAGCCGTTGGGGCATCCCTCGGCCTTGGGCGTGCGCGCGTGGTCTCGCTCGTGGGGGATGGGGCGGCCCTGTATTCGCCACAGGCATTGTGGACCGCGGCACACGAAAAGCTGCCCGTTACTTTTGTGGTCATGAATAATCAGGAGTACAATGTGCTCAAGAACTTCATGCGGCAGCAAAAAGATTATATTTCCGCGCGGGAGGACACATATCCGGCCATGGATATTGTTAACCCGAGCATAGACTATCAGGCGCTCGCCCGTTCCATGGGTGTGCCTTCCACCAGACTGACGCGGGCAGCCGATATTGCCCCCGCACTGGAGGCGGCCTTGGCAACTGATGGCCCATCATTGGTGGAAATTGTGATTGCAGCGAGCTGAGGAGGCTCGTTCTTTACCGGGGGTGCGTATGAAAATCGGGTTGTTTATTCCCTGTTATATAGACGCGTTTTATCCAAACGCGGGGATTGCCACACTGGAACTGCTGGAAAAGCTGGGGCAGGATGTGGAATATCCAATGAACCAGACCTGCTGCGGCCAGCCCATGGCCAATTCGGGCTGCAACAAGGATGCAGCGGCGGCAGAGGCACTGTTTGTTAAAAACTTTGCCAAATACGACGTTATTGTCATGCCATCTGGCAGTTGCACGCACCATGTGCGCGACAATTTTGACGCCATCGAGCAGACGGATGAAGTGCGCCACGTGCGTGAAAACACGTTTGAACTGGTCGAGTTTTTGCATGATGTGCTCAAGGTGGAAGACTTCCCCTGGGCCGAGTTCCCGCACAAGGTGGGGCTGCACAACAGTTGCGGCACCCTGCGTGCGCTGCGCACGGCCAGCATGTCCGAACTGGGCGAGCCGTTTTTCTCCAAACCCATGGACCTGTTGAACAAGGTTAAGGGCATTTCCTTTGCCACCCCCAAAAGACCGGATGAATGCTGTGGTTTTGGTGGCACCTTCTCGGTTACGGAGGAGGCTGTTTCGGCCAAAATGGGCACGGACAAGGTGCGTGACCACCATCAGGCGGGGGCTGAGTACATTGTTTCGGCCGATACGTCATGCATGATGCATCAGCAGGGGTGCGCGGAACGGGCCGGTGTGCCTATCCGCTTCATTCATATTGCTGAAATTCTGAATGGAGCGCGGGAATGAAAGTCAAACCTGTCAACCACGCCAAGGCGGCCGAAGAATTTATTGAAGATACCGCCCACATGGATTTCCATGACGAGCGGCTGTGGGACCTGCGGCAAAAGCGCGACGAGCAGATGCATATTCTGCCCGAATGGCAGGAACTGCGCGCGCGGGCTTCCGCCATCAAGGAGCACACGCTGGCCAATCTGCCCGAATATCTGGAGCAGTTTGAGGCCAATGCCAAAAAGAACGGCATCCATGTGCACTGGGCGGCCGATGGGGCCGAACATAACCGCATAGTCGGCGAAATTCTGGAAAAACACGGGGCCAAATCGCTCATCAAGAGCAAGTCCATGGTGACCGAAGAATGCTGCATGCGCGAGTATCTGGAACCACGCGGTGTTGTGGTGACGGAAACCGACCTTGGCGAGCGCATTCAGCAACTGGACAACCAGATGCCAAGCCACATTGTGGTGCCAGCCGTGCACAAGCTGATCCCCGACGTGGCCAAGATCTTTGCCGAGCACTACCACACGGACCCCAACGACAGCAGTGCGCAGTCCCTTGCATGGCAGCAGCGCCTGGCGGCCCGCCCGGTCATTCTGTCCGCCGATGCAGGCATGACGGGTGGCAACTTTGTGGTGGCCGAAACCGGCTCCTTTGTGGTTTGTACCAACGAGGGCAATGCCGACCTGAGTGCCACCGTGCCGGGGCTGCACATTGCCACAATCGGAATCGAACGGTTGGTGCCGCGTATGGCGGACATGGGGGTGTTTATCCGCATGCTCTCCCGCTCGGCCCTTGGCTCGCCCATTACGCAGTACACAACGCATTTCCGTGGCCCGCAGAAGGGGAGCGAGATGCATGTGGTGCTGGTCGATAACGGGCGCTCGCACCGGTTGGGCATGGAGGACTTCTGGACCTCGCTCAAATGTATCCGCTGTGGCGCGTGCATGAACACCTGCCCGGTGTATCGCCGCTCGGGTGGTCTGTCCTATGGTGCTGTGTATTCCGGCCCCATTGGCGCGATTATTGACCCCACCTTTAACGAGCGCAAATACAGCACATTGCCCTTTGCCTCGACCATGAACGGTAGTTGCACCAATGTGTGCCCGGTCAAGATCAACATCCATGAGCAGCTTTACAAGTGGCGCAGGGTTCTGGCCGAACACCACGAACTACCGTTTGTAAAGCGTGAGGTCATGCATATGGCGGGCAAGCTTATGGGCCAGCCCACCCTGTACCGTGCCGCCATTAACAGCACCGAGGTCGCGTTGAGCACCATGCCGCGCTTTGTGCTGTATAACTGGCTTAACCCGTGGGGCAAGCACCGCGAACTGCCACACCCGGTCAAGCAGACCTTCCATAGCTGGTACAAGCAGAACCGCCTGAAAACCAAAAAGAAGGAAGGGGAAAGCGCATGAGCACCTCGCGCGATGCCATTCTGACCCGCCTGCGGGACAACCGGCCAGACCCCAAAGCCCACCCGCTCCCCCCCGTTGCACGGCTGGGGGATATGGATAACGGGCAGGCCCGGTTTGAAAACAGTCTCCAGATTCTGGGTGGGCAGGTGCTGGAACGACAGGAAGGGGACACACTGGCCACGGCCATTGCCCGCCGCTTTCCTGATTCCAAAATCATCTGCTCCGCCGTGCCCGATTTTGACGGCACAATCCGTATTGAGGAACTGGGCACACCCCAGCAGGCGGCATCGGTGGATGTGCTGGTAGTGCGCTCCCCCTTCGGTATTGCGGAAATGGGGTCTATTTACCTGAGTGAAGCCCAGTTGAAGGACCTGAACTCGGCTGCCCATCTGACCCAGCATATTGTGGTCATTCTGTCGGCCAAAAACCTGACCGCCAACATGCATACCGCCTATATGGACCGCCCGGAGTTCCACACCGCCAATTACGGTGTGCTCATGAGCGGGCCGTCCGCCACAGCGGATATTCAGGGTGTGCTGATCCGTGGCGCGCAGGGTGTACGCACATTGTCTGTCTGGTGGGAAGACTGATCCTCCCACTTCCATAAGCAGTGGTTATAAAAAAGCCGGAGCAGTTTGCGCTGCTCCGGCTTTTTTTGTGGTGAGAGCCGCCAGAAAAAAGAAGGGGCTGCTGATCCGCTTTTAGTCCTGCACGCGTTCGATCAGCGCGCCACATTTGGCCAGCTTGCGTTCCACAGCCTCGTACCCCCGGTCAAGGTGGTATACGCGGCTCAGAATGGTCTCACCATGGGCGGCAAGTCCTGCCAGAATGAGCGAGAACGAGGCCCGCAGGTCGGTCGCCATAACCGGTGCGCCCGACAGGCTGTGCACACCTCGGATAATGGCGGAAGACCCGTGCACGTTAATGCGCGCACCCATGCGGTTCAGCTCGGGCACATGCATGAACCGGTTTTCAAAAATGGTTTCGGTAATCATGGACGCCCCCTCGGCGACCGAGAGCAGGGCCATGAACTGGGCCTGCATATCGGTCGGGAAGCCGGGATATGGCTCGGTCATAATGTCGATCCCGCGCAGCGCTCCTGTGCGGCGCACACGCATGGTGTTGCCATCCTGCGTAACCTCGGTCCCGCATTCTTCCAGCGCGCGCACAACAGCACCAAGGTGGTCCATCTGCCCGCCAACCAGCCGCAGGTCACCCCCGGTAATGGCGGCGGCACAGGCGTAGGTGCCGCATTCAATCCGGTCGGGCATAATGCGGTGTTCGGCCCCATGCAGAGCTTCCACGCCATCAATCAGAATGGCGGAACTGCCCGCACCTGTAATGCGGGCGCCCATGGCGTTCAGGCAGTTGGCCAGATCCACCATTTCCGGCTCACGGGCGGCGTTAATGATCTCGGTTTTGCCTTGGGCCAGCGTTGCCGCCATCATCAGGTTTTCGGTCGCGCCGACGGAGGCAAAGGGGAGGATAATGCGGTCGCCCACAAGGCCCTTTGGGGCGCGGGCGTTAATGTAGCCGTTTTCGAGCGTAATTTCCGCCCCCAGTGTTTCCAGCCCCTTCAGGTGCAGGTCTACCGGGCGGGTGCCAATGGCGCACCCACCGGGGAGGGACACGCGTGCCTCCCGGCAGCGGGCCAGCAGGGGGCCAAGCACGAGAATGGACGCCCGCATTTTGGAGACAATGTCATACGGGGCTTCGGTATTGGTAATTTCCCCCCCGACAGACAGGGTGGAGCCATCGCCCGCCACATCGTGCACATCCAGCCCGTGCTGTTCCAGCAGGGCGCGCATGGTGGCAATATCGGCAATATGGGGCACGTTGGACAGCACAAGCCGCTCGGAGGTCAGCAGCCCAGCGACCAGCAGCTTGAGGCCCGCGTTCTTGGCCCCACCAATGGTAATTTCCCCATGCAGGGGGCGTCCACCGCGAATAACAAAATGGTCCATGGCGC
The DNA here is from genome assembly GCF_011516885.1 of Acetobacter lambici. Taxonomy (GTDB): domain Bacteria; phylum Pseudomonadota; class Alphaproteobacteria; order Acetobacterales; family Acetobacteraceae; genus Acetobacter; species Acetobacter lambici. The sequence continues at coordinate 7,713 of NZ_WOTD01000032.1, read as the reverse complement.
TTTACATCCGGGGCGTGGCAACGCCACGCTGGCCCATGTATTTGCCCGCGCGGTCGGCGTAGCTGACCTCACACGGGGAATCGCCCTTGAAGAACAGGAACTGGCAGATGCCCTCGTTGGCGTAAATGCGCGCGGGCAGCGGCGTTGTGTTGCTGATCTCTATGGTGACCTGCCCTTCCCATTCGGGTTCAAGCGGGGTCACGTTTACAATAATGCCGCACCGCGCATAGGTGGACTTGCCAAGGCAGACCACCAGCACGTCACGCGGGATACGGAAGTATTCAATGGTGTGGGCCAGCACAAAGCTGTTGGGTGGAATAATGCATTCATCCGCACGGCGGGACACAAAGCCTTCGGGGCTGAAGTTCTTGGGGTCCACAATGGCGTTGTTCACATCCGTAAAAATACGGAAATCGTCCGCCACGCGGGCGTCATACCCGTAGGAGGAAAGACCGTAGGAAATTACGCCTTCGCGCTTCTGGTTTTCCACAAACGGTTCGATCATGCCGTGATCGTTCGCCATCTGGCGGATCCATGTATCGGGCATCACGGGCATGTCTTGCTCTCTCCATTACCGGGGGGCTGTGTGGTGGCGCAGGGCTGATCCTCCGCCGTATTGTCCTGTCTGGTCCGGGCCTGATCCTTGCGGCGGCGCAGGTTTGCGCGTAGGGCCGCCGCCTGCCGGGCAAGCCGTTCGGCGCGGGCCGCTTCCGCTCTGGCGGAAAGGGTCTGTCCGGGGGATTGGGTGTTGTCGGGCGTATCAGTCATGCCAGATGCAGCAAGGCCAGTCGCGTGCAGGTTGAACGTTCGTCTTGCTGACTAGCAGAGGTGCTGCGCCATGCCTAGAGCCTGCCACAGTGGCAGGGCGGCATTCGGGCTGTTTTATGCCCCTGCCGGTCCTGTGCGGGACCGGCAGGGCGCAGGCTTACAGGTTGGCCACGACCTTAAGGCCGATCAGAGCCGCGTTGGGGATTTTGTGTGTTTCCCCCGGGTGGATCAGGTACTGGAACTCGGGCTGGACCAGCACGCCATGTGTTGCGTCAATCCCGTAATAGGCTTCGATCAGCTCGGAATCGTTCTGGATCCCGCGGATGGTTGACCCCAGTGAGTACCCGTTATCGACGGCCAGAATTTCGCTCTCACGCCGTCTGCGGCTGACTTTGTACCATGAATACAGCACACCAAACCGGTCGGTCAGGCGGGTGGGGATCAGCCCCACAAAGGAGAACCCGCCATAAGCCTGATCCGATATGTTGACCACATGGGGCGTGGCATGCACGTAGCCCGCCATCAGGTAGCCACCGGCCATCTGGTTACGCCCGCCAAGGCGATAGACCATCTGGTCCGCCTCCAGCCACATGGAGTCGGATGGGGCCGAGCGCATGCCGGGCAGGGTGTCCGCAATGTGTTTGGGCAGGACCGATCCGATCTTGTCCGCATAGCGGGTGGTATCGTGCTCATACCCGATAACATAGTGGCCGGGCAGGCGGTTGCGGGTCAGGAACGGTGCCCATGTGAACTCGATCGGCAGGGACAGGCCCGTTGCATCTTCCGACCCCCATGACCAGCCGGAGGGGTTTTGCGTCAGGGTGCTCACGGAGTACGCGCCAACCTGTATGGCCGTGTCCCGCGTGGGGCGGAAGCGCGCACGCGCCCCCCATGTGGCCTTTGGGTACACGCTCATGCCCGGTAGCTGCTTGATCGCCACAGGTGCGGAGCATGTGACCATGAAGGAGCACAGCAGCGGAGACGTGGCAAACACATGGGTGAGCGACATACGGCCAAAAATGATGTCCAGCTTGTTGTTGAGCATCTTTTTCTCGGCGTACATGTCCACCAGATGGGCCGCCACGTTGCCCGAGAGTGTGTACACCTCCTGCAAGGCCACGTAGTACTCGCCCGCGCGCACGTTCTGCGCCGCACGGCCTGCGCGTTCCATGACCAGCCCATGCACCGACCAGCCGTTGAGTGCGGGGTTCATGCGCCCCAGATCAAACGTGGTCTGCAAGGTCAGCTCATGCACGTAGCTGATGCCCTTCTGGTTGGGCAGCCCGCCAGCCGCCAGCCCCATGGCCTCGCCCTTGTAGGAGAACGAGAACGAAAACCCTTTGTCACGCAGCCGGTCGCGGAAGGGCATGAGCTGCGGAATAAGGTGCCCAGTGCCTGCGGTGGGCACGTAGTACGGGTCTGGCAGGTCAAAGTCGCGCTGGGCGTCCCAGCTTGCGGGCAGCAGGGCGGAGGGGCCTTCGCTATTGCTCAGGGAGTCCAGTTCGATCTGGTGCAGGGAGTGCGGTGTTTCCGACGGCATGATCGGCATAACACTCAGCGGCGCCAGACCGGGGGATGGCAGAATGGGCACCCCGCTGGGCGGAATGGGCGTGTTGGGCGGGCGGCGGATCGCGTTCAGGTCCGGGCCAATGGCCTCCGCATCCAGCGGGCGCAGGGACTGCGTAGGCAGGGCATGGACCTTGCTGCCGGGGTTGATGATCGCATCCGAAATGGGGGCCACACTCGGCTGGGCGGTAAGGGCCGAGGCGTGGGTGGTCTGGGCCTGCGCCATGCCCGCGCCAAAGGGCGCATGCCACACGGAGGCCAGCGCAATGGCCGCAGCGGCTGTTGTACGGGGGTGGAGGGCGCAGGATGCCCGTTCGGGCGTGCCGTGGCGCTGGGGGCGGTGTATTTTTGGCATTGTTATTCCGCTTCCTCTCGCTCTTGCTGGAGGGAGTTGTCTTATGCGTGCAATGTTCTTTTAAAAGGAGCTTGCCCCTGAGCCTGTTGTTCAGACTGCCAGAGCGACCTCAAAAACAGACAGAGCATAGGGTGTGCGCCCAAGTGCCCATGGCAGGGCGGCATAAGAGCGGAGGCGGATATTGTGCCGGGCAGGATGTGCGACCATGAGACAGACCGTTTTTGTTTTTGTTGTTGTCGGTTCGTCATCTGGAGCATGAAGGGAAATGCTCGGTCAAGGGTGGTTTTGAAATATTATTACCCAAAACAATTAAAATTAGGCATTTTACGAAAAATCAGATGCAAATTTTTGTTATAACGATAAATTTGCAACATGCGCGTGGCAGCTATGCTCCACGCGCGATGTCCTGCCAGCCACAGAGCTGCGCGCCTGCATGCTCCAGCCCCTTGCGAAAGCCCGCCGAGCAAAGTGCGTGGAATTCCGCCTCGTGCTCATAAGTGGGCATCAGTTCTTCGAGCATGGCGTTTTTGTGCGTGGCAGGGTGGAAATAGATTTCGGACACGCCATCAGGCAGGTGGGCCGCCAGAGCCGCCATGCGTTCGGTAGTCATGTGCCCGCTCCATGCCAGCCCAAAGCACCAGTCGTTTGTGGCCATGCCCGCCGCATGGGCCTGATGGCGCAGCAGGGCGGTCCAGCGGCGCAGGGCGGCATCGCCCAGCGTGTCGGTGTAGGTGCCTGCGGCATAGAGGGGTTGGGGGGGTTCGAGTGGCACACGCACGGCATTAAGCCCATAGCCCTTGCCAATGCCGATCATCAGCTTGCCCACGGTAGGGTGCAGGTGCATGTGCTTGTGGGCGTTGGCGTGGTCCAGTGGTAGCCCTGTGCGGCTGAAGGCCTCGAACTGGGCCGTAATTTCCGCCTCCAGTTCCCGCCGTCCTTCGGGGCGAAAAAAATAGTCCACTCCAAGCCCAAGCTGGGAGGAGGAGAACCAGCCATTACCGCGCGTAATCAGCGGCAGACGGGCATGGGGCAGAACCGATGGTCCTTCAATGACCACCAGATGCAGGCCAACATTCAGGGAGGGCAGGCGTTTGGCCCGTTCCACCGCATCCTGTGCGGCAGGGCCAGAGACCATAAGACTGGCGGTTGAGAGCACACCGTTGACGTGGGCCTGTTCAATGGCCTCGTTCACTTCAACCGACATGCCGAAATCATCGGCGGAAATAATGGCGCGTTTCATGGTTCTGGCAGCCCTTTGTAACCGTATGCCTGTGTCTAACACCGGCGGGTGTGGGCTGTCATGGCTGTTCTGGGTGGGGGACTTATGCGCCATCCCCCACCCAGTGCCGTCAGTTATGCCAGATCAGGCAGCCTTGCGGCCTTTAAGGAACTGGAAGAACTCCACACCTTCGCGCAGGCGGCGCTTCATCATCTGGGGCGAACGCACCATTTCACCAAGGATGGAAGCAATTTTGGGCGCACGGAAGTAGAACTTCTTGTAGAATTCTTCCACGCCGTTGAAGATTTCGGTGTGCGACAGGTGCGGGTAGTGCAGCGGTGCGATCTGCACGCCGTTATCGTCGAGCAGTTCGGCGTTGCTTTCGTCCAGCCAGCCGTTTTCCGTGGCTTCCTTGTACAGGGCCGTGCCGGGGTAAGGAGCAGCAAGGGAAACCTGCAACGTGTGCGGGTTGATTTCCTTTGCGAAGCGAATGGTCTCCTGAATGGTTTCCTTCGTTTCGCCCGGCAGACCCAGAATGAAGGTGCCGTGGATTTTAATCCCCAGTTCGTGGCAGTTCTTGGTGAACTCACGCGCCACTTCAACGCGCATGCCTTTTTTGATGTTGTGCAGGATCTGCTGGTTGCCACTTTCGTAACCCACCAGCAGCAGGCGCAGACCGTTGTCACGCAGGACCTTCAGCGTGTCATAGGGCACGTTGGCCTTGGCGTTGCACGACCACGTAACACCCAGCTTGCCCAGTTCGCGGGCAATGGCTTCGGCACGGGGCAGGTCATCGGTAAAGGTGTCATCGTCAAAGAAGAATTCCTTGACCTGCGGGAAGTACTGCATGGCCAGACGGATTTCGGCCGCCACATGCTGCGGACTGCGGGTGCGGTAGCGGTGGCCACCCACGGTCTGCGGCCACAGGCAGAACGTGCAGCGCGATTTGCAGCCACGACCTGTGTAGATGGAAAGGTACGGGTGCATGAGGTAGCCGATGAAGTAATCTTCAATCTTCAGGTCGCGCTTGTACACTTCGGTCACGAAGGGCAGGGCGTCCATGTCCTCGATCATGGCGCGGTCACGGTTGGTAATGATCTCACCATCCGCATTGCGCCACGTAATGCCGTCCACGTCCTTGAAGTCCATGCCATCGGCAATGTCCTTGATCGTGTAATCAAATTCATTGCGGGCAACAAAGTCGATGGGCGCACCCTTGAGCAGGCTTTCCTCTGGCTGAACGGCCACCTTGGCGCCAACCATGCCAATCTTCAGGTTGGGGTTAACGTCCTTGAGCATCTGGGCCACCTGCACGTCCTTGGCAAAGGACGGGGTGGAGGTGTGCAGGATAACCAGGTCGCGGTTCTTCACGTCTTCCAGAATGGGCTCCATGCCCATGTTGGCAGGGGGCGCGTCAATCAGGCGGCTGCCCGGAACCAGAGCGGCAGGTTGGGCCAGCCATGTCGGATACCAGAAAGATTTGATTTCACGGCGGGCCTGATAGCGCGAGCCTGCGCCGCCATCAAAACCATCAAAAGTTGGCGGCTGGAGAAAAAGGGTTCTCATCGTCATCGGTTTCTATCCTGACAAGGGCGTAGAACGGTGGGGTCCAACGGTAAGCTCCGGCATAAATGCTGGTTCAAGGACTTCCGTGTCTGCATTTGATTTAGGCAATTACTCTGGCGCACATGAAGAAGGCAAGTCTTTGCATGCGTTCATTATGGTCCGGGGGAGAGACTACGCACGGGCGCAGGTGTTGTTGTTGGGTGGGGGGCAATGTGCATGGTCTGCCCCCGCCAGTGGACCTCTGTACCGCTTGCACTACCCACCATAATGGCGGCAGACAGCCAGTCACGCAGCGGTAGCAGCAAAAGCGGCCACAGCGGGCGCGAGCCCACGGCGCGGTCAATCAGCAGGGAAGTCAGGCCACGCATGGCCCATATGCCCCAGAAGAATGGCAAACTCCATGCCGCGTGTGGCTGAAAAAGCACAACCAGTGTGGCCCAGAACAGGGGGAGCTGGATGGAGGAGGCCGCATAGCCCGCCGGAGCCAGTGTGCATACCGTACGGCCCCAGCGCAGTTCATGGCGGAGCAACTCGCCAAAGCTGGATTCGGCAATGGTGGTCCATGTCATGCACTCGGCAATGGCAATGTCCATGCCTGCCTGCCGCACAAGCCTGCCCAGCAGGGCGTCATCCGCAACATGGGGTAGAAGGGCTTCCAGCCCGCCTACCTCATCCAGCGTTTGGCGGCGCAGGGCCATGGTGGCCCCCAGACAGTCCTGCCGCCCCAGATAGCGGGAGAGCATGACACCGGGCAGAAAGTTATGGTTGATCTGGCAGGCTGCCAGCATCTGCACAACGGTGCCACTGGCAGGCAGGCCCGCGTACAGGGTGGTGACCAGCCCGGTATTGGGCCGGTGCAGGGCCGATACAATGTGTTGCAGGTAGTCTGGCCGCACATGAATATCGGAATCGGAAATAACCAGAATATCGTGCCGCGCCTTGGGCAGAATATTCATCAGGTTACTGATCTTGCGGTTCAGCCCATGCAGGGCGGGGTCCACCACAAGGTCCATATCCAGTTCGGGGTGGCGTTCTTGCAGGCGGCGGACAATGGCAATGGCCGGGTCATCCGCATCGCGCACACCAAACAGGATCTGCATCTGGGGGTAGTCCTGCGTGCAAAAGCTTTCCAGAGCTTCTTCCAGCAGGGGTTCGGAGCCGTACAGGGGCTTGAGCACGGTTACCGGGGGGGCACTGCCCAGCACAACAGGCTGCCGCTCGTTGCGGCGGAAGCGTGCAAGCAGCCCAGCCCCCACGGAGGACTGGAGGCAGCCAGTAACAGAAAGAAGCGCGCTGGCAGCAGCCAGAAGAGGAAAGACCGCTACCATGCCCCGACCATTATGCGCCCCGTAATGGGGGGTTGTGTCTGTTTGCGTTGCCGCACGCGCCTGATCCTGTTCCCTTAGTCTTTGGCGGAGGCCTGAGCCTTGCGCTCAAGAACACTGATAAGGCCCGAAACACCACCCGAGGTGAGTGTGGAGCTGAAGTCCGAACGCTGTGCGGCAGCCTGGCTGATGCGGGCATCGCTGAGCAGCACGTCCACAATCTTCCATGACCCGCCAGCATTGTTCATGATGTAGCTGATCTCGGTCGGGGTTGAACCATCACTGGCACCAAGGTCGGTTACCACAAGCTTGTTGCCGCCAACGGGGGTGTCGGTCACGGTGGGCAGGATGGTGAACTTGACATCCGCGCCGGGCTTGAAGTTGCTCACATAGCGCGAGACCGTATAGTCCTTGAATGCGGCAAGCAGTTTCTGCTTTTCGTCAGCATTCAGATTGTTGTAGCGCAGGCCGATGGAGGCCTTGAGCACCGCTTCCAGATTATAGGACTGGTCAACGGCTGCGGCCACAATCTGGCTGCGTTCGGCAAAGCTGCCATGGGACTGCACGATCTGGTCCAGCGCCTTATACAGCGTCTGGACGGGTGCGATAACCGCGTTGGACGGAGCGGACTGAGCAAACGCAGCCGGGGCGGACACGCCAGCCCCAACTACGGGAAGGAGCGCCATGCTCATGCCAAGCACGAGCCCTGCGCGGAAAGAAATACGTTTCATGCTTACGATTTTGTCCCGGTTGCACGGTTTGACAAGGTTGCTTCGAGCATGTCTCCGATGCCCGTAGCGCTCACACCCAAGGCGTTAAGAGCGGTTGCGACGATGTGTGGGGCGGAGAGCCCTGCCTCGTCATACTGCGCGTCCTGCGTGTTGTGGTCGATAAAGCGGTCGGGCAGGGTCATG
>NZ_WOTD01000031.1 GCF_011516885.1 Acetobacter lambici | reverse complement strand
ACTCTGTCTGCATCGGGTTTTCTTATAGCTTACGAAAATTTCTTTTGTGCAAAACAGACTTTTTCATAATCTAACCCGATGTACAACCCTTCTGTGAGATTTCCGCGTCGAAGCCAGTTCCGCCAGCGTCAGTTCCCCACGGATCGCCTCCAGGGCAACCCGTGACTTGAACTCCGCCGCATACCTCTTGCGCGTAACCTTGCCCATAAAACCCGTCCTCGTTCAGGCCAGATGATAGCTTATCGCCCTGTCCGAAAAATGGGGACCACCTCTGTGAGCACGAATACCTGTATGGGGTTTCTCTTGCTCCTAATCTTTACCACGTTCAGATTTCTCACTGTTTTTTCGGATCATAGCGTTCACCGGCAGATGTTCCCTTAGGAAAAACCTACTCATTAGCCACCAGACCGCCAGATGTTGGCGTAAGGAGCAGGTGCCTCCAGTGCGTGGGAGAGTTCATGCAGTCATGCTGACGCGCATGGGCATATTCTGTTGAGGAGCAGTGCCATTTTGCGATAAGCAAATGACCATCAACTGGAAAAGCATTCTTGGGAGCATATGTCCGCTTATCGGGACGGTTATCGCAACAGCTAGCCGTGCCCCGTCAGTGGCCTATATCGTGGCGGCAATCGCGGATTATCATGCCATTCATAATGCAGTCATAAATGTTTAAGGGGTAGGTATATTTCTTTCAATATGGATTGGCAGACTCTCTGGCATCATGTGATTTCAGGTGCCAGAGAGTAAAAAAAATTTCGGATACTATGCGATCAGGGCATATGAATCAGTTTTCTATTAAGAAATTCTTCAATCCCAAATTCTGAAAGCTCGCGGCCAAATCCTGAGTTTTTGATGCCGCCAAAGGGTAGGTCTGGTGCCGTGCCGGTAATATCATTTATAAAGACCATACCGCTATCAATCTTTAAGGCAAGCTGGTAGCCGCGTTGTTCGTCGTTTGTATGGATAGACCCGCCAAGTCCGTAAGGGGAGTCATTGGCAAGAGCAATGGCTTCGTCATCATTTTGTACAGAATAGACAGCCGCGACGGGTCCAAAAATTTCTTCATAATAAATGGGGTTATCTTTTTTTATGTCGGTAAGGATCGCAGCTTGCATAAAAAATCCCTCCCGATCAATCTGCTTGCCACCGCAAACAAGTTTTGCCCCGTTGGCTACGGCTTTTTCAACCTGAGCCACGGTGTGCTTCATGGCGACCTCGCTGCTCATTGGACCATGGGTTACCCCTTGTTCCAACGGATCTCCATATTGGAAAGTGTCTGTGGCGGCTTTGAGCCTGGATACGAATTCCTCAGCTAGGGAGTGGTGCACAATCATGCGCTTGGCTTCTGTACAGACCTGCCCGTTGTTCCCCATTCTTGCTGCGGCTGCACGGAGGACTACAACATCAAGATCAGCATCATCCAACACGATAAAAGCATCTGACCCACCGAGTTCCATAGTGCTTTTTTTGAGGTGATGCCCCGCTTGAGCCGCAACAGCACTCCCTGCGCGCTCACTGCCAGTAAGCGCTACGCCGCGCACTTCAGGGCGGCCAATTAAAAGTTCAGACTGATCGTTGGTAATAAACAGATTGGTATATGCGCCTTCAGGCAGCCCGGCATTTTGGAATAATGCTTCAAAAGCAAGTGCACATTGGGGAACTCCCGGCGCATGTTTAACCATAACAACATTGCCAGCCATAAGATTTGGGGCAGCAACGCGTGCAAGCTGATAATATGGGAAATTCCATGGCTCAACACAATAAATCACGCCAAGCGGTTCGCTCAGAACGCGTGCCTTGCCTTGTGCGATGGGCAGGTCCCGAGGTTTGAGGAATGTTTCCGCCATATTGGCATAATAGGAAAGGATATCTGCCGAGAGTTCAATTTCCCAGATCGCTTCAGCAAGAACCTTCCCCATTTCTATGGAAATAAGGCGCGCATGCTGCTCTTTGTTGGCTCGTAGAATATCCGCAGCTTTATTGAGCAGGGCGCTCCGTTCGGCTATGGAGTGGTTGCGCCAGTCATTCTGCCAAAAATCATGGGCACGTTCCAACTTCTTTATCATGTCCGCCGTGGCATGAAGGTCAAAAACTTTTTCTGTTTTGCCGGTGGTTGGATTAAGGGTGCGATACGGGCTCATTGGATGTTGGTCCTTGCTGTAGGCTTCAGGAATGGGCAAGCAGCCCTATCTATATATAGGAAGATATAGACATGTCGGCTGAAACTAGACCATTCTTGTGGTGCAGACGATATTGCTAGTGAGTATATCACGGATATGTGAGTATATGAGGCGGAATACCTCCTACGCGTTAGTCATTCTATTGGAGTAATTTGTTGATTGATATTTAGTGTATACAATTTGGAAAGTGTTGTAATTACATTTTCGAGAATATGAATATTCATACAATTAATGTTGTTTGGGTATTAGTGCTTGTGGGGATATTATTTTTATTAGTGATATGGTTTTACCTATATCTCGAAAACTGTTTAGTGTCAGGCGAGGCATTTTATCTCAGGCGCAACGGTCGGGCTTAACCAGTTCTTCAGCCGGCCTGTCTCCAAGTCTCCATCCAGATCGGTTTCGGCGGGCTACTTATGGGTCTTGAACACATGGCATTTGCTTGAGCCATGTCATTATGGCCGACACTTTATCTGGCGTAAGGTAGTGCAGGGCGTTAATCAGGCTGTTATCCGCACCTAACGGGATAACGTTCTGTGTGATGCCAGTTTCCGGCAGACGAGCCAGAACCCGGGCTTTGTGGGGGGGCTCATTTTGCTATGTGTGGTGATTTTTCATATAAATCAGAACAGACTTGATATCGTACCCCGATATCTGAAATAATGTATATCCGGCTAGCCTGAAGGCAGTCCATTGGGTGGTTTTTGCAAAAAATGGACTGGATTAGAACGTCATGAAACGCACCGCCGATTTTCCGCGGCATCCCCCTCCAGTTGTAGGTTTTTCCGATTGTTATACGGGTGGGTTTGTGGATGCGTTCCATGCTCATAAGCGGGCGCAACTGTCTATTTTTCTGGCAGGAAGTGTCACCGTAAACACGCAAAATGAGAGTTTTGTGCTTGGCCCGGGGCAAGCAATCTGGCTCCCGGCCAACGTTGTTCATCAGGCGACATGCCGGACGGATTTGGCCTTTCAGGTTGTGTATGTTGATTCCAGTCTGGCCGGCACAGACACCCTGCCGTGCAAGATGTTCGACGCATCCTCCCTTGTGCGGGGGCTGGTGGACGAAATTGTGGCGATGACATTCAATTTTGACATGGATGACCGCATGTCGGCCATAGCCCGGCTGCTGGTGGACGAGATTGCTCGCGCACCACGTATTGCGGACCGGCTCCTTTTCCCATCGGATCATCGGTTGCGCCGTGTTTGCGAGGCGATTACAGCCCAACCGGGAGATTGCCGTGATATTGATTACTGGGCACGGGAGGCCGGTATGGCCCGCCGCACGTTTACCCGCCTTTTCCAACAGGAAATGGGCATGGGTTTTGCCGCATGGCGGCGTAGGGTCAGGGTTGTGGAAGCCGCTTCCAGACTTGCAACGGGCCAGTCAATTGCCGAAGTTGCGTTTGATCTGGGTTACGATAATGCTGGCAGTTTCAGCACAATGTTCCATCGGACATTTGGTGTGGCGCCAAGCACATTGCGTGTGAATTCTCTGCCGACACCGCGCTCGTAAAAGAGTATCCAGCACGCTGTAACATATAGCCGGTTTGCAGCTTTTTTTTCCAATAAACAAAAATCAGTCTCTCATCAGGCGTTGGACCCGGTTGCCGGTTATAGGCAGTCGGATTTTGGCGTTCAGGCGGAAGATTGTCGCGTTTGGGCCAATGGCGGCCTCCGCTGCTTGCTGATTGGCAGGAAACTGGATAGGAGCGCAATTAAGTCTCATTATTAATAAGAATACCGAACAGCTGCCCTCTGACAGGAGAAGCCGGTAACGAAACGGGTTGGGTATGAAGCGCAGCAAACTTTTTTATACGGTTTTTGTCTCGTTTGTTCTAAGCGATGCGGCATTTGCCGCGGAGCAGGAGACGCAGGTAGATAAACACCAGCAGTCTCAGTCGGTTCCGCCAGCACGCACGGCAACCAACAAGGCCAAGGCCCGCGTTGTGCGGGATGAACTGGTTGAAGTGCGTGGCCACGGCCGGTCATCCGTCATGGCGTCCTCCGCGACAAAAATGAATACGCCGCTGGTCGAGACCGCACAGTCCGTTACCGTGATCACGCGTGACGAAATGGATACGCGTGGCGTTTTAACACTCAATCAGGCTGTGCGTTATGCCGCAGGCGTGACGGCCGATACCCGTGGGGGGGAAGGCACACGTTATGATCTGTTTGATGTGCGTGGTTTTACCGTGCCGACTTTTTTGGACGGGCTAAAAGTGCAGTCCAGTCCCGTAGGCTTTGCCGTGCCCCAGACCGATACCTCGCGCCTGGAGCGGGTTGAGCTTCTTAAAGGCCCGGCTTCAGCCCTTTATGGGCAGTCCAGTCCGGGGGGGCTAACTGCGTTATCGAGCAAGCTGCCAACGGAACAGAAGTTTTATGGCAGTGTGGATACAACAGGCGGTATGTTCGACCTCTACCGGGTTGATGCGGATGTGGGTGGCTTTGCTACGGACGATGGTCTTGTGCGCTACCGGTTGTATGGCACGGTTAATGGGCAGCATACCCAACTTGCCAGAACGGGGAGCCGGCGCTTTAGCATTAGTCCGGCCTTTACTTTTGGTGGGGACGGACCAACAACCCTGACCCTGCTGGGCAATTACCAGTATGATCCCGAAAATGGTTCTTACGGTGGCGCTCCGTTGGTCGGGTCTCTCAAACGCGGAACATTTGGGTATCTCCCTCGTAATTTTTATGATGGAGACGCCTCTTTTGAAAAATATAATCGTCGGCAGGGCGGGATCACGTATATCCTGAACCATCGGTTTAACAAGGACTGGAGCTTTAGCACGCGCGGTCGATATGATGATGTCATGACATCATACCGCAGTGTGCTCAACGATGGTTATTATGATAGCGCCGATCAGACGAGCGGTACCATGCTTGGCCGTTCATCCTATGGTGCATACGAGCATGCCCATGACCTTGCTTTTGACAGCCAGTTCAAGGGGCATGTCCATACGGGGGCAGTGCAGCACACGCTAATGGTCGGTTTTGACTATATGCAGCAAAAAACAAAAGATAACGAAAGTATGGGAAGCGCTCCGGACATGGACGTGCTGCACCCCGATTACAATATGTCCATACCCGGCATGACCCCAGCTATTGATTACAAGGTCAATTCACAGCAGATCGGGGTTTATGCTCAGGACGAAATCCGCTGGAAGCGTTTTGTGCTGACCGGAAGCCTGCGGAATGACTGGTACCATTCGCATCAGGTTGCCTATATTTCGCCGTCGGATGATACGCAGAATGCCAGCCAGATTACGTGGCGTGCTTCTGGTCTGTATCATTTTGACTTTGGGCTTGCGCCCTACATCAGCTACTCAACCTCTTTTCAGCCACAGGTTGGCGCTGTAGCCACGTCTGTTCCCGGGGTTACCCGGCAGCCATCCCCATCTGTGGGCAAACAGCTTGAAGGTGGGTTAAAATACCAGCTCCCTGGCACGTCGCTTTTGCTGACGGTTGCTGGTTTCCATATTGAGCAGAGCCATGTTCTTGTCCCCATTCCCCCGACCATGGAGACAAACACAGAAAGTGGGTTGGTACATTCCGATGGCTTTGAATTTGAAGCGCATGCCGAACCATTCCGGAATCTTATGCTCACGGCTGCGGTCAGTATTCAAAAAATCAAGGATGATTCAACAGGCAAGCCACTTCAACAGTCGTCCAGAGGCAATGCATCGCTGTTTGCATTCTACACCATGCCTTCTGGTAAGCTGAAGGGCCTTGGTTTTGGCGGCGGCATGCGTTACACGGCCAAGACATATGGTGGTGAACTGGAAACGGGGAGTGTATGGCTGCCACAATACGCCTTGTTTGATGCTTCCATATCTTACGATCTGGCCAATGTTTCCAGTTCACTCCATGGGTGGAAGCTGTCGGCTAACGTTCGGAATCTTTTTGATAAAAACTATATTGGCAACTGTTATGCAGATGGTGCCGTAGGCGGATACTGCTTTTTTGGAGAACGCCGTAACGCGCAGGCCACTATAGGGTATAGCTGGTAAAAGACACACGGGGTGGGCATGGCCTACCCCGTAAGTCATGCCCGTGCTCACTGTATTGGCCCATATGGAGTTTGGTGGCCAACAATGCGTAGGCCACAACTCTTGAGAGTTTTAATCCGTAGCGGCTTTATGTTGATTGCCGTCATGGTTTGTCATGAACATGAGTGTCACGGCATCTTGTGCGTCCTGCCGGTGCCAGGTTTTGCCCGGAACAACCAGAACATCCCCTTTTTTTGCCGTGGCGCTGGTTTCTTTATCCCCTGTTCGTAGGGTTAAGGTTGTTTGTCCTTCTACAACAAGCAAAAATTCGTCATTGGGGTGTTCTTCCCATGGTGTTGAACCCTTAAAACGCAGTAGGCCCACATCATGTTTGCCAAAGGGGAACAGGATTTGCAGACCGCTTTTTGATACCGATTCAGTTTTTTTTTCAATATCAATGACAGACAGGCCAGCAGCCTGTTCGCTCAGGTTAAAAATTTTCATGTGCTTCTCATTCCTTTTTGGTTGATGTGCCATGCCCTAGTCTTTGTTATGGCGGCAATGACTGATTTTCTGGCTTGCTTGCGCAAGGAATGGGAGCAGCAGAGCGCCAGCCCCCCAGAGTGCCAGAAACGTGCGGTCGTATCCGATTAAGGCGGCCAGTGGCGTAATGGATAGCCCGGCAAGAACATTTGTCAGGCTTTCTCCACACTGTAAAAAACTATAGTCTGTTCCGGGTTGTTGTTTGGACGACCAGTTCATGAGCATGGCCCAGATACAGACGTAAAAACCGCCATCAATAAAGTTTTCCAGCCCCAGACCAATATACAAAAATGGCTGACTGACCATGCCTGTCGCCTGTAGGAGACAAAGGCAGCCAAGCAGAAGGGTGGATGGCCAAACCAGCACACAGACGGCCCGGCAACTCCCCAACAGCCGGACTGTGGGAAAACCGAGAACCGCACCACCTGCCGCACTACAGAGCAGGTTGGACATTTGCAGTGTTCCGGCAAATGCAAGGTTAAAGGATTTGTCCATCAGCCATGGCTGGAGCAGCATGGCCATGGCAGAGCCGGAAAATTTGAAGGTAATAGCGACAAGTGCAGCCCACAAAAACCCGGATTGTTTGAAAAGCGCACCCAGGCTGGATGAGGCGGGGAAGGGCGTGTCGAGTATGGGTTCAATACAGGCCCGCAATGGCAGAAGAGCGGCCCATAGGACCAAAAGTTCGCACGCCATGGCGAACATGGTTCCGCTCCACCCGCTATAGGCATAAATAACAAGAGATCCCGCTCCCCCGACCAGCATTCCCAGCAAAAAGGTAATCACCTGCACGGCGTTTGCCAGCCCGGAGTTTTGTCCCTTCATATGAGATACAGCACAGGAATTTGTAAAAATATCCTGCGTTGCAAATAAAGTATTCAGTAAAAAAATTCCGGAAAGGGAGGCCAGAAAACTTTTTTCAGGCTGAATAAACATCAGAACAAAACAGAGCAATATGGCTGCCATATGGGTCCACAAGGCAAGGCGGCCATAACCCCAGCGCTTTCCGGCATTGTCAGCTATGCTGGACCAGAGGAATTTGCAGGCCTATGGTAAAAAAAGAAGTCCAGTTAAACCAATTTCATTTAAAGATACTCCCCCATGGCGCAGGATGGTGGAAAAGGCGTTAAAGGCCAGACCCGCAGGAATGCCCTGCGTGCCATACATGAGGGCAATTGCCATAAGCCTTTTGTATAAAGCTGAGTTTTTATAAGAGCAGCATGTGCGCTCAGCTATTCTGTTTGTATCCAGCATGATTTAAAAACTCATGCCAACACGAAAGCCAAGCTGGCGAGGGTTGGCAGCCACCACATATCCACCAGACAGACCGCGCGTAAAATAACCGGCATTGGTCAGATTATGCCCGTATAGAGCCACACTCCAGCGCTTCCAGCGTTTTTCTATCTGGGCGTCAAAAAGCACATAAGGCGCGTTCTGCACGGAACTGCTGGGGTAGAGCGTTGTGCGCCCACGCCGGACTACGCTGGCATTCACCATCCATCCGGGCATGGGGTGCCACTCGCCTGAAAAACCAAAATTGCTGGTTGGAGTGCCTGCCATCTGCTTGCCGCTATAGTCTGTTCCGCCGAACACAAAGTGGTCGTAGGCGGCATAGGTCAGGCCAAGGAATGCATTAAGCTGGAGTGTATTAATCGGCTTCCAGTGTGCGGATGCTTCCATCCCGCGGGAGTGAGCGGTGCTGGCCGTGCCAATAAGGGATTCCCCCGCGCCATTGGTGGCCGATACCTGAAGGTTGGAAAGGAAATTGGCAAAACCAATGGCCTCCACTGACCAGCGGCCTGTGGGGTGGCCCAGACGATACCCCAGTTCCAGATTATTGCCATAGCTGGGAGCATAGGGCACGGCCACCGTGCTGGCATAGGACCCGTATGGGCTGTAATTGGGGGGCAGAAAGGACCGGGTATAACTCAGCCACCCAAACTGGCTCAGATTATTAGAGGATTGCGGGTTATATTCCAGCTTCAGGCCGGGCAAGGGGGCTGTTTTGGACAGTGTCTGGCGGGGCAGGCTCTCCTGTATGCTGTAAGCATAGGGCACGGAGCCGCTCATGGAACTTGTCCAGTTGCTTATGGAGCTATCCACATGCTCAATGCGCAGGGAGGGAGCCAGCCGCCAACTGGGTGAAAAATGCCAGCCTAACTCGCCCATAAAAGCAATATTGGCTGTGCCCAGTGTGGCTGTTGTGTGGCTGGTATAATAGGGTGCCATGTCAAAATCGTATGGAGCCCAGCGTTTGACCTGTTGCCCGTAAATGCCGCCTTTCCAGTCCAGTGTTCCTGCACTGCCGGAAAGCATGACTGATCCACCGATCTGCCGGGTGGGTAACGTAAAGCCGGAATTGGCGGAAAAAACGGAATACGGGTTGCTATAGCGCCAGTCTGTTGATGCTCCGCCAAAGGTAACATCCAGAATCATGTGCTGGCTGAAACGGCGGTGGTACTGGGCCGAACCAAGGAGGTATTCCGTATCATTCACCCCGGCGGAGGTGTTGTAGGAGGCATGGTTGCGTGCGTGTTCCGGGGTTTCAAAATAATCGTTCCCGCCATGGTTGAGCATGTGGTGCAGGCTAAAGCGCCATTCCCCGCCATTGCTGTCCGTGTGCAGGAGCTTGATGCGGCCGAACCACCCATGCCAGCCCCCGGTATCGCTACGGTCGAGTGCCCGGTTGTGAATGTATCCATCGGCTGTTTCTCCCCCTACGGACAGGCGAAGGCTGGTTGAGGCGTTTATGGGCAGATCACCCGAGAACGTCGCCCGTTTACGGTTGCCTGTGCCATATTCAAAATCTACAGCCCCTGCCAGTTGTTTGCCCGGATCGCGCGATTGGGCGGAGACCATGCCCCCGAACGCATTGATCCCCTCGGTCAGTTGTGGCCCACGCAGCACGTCCACGTTGCTGAAGTCGAACATCTGCCCCATGGCAAAGCTTGGAACAGGCACACCATCAATCAGAACCGGTGTGTACAGGACCGGTCCCTCATCCTCCGTTCCACCAAGACCGCGCACCATAAGCACAGGGTTGTTGGGAGTTGTGTTGGTGAAGGAAAGGTTGGGAACGCGTTCGGCAATATCGCCCAGGGTCTGCATTCTGTAAGCCTGCATATCCTGCGTCGAGATGTGGCTGGTGCTTGTGGTGGCGGTAAAGGCTGCGCGTTTACCACGCACAACAACATGTTCCTTGTCGGTCGGGCAGGCGGTTATGTTTTTTTTGCCGCTCTTGCTCGGAGTGTTCGTGCATTCTGGTGCGGTGCTGGTTGCAGCCCACCCGGTTACGGGCAACACGGTCAGGGCTGTGCAGACAAGTGTGAGGGAACTGGCACTCCACAGACAGAAGCCATTCCTGAGACTTGCGAGGGAGAGGTTTTCTTTCATGAGTCGTGATGATAATAATTCTTATTATCCACGCTACCCGGATCAGCCTGCATACCCCGATCAGACAGGAAAGACCGTGCTTTGATGGCAAAAGCCAGTTCCACACAGGTGCATCAGCCGCACCCACACCATGTTGCGGGCACATCCTTGCTGTACCCCCATTCCCGCGCTTTTCCCGGAGGGGTGCATACAAGTGGTTTTGTGGCCGCCAGAGCCGGTGGGATCAGAGGGTATTTTGACGAACCGGGGAGCATGACCCGCTGTACGGTTATTCTGTCTGGCGCGTGCAGTATGCATGCAGGCGGGCGGACGCACCATTTTCAGACATGCGATCTTATTCTGGCCCGCACCGCGCCGCAGGCTTTTACGTTTGAAAACAGTGCGGAGTTTTCCGCACTCGAAATTCATATCCCCCCGGGCCTGATCGAGCAGATGCATATTGACCCTCCATCGGGTATTGTGGCCCGTAACATGGGCAGGCGGGACCCCGTTGTGCATAATGCAAGGCAGTTGTTCAGTTATTTGCACACAGCACCGGGCAAGGGGGGGTATGCTCCCCATGCGCAGGCTCTGGTAGGCTATGGGCTGGCCATGACCGTGCTGGGCCACGCCTTTATGCACGGTAGCGCAGGCACCGTGCCGCAGGTTGCGGAAAAAAATAGAACAGGACTGGAAGCGGCAAGGCAGGCTTTGCTGGAGCGCTTTGACCGCGCGCCTACAATCAGCCAGTTAGCGGCAATAAGTGGGTTAAGCCAGACGCGCTTTAAGGAACTGTTCCGCGAGCGGTTTGGCTGTGCGCCATATGCACTTTATCAGGCACACCGCATGGAACATGCCTGTCGGTTGCTCAGGGACCGAAACGTGACTGAAACAGCCATGGATCTTGGCTATAGCAATGTCAGCCATTTTAGTGCGGCATTTCAGCGCCAGTTTGGGTGTTCGCCGGGTAAGTGGCAACGCCTTATGCTGTAACTTTGCGCAGACATCACCTGTGTTACGGATTGATCGGCAATCAGGGTCTCAGTAGCCTTGGGGGCTCGGCAAACGGGTTAGAACGTGTCTGCCGCGGCCTCATGCTCCACAGCGCATGTTGTGGCGTCGGGTGGGATGGGGTGGCTTTGTAGGGTTTCTAGCTCGGAGCGGACTGCTGCCATTTTTTTCACAAACCAGGGTTGGGCCTGCAACGCAGCAAACATGGCGCTCCCATTCATGTATCCCGCCTGCACATCGCTCTTCCAATGCACGCCGCATACAATGCGGCTTTCTCCAAAAATGCGGCCGCGTTGCATAATTTCGGTAGCACGTTCGGGCAGGGCGCTTGCCAGAATGGACGCGGTCAGCCACCCCCATGTTGTATGGCCGGAGGGGTAGGCAAAGCTGTCCGTCAGTTTGGCGCGTGCGTCGGGGGTGCAGATATCCTGATTAGTGCCAACAAAGGGGCGCGGTCTGTGCCAGAAGTTTTTTTCTTCCATCACGCGTTGCTCAAGAGGTTCGGCCAATGTGTTCAGCAGGCTAAGCAGGGCCGGTAGCTTGTCTGCATTAAGTGTAAACCCGGCGGCACAGGAAAAATCGCCAATCACGCGCTGTGGGTGCAGGTCCGCATCGCTGTGGGCCAGTTGCCAGCGCTTGCTGCCCCTGAGTGCCCGTGTGTTTGCAAACGCCTGCATGTCTGCCTCCTGCGCGTGCGATCCGGGGGCTGGGGGCGGGGAGAGTATGCTCCTTCCGTCCGGCAGTATGGCAGGTTCCGCCAAAGTGGTTTGTGGCAGAGCGGGCACAAGCGCACAGAGTGTTGCGGCGCAAAGAGCAAGAACACGCTGGCGCATGGCATGGACCTTTTGTTGGCATTAACAGGCGGTGTTCATTATCCCAGATGGGCCAGAGTAAAGTATGACGGTTTGATGATGAATAACGACCGGCCCCGGCATGTATGCAAGAGGGGAATGGTAAGGTGCTAGCTGCAAGGGGTTTGATTTTGCGCCTGAGTGCTTCAGTGTCGTAAAGAACAGGCGGGCAGGTGCGTGCCCCCGCCCATACCAGATGGTTTTGCCTGTAAGGATTGCCCGGATGAAAATCGCTCTAGGACAGTTTGCCGTAGCACCTCAATGGCGTGTCAATCTTGACCAATGCGTGGCCCTTATTGAGCGCGCGGCGGCGGAAGGAGCGCAACTGCTTATTCTGCCAGAGAGCATTATAGCGGCAGACATGCATGATCCCGGCATTACCGTGCGCACTGCACAACAGCTTGATGGGCCATTTGTTACCGGGTTGGTCAGCGCGCTGGCGGGTAAGGACCTGAGCGTGATCTGCTGCATTGCCACCCCAGCCATTCCGGCCCTGACCCATAACTGCCAGATCGTGCTCAATGCGAGCGGGCTTGTGGCCTGCTACCGCAAGCTGCATCTGTATGACGCCTTTAACATGAAGGAATCAAACGACTATGTTCCTGGCACGGAACTCCCTCCCATTGTACAGGTAGGGGACGTGCGGGTGGGATTGATGACCTGTTACGATGTGCGCTTTCCCGAAGTCGCACGTTCCCTCGTGGTGCGTGGGGCAGACCTGCTGAGCGTGCCTGCCGCATGGGTGCGTGGCCCCGGCAAGGAATGGCACTGGGAGGTCATGGTGACTGCCCGGGCATTGGAAAATACCTGTTACGTTGCAGCCGTAGGGGAATGTGGGCCGCGCAACATAGGGTGCAGCATGCTGGTGGACCCCATGGGCGTTGCCGTTGTTCGCGCGGGAAGCAGCCCCGACCTGCTTTTTGCCACTGTGGATATGGAGCGTATTCGCGCAACCCGTGCCGCCCTGCCTGTGCTTGCTAACCGCCGGTTCAGGGACCCCGAACTCAATACCTGAAAACACTATGGCAGGAGCAGACTGAACAGCATGAGCAAAGTGGAAATAACAGGCCGGAGTGGGGATGACGGCTTTGTTCATGTGCGCGGCGCGCGCGAACATAATTTGAATAATGTCAGTCTGGATATTCCGCGCGACAGTCTTGTTGTGTTTACGGGGCTTTCGGGTTCGGGCAAATCCTCACTGGCGTTTGGCACGTTGTACGCGGAGGCACAGCGCCGTTATCTGGAATCTGTCTCGCCCTATGCCCGCCGCCTGTTCCAGCAGATGCCTGTCCCCGATGTGGATGCAGTGGATGGGCTTCCCCCCGCCATAGCGCTCCAGCAACAGCGCGGGGGCAGTTCCGGCCGGTCTTCTGTTGGCAGTATCACAACGCTTTCCAACCTTTTGCGTATGCTTTACTCCCGCGCGGGTGTGTACCCAGCGGGGCTTGCACGGCTGGAGGCGGAATCCTTCTCTCCCAACACGCCCATGGGGGCGTGCAAACGTTGCCATGGGCTGGGCCGTATTCACGACGTAACGGAAGAAGGCATGGTGCCCGACCCTTCACGCACCATTCGCGAGCGTGCTGTGGCATCATGGCCTACTGCGTGGCAGGGGCAGAACCTGCGTGATATCCTGATCACCAAAGGGGTTGATGTTGACATCCCCTGGCGTGACCTGCCCAAAAAAACGCGCGAGTGGATACTTTTTACAGACGAGACCCCAACCTACCCGGTTTATCCCGGCCTGACGCATGCTCAGGTTGTACAGGCCATGACTCAGGGTGTGGAACCCGCCTATCAGGGCACGTTTACAGGGGCGCGACGGTATATTCTGCAAACGTTTGCCAAGTCGCAGAGCGCCATGATGCGCCGCCGGGTTGAAGCATTCATGACCACCACGGTCTGTCCCTCCTGCCATGGGCAGCGGCTGAATGCGGATGCCCTGCGTGTTACATTTGGCGGCTACACAATTGCCGCCATGGCTGCCCTGCCGCTGGAGGTTATAGCCGCCACATTGCGCAACGCCGTTGGTGCGAAGCAGAGCCCAAATGCAACAGCCATTGCCGCCGGGCGGATTGTGGAGGACATGGCCGCCAGAATTAGCGTGCTGGAAGACCTTGGTCTTGGCTACCTGCAAATGGACCGGGGCGTGCAGACCCTCTCCCCCGGAGAATATCAGCGCCTGCGCCTTGGCACACAGATCCATTCCAACCTGTTTGGTGTGGTTTATGTGCTGGATGAACCCTCTGCGGGCTTGCACCCGGCAGATACACAGGCCCTGCTGGCCGCGTTGGAGCGGTTGCGCCGCGCGGGGAACTCTCTTTTCCTTGTCGAACATAATCTGGATATTATCCGCCATGCGCAGTGGGTGGTGGACGTTGGGCCGCAGGCTGGCACACGTGGGGGGGAAGTTCTGTATTCCGGCCCTCTTGCCGGGCTGGAGGGGGTCGCTGCCTCCCACAGGCGCAGTTACGTGTTTGCCGCTCCTGCCATGGTGCCCCATACGCCCAGAGTGCCATCGGCATGGCTGCGCCTGCACCATATGACGTGGAATAATCTGGACAATCTTTCGGCGTCTTTTCCCCTTGGAGTTCTGGTTGCGGTTACGGGGGTATCCGGCTCGGGCAAGTCCTCCCTTGTCAGTCAGGTGCTGACCAGCGTTTTGGCCAGAGCGTTGGGGCAGGCGCCTATTGCCGTGGAGGAGGAGGGCGAAGACCCTCTGAACAGTGTTGCATCCGGGGAGCCGGAGGGCAGTATTACCGCCGGTCTGGAGCACATCAAGCGTCTGGTGGTTATTGATCAGAAGCCCATAGGCCGCACACCACGCTCCAATCTGGCAACCTATACGGGGCTGTTTGATACAATCCGTAAACTGTATGCCAGAACCGAACTGGCCCAAAAGCGGGGTTGCGACGCAGGGTATTTCTCGTTCAATCTGCCCAAAGGGCGTTGTCCCACCTGCGAGGGAGCAGGGGCGACCATGGTGGAACTGCTGTTCCTGCCCAGTGTTTATGCGCCATGCCCCACATGCCACGGTGCGCGTTACAAACCGCAGGTGTTGGAAGTCACGTATCGTGGCCGTTCCATTGCCGAATTACTGGCCATGACGGTGGATGAAGCCTGTCTTTTTCTGGCGGAGGATGCCGGTCCCGCACAAATTCTGGCCACGTTGCAACGTGGGGGACTGGGGCACCTGACACTGGGCCAGCCTGCGACCGAGCTTTCCGGCGGGGAGGCACAGCGGATCAAGCTGGCAACGGAGTTGCAAAAACAACGGCGGGGTCACACGCTCTACGTGCTGGACGAACCCACAACTGGTCTGCATCCGTTTGACGCCGACAGGTTGATGGAACATCTGCGTGAACTGGTGCAGGCAGGTAATACCGTGCTGGTTGCCGAGCACGATATGCGGCTTGTTGCGCGGAGCGACTGGGTTATTGATATGGGACCGGGAGCAGGCAGCCGGGGTGGGCACATTGTGGCGCAGGGCACGCCGTATGATGTGGCCCATACACAAGGAAGTGTGACGGCACCTTTTCTGGCCCGATATACCGGGTAAGGCGGCAGCCAATCTGTCTCGTATAATAATCAAGCCGGTCTGTTGTTGTCTTGCGCAGGTCGGCACCCGTGCTGGAGTAGTGGGGTGGGCGGACCATGGCAGGTTCTGGTACCGGGTGGGCCCGAAATTAAGGCGGGAGTAACTGGCGCCGGGGTGGTGGATTTTTTGTAAAATACTGGAATATAGGAAAAAATTTCGTGATCTTCTGTTTATACAAAACGGCCTATTCCGTTTTGGTGCAAGGAGTGCCAGAAGGGCTTCGAAGAATCGGTATTAATCCGTATTTCTGTATTTAAACAGGTTGTCATGCTTTTTAAAAATCTTCCCCCCGGAGCCAGCGTAGGGCTTTGGGCTTTGTTTGCCTGCACCTTTACGGCGCTGACCAGTGAGGTCGCGCCAGTAGGCATACTGATCGAAATGGCGCGCACCTTCCATATACAGGAAGGCGAGGCAGGGCTGGCCGTCAGCGCCTTTGCGCTCATGGTAACACTTGGCGCGGTGCCCCTGACCATTATGACCGCCCATATTGACCGCAAGCGGCTTATGCTCGTTTCGCTTTCGGGGTATGTGGTCTCCAACCTGGTTGTGGCCATGGCCCCCACCTTTGTTCTGTTATGTGCGGGTCGCCTTATTGGCGGGCTGGCTCACGCACTGCTTATGTCCATTGTTTCCGCATACGCTGCGCGGCTTGTGCCACCCCGAATGACCGGGCGGGCGATCTCGTTTGTTTATGGTGGCACATCGCTTGGAGCCATTCTGGGTGTGCCGGGCACGGCGGCGGTCGGGCATCTGGCAAGCTGGCGTGTAGCCATGTACATCATGACGGGTATTGCCGTTGTGCTCACACTCTGTATTGCGTTCTTTCTACCGCCCGTGTCCTCTACCGTGCATGTCAAGGAGAGCCTGCCCAGCATTGTCTCGCGCAAGGTCATGCGCACATTCCTGATCGTTGTCGCGGTGGATGCAGTGTTCTTTTTTGCGCATAACCTGCTTTACACCTATGTCACACCGCTGCTGCTTGAGCACGGCCTGTCCAGTGGTGCGTTAAGCGTTGCCCTGCTGCTAACGGGTGCGCTGAGTATTCTGGGGCTATGGAGGGCGGGGCAGATTGTGGACCGTCGCCCGGCTGCGGGCATGTTGGCCAATGGTATGGCCATGCTGGTTGGCATGGGGCTTTTATATGGGCACATCCTGTCTGGGTGGATGTCTGTCGGGGCTGTGGGCCTTTGGTGTATTGGCTATTCGGCCATTATTCCGTTTGTTATGTCCGGTGCGATCCGTGCCCGTGCAACACGGGCGGATGTGGCCGGGGCCGCCATTAATGCTGCCAGCAATGCGGGCATTCTGCTTGGCTCTGCCGCTGGTGGCGTGGTTCTGACACATGGCGGTTTTACGGTGCTGACCCCGCTGGCTCTTGTGGTCGCGCTTTGCGGTATTCTGATCGCGTTTTTCAGCACGTCCGCATTCCCCCATGTTCTGCATCCTTCGGAACATGATGAATAGCAGGCCCGCCCCTTACAGGCTGTTATTTCAGCCTGTAAGGGGCGATTGTTCAGGTATGGGCGGTGGAATGCGCTGGCCCGCATGCAGGCCAAACTGGCTGACAGACTTTACGCAATCGGTGCTTTGACGGTTACCGGGTGTTTTTTGGAGCGTTTTCTGGCGGGAATGTTCTTTTTGGTGGTGTACATGGAGTGGTCGGCGTGGACCATGATCGCGGCAAGGTCCTTGCCATCATCCGGGTAAAGCCCACCGCCAATGCTGCCAGACAGGCTGAGTTTGAGGTTGTCGATCACCACCGGGCGGCGCAAGGCGGCCAGCAGTTTGTTGCTGATTGTGTCCAGCATGGTTCTGCTCTCGATATCAGGGAGCAGAATACCGAATTCATCCCCGCCCAGCCGTACGACATAATCACTTTTACGCACACTTTTGCGCAGCCTGCGGGCCAGACTGCGTAACACATTGTCCCCCGTGGCATGGCCGTATGTGTCGTTGATCGGTTTGAACTGATCAAGGTCGATCATGAGGAAGCCAATGGTCTGGGCCGGATCATCCTCTATTTCTTCACTCCAGCGTTCCATCAGGCCGCGCCGGTTGCCAACGCCTGTCAACTCGTCCGTGAAGGCGTCTTTCTGGAGTGCGCGATATTTGCGTTTGATATCCGAAATATCGCGGAAAATGCCAACAGCAATACCCATTTTATGGAACATGAGCGCATAGTGCTGCACAATGCGTATTTTGCCATCTGCCCCTTTAAGGTCCAGAACAAGCTCGGGCAGTTCGCTGGTTTCTTCCCGGTCTGCCCGGGCTCTGGCCTGCCTGATCTGGGTGCGTAGCTGTTCCTGTTGTTTGGGGTCTACACAACTGTTCTCTATCAGTGCGGACATGGTTGCTACCTTGTCGTCCGCAATACGGCGGAAGGCAGGATTGCGCAGGATAATCTGGCTATCGGACAGACGCACGATAACCGTCCCTATCGGAACTTGCTTGAAAAGCGTTTGCCCCAAAGCCGCCAGGTCAGGAAGGTTTGTAAAATCAATCTCACCAGGCAGGGGAGCGGTGTTCATAGATGGGTATTATCCTGTTCAGCTGTGTCGGGCTGGGCTGGTGCCTCAATAATAAATTATTCTGGCATAGGGGCCGTCAGAACAATCCTACGGGTTTGAGAAACCTCTTGGTCTACGACCATAACGCCCTAGCGTTGTTGACCATGATTCAACCCTAAATACAGCACAGGCAATGACATATATCAATCATTCAGTATTATTCATGTCCTGCGCGTAGCAGATATGTGCCACGCAGGCCCTTTTTTAGAATTGGGAAGAGAAAAAGTGGCGACATGGACCGGCATTGGGGGGCGGTAATAAATATCGGACTATTTTTCATATTTTCAATGGATGATATTCTGGAAAAAATTTTGTGCTGAATTGGCAAGTTAGCCGATTATGCGCTCTTTTGTTATGCGGAAGTCTATATATTCAGTGCGTTGGGTATTAATTTACTGTCTTTGAGCGGAAGATGGTGGCTAGGGTAGGCCCACATGGCGACCATAACGCTGCAAAAAGCAGGGATGCCATGTGGGTGCCAGACAAAAAGGTTAATCCTGCTTTTCAAACGCGCCTGCAATACGCAGGGTTACGCTATCACTCACATAAGGCACGTAGGTTTTGATCCCGAAGTCGCTGCGGTTGATGGTGCTTGTGGCATCAAACCCGGTTGTATATTTTTTATCCATTGGGTTAACGCCCGCACCTACAAAGTGCACATTCAGGGTAACAGGTTTGGTTACGCCGTGCAGGGTCAGATTACCGTTGATTGTTGCAGTATTCTGACCAACCATTTTAACGCTGGTCGAAACAAATGTTGCGTTCGGGAACTTGGCTGTATCAAACCACTGTGGGCCTTTGAGTTCATCAGTCAGCTTGGAACTGGTGGTCTGCACGGAGGCTACCGGAATGGTCACGGACAATCTGGACAAGGTTGGCGTTTGTGCATTGAGCTCGAGCGCGCCGGATGCATTGGAAAAAGCACCAAAATAATTGGTAAACCCAAAGTGCAGAACAGAAAAACCGATCTGGGTATGGGCGGGTTCCACAGCATAGGTGCCGGATTTGATCTGGGTTGCGTTGGTAATGGTCTGGGCGGAAGCGGGGGTGATCGTGCTCAGCGCGAGCACGGCTGAGGCGGCTGTGAACAGAAGGGTTGTGCGGGTCATGCAAAAAATCTCCAATAATGGGGCTGGTATGGTGTGGATTGTCCTGATTTGAATAGCAGGGCAGGTGTGAATTAATAAATAACAATAATATAAATGCTTTGTTTCCGATTTTTGACTCGTGTTCTGTGGGTAGGCGTTGCTTCGGGCTGTGTTATAATGCCGCCACGTTCACCCTTGTATGAGGAGGTGCCTTGAATGCTGACAGGAAAGGCACCACAGCCCGAGGATATCCACGCCTCTGCAGAGGGGGAGCAGATATGGCTGAACGTTATCGGCAAAATGGAAGAAACATGGGGGCAACTCATTGGCCAGCAGGTGGAGCTGGAGCGTAACAACGCCGCCTTGCAGGAAGCCCACGCCTTTATGGCCAGTGTGTTTGAGTCCATGTCCGATGTGCTGGTCGCGTGCGATACGGCATTACGCATCGTGCGCACCAACACCGCGGCGGAAAAGCTGTTTGCGCCAGCGGGCCAGAGCATTGTGGGCGTACGTCTGGAGGAGTTGATCGCGCCGTCTTCGGGGTTAAAGGCAGGGGACGTCGCAGGCTGCATGACGCGCCGTGAGGGGCTGGAAGACAGGGAGTTCCAGTTTTCTACCCGTTCGGGTGCGCTTCCATTCGCGGTGAATGGTACATTGCTCTACGACCGGCGGCAGCGTCTTTCCGGAATTGTGTTACTGGGCCGCCCGCTGGGCGAGGTCAGGCGCGCTTATTCCGAGCTGGATCAGGCGCACCGCAACCTCAAGGCCGCACATGTGCAGTTGGTGCAGGCGGAAAAAATGGCATCCCTCGGGCGGCTGGTGGCAGGGGTTGCGCATGAGCTGAACAACCCGATCTCGTTCGTGTATGGCAATGCCTATACGCTCAAACGTTTTATCCCCCGGCTGGTCTCCTACCTTGCGCATATTCATGCACACCCCGGCGCGGCCCAGTTCGAACGCGAGCGTAAGGCCCTGCGGGTGGACATGGTTGTTTCCGAACTGGATGGAACGCTGGACGGCATTGTGGAAGGTGCCGAGCGCGTGAGGGATATTGTGGCCGACCTGCGCCGCTTTTCATCAGACAGGCGGAGTGCGGGTGCTGTGTTCGATATGGCCGCCGTGGTGCGCACGGGGCTGGAATGGGTGCTGGCCAGTGCGGACCGCATGGTGGAGACCCGCATGGATGTGGAGGAACCGCTGGAGGTGGAAGGGCACGCAGGCCGCATGCAGCAGGTCATTATGAATCTGGTGCAGAATGCGCTTGATGCCATGGAGGATGTGCCTCGCCCTGTTCTGTGCATTACGGCCCGGCGGGATGGTGCGCGTGTACATGTCCAGATTGCGGATAACGGCAGCGGTATTGCCCCCGATGTGGCGAGCCATATTTTTGATCCGTTTTTTACGACCAAGCCCGTGGGCAAGGGAACAGGGCTTGGGCTTGCTATTTGCTATGGCACCGTGTCCGACCATGGGGGGCAGTTTGCCGTGCGCAATGGGGCAGAGGGGGGCGCTGTAGTGGCGTTTGACCTGCCAGCTTTTGCCCCCGGATGTGCCGCAACGCCGGGCGAGGGATAGGGAGTATGGCCTTTACTGTTCTGTGGCTCCAGTCGGGCGGGTGTGGTGGGTGCAGCATGTCGCTCCTGTGCGCGGAAACACCTGACCTCCTGGCCCAGTTGCGTGGGGCTGGTGTGGAGTTTTTGTGGCATCCCAGCCTGTCCGAGCAGAGCGGGGCGGAGGTCCAGACGTTGCTGACGGATATTCTGGCAGGGCATGTGCGGCTGGATGCGCTGTGCCTGGAAGGTGCGGTGCTGCGTGGCCCGGAGGGCACAGGGCGCTACCATGTTATGGGTGGCACGGATGTACCCATGATGGCATGGGTCCACCGTCTGGCGGCTGTGGCGCGGTATGTTGTGGCTGTTGGCAGTTGTTCGGCTTATGGCGGGATGGCGGCGGCATCGCCCAATATACTCGATGCCTGTGGGCTACAGTATGAGGGAGTGCACCCCGGCGGCGCACTTGGGGCGGATTTTCGGTCCCGGTCCGGTTTGCCTGTGGTCAATATTGCTGGCTGCCCGACCCATCCGGGCTGGGTGATCGAAACTCTGGCCTTGCTGGCGCAGGGTAGCATGGCGGCGGAGGATATGGACGCCGTTGGCCGCCCTCGCCTTTACGCGGACCAGCTTGTGCATCAGGGCTGCACCCGCAACGAGTATTACGAATATAAAGCCAGTGCGCGCCAGCCCGCCCAGCTTGGCTGCATGATGGAATATATGGGGTGTGTTGGCACACAGGCGCATGCGGATTGTAATAATCGTCTGTGGAATGGTGAAGGGTCATGCACCCGTGGTGGGTATGCCTGCATTAACTGCACGGCCCCCGAGTTTGAGGAGCCGGGCCACCCGTTTGCACAAACTCCGCGTATTGCGGGCATTCCAGTGGGTTTGCCAACCGATATGCCCAAAGCCTGGTTTGTGGCCCTTTCCACCCTTGCAAGGGCGGCAACACCGGACCGTGTGGCCCGTAATGCCGTGAGCGACCACCTGATTGTTCCCCCCACCTGCCCCGGGCAGGACGTGTAAAGGAGGACGGCAGGCATGACGGAACAGACAAAAACCCGGCTGGTGGCAGGCCCCTTCAACCGTGTGGAGGGGGACCTTGAAGTCCGGCTGGAGGTGGTTGATCATCAGGTGGAAAGGGCGTGGGTTAACGCGCCGTTGTTCCGTGGCATAGAGCGGGTGCTGGAAGGGCGCACCCCCATGGATGCACTGGTTATTGCCCCGCGGATCTGTGGCATCTGCTCAGTCTCCCAGTCCCATGCGGCGGCACTCGCACTTGGGGGTGTTATGGGTATGGTGCCAGCCCATAATGGGCAACTGCCGACAAACCTGATTGTGGCGACCGAAAATCTGGCTGACCACCTAACCCATTTTCATCTGTTCTTTATGCCCGACTTTGCCCGCCCGGATTATGAGGGACGGCGCTGGTATGCTCGGGCGCATGACCGTTTTGCAGCGCTGCGCGGGAGTGCTGTGCGTAATATTCTGCAAACACGTGCGCTGGTCTTGCATGTTATGGGTATTCTGGCTGGGCACTGGCCGCACACACTGGCCATACAGCCCGGTGGTTTGTCCCGTGGGGTGGAAAAGCAGGACTGTATGCGGCTCTTGGGCATTCTGGGTGGGGTGCGTGCCGCATTGGAGGAAACCCTGTTTGATGCACGGCTGGAGGAAGTTGCGGAACTGTCTGACGCACAGGACCTCCAACGTTGGGCGGATAAAAAAAATGGCTCAGATTTTGGTCTGTTTTTACAAATTGCACAGGACCTGTCCTTGCAGCATAGCGGGCGGAGTTATGACCGTTTTTTGAGTTTTGGCGCGTATCCGGGGTTTGAGTCCGATCCCGCGCAACGGCACTGGCGCTCCGGTGTTTTTGAATCCGGCACGGCGCAGCCGCTCAACATTTGCGACGTGGCGGAAGACCATGCCTTCAGCCACATGGTTGATACCGCACAGCCTTTGCCACCGTTTGAGGGTGCGACCGAACCCCAGTTGCGAGAGGACACAGCCTATACATGGTGCAAAGCCCCCCGCATGGCAGGTTATCCGTGCGAGACAGGGGCGCTGGCCCGCCAGCTTATGGCCGGGCAGCCTCTGGCGCGTGATCTTGTCGCGCGTAATGGCGGGAACATTCTGTCCCGCGTCGTGGCGCGGCTTGTTGAGGTCGCACGGCTTGTTCCACTTATGGAGCAGTGGGTGCGCGCCCTGCGGCCGGGGGAGGCGTGGTGCCACGCCCAACCAAACACCGTGCCCGATGGTCGGGCCATTGGCATGACCGAGGCTGCGCGTGGTGCCTTGGGCCACTGGCTACGCGTGGAAAACGGGTTGATCTCACGGTACCAGATTATCGCCCCGACAACATGGAATTTTTCTCCCCGTGATGCTGCGGGGGTGGAAGGGCCGCTCGAATACGCACTAAGGGGAGCCCCCGTGCGCGCGGGGGAACAGACCCCGCTCTCCGTGCAGCATATTGTACGCTCGTTTGACCCGTGCATGGCCTGTACCGTGCACTAATGCCCGATTGCACGGAGGAAATTCTTGTAACAGGGCTGGTGCAGGGGGTTGGTTTTCGGCCGTTTGTATGGCGGCTTGCACAACGTCTGGGCGTGCGGGGTTCCGTGAGCAACCGGGGGGATGGTGTGCGTATTGTGGCAGCAGCTCCTCCCGACCTGCTGGCTGCATTGGTGGCCGGGCTTGCCAGCCCCCCGCCGCGTGCCCGCATTACAGGCATCAGGCGTTGCGCGGTACAGAATGAAGGTTGGCAGGATTTTACCATAGAGGCCAGCCAACCCGGCACGGTGCAGGCCGGTATTGTGGCTGATCTGGCGGTATGTTCCGCCTGTATTGCAGAGATTACGGACCCCAAAAATCGTCGCTACCACTATGCTTTTACAAATTGTACGGACTGTGGGCCGCGGTTTTCCATTGTAACCGGCATTCCGTATGATCGTGCGCGCACAACCATGGCGGCTTTTGCCATGTGCCAGACCTGTGGTGCGGAATACACCAACCCACAGGACCGGCGCTTTCATGCCCAGCCAGTTGCCTGCCCTGTGTGTGGTCCCCAGTTGGAGTTTGTTCCAGCAGGGGCTCAAAGCGGGCGGGTTGTGGGGGATGCTTCCCTTGATCAGGCTGTGGCCAGCCTGCGGGCAGGGCAGATTGTTGCCATAAAAGGGATTGGGGGTTTTCATCTGGCGTGCCTTGCCCGCTCGGAGGAAGCCGTGGGGTTACTGCGGGCGCGCAAGAACAGACCCTCCCGCCCGCTCGCGGTTATGGTGCGGGACATGGCCATGGCGGAAGCCCATGCCCATCTGTGTCAGGCGGAGCGCGAGGCGCTGGAGGATGTATCCGCCCCCGTGGTGCTGGTGCGTAGCAGGGTATGCCTGCCCTTGGCGGCCAATGTGGCGCCGGGCATGGAGCGTGTTGGGCTGCTCCTGCCCTACACGCCGCTACACGTGTTGCTTCTGGACAAAATAGGCGAGCCGTTGGTCATGAGTAGCGCCAACCGTTCGGGGCAGCCGCAGGTTGTCAACAACGCCGCGGCCTGGGTGGAATTGCAGGGGGTTGCGGATGCATGGCTCATGCATGACCGGCCCATAGCCCGCCGTCTGGACGACAGCGTGGTGCGTGTTCTGGCGGGCCACACCCGTGTTTTGCGCCGGGGGCGCGGTCTAGCGCCCGAGCCGCTGCAACTGCCCGGTATGCTGGCTAACGCGCCCCCGGTGCTGGCCGTGGGGGGGGACCTTAAAGCCGCATTCTGCCTGACGCAGGGCGAGCGGGCTGTGTTGTCCCACCATCTGGGGGATATGGCCCAACTGGCTACGGAGCAGGCCATGCTGGCAGGACTTGCGGATTACCGGGCACTGTTCGGGCAAACGCCCGCAATTGTGGCGGTGGATGCACACCCGGCGTACCGTAGCCGTGCGGTGGGTCAAAAACTGGTTCTTCCGCACTTTTCGTGATGGGTATCTTGTACTGAGGTTCCGGAACTGGGAAATCCAGAAAGTCGTTCACTTTCATGGATATTCCCCAGTGTCACGTCTTCGGTCTCTTGATCTTCCCCGTTCCCTCGTCGTTCGTCGTGTTGTTGCACTGGACAACAGAGTGGAGATCGAAGTCGGTCTGCGAAAACGGAGTGCAGTGTGTCCGGACTGTCAGTGCCCGACACAACGCATTCACAGTTTCTATCAGAGAAAACTCGCGGATCTTCCATGGCAGGGCCGTCCAGCCACGCTGATCGTTTCTGTGCCGCGCTTTTTCTGCCAGACGATGCTTTGTCCACGTCGGACGTTTGTCATGCCCCTTGAGGGGATAACCGTGCGTCATGGCAGACAGACCACACGTCTTGCCGATCTTCATTATTATATCGCCCACACCCTGGGCGGTTCCGCTGGAGCACGAATGACCGTGCGCCTGTGTTGCCCCATCAGCGCGGATACTCTTGTCCGCCGTCTTCTCT
>NZ_WOTD01000030.1 GCF_011516885.1 Acetobacter lambici | reverse complement strand
CAAGCTGCTTGAGCTGCTCAACAGACAGGTTGCGCAGGTCCGCGGGAACGCGAACACGATCCAGTGCGGGAAAACGGCCAAGAGTGGGAATCGGTGACGCGGCGTTCTGGTCGGCCATGATCTCAGTTTCTCCGTTCGATCACGTAGTAGGCAAGATCTCGCAGCCGGTCGGCCTGCGCCCCAAAAGGTGCAAGCTCGGCAATGGCGGCTTCCGTCACGCGCGCGGCTTCATTTTTCGCTCCATCAATACCAAGAAGCGCCACAAAGGTGGATTTGCCCGATGCCTCGTCCTTCCCCGCCGTCTTGCCCAGCTCTTCCGCCGTGGCTGTGGCGTCTAGCACGTCATCCGCTATCTGGAAGGCAGCGCCGATGTTGGCACCATATGCTCTCAGGCGCTTACGCAGGTCAGGAGATGCCTGCCCCAGAATAGCACCCGCCTCGGCCGAATAACGGATCAGACAGCCGGTTTTGAGCGCATGCAGGTGGCGGACTTCATCCAAGGGCAGGGCACGCCCTTCACCTTCCATGTCAATCATCTGTCCGCCGACCATACCAGCAGCACCCGATGCCTCTGCAAAGCTCTGGATCAGATCAATACGGACATCCGCACTGGCATGAGTCAGCGCATCCGCAAGAATTTCAAACGCTTTGGTTTGCAGGGCATCACCGGCCAGAATGGCGGTCGCCTCGTCAAATTTGCGATGCGTGGAGGGCTGGCCACGCCGCATGTCATCATCATCCATGGCGGGCAGGTCATCATGCACCAAAGAGTAGGCATGCAGCATCTCAACGGATGCGGCCACTCTGGCGGACTGGCTGTCGGGCACACCAAACAGGCTGGCAGTTGTTACGGCCAGATAGCCGCGCAGGCGCTTGCCGCCACCCAGGGTGGCATAACGCATGGCGTCTATCAGCCTTGCGTCTCCTCCTTTTGTGGGCGGGAGCAGAGCGTCGATCGCGCTTTCTATCACGTTCGCACGCGCGCCCATGTCCTGCTTGAGGAGCGCAGCATCAGTTGCGCGAATGATTGTGGTTTGTGTCGGCTCAGTCATCGACATCTCAGTTCATCGGTTTCATGTCCAACGACCCGTCGGACCGTTGCACGATCGCCTGCACGCGGGCTTCTGCTTCACTCAGCTTGGCCTCACAATGCTGCCGCAGGGCCGCACCGCGCTCATATGCCTTAATGGCATCTTCCAGCTTCATCTGGCCACCTTCCAAGCCGCGCACAATCTTTTCCAGTTCGGAAAGCGCTTCTTCAAAAGACAGCGAAGTGATGTTGTCCGGCATCGTGCGGGCGTCCCTATCCTTCATGAAGGGCAGCCAATAGCGCGAGAAGGGGCCATCTGCCAAGCCTTGCATGTGAATGGCAGATGGAATTTCAGCTATGAGCGAAAATTATCCGTCCTGCACACGCCGTTTGATCGTGAAGGAGAAAATACCATTTTCATCTGCGAACGAGACCAGAGCGTGCCCAGTCTCCCTACAGAAAACCTGAAAATCAGACACAGAGGCCCGGTCTGTCGCCAGAACACGCAGGCGCGCTCCCCCCGGAAGCCCACGCAGCACACGATTGGCTTTTAGGACGGGCAGGGGGCAACTCAAACCCCTTACATCAAGAACTGTATCGGTCATGAAAACACTTCTACTTGCACTCAGTTCATGTGGCCAAACAGGCCTTCTGGTCAGTCACCCGCCCCCTCACAACGCCGGATCAACCCGTCAGCCTGCGAGGCCGGAAGCCGGTTGCCACAACGTAGAGCTCAGACGAATCCTTGCGGCTGGCAGGGGGCTTGGCGTGACGCACAAGAGAAAAAGCCTGCTTTAAGGTATCCAGCATTGCCTTTTCCGATCCACCCTGGAACACCTTGGCGACAAACCCACCACCTTCAGCCAGGATCTCGAAAGCAAAGTGCAGAGCTTCCTCGGTCAGGCCAATAATGCGGATGTGATCAGTCGGCCCATGGCCCGTTGTATTGGGCGCCATGTCTGAAACAACGAGGTCGGCCTTCCCCCCCAGCATGGTTGTCAGGGTTTCGGCCATATCAGGGTCGGTAAAATCACCTTCTATAATGTCCGCTCCGGGCACAGGGTCCACGGGCAGCAGGTCAACACCAACAACCCGGGCTGCGCCGCGTTTGACCAGAACCTGCGTCCAGCCACCCGGTGCAGCCCCAAGGTCCACAACCCGCATGCCGGGACGGATGAGACCAAACTTATCATCCAGTTCAATCAGTTTAAATGCGGCTCGGGAGCGCCAGCCCTGTTTATGGGCGGCCTGCACGTATGGGTCATTCAATTGCCGCGCAAGCCATTTTTGCTGGGCGGTCGTGCGGCCACGCGCGGTTCTCAGGGCAACTGTCTGCGTGCGCATTCTCTGCGGGGCATCGGAATCGTCCTTTGCCAGCTTGCCGCCGGGGGTCGCGCTGCTTTTGCGTGCCCGCCCGGGGACACGCAGTGTGGAAGAATGCCCTGATGAACGGGGTTTCTTATCGCTCATAAACCTGTTGCCTGCATTAAATTCTGTGTGGAAAGAGCCTGTCGCACATGCTGGGGCCGCGTAGAGCGGCGTGACGTGGAGGTGGCTTTGCGCAGCATGCGAAGAATCATGCCATCTCGTAACCCACGATCGGCAACAATAATATCCTGCATCGGCCATATATCGTGAATAGCTTCAAAAATCGCGCAGCCAGGCAGAACAAAAGGCGCGCGGTCCGGGCCAATGCAGGGGTGATTTTCAATGTTGGCCAGCCCCATATGCTGCAATTTGCGCATAGCAAGGCGAGCGCTGCTGGCAGGCAGCAAAGACCCATCCACCGCAGCACGCGCATAACGCGGCAGGTTCAGAATAAGACTTGCAAGCGTTGTAACCGTACCACTTGTGCCGATCAGCCGCACATGATTGCGACGAATCTCGGATCGAATGCGATGAACACTCTCAAACTCATGCAGGAACGTGCGTGTGTAATCGACCATCGCGCGGTAACGGGCGGGCGTCAGGTCTTCCATTGGACCGAACTGCTCGGACAACGTGACCACCCCTACGGGCAGACTAAGATAACCGATCAGGGATTCAGTTTGCAGCGTGGGTTCCGTGCGTATCCATGCTATTTCAGTCGAACCGCCACCGATATCAAACAGCAACGCTCTACCTCGTGGCGGGCCAAAGCGGTTATTGTGAATAAGATTGGCGCAGCTTTCGACCGCCAGACTGGCTTCTTCCCTGCCTGAGATAATATGAATATCAAAGCCCGATACAGCCTGCGCCCGCTCAACAAAAGCCTGCCCATTAACAGCCCGACGGCAGGCCTCCGTTGCAACAGCCTGAAACATCCCAACCTTCCGACGCGCTAGCCGGTCCGCGCAAATCTGCAAGGCCTCGACCGTACGGTCCATAGCATCATCACTCAGGCGGCCAGTGTGATGCAATCCTTCTCCCAGCCGCACAGTACGGGTAAAACTGTCCACAACCCTAAAGCCGCCAGCCGTCGGTGCGGCTATCATCAAACGGCAGTTATTAGTGCCCAGATCCAAAGCCCCAACAAATTCAGGCTCGCTTCCCACACCTGCAGTGGGAGATAAAAGCCCGTTGACCGAAGGGCCGGCCACGGGAGGAGGATGATCCATCTGTCCGGTCCTTCAAAAGCGAGGGTTGCAATGATCCTTACCTATTCTGGGGAGCGCAGCGGTCAGGGACAAGATAAATATGCATGCAAAACAAAATTCTTTTATTGAATGGGGTTGCAAGCCCATAATGACAGTGCTAGTAGAGCGTCAACGGCACGGAAGTGGTGTTTTACACTTCGAAACGTCGTCCTGCTGGGGGATAGTTTAGCGGTAGAACTACCGGCTCTGACCCGGTCAGCCCTGGTTCGAATCCAGGTCCCCCAGCCATTTCTCCCCTTAAGTCATTGAAATCATTGGCAAAAATTTCCACCTTTTCTGAGGGCTGGTGGAGAACTTCTCCACTTCCTTCTCCACCAAGGGTCGGATGGAGATGTTACGCAAGGTCGGTCGCTCCTATCATTTTCGTAGAAAAATTCCTCTGGTCGCACGTCCATTCATTGGAAAACAGGAACTCTGGTTCTCTCTGGATACATCCAACAGGGTTACTGCCACAGCACGTGGTGGTATGATCTATGGACAGGTTGAAGCAATTTTTGATGATTGTCGTCGCATGTCCAAAGATGAAGAATATGTAAGATTGCTTGAAGTTGGATTGACTGAAGCGGAATCTATTATTGCTGAACAGGAAGAACGTCTCTCTATCCTGACAAAGCAAAATGAACTTCGACGCTTCATGGAATGGCTCTCTCTCCATGATCGCTTCCAATCTTTCATTGCAGAACAAGCGACCAGAATTAAACAAATCAGCCAAAATCTGGAAAAGATTACCCATAAGCAGGAAGTCACGCAGGCTAGGTTGGAAGAAAGCCGTGAGAGTCGTAGCGAATTAACAGAAGCCCTGAAACAAATGGCTTCCATTGCATCCAGCATGATGCAAATGGCTCAAAACAGCCAAATTGCACCAGTCATTCAACAGCAGATGATCAAGCCACAAAACAGTCCATTGCTTTCAGAAATTGCTGAAACCTACATCGAGACCAAACAAAAAGATTATAAAAATGACAGAGATGTAAGAGTTCTCCGCAACACCTTCGCAATGTTCATGGAAGTCATGGGGGATAAGCCTGTTGGGGAATATACCGGCAGGGATGCCCATGAATTTATCCAGACGTTAAGGAAGCTTCCAAGAAACTATGGGAAAAGCTGTTATTACACGCCAATTCGAGATTCCATTGCTGCGGCCGACTTCAAAGACACAAAAGGAGAAACCATTGAACGCATGAGTGAGGTGACAATTGAAAAGCGCATCACATTCATCAATGGTTTATGGGACTTCTTGCTACCAATCGAACATGTCCAAAAAAATATCTGGAAAGGGTTTAAGTTCAAAACAGAAACCATTCGACATGTATCTGACTGGTCAGAGGAAAACCTTATTAAGCTAACTAATTTACGTTTTGTAAGTAAGGCCGTATCACGTCAAACCTATGCATTTATTACAGCCATCGGGGCTTATAGTGGAATGAGGCAAGGGGAAATCTGCCATCTTCGTTGTGAAGACTTTGTTCATACCGATGATGGATGGGTTATGTATGTGCAAGACCATGAACCTACAGAAGTCGCTGGAAAGCTGGTTAGGTTCTCCCCAAAAACAGAAGCAGGGGAACGTGTTGTTCCTGTGCATCCAGAACTTGTTAAAGTGGGCTTAATCAAGCATGTAGAACGTATGAGGAACGCGGGGAAAACATTTATTTTCCATGATTTGACACCATCCGGCTCCATGAACCATCTATCCACAAAATTTCAAAAAGCCTTCAGCCTTCATAAACAGAGGGCAGGGGTCACAGACGACACTGTTTTCCATTCGTTCCGTCACAGTGTTTCAACCATTCTCAGAAATGAAGATGCGACGATTCGAGAGGTCTGGATTGATTCAGTCCTGGGACATATTGGGGATAGCTCCAAAAAGTCCCAAGGCATTACGACTTACCTGCATAAAATTGGCATTAAAAACCTGAAAAAGACTATCAACAGGATTCACTATCCTGAGACCTTCCAGATTTCTAAACTATTCGAGTGATCGGTTTTTTCAGCAGGCTTCCTGTTTCAATGCCTCAAAAATACTGCTCTGGCGTGTGAACTGGTTTTGCTGTTGCATGGACTGAACACGTCTGACCAATGTGGCTAAAGAGACACCCGCAATGGAAGACGCATGTCTGTAGCTTTTCCCTGATGCTAAAAGGTCTAGAGCATGTTGTACCTTTGCAGAACTGGCTTTGGGCCTTCCTATGGGACGACCTGTTTTCGTTCCATATTTCTGGGCATGGTCGATGCCACTTCTGATGCGCTCATTAATCGTCTCACGTTCAT
Organism: Acetobacter lambici; assembly: GCF_011516885.1. Taxonomy (GTDB): domain Bacteria; phylum Pseudomonadota; class Alphaproteobacteria; order Acetobacterales; family Acetobacteraceae; genus Acetobacter; species Acetobacter lambici. The sequence continues at coordinate 20,278 of NZ_WOTD01000030.1, read as the reverse complement.
TCTGGGCAATGACAGACATCAGCAGATAACTGACACGGCTTGACCTGTCTGACGTATCCACACCCTCTGTCAGACTTCTGACTGTTATTCCTTTCTGGTCAAACTCTTCTAAAAGCCTTGCCAGATGGGCTGTTCGTCTTCCAAGTCTGTCCACCTTCCAAACTGTCAGAACATCCCCCTTGTTTAACAGAGACAGCAAACTGTTTAACTGTGGCCTGTCTTCTGTTGCACCGGAAATGACATCCATAAAAATTCTTTCTTTCGGAATCCCGGCTTCCAGCAATCGACTGACCTGCATATCAGTCGACTGGTCTCTGGTGCTGACACGTGCGTAACCATAAATCATTGCACACCTCCAAAGACGTGCAGGGCTGTCACTCTGTCCGCAAGGAAATAGCGGGCCAGATAATCTCCCAATGCATAATCATCAGGCAAGTAGCTCTTCAGGATAGAAGCACAGCTACAATCAAGGTCACGATTGAAATAGGACAGGCGATTTTTGCCATCTCCCTTTATGATTTCAATGTCCCTTAAAACACCTTCCAGAAAAGCCACTATGAAAACGGATAACTGGTCTTCGCCATATTTTTCAATAATCTGAGGAGCGAGCACGTCCAGAATATTCTGGATGGCATCAGAATGATATAAATCTAATAATTTATAGGCTTGGTCTTCTATCGTGCCTTCAAGCTTGTTGCTTTTGGGATATACCGGGAATTCACGCAATGCGGAAATATAGGCTTCCTGCATTGTCTTTGTAATTTTAGATGATTGCAGGAATGTCCTAAAGTCTTTCACATATCCTGGTGCGATGTCATCAAACCCCTCAACAGGTGAAAAAATATGATGGACGGTCAGGTTTTTCGTGCGGAATGTAATTTCACTCATAAAATGTCTCCTTAAATTGTTAATCAGGGATTATTTTCTAAAATACTTTTGAATATACAATATTGAATACGATTTTCCCTTTGTATTTATATAATAAGGGTTACGTATTCAAAAAGTCAAGTTTTTGGAACAGTATTTATTTAAGAATTTTTACCATTACCTGAAATAAGCTTCCGAAAGAAAATTTTTCTATCCCGGCTCTCAGCGCATGATTGTTGTGGTATGATCCTTTCCATGATGAACCGGCGAATATCCTTCCAGATTATTCCCTGACAGCTTTGGCTGTCTGTTCTTCATCCTTCCTTATTAACTGTTCTGTTTTTCATTCTGACAGGACAGGTGCGTTCAATTTCTGGAGGTAGACTATGACCATACGACCGTCACTCTGCATTTCTTCCCTTCTCAAACAACAGGAACAGGCAGATGACCCAAAGCAATACTCCCGATACACAAACCGACACTCTTTCTTCCGAAGCGTTTCTTGAAGAACTCCTGGGCATTGTCCCGGATGAGGAAAGCCCTGTTGGTGAAGAAAGGTCAGGCTTTGTCAGTCTGAAAGTTCTCCCCGAAGACCATAGTTTTCCTGAAAATTCCTCCTCAAGACGCATTGACCGTTTTGCCAGCGTCAGAAGGCTGGAAAACCCTGTCAAACTCCATACCCCACGTAACTTTGCCACCCTGAAGGCAAGGGTTCTGGAAGCCTGTCCTCATGCTCCACAGGCTGTTGAGGTGCTGGCCTCCAGTGATGAGGAATGGTCGGAGTGGGGAAGGGTTGTTCCCATGCGTCCCGTGCTTCTGGTTGGGCCTCCGGGATGTGGTAAGTCCACAGTGGCAAGGCTTTACCATGAAATGGCTGGCTACCCTGTCAAAACCATCAATGTCTCCGGCATGACTGATGCCCTGTCCCTGATGGGGGTGCATCAGAGTTTTGGAGAAGCCAAGCCTTCTCTGGTCACGGAATGGATGGCAGGCACGGAACTGGCTAATCCCTGCATTATCCTGGATGAAATCGACAAAGCCCCAAGGGGTGGACAGCATGGGAATGTGCAGGATGTCACGCTTCAGTTCCTTGAAGGCATGGAAGCCGGGTCGTTTAATGACGTGTATCTGAACCTGCCAGTCAATGCAGGTTATGTGCGTTGGGTGCTGACAGCCAATGACCTTGCACAGGTGTCAGAACCTCTTCGTTCCAGATGTCGGATTGTGCATGTTGAACAGCCACAGGGTCAGGATGTCATTCTACTGGCTCGCAGGATTATGGCAGAGATTGCCAGAGAACGTGACCTGCTTCCGCAATGGTTCACCCTGAGCCAGGAAGAGGAGGAACTGGTGCAACGCTACTGCACCAAAGACCTGCGTTCCATGCGTCACTATGTTGAAGTCATCATGAAAGACCAGATGACCTATTGGAAGGTAGCCTGACAGCAGGTGATGGAATGCCACTCATTGGGGTGGCATTTTCTGCAAAGTGTTCGATATGTTTGAAGTTATTCATGAATCTATATTACAATAAAATTGTATATATACATTGGAGGATTTTAAATCATGATTTTAAAAAAGGTAAAAAATGAAATTGGTGCAACAGCCATAGAATATGGGCTTATTGCATCGTTAGTGGCTGTTGTTGCTGTTAGTGGCATGTCCGCAGTTGGCAGGAATTTATCAAACACCTATTGCACAATATCCAAACATCTAGGTGGGTCTGGAACCTGTTCAGGTTCTTTTACGGGTAATGCTAATGGTGGTGGTTCTACAGGAGGGAGCAACTCTACTGGTGGTAATGGCAATGCAGGTTCTTCTACTGGTAGCGTGAATAGTACAAACTCCTATGCTGAAGGAGCCACAATGGATGACGTGAATAATAGCTTAAAAGATCAATTAGATTCTGATCATTTTCCTACTTTATATGGAGGAAATGATTATGCCGGTGCTTATACAATAAAAGCATGGGACGGTGATGCAGTGCCAACTTTTGCAGAGTATATGAGAAACATAAATGCGACCGATCCTATTACAAATGTTTTTGGTGCATATAATGCAGATACTGGAACACCTGTTACTGATTATAATACTGTTTTATCTGATCTTCAAAGTGGAGGCTCGACAATTAGAACTGGACATAATGGTGATGGAAACATTCTAGAAGTCACGACAGCTTCGGGAAAGGTTTATTCTCTTCAGGCTGATCACGCTGGATTTTCTCCTGGCATTGGTACTGTTACTCAAAAAGAAAATCCATCTAAATAAGGAACTAAAATAAAAAACCACCAGACCGTTTTAGGAGGGGGTCTGATGGTCACTTATGTCGCTACAACATAAAATCATTATTTTATATATAAATGATAATGTCAAGAAAATAAATTATAAAAAGTTCGTTTTTCTTGAAAATATGCAATTCAATTCAGTATTATATATTTAAGGCATCATAGTTATATGGTGTTTAATATTAATATTTGGAGGATTTCATATGAAAACTTTACTTAAAACTCGCAAAAATGAAATTGGGGCAACCGCTATCGAATATGGTCTGATTGCTGCCTTGATTTCTGTAGTAATTATTACCGCTGTTACATCAGTTGGTGGAAACTTGAAGGACACATTCACTAATGTCGGTTCTGCTATCGCATCTGCTAATTCTGCTGGTTAATCCACAGAATCAATCACAAGACTTTAACGGGGAACCTTTCGGGGTTCCTTTTTTTTATGCGTATCTCTTTACATTTTTAATGTGTTTCCATGGTTTTCAACGTCTGAATTAGTCTGTTTCATCCATGTCATGGCTTCATTTGTATTCTGAAGAATTTTCGCATTTTCTGCGTCCATCCTCCTGTTCTTCCAGTCTGTTAATTTGTCTTCCAGATAGTCCACATTTATGGAAATCATCTGTGTCAGAATATCCTTGCCATGCAGGTTCAGGAAATTCTCAAACGTGACAGAATTCCCGTTCTGTTCGGCATGAAGCTTCTGATAATTTTTGTAGGACGATTTGTATAAAAGATAGCTCTGGAACAGCACTTCGTCCTGCTGGTCATCGCTCATCATGTTCCATGTCGCATCACTGATGGGAGCAGGAAGCCCAAAATTAATGGCAACAGGATAAACCTTCTCTCTGATGGTCACAGTGCCACCAAACAACAGGCTCAGAAACAGTTCCACCAGCAAAAGCAGAATGTTGCTGTCAATGCTGTTGTTCCATTGGTCGAGCCAGTATTCCTGGTCTTTAAGGTTCTGATAGGCCCTGCGATAAAAATACCAGTCTGCTTTTTTGGCGTCTTTCAATCGGGTTTTGATGTCCCTGATATAATCCGGGGTTATCAGAACAATATGGGACAGGCTGGCAACATGGGTGATGCGTCTGTTCAGTGTTCCAGTGCAGACAATCTTTTTAATATCTGGCTTTGTGCTGACAGGATTTGAACCTGTTGCTGTGCGATGGTTTCGAGTAACTGCTGTATCTGGTCGATGGGTGAGGGTCTGTCTCCTGTCTGGTTGCTCATCAGGTCGAGAATGTTCTGTGTGTTCCTGTTCGCTCCATAGGCTTCCTTGTAGGTCTGCCGGTATAAAGAAATTCTCTTGGCCTGTTCCGAGTTCTGGAAGTGTTCTGTCATTAATTTTTCCTTTCTTTTGAATGTCTGCATACAATGGGAGGTCATACCCCCTGACGTAGTCCACAGCCTGTTTTGCTGTGATTTTCAGAGGGTTCCCCTCTGCTTTGGAGGCCATGTTGACCAGCCTGTTCAGCGCATGAACATTGCCCGTCTGGTCTATGACAACCGGCCCCTTATCCCCTATAGCCAGAAAACAGCCATGAGCCTTTAACTGCTCTCTCAGAATATCCGGGTTATAGCCCTTCCAGCCTTTGAGAGTGATTAAAGCCAATCCAGCCTTATCAACATGGGTGCGTTCCTGTTGGGCACGTTCCTGGGGCTTTAATCGGGCCTTAGGTTTCTGAATGTCCCAAAGTCCTGCATCCCTGAGTCTCTGGGCTTGGGCTGTTTTCCCTTCTGCTTCTAAAGCCTTGATGACAGCACGATTATGGGCACCAGGTGTTATGGTTTCCCCTGTGCGAAGTTCTGCCAGTCTGTTGATTTTCTCACGTCTGGCATGGTCATTGTCCATGCGAAGACAGGAGCCAGATGGCAACAGCAGAGAATAAACCCTGTGTCTGTGTTCCCGGCCATGTTTGACATGGATGGCTTCAGAGAAGGGCTGTTTTGTGAGAGAAAATTCTTTCTCATAATCCTGCCAATAGGCTTCCCATTCCTGAGCCGTCCAGTCCTTCGCAGGGTCAGCGTGAACATGGTAGAGAGGTTTGGAGTGGCTGGCATATTTGCCTATGCTGGTAAGCTCTTTAATCTGGTCTGTAATACCCTGCTGAACCAGACCACGTGACGCACCGGCAAAGGTGGCATCGTTCTGCTTTTTGGCATCGCGGAGATGACGCCAGAGGTTATACCCTCCCTTGCCTCGGGTGGCTCCTCCTATCATTCATGTCTCTCAAGCTTTCTGCGTAGCGTATCGAGATTGAGCACAGCCTGACGCACATCAGGAATAAGCTTCTCGGCCTCCTCATGCGCCATGACATGACCATCCTGACGTGTCCTGATGGCATACTGAACCAATGCCCCACACAGTTCAGCCGTGCTTTCCCTGAGCCTGTAGAGTTCCTTGATGTATTCCGGTTTGGGTGGTGTGCGTGGACTATAGGCTTTGACTGGCTTGATCCTCTGATATGTATCAGAGGGAGAAAGAGCACCAGCCAGACACTCACGCACAAGACTGTTGGCTGTGATGTCACGCTGTCTGGCACGGTTTATGATGCACGCATATTGCTCATCATCCAGACGAACCAGTAACGATTTTTTCAGTTTTCTTTTTTCGCTCATGCAATGGGTCTCCTGCTTAAATGGGGGTCAACGGGGGAAAAGCATTTTCCCCCTTGCCAGCTACCAGAAGACGCGAAGCGGATACTGGTATGGCTGGCTATAATCAAAAGATAACAAAAAGGATGGCAAACAAGATGAGAAAACATAAACAGGGATAAAAAGGTATTTTACGGGTATAATGCAGGTGCTTTACATAAAATGTGTTACAAGAACGAACACGTAAACACAATTTTGTGTTGATGTGATTTTACAAAAATAGGGCAATAGTCAACATAAAACCCTGTTGACTATGAAAGGAAAAACATAAGGAATGGTCAAGCGGGAACGCTGTTGACTGTTTCCTGATTTTTCTGTTGGCGTGACTTCCTGCGAATAACCTTGCTGACAGCCTCCTTGAACGCATAGGCGTGTTTTTTAAGTTCCGCGAGGTCTTCAGGATTGTCCTGGATAACGTCCAACAGGGTTTCAAGGTCCTGGAAGATGGAAGGAAGGGTTGTAATCTGTCTTCTGACACGTTCCCTGTTTACGGCTTCACTGGTGACACGCCACCATTCCAGCACCTCTGCTTTTTCCTGTTTGGTGCATTTATCCAGAATGTCACGGGAAACCATGGAATAACGGCAGGGGAAAGAGCCAAGGGTTTCCTTGATGGCTCGCTTCTTTTCAGGGCTGTATGCCCAACGACTGATTTCCCATTTGGGTGTGCCTTTGTTCTCTAATAATCGAAATTGCATTATTAAAATCTCCTTATAAAATAAATGGTCAACATTTTATAAATATGACGTTCAAATATAATTATAAGTAAATAATAAACATAATTTCAAATATATTGATTTGCTCATAATTATAATATTATAATAAAAATCAATATTTATATTTGGAGAATGGATGTGAGAATAAATTGTTATAGGGGAATGGCAATAGGACGAAAACGAATAAGGTTTGTTGAGAAAATGCTTACACAAGGCAATTACCAGTTGGTCTATGATTTACTGTATTATAATGGATACGAATACATTCAAATTGCAATCTTAAATGGTCAGCATGTGCTTTTATATGATCTTCAGGAATGTCGTGACAGATTGTTAAAAGAATGTGAGGAGAAGGGAATTATCCTTGATTTTCACTCTGATGAATTTTCAGATGAAAATGACAAATGGCGTCTCGAAAACAATCTGTCAAATAAGCCACAAGCAGGGTCAGAATATAGAGTTTTACGTAATGCAAAGACATATAATTTTATAAAAGACCCATTTACTCCAAATTATTGCCCTCACATATTTTACCATGGTTTAAGTTGATAAATATTTAATAAACCATTAATCGCATCAGTATCAAAAATATTGATACCATCCTCAAATTTTGTTTCATTATAATCTGATTGAATGAAATATTCCGTAATAAGATTAATATTAATATTAACTTTCAATTCTTCATGTTTTTTAATTGAAGTCTTCAGCATCTCACCTCTTATATAATTTCCAGCCTCCTCTTTTGTAAGTAGTTTTTCGCAATTTCTACCATTAATAGAAATACTAAAAAGAGGAATTGTTCTGTCTTCTTCAGAGGGACACACGCTTAAAATTCGAACATCACACATATTTTTATGCCTAACATTTAAGATTTTGAGAAAATTAAATAAAAAATATTATCTTTTAACTGCTTTCCGTCTGCGCTTCACTTCAGGGATTTTTGTCACTGGAATCAGTTCTCCCTGTGATTCTACCTCTTCAGCCTCTTTTTTTCCCAGACCGATTTCTTTAGCCAGTTTTGAACGTTGTTCACCATAAGCCGGAGCAACCATTGGATAATTAGATGGTAAGCCCCATTTGGTTCTGTAATCAGCAGGTGTCATACCAAAAGCTGTCATGAGATGACGTTTCAGCATCTTCAGCTTTTTTCCATCTTCCAAACAAATAATATAATCAGGAAAGACAGATTTCTTAACAGGAACAGCCGGTGTCAGAACAGGAGCTTCTTCCGGCTTATCCTCAATAGAAGCCAAGGCATTATAAACCTGATGGATAAGTTCTGGAATCTGTTCTGTTGGTAATGAGTTGCTGGCAAGAAAGGATGCCACAATATCTGCGGTTAAAACATGTAAGGTGTTTATACCCTTTGTGTCATTATCAGACATGGTATTTTCTCCAAATATATTATTTAATATAAGAAAACGCCTTAAGTTACTACTCGAAAAGACAATAAGCAAGCTGGTATGATGTTAGGCAAAACAGAATGATTGAAAGTGATAAAATTTTATCGATGATTATCCCTGCATACCCACATGTTCCTCTTTCGCGAACTGTTGCCAGCGATGAGCCGGAAAGGGAATAACCTGAGCTGATACGATTGCAATTTCTTCAAACTCATCCACTAGTTCCCCAGCTAACTCTTTGCCAATATGTGTGGCCGAGTTCATGTAAAGCTTCATATCCACCCAATGGCACGTGTTCATCCAGCCTGTATCAAGATTAAAAGCCTTGCAGGTGTTCAGAACCATCTGAGCATCAAACGCCACATTAAACGCATAGACAGTCCTTCCAGATAGATGTTTGACCACTTCAGGGTAAATCTCCTGCCATGTTGTGACACTCTGGTTTCCCATAAGTGTGGCTCGTGTGAAAATATCTTTCGTCATGTGATGGTGGTTACTGGCTTCCTTCTGAATGGACACAGAAGGCTGGCAGAAACGATTATATAGCAAATTACCCTTATGATTGGTTATCGTAATCTGAATCACCTGGTCATCGTTTTCCCGACCAGTCGTTTCAACATTCAGGACCAGATACGCTTTTGCAGGAATTTTCTTCTTTTCTGACATAGGACACTGAGCCAGTTTTTCCGGCTTTTCTATCTGTCTCAACAGGGCTTTCACTGCGTTGTCAGTGTCCAGACTGGTCATGAGACGGGAAAAATCATTGTTCCACCAGAGCATGGAAATCTCTGCGGGTTTCAGTCCTTCCCAGATGTCTTTCAGGATGGTTTTCTGAACCTGAGAGAAGCAGTTCCTTAATTGCCCAAGAGCAGGCATCAGCATCCTGTCATACCCAAAATCCATACGTTTTTTGGTGATGAAAGGCTGAAGATATGGCTGAACCAGTTGTTCCAGAACTTTACGCTTATAACCAGCCTTGTCCTTGACGTTTGCAGGAACGTCTATGAAGTTTGGAAATAAACCCAGAATGCCATATCCAGTCTCTTCCACTTTATCCGCAACAGATGTTCTTGGTGCGTTTACCATGACAAAATCACGAATGTAAAAAACCGTGGAACGCCCCACCTTACGTTCATCAGAAAAACAACGCAGGTAACGTCCTGCCAACGGACAGGAACGCTTATCCGGGATTCTGATGCCTTCAGAGAGCAGGGAAAAAACAGTGCTGTAATTTATCATAATATTACTCCATTCAATAACTCCTAAAATATACGTCATTTATAAACTATATTTATAGTTATTGCAATGTTTATATAAATTATTATAAATAAATGTATCAGATAGTTATAATATTAATGGAAATAATCAACAGGTTTGTTTGTTGTTTCAGTGGTGTGTTTTGCATGAAATGGTCAACAAGGTTTTCTGTTGACTAATAAGAGAAAAAACACAGAAAGGTTCAACAGAAAACCTGTGCGACTATGTGTTGAAAAAATCAGAAACAGACGAAATACCCCAGATATCATTCGGAAACAGGTTTTCTGGAATAACCTGCATGGGGAAGCATTGGACATGCTGTTTCAATGAGAAATAAGCCATGGAGAGAAACTAAACAGACTTTCAAGGAAGATTAACCCTTCACGGGCAAACCATGCTTCTACGGTTCATTTATGAAGGAAACCGGAAGTTCACTACAAAGCAAAAAAATCTGTAGTGACCTTTGAAACCGGAAACAGATTTTCCAGATGAATCTGGTGAACCAGATAAAACGCGAAATAAGCCACACACAGACACGAAACAGGAACGAAGGGTATAATCTTCCCTGAAAGGGTGAAAATCGTCTCCACGGGTCAATTATGGAGATTTACGGGGGATATGGAACGAACCCGATAGAAGGAAATTACATGAAACTGAAAAACGTGCCTGATTAGTCTGAAGGTGATAGGGAAAAAGAAAAGAACCAAAAGAAAAAAGAAAAAAAAGAAGGATGGGTGGATTTCATAATCCATAGTTATCCGTCCACACCTGTCTCACGTCAAAAACAAAACCAGAACCTTACAAAGCTCCTGATTTTTTCATTCTGTAATAAGTCGCTCTGGAAATGTTCAGGGCTTCCCATGGTTTGGAAACTGACAGATTATTTTCCGCAAGCCATGCTTCTCGGCTTTGTCCCTGACTGGTTGGTCTTTCTACATTTCCCTGTTCATGACGTTTTATGCGTTTTCTGAGCAATCTTTCCTCATGGTCAATGAGGACACTCAGATGTTTCATTTCCTCGCGGGTAATGCCTAATTTCTGAATGATGGTCTTTGTGCCAGTCGTGTAGCCCTTGTGTCGCTTTTTGGCTGAATAGTCCTGACCAGCTTTCTTGTAGAGGGTCTGCATGGCATTGTGCATATGTTTGGCAAGATATCCCTCATCAATCACGCCTTCAGCCCATTGCTCCAGATTGGAGGGAAGATTGTCAGGGTTGGATATCTGAGCCAGAAGAATACCAGCTTCATGACAGAAAATATCACATTCCCCTTTTCTGACTGGCCCCCTGTAGCGCAGGAAACCAAGCGTTTTCAGGTCATACAGTCCTTTCTTGGCCCATGAGGCCCATCCCTTGAAACCCTGGGCTCCACGTTCATCAGGAACAAGCTCATTGGTTTTCCTGCGAGCCAGATATTCAACCCTGGCTTTTTCACGTCTCTCCTGTCTGGCTATCTTCTGCTTTTTGTAATCCTCGTATTTCTTTGGAAGAACCATGTCGCACAGGGTCGAGAAGTCATAGAACTGACCTCTGTAATCAAGGAACTCGCATCGATGACGCCTTGGATGCTGAGAGTTCACACTCCCAGGAAGACGAAAGACACGCGAAAAATCATAGGTTGCCTGGTCTGCTCCCCATGGGATGAATTTTCTCAACAGTTCTCTGTGGGTAGCCTGAAAGCGTCCCTTGCATCGTGCTGGAACAGGACATTCAAACGTATAATGCAGATAAATACCTCTGCCAGAACTGAGGATATTGGAGGGACGAGGAATGTTGTTGTCATCGCAGAACTTGAGCAGGATTTCATAATTCTCCCCAAGGTCGTGATATTGAATGGTGGGGTTGGTTTCATATTTGTAGCAATCAAGGTCGATGCAGATATGGTCAAAAACCGCGACAAACTCGCCCCTGCGACTGCATTTGTAAAACCAGTTCATGGAGATATAGGAATCTTCAATGTCCTGGGCCATGTCAAAAACGGTTTCGTATTCCGAGATATGGTAAGGTTTATCCCACCACGTTCTGCCTTTTGCATCAGGCTGTTTTAATTTCTGACCCATGATGAAAAACAGATTTGGATTGTAAGGTTTGAACCTTTTCATCCTCCAATCGTATGGATATCTGTCGAGTGCTACTTCAGGTTTTTTAAATGCTAATCCCATAAAATTCTTCTCCTTTAATCAGGATGAAGAAAAAATTACGAGAACTACATTTTTTACTTGACTAATTCATTTAAATACTACATAATCAAAATCATAAAACGTGGTTGTTTTGTTCTCGGTGGCCTCTTCTCCATCGCATTTGTTAAAGCTGGATGTTTGTCGCATCTGGCTTTTTCCATTATTAAAGCATGAAACGTTAATTTATGCAAGTGAAATATAAACTGTATTTGTAAATAACATAAAACCTTCTCAAGATTTGTATGTTTGTTATCCAATTTCTGATAAACATCTTTTTGGACATTCTTTGTCAAACTGGCTGTTGAGCCATTCCCTGCAATATCCAGTCTTCCTTGCCTGTTTCTTTGTCATACTGGTTGGACAGGTCTGTTCAACAGGGAAGGAAGCATATGGAAGACAACACGAAAACATGGGGTATCAGGGGAATTTCTGCTGATGTCCGGCAAGCTGTGATTACACAGAGCCAGAAGCAGGGCATGAAAGCTGGAGAATGGTTGACAGTGGCTATTCTGGAAAAAATCAGACAGGACAGAAATTCAGGGAAAGCCCTGGTGGCTACCAATGGGAAACCTGCTGTCAGTGCAGAGGATGCCTCTGCTGTTCTGGCTTTGCTGGAACGTCTTCAGGGCATGGGAATTGAACCTCCTGACAGAATGAAGAAGCAGGCAACTACGTTGGTCAGGAAGTGCATGACCTCAGTTAAACAGGGAAATATATGACAAAAAATTTTCGGAAATGATTAAATAGTTTCCTATCCCATTGGCTCGTCATCCAAGAATAAATCATGTTTATGCTTCGTAGAATCAAAACAAGCTAAACGGTCATTAAGAGAGTAATATCCAATCTGAGTTTGTCGTGTGTTTTTATATTGTTCATGAAGGAATATATATATATTAGTAAATATTATATTCTGACAATTCGATTAAATATATTGAATCTGGGGGCATATTAAACGAAATACTTCCTTCTATCAAACGGCCCTTTTGAATATCGTATTGCATAGAAATATTACGTAATTCCTTGTATTGCTCCTGTGTAGGAGATAAAGGCTTTTGCATTTTTTCCCATAATTCCTGAGCTTTATCTTGTTTGGAATTGTAGGTTGTAATTTTAAAATATCTATATTTCCTATTAAATCTAAGAGTAAGTTTTTTATCTTTGTTAAATCGAGAATAATTCCATGCCAAACATACGATTTCTTTTTCAGTATATGTAGCTAAAATTTCTTCATTATCAATATTTATTCTATTGTGACTTAATTTATTTAAAAAATGAAATGCATGGAATGCCGGTTTAGGAATGCCACCTTGATCAAGGAGCCCAAAATAACTACTCCCGAAACCTTGTACGGGTCCATTTTCTTCAAACGTGCTATCAAATACCCAATAACTTAAAATCTTAGCTTTCCCAATGCATTTATAAATTACAGTCAAAATATATGCAGGGTTATTAGATGACCATTCAGTGACAAATAAAGGTAATTGAGGAAGCCTAGAATGATTGATTTTATCTCTAATGTAAGAAACTGCTTTAGGAATTACCTCATCTCTAGGTAAAAGATTGTTGCTATTGAAAACTTTATCTTGAGGGTCAGCCTCATAAATATGTGATGAAATAAAGTCAGGTTTACAATTCTCAGCAACGCAAAAATCAATGAACTCTGAAACCCATGCCATCTGTGCTGTAGCTGGACCACCGACACGGAAGAAATTGTTAACTTTCTTAATCGCATTCCAACTATTTTTATATAAATTGAAATACTGCTCCTGCGATCCCGACCAAAAATTTATATTTGGTTCGTTCCAAACTTCAAAATTCCACGAAGAAACTTCATCAAATCCATATCTTGAGGTTAGGTGCTCAGTGAGATTTTTTATTAAATTAAACCACTCCTCCATATTTTTTGGAGGAGAAGTGTTTGCTCTATACCATAAAATATCTGTATCACTACTGCGTAGTGGAAGGGGCATAAAGCTCAACTCTACGAATGGTTTCATACCAATTTGTATAATGTTATCAAAAATTTCATCAATATATAAATAGTTCAATCGATCCGAACCATTGCATGTTTCACGGCAAAGCCCCATTTCATCATTTAATAACCCATGAAATCTGACGGCCTTAAAACCACAATTTTTTTTCACAAATTGCAGATGTTGCAACCAGTCGGATCTAAAAGCCACGATAGCTCTATCTGAGCCAATGCATTCTTTCCAATAATGAGTGAAATATCCTATTGAGCCAGAAAGGAATATATTGATCTCGGTATCAATATCAGAGGCAATTGATACCGATGGAGATATAATTGTGGACAAAATGATAGATAAATTAATGTCCCTTCTGGTAAGCATAGGTTTTTCCACAACTCTAATCTTTTTTTTCTGTATCTATGGACGGTATATTATTTTGTTTAAGAAATAACATTTCCCAAAGCTCCCGACACCGGAATATAAGTAGTTTTTCAGCACGACTTAAGTCATTAATATTCTTCCCAGAAAAGTATTCAGACCAAAATTTTATTTTTTGTGGCCGAGAGGGGATGGAGCACATATGGCGAAACGCAAACCACGGATTTGTGAGAGCATCTGAAAATGTCAGTGTTGATGGCACTAAAACGTCTAGCGTTTCTTTGATTTCCCTGGTTCTAGACATGATGAAGGGTTCATCCTTTTCAAAAGGAGTTTGGAACCAACCTATTTTTTCCATCCATTTATATCGGAAGCTAGTTTTCCGGATAACCAATGGTGAAAAAATCAAACCAGATAATGCAGGAATATACCAAAACCAAAGCCACGTTTTACTCATATGTAATATTTTCATAGTGTTGTTAGTGGCTAAAGGCATAATATGTTCAACGACGATATAAAGAAGGAAAAGTCCGAAAAGACTTACAGGGAAAAAGTGTTGGAAAGTTTCTGCATACGATACACTTCTATCTTCACGATCCTGCTCTCCCCAATGAATTTTCCGTCCTTTAAGCCAGTAAAAAAGGAACTTTGATATCTGTGTCATTGTAATGGGCGCGATTGCCATTCCCAATACAATAGACAACATATACGACCATAATAATTTACCCAGACCACCAAATCCCTCTAATTGTTTTTTCTTATAGAAATAAAGTGCATATACAGCAAAACGTGCAATAAATGCAAAAAAGAAAATAAATAAAGAGGTATTAAAGAGCCATGAAAACTTTTGTCTTAGTATATAAGTTTGTAATGGATGTTGGAGAACATATATCATCCCAAATATACTACCAATGTAAAAAATCAAACCAATCCATGCATTGAAATAATGAAGGGATGATATGAATAGATGCTTCATACCATTAGCTGAAAGACGTTTCATTCGGCACACGCGTAACCAAAAAAGGGCACCATACATCCAGCGTGTTTCACGCTTCATATCATCAATGAGATTTGTTAACTGATCTTCAAAACTTTCCAGATGAGGTAACAACCATACTTCATAGCCTGCACCTTCGAAAAAGGCAGCTTCCACGAAGTCATGAGATAATGGTCGTCCACCTGGAAATGGAGGTTTGGCCTCAAAATAAGGTAAACCTCCATGTTTCATAAACGCATCAACACGCAAAATCGCATTATGCCCAAAATATTGACCTCTACCCATTTTAAAAAAGTATTGACCATAGAAGCTAACAACAACACCAAAGACAGAACCAAAGCTGTTCATTCGTGCATATAAAGTTTTCGTAATAACCCCATAATAAGTAATTTGGATAATTGCCGTATTTTCGTTTCCTTCAATTATTCTAGCCATTTCAGATAATGTCTTTCCTGGCATAAGACTATCTGCATCTAACATGACCATGAACTTGTAGTTTTTCCCCCATCTTTTTATAAAATCAGAGGTATTGCCAATTTTGGCATCAATATTAGAAATCCTGTTTCTATAGATTATATTTACATTCGGATATTTTTCTAACAACACTTGGTAGACATAATGTTCTTGAAAAATGATGTCTTCTTTTCTGCTATCTGATAGTATTATAAAATCAAAATGTGAGAATTCCTTGTAAGCCCTTAAGTCTTCAATCATCGCACCTAAAGCAGCACCAACACGCCTAATATCTTCGTGGTAAATTGGTATTAGTAGAGCTACTCGTGTGTCCTCACATAAATCTTTTTGTTTATGCACGGGATTATAAGGGTCTTTTTCTGGTCCCCGGAGTGCAGCATATAAACCAAACCACATTGTGATGAAATATGATGACCCTACAAATCCAAGTAGAAAACTACATATTGAAAATGGTATTATAAAATATTTTGGATAATTATACATTACCATAAAAAATATTAGAACAAGAACGGAAAAAACATTAAAAGCAGTTGTTAGTATCCATAATACTATCGTTCTTTTTTTACTTTCCTTCCTCCAATCTAGGACTTCATGGTTTTCTGAGGAATTAATATAGGACATAATTAACCAACGATTTTTTTATATTAACATCATCATTATCATGAGAAGAAAACCTCGCCCAATTTCCAGGAGGAGGTCCTCTATCACCTAAACTTTCAAATATAATTTTTCTCAACTCTTCCCAAGATGAAACACTTTCATTGGTAATATCAATACCGCCATCCTGAGCAAAGATAGATAAGTCAACATTAAGACTGATGTTAATATTATTAATACTGTTCATAACATGCCTGTTTTCTATATTTAACGATAATTATTTGATTGCTGCACCCATTGCGGCAGGATATCCAACACTCATAATAATATTAACAGCTTGCTGTAGAGTTACACTGCGAGCCGGTGGGATATAAACCAAATCTTTGTCACTAATGGGGAACGCTTGTGCAGCTTTCATTCCTTCTGTTTTGTCAAAATTAATCCGATAAATCATGCGAAACGCATGTTTAAATACAAATATGGATCTGCCCTGGGCTGCATTTGGACTCATGTCTCCCGCACCTGCGATGACATCTGCCAGAGATGGTGTTTCATCAAACGAAACCATTGTTGGTGTTTTCCAACCAGCTCCTAAACACAACGCTCTGACAATAGAAGTATGCTGAAGAACCAATCGGTCCCCAGAGTGCAGAGGAATCTCCTGAGCCAAGGCTGTTTTCATTGGTACATTATAGCTTTTCCCAAGTCGGATAAGCACAATGTTATTAACGCCCAAATCACTACCCTGTTTGGAGGGGTCAAAGACCTTAAAGCCACCAGCCCGCGCGATAGCTTCGCTGATATCGATACCTCCCTCAGACCAATTAAGGACTGTTGGAGCATTCACAGCCCCCATTACAACGATATTTTGAGCTTTATTTTCCTCAATGTGCAAAGATGCTTCAGCCTGTGGAAATAGCTGTGTTCGGCTATAGTGTTCAGCAATTGTTTTCTCGGCATTTTGAAGAGTCATGTTTTTTACATAAATCTGTCCGACATAAGGCAAATCCACTGTGCCCCGATGCGAAACTGTATAATGTCCCATATTACGTGCTTGTGGGACATTTCCCAGCACAATATCTGACTGGCCAGATGCAACCCACAATGAAAGGTCGAGTGTATCTCCTGAGGAAATGGTAATTTCTGTAATATTTGGTTTCTTTAAATCTTGTAAAACTTTATCTAATTCTTCTTGCTGTTTTGCTATCGCTTCATTCCATAACTGAGATGCTATATCTTCGTTCACGTCTTCAACTGGAATGGAATTCGTCTCTTTGTCTAAAATCAAGGATGCATGAGGTCCTGTAGACGGCATGAATTCACATCCCCCCAACAGCAACAGAGAAAATGTGCTTATAGGGAAAATCTTACGAAAAAGCATTGAATGGCTCCAAGTATTGTTCATTATTTGAAGTATTTATTTAACTACGAGGTAAGCTACATAACTCATAGCCATGATACTTATTGCCCATAACAATGCTTTTGGCATGGTTGCATCACTGGGACGAACAGAGCTTTCGACTATGTCTACATGATATGAGCTTCGATAGGCCAATTGCTCGATATCTTGGAGATTCTGATCATCCATCTGGATAACGTTAACGTCCTCCAATATGCTTTGCTTCAACTCTGAAAACTTCTCATAGTTTTCTGATAAGTGGTGTTTTATATAAGAACTCTGGTCTTCAATGTTATGATCCAAAGTTGTTAATTGAGCTTTAAGCATAGCCAATTCCTGCGAACGTTGAGCAAAAAATTGTGCTGCCGTAGCCTTACTATCTAATGTTACTCGAATTTCTTGAAACTTATTAATCAACTCAAGTGTGTTTTTGTACAAAACATCATAATCTGCAATACCATACTGCTTCTGATATGATTCCATTATACTCAGATCAGTCGCCAATTTTTCACGATCAGATTTAACGTGTTCTTCTAATTTTGTTCTTTCAGTCTGATAGGCACGGATACCTGAAGACTGAAGCTGTTTTTGGGCAAACTCAAGAACATTAGAATTCACTTCATATGAGAAGTTAGGGTCGTAACCCTCAACATTAAGTCTTACCAAGCCACTTTCATCATTCACTGATGCAATAACGTGCGAACGATAATAATTCCATAAGCTCACCTGGTTTGAAGAAAGGAGAGTCCGAAGTCCACCAAAACGTGAGAGAAAATCTCCCTTTGCCCAATGGGATGATAATTTATTTGTACCTAGATTATGAAAACATTCCCAACTTTCAGCAATTTCTTTAAAAATATATGCTCCTGGGGAAGCTTGCCCACCCAGCCCAGCACCTCCACCACTACTACTATCGCCAGAAAATGCGTACACACGGACTATTGCTTCACTCTCATAGCGTGGAGTGGCCCAAACAAAGAGATAAAACGCTGAAGCCAACGATGGAATACCACAGACTGACCAAAAAAGACGTTTTTTATAGAAAATCTGTGTTGCGGTCATATTCCCTCATCGTAAACTCAAAGTAATATTGAAACGTCCTCACATAAAAGATTTAGGTGTGGACAATAAATATGCAGTTTTCCCCTATACCAGAAACACATAGTTCTGATATTATAGAATAAGTGCAGTTTGTTTAGTTATATTTCGTATAGAATGGCTGTATCAAAATGGAGCAATAAATATGGAGAAATAGAATGGATTATGGCTATGCCCGCGTATCAACTGACGACCAGACCAATGACCCACAAATCAAGGAACTGGTGCGTTATGGTCTGACCTCCAGCACAATCAGGACAGAGAAAATTTCTGGGAGTGTGCTGGCGAGCCGGAGACCTGTGCTCTCAGAACTGCTCAAGGCTCTGAGGAAGGGGGATACGCTGACAGTGGTGAAGCTGGACAGGCTTGGCCGTAATGCAGTGGATGTCCTGTCTTTGATTGATACGCTTCACGAAAAAGCCATAAGCGTGCGTATTCTCAATCTTGGGGTTGATACAGCCAAACCATCGGGAAGGCTGTTTCTGACCCTTCTGGCTGGCTTTGCGGAGTTTGAGAGGGAGATTATCAGGGAACGTTGTATAGCTGGTCTGGAATCAGCCAGGGCCAATGGTGTGCATCTTGGGAGAAAGAGTTCCCTGACCAAACATCAGAGAACACACGCTCAAAAGCTCAGAGAGGAAGGGAAGTCTGTTAGTGAAGTGGCTCGTATCCTGAACACATCACGAATGACAGCATGGAGAGCCATGAACCCCACTCAGACTGCATCATAAACCGCAGTTCTGGTATGCTTGCAATGCAATACTGAAAAGCATTTTGTGCGTATCCCAGAACTATGGGGTTTCGATACACGACCCATCGTGGGAATCTTCCCATCACGAAACCCCGACCATCACTTCCAACCTAAAATCCAAAATGATGAACAGATTCGGATGGTGTGGCTGTAAAACGCAATAAGCCTCCAGACAATTCGTTACTAAATTATAATAATATTATGACACTATCGTAATATATCGCTTTCAAGATGGTTCCGCCTTGATACTAAATAATAATTTAGGATTTATGAAAAATTTTATCTAAAAACTGTGAGCAACAATTTTGATCGGGCAGGGGTCTAAAAGTTCACATTTTCCTATTGCACGATGCCCTGTGTTTATATAAAAAGGGGCTTGGCGAGGTGGTAGTTACTCCACTTTCATATCCCCACAGGCTAACGTGGAATGCCTGCAAGCTATTGATTTTACTGACTAAATGGCTTTTTGAGTTCTGGTCCCAACCGGTCCAGGTCCCCCAGCCATATTTTCCCAGAATATATTATTTTTTATGCAATCCGTATTCTGGGTTGCATTTTTTATTCCATTATATCCTGTCGCAATGCTTACAAAATTTCCAGACACATGAGTGCGGGTACGGTTTGTTCGTAAGTGTAAAGAGCTTGGACTGCCGCCTTAAAGCAAAATCATCTTGCCCCAGACCAATATATAGACCCGTTCAATTTTTTGCAGCAAGCAAGTCACCGAGCTTCGCCACGATTAACAAAACCCACCAGAAAACCGAATCATTGCACAAAACTTAAAACTTCATTAAACTAACACCCAAACATGAGGTGGAGGCACACCAAGGTAATTTACAGCCTGCATGAGTTCCGTCTGTTTATTGATATACTACATAAATATAGCATTGGCATTAAAAGACGGGTGCCAAACATATCCGCAGCCTATTTAGGCATTCAGGCACACCACAAAACCCCAAAAGGGTGAAATTCTGTTAACAAACCCTCAATGCACTTGATATTGTCCAGATTTTATTCTTTTGTGGCAGCGTAGATGAATAAAAAGTGGGTGATGCGTTTGATATTCTGACCTATGTAGCAGTCTATAAATTCTGGCATAGCTACGTTGGTTTATTATCTTAGAGCCTGAATCAGAAAGCGGTTTGATTGATTTTTCGCAGAACTCTGCGGATATGGGCAATCATCAACCACGCGTGGGATGACGAGATTGTTGCCTCGACATCCTTCGTGAGGCGACGGCAGCGTCCGAG
>NZ_WOTD01000029.1 GCF_011516885.1 Acetobacter lambici | reverse complement strand
TGACTTGAACTCTGCCGCATACCGTTTCCGCGTAACCTTGCCCATAAAACCCGTCCTCGTTCAGGCCAGATGATAGCTTATCGCCCTGTCCGAAAAATGGGGACCACCTCTGTTCGTGGTCATGGTCGTGCAAGGACATCGAACTATGAGCGAGGAACTGAAAAGCTGTCCGTTCTGTGGGGAAGCTAAGCGTTTGTTCATTGGGCAGCCATGGGAGGGCGGGAACTATCGAGTTTCCTGCCAAGTATGCTGGTGCGCCGCAGGAGGGCACCCAACGCAAGCCGAAGCCATCACCGCATGGAACACCCGCGCAGGAGAGAAGGCGTGATCCCGTTAAACATCGTTGGTTCTGATGTGGTTTTACGTGGCGGCCGTGACGGCGTGCGTGACTTGTTCGCGCGGCGCGTAGACGGCTGCCTTGTCACCCGATGGGAGCCAACGCCTGATGAGATGGCAATTCTCAACCGAGGCGGAAGCGTAGAGTTGTGGTGCGTTGGAACACGATCGCATCCGCCAGTTGCGCTTCAGGTTGCCGAACATGAGGATGAACAATCGTGACCCACCCCACAAACTGGCCCAACCCCGAGCGGCCCGGCACAGTAAATGAGACTGGCTGCGTTGCTCTCAACAACATCACAACCCTTACGGAGCAGGCGAGGAAGAATATCGCAGTCGCGTCTGGCGCGCGGAAGATGGCGAAGGCAGTTTTCCCATTCCTGGCGGAGATCGACAGGCAAGTTATCGCCGCTCGTAGTTCTATCCCCGCCCTCACCCCCGCGCAAATAGCCGAGATGCTGGCGGGGGAGCGGGAGCGGTGTGCGAAAGAATGTGATGAAAAAGTTGCCTTTGCAAACCATGAACTAAAGGCATCAGACACGCATGAAGAAACCCGATACTGGATAGGAGAGCATTGTGCTGCAACCTTTTGCGCAGATGCCATTCGCGGATTGGGAGACAAGGTATGACTGACCCAAAAGTTGAGGCGGCTGCACGAGCTATCTGTGAATATGCCCACCAGTGCGAGGGTGAGTCGGTGCAATGGCACGAAATCACAGAAGCCTTGAGGGATGTGGCGCGGAGATATGCCCTGAGAGCCATCACGGCAGCAGATGCGGCTGCCTGGAGGCCGATGAGTGAAGCACCGAAGAACCGCTCACCCATTCTGGCCAAGACAAGGTCAGATATTTTCCCAGAGAGCAACAACCGCTCTGGATGGAACGGTCGGTACGTTGTCATTCGGCATGAGGGTATTCTGGATGATGACTTCGATATGGGATGGTCTGTTGACGCACCTGTCGGATATGGCGGTATGCCTGACGAGTGGTTCTTGGGCTGGCAGCCTATTTCTGGCTCCACAGAAGGCAATCCGAAACCCACGCCCGAAACCATAACCATCCCGCAGGTACGCAACGACCGGCCTATTGAAGTATGACACTGATTAGTTAACAGGCTTTCGTTTACCAGAAACCAAAGCCTCAACTGGGACTTGTCCTTCTAAAATCAGATCATTCCACAACTGGGCAAGTTCTCGCCTTCTGGGCAGATGCAATGCCCGATTGTAGGCGCCTGCCACAGTGTTGCGCGATACATGGGCCAGCATCAGCTCAATCACCGCATGGTCCTGCGGGTAACGCTCATTCATCGTGCTGGAGAAGGTAGAGCGAAACCCGTGCGGCACATGCCGCCCATGGTATCCGGCCCTGTTCAACAAGTAACCCAGAGCATTCTCACACATCACTGTCTTGGGACGGCGTGTGTTAGGAAAAAGGTGCGGCCAGCGTTCTGTGAATGGGCGTAACGCATTGACCACTGCAATAGCGTGCGGTATGAGCGGCACGATATGGTCCCGTCCCATCTTCATCCGTTCCTTTGGAATTACCCATACCGGATCTGATCCATCCAGTTCGTGGAACTCCTGCCATAACGCGCCGCGCACTTCTCCCGGCCTGACTGCCGTGAGGTAAAGAAGCCTGAAGGCAAGGAGTGTTACGGGGTGGGCTGGGCTACCCTCAACGCGGCCGATCATTTCCCGCGCCTGATCAAGATCAGTAATGGCAGGTTGGCGGCCACGCTGGACAGGCCGCAAGGCAGCCTTAACCACAGATGCAGGGTCATTGTCAGCCCGACCTGTAGCGATGGCATGGACAAACACATCACTCATCCGTTGGCGGACTCGGTGCGCAGTCTCAACCGCACCTCTGTCCTCTATCTGCTTCAGGACATGCAGAACAACGCGAGCTGTCATTTGCCCAGGCGGCAATGTGCCAATCAAGGGGAATACATCCCGCTCAAGGCTATGGATCACATCATGAGCATGCCGAGGCCTCCATAGATCCTTGCGTTGCTCATACCATTCACGCGCAACGCTCTCGAAGCTATCTTCCTCACGCGCTGCAGACAAAACCGGAGCCAGCTTCCCAGCCTGCGCTGGGTCAACCCCCTGGCGGATCATGTCCTTGGCATTATCACGCATGCCACGGGCCTCCCGCAGAGACACAGACGGGTAAGGGCCAAAGGTCAGGGTCTGTTCTTTGCCACCCGACCTATAACGCATGCGCCAGAACTTCTTCCCCGTCGGCATGACATGAATGAACAGTCCCTCACTATCTGCCAGGCGATAGGCTTTGTCCTTGGGCTTTGCTGTTTTGACGCCGGTATCTGTCAGCATGCTTTCCGTTACCCACACACAGGAAAATTTTACCCACTCGTTACCCACAAAGCTGCCGGCTTATATGGAACGTAATGGGAACATATGGGAAAACAAAAACAGCAAAAAGCCCTAGAGATCAAGGCTTATGGCAATATATGGGAATTTATGGGAATCGGTTGTGGCGGAGAGAGAGGGATTCGAACCCTCGGTACGCTATTAACGTACACACGCTTTCCAAGCGTGCGCCTTAAGCCGCTCGGCCATCTCTCCAGCGCGAGGAAGGTAATAGCAAGATTATCGGAACAGGCAAGAGGGAAAGAGCCCTCCTGTCTGTTTTTTTCCTTAAGCCCTGCCTGCCTGCCGTGCGTTGCGCACAAAACTGGCAATTAATGCGGGGTCTTTAACGCCGGGAGCGCTCTCCACCCCCGAAGACACATCCACCGCAGGAGCCCCTGTTATACGAACAGCTTCAGCCACGTTATCAACCTTCAGCCCTCCGGCAAGCATCCACGGGAAGACGGGTTTCCAGCCGGACAGCATAGACCAGTCCAGCTTTTGGGCATTTCCGCCCGGTCGGGTTGCATCTTTAGGGGGCCGCGGCTCTATCAACACCCGTTGGACAGGACATGAGACGGGAAGGTCTTGGGGTCCTGCCACAGGGAAGGAAAGCCAGACAGGCAGGCCGAATACCTGCGCAACCTGATGGGCGCGTTCCTCGGATGCATAGATCTGCAAAACATCAAGTGCGGCGTGTTCCAGAACCCGCGCAATATCCTCATCACTTGGGTGCACAAACAGACCAACAGTGCTGGCCCGCCCCAACCCTCGGGTGGTTAGGCCTGCTGCCTGCTGCGGGGTGACAAAGCGGGGGGAGCGCTCAAAAAAAACAAAGCCAATCCAGTCCGCCCCATGCTCCACACAGGCATCAAAACCCACCGCCTCTGTAAGGCCACAGATTTTAACACCTATGGGACCAAACTCAGGCATGATCAGCTTTCCAGTTCCGCCATTATGGCAGCCGCAGCCGCAGCAGGGTCGGCGGCCTGTGTGATCGGACGACCGACTACAATCCAGTCCGCCCCCGCATCGCGCGCCTGAGCGGGAGTCATGACCCGCTTCTGATCCCCCTTGGCAGCCCCGGCGGGACGAATGCCGGGGGTAACAATGACCGGAGCGCTCCCCAGATCATCGCGCAGCACATTCAGCTCATGCGCGGAGCAGACCAGCCCATCCATACCGGAATCAACCGCCAGTCTGGCCAGACGCCGGACCTGCGCGCGAGCACCATCCATGACCCCGGTTTCCGCCAGTCCCTGATCGTCCAGACTGGTCAGGACTGTAACGCCAAGGAGCAAAGGACGCTGCCCTTGGGGAAAAGCCTCATCACAGGCTGCACGGGCAGCTTCCATCATCGCCCGACCGCCAGAAGCATGGAGGGTAAGCATACGCGGGCGCAAATGGGACAAGGAGCGCACAGCCGCACCAACCGTATTGGGGATGTCGTGCAGCTTAAGGTCCAGAAAGAGCGGTGAGGCACCCGCAACATCCGCCACGGCCTGAAAACCGGCCGCGTAGGTGAACTCAAGCCCCAGCTTGATAATGCCGGATACGGGGGCTACGTCCTGCACCCATTTGCGGGCCTGAGCAGGGTCCTGCGTATCCAGAGAGACAATAAGGCCGGTGCGCCGGATCGTATTAGACATTGGAGTGTTCTTCGCTCCCTGCGGGGCTAAGCGGTGGTGTCACAACAGGCTGCATATCGGGGGCCGGGATGACCGGCGGCGCGCGGTTGGCCAAAATGGCACGCATCTGCGCCAGTTCCGCCTCCAGATCCCTGACCTGCTGTTCCGCCTTGCGGGCCCTGCGCCCCTGCCGGAACTCGACCACCCACAGACAGAACGCACCCAGCAGAAAAGACAGGGCTCCCACACTCAGGGCCAGCACACCCAGCGAGCACTTCCAGCTATATGTGAGCATCCACATATCCTGCGGGTCCTGATTACTGGCACTGAACACAACAAGTGCAAGCAGGAATGGTACAACGATTATGAGCCTGATCATGGTGATGTGGTAGCCCTATCCTACGCAAAGAACAAGAATGGCAGACAAACCAGCCGCAAGGCAGCCTGCGTGACCTTACCACGCTCTTGTACCTGCGTGTTGCCATAAACACACCCCTCCACTACGGCCCCACAGGCAGGGGCTGCTTTACGCCATATTCAGGCTATATGTCGCAAGTATGGGCTTTGCGGCCCTAACTTTGCGTAGCCCCCTTTACGCAGGTGCTTTTCTGCGTTTCTGTGCCAAGGGTCCAAGCAACGGCACAACGCATTTGGGAGATATTGGCATGCTGGTACTAACACAGGGTGACCCGGCCAGTATTGCGCCCGAAATTACAGCCGCAGTCTGGCAAAAGCTGCGCCAGAACGGACCTGCCTTTGTTTATGTGGGGGACCCGTCCCTGCTGGAACGGCGAGTGCCAGTGCAGACCATACGGTACCTGTCCGATGGGGCCGCTGTTTTTGGCCACGCCCTGCCCGTACTCCCTTTAAAACTGGCAACACCTCCTGCGCCGGGGGAACCTGACCGCCGCAATGCCGCCTGTGTGCTGGAGAGCATACGCCTGGTCACGGAACTCACGCTGAGTGGTGAGGCCTCGGCCATGATCACCAACCCGATCAGCAAGGAGGTTGTGCAGGGGGCGGGTTTTCGCCATCCCGGCCACACCAGCTATCTGGCCGAGCTATGCCAGACTCCGGGGAATGAGGTCATGTTGCTGGCAGGCCCTTCCCTTAAGGTTGTTCCCATTACCGTGCATGTGGCCCTGCGCGATGCCATAGCCCAACTTTCCACAGACCTGATCATCCGCACGGCCCGCACGGTGGCCGCGGGGCTACAGCGGGACTTTGCCCTCCCCCACCCCCGACTGGCCTTTGCGGGGCTGAACCCCCATGCGGGCGAGCACGGACTGATGGGCCGCGAGGAACAGGACATTATTCTTCCCGCCATAAACGCCCTCCGCTCGGAAGGGTTGAATGTCAGCGGCCCCCTGCCGCCGGACACAATGTTTACGCCCCACGCAAGGGCGCAATATGACGTGGCTCTGTGCATGTACCACGATCAGGGGCTGATCCCGCTCAAAACGCTGGATATGGCCGAAGGAGTCAATGTAACCCTCGGCCTCCCTGTTATCCGCACATCCCCCGACCACGGAACGGCATTTGACATAGCAGGCCAGAACAAGGCAGACCCACGCAGCCTGAAGGCCGCCATAAAACTGGCGGCAATACTGGCCGCGAACAGAAGGAAAAATACATGAGACCGGCCATCAGGCTTGGCGTCAACATTGACCATGTTGCCACAGTCCGTAACGCCCGTGGGGGCCAGCACCCAGACCCCGTGGCCGCAGCCCTGCTGGCCGTGCAGTCCGGGGCGGATGGCATAACCGCCCATCTGCGCGAGGACCGCCGCCATATCCGCGATACGGACCTTGAACGCCTGCGTACCGAAATTGACGCCCCCCTGAACATGGAAATGGCCGCAACGGACGAAATGGTCGCCATTGCCCAGGCCCTACGCCCCCACGCCTGCTGCCTTGTGCCCGAACGGCGTGAGGAACTGACAACCGAAGGCGGGCTGGATGTTGCGGGCCAGTCCGATGCGCTAACACCCAAGGTCCACGCGCTCAAAGCCAATGGCATACGCGTTTCCCTGTTCATTGACCCCGACCCTACCCAGATTGCCGCAGCAGCGGCCACGGGCGCACAGGTTGTGGAACTGCATACCGGCGCTTACGCGCAGGGCCGCGCTGGCGAACTTGAGCGCCTGCAACGCGCAGCCACACAGGCTGCCAGCCTTGGGCTGGAAGTCCATGCCGGCCACGGCCTGACGTACGAAAACGTGGGACCCGTTGCCACCATTCCCCAGATACGGGAGTTGAACATCGGCCACTTCCTGATCGGTCAGGCTATTTTTGACGGGCTGCCCACGGTCATCGCGACCATGCAGGCCCATATCAGCAAAGCGGCAGAACACTAGATGGAAGAGCAGGACTATAAAACACCCAAAGCGCTCATGGCAGCGGTTGTGGGTATGGGGGTTCTGATTATCGTGGGCTTGGTAGCCTTGGTCGGGGTGGTCATCCACCGCATGAACACGCCCCATCAGCCTGCCATAGCCACCGGTATTCCACTAACAGACACACGGACCGCCCACCTTGCCCTTGGGCCGGACGAGCATATGCTCAGCACAACCCGTGTGCATGATGACCTTCTGGCTATCCACATTGCCGGCAAAGACCACGACCGCATCATGCTGTGGAATGTGGCTACTGGGCAGGTTCAGCCCGGGCTGGAAACCACAGCTCCCTAATGCACCAATGCCCATAACCACGCATCTGTCCGATGGCTATGTGAACGCTTTGGGTCTTATGAGCGGTACATCGCTCGACGGGGTGGATGCAGCGCTCATCCGCACAGATGGCACGGCCATTGCCGCCCACGGTCCATCCCTCACGCTCCCCTATACGGCGGAGCTACGCCTGCGCCTGCGCAACCTGCTGGATAATGCGCCAGACCTTACGCCTGACAATGCGGAACTCCGGGCCGTGGAACAGGCACTTACGCTGGTACACGCGCAGGCCGTGCAACGCCTGCGCCAGATGGCGCCAGACATGGCGGTGGATGTTGTGGGGTTCCACGGCCAGACCATTCTGCACCGGCCGGGACGCACTTGGCAGATCGGAGATGCCGCCTACCTTTCCGCCCAGACGGACCTGCCTGTGGTGCATGACTTCAGAACCGCCGATGTTGCCGCCGGGGGTGAGGGCGCGCCACTGGTCCCGCTCTATCACGCCGCCCTGCTGCACAACCGGCCCGGCCCCGTTGCCGTGCTCAACATTGGCGGGGTTGCCAATCTTACTCTTGTAACGGGTGATGGGCGTATTATTGCGTGCGATACAGGACCGGGCAATGCCCTGCTGGACGACTGGGCCTGCCAGCACACCGGCACCCCCTGCGATACGGACGGCCAACTGGCAAGGCGGGGTAAAGCCGACCAAGCCATAGTGGAGCGTCTGCTCGCACATCCGTTCTTCCGCAAGCCTGCGCCCAAATCACTCGACCGGCTGAGTTTTCATGACGCTCTGGCACAAATTGCAGCACTTGATGCAGCAGACGGCGCAGCTACTCTGACCGCCTTTACCGCACAGACCATTGCCCGCACCCCACTCCCTGAACAGCCGCGGGAATGGTTTATCTGCGGCGGAGGCAGGCATAACCCGGCTCTTATGGCAGCCCTTGCGCAAGCCCTGCCCGGCACCATTTACCCCGCCGAGCAGCTTGGCTGGAGTGGAGATGCGCTGGAAGCGGAGTGTTTTGGTTTTCTGGCCGTGCGTAGTCTTGCGGGGTTACCCCTTTCCCTGCCCACCACAACGGGTGTACCGTTCCCCCAAACAGGTGGACGGCTGACCTGCATGGATATTACGCCATGGGGGCGTCGGCTCTGGCCGTGTTCGCACACGGATAGTCCTCCTCCACCTTTTTAAAACTGACAGGAAAGACCGTCTTGATGAAACGTTTTTTCGCGCTTTGCATCCTGTTGCCAAGCATGGACTCCGTTGCCCTGCACCACAACGCGGCCGCCCAGACCGTGCTTGATAACAGCGCCCAGAAGGCACCACCTTTCGTCAAGGCAACACTCAAGTCTCTGACCACCCGTTTTTCCAACGCGCACCCCAAGTTCCGCAATCTGGTTGTGCATACCAACAGCGACAAAAAACAGATTGTCTGTGGTCAGGTCAGCCTGAGCGAAAACAAAACCCCAGCTGAGGAAAGCTTCCTGTCCTTTGGCGCCGCCGAAGATTCGGAACAGCCCGTGGTGTATGAAGCCCGGACCATTCCCACGACGCTGGACACGCGCGAGGCCAATCAGTGGATCAACCACGGTGCTGATCTGGAAGAGCTGGAAGAGCTTGGCTGTGTGCCAGAAGGCAGCTACCGCCAGTATGGCGACAACCTGAACAAGGTGTTGCAGGACCGCAAGACCAGCGCCACGCGCTAACGCCAGCGGCCCTTGTTGTTAACGATCGCGTTATAACAAGGGTATACCTGATGCGCAAAAAACACAATTCTGATTATACTCGCCTGAAATCGCTTCAGGCGTAATTGACATAAGCCGAATTCCATCGGCATGCTCAGCCGGTTGCGAACAAAAATAACAAAATAAGCCGGTTTCACGAAATGAAATATCTTAATCTGCTCCTTCTGCTGCCCTTTTTGGGTTTGCTCTGGACTCCGCTGTATGACCGGCATGACCCGGTCCTGCTCGGGTTTCCCTTCTTTTACTGGTACCAGTTCGCCTGGGTTCCGGTGACATCCGTCCTGATCTGGGTGGTGTGGAAAAAGGGGAATCGCGCATGAACGCCATCAATCCGTGGGCGCTTGGCGTCTTCATCCTGTTCTTTGCCGCAACCATTGTGATCGGGTCATCCATCCAGTGGATACGCGGGCTGTTCAGCAAAAAAACCGGCGGCACCTCGCATGAGGAGTGGTCACTGGGTGGACGCGGGTTTGGACCGTGGGTCACGTGGTTTCTGGTCGGTGGAGATTTTTACACGGCCTATACCGTTATTGCGGTGCCAGCACTGGTTTACGCGGCGGGAGCCTATGGCTTTTTTGCCCTGCCCTACACCATTATTGTCTACCCGTTCATTTTTATCGTCATGCCCAAGCTGTGGAAAATCGCGCGTGAAGGCGGGCATTCCACTGCGGCCGATATTGTGCGTGCCCGCTTTGACAGCCGCGCGCTGGAAGTTGTGGTCGCACTGACCGGGCTTGTTGCCGTTATGCCTTATATTGCCCTGCAGTTGATCGGCATCCGTACCGTTATTCAGGCACTTGGTCTGCCGGGGGACCTGCCACTTGTCATCGCGTTCCTGTCTCTGGCCGCGTACACATGGCTAGGTGGGCTGCATGCCCCCGCACTGACCGCCTTTATCAAGGATATTATGATCTATATTGCCGTGCTTGTGGCAGTTACGGTCATTCCCCTGCACACTGGTGGGTATGGGGCATTGTTTGCCTCGGTTGAACACGCACAGAGCATACTCAAGCCCGGGCAGGGTCTGCCCTATGCAACACTCGCCCTATCCTCTGCGCTGGCAGCTTTTTTGTACCCCCATACGCTAACAGGTATTCTGGCATCCCGCTCGGCTGATACCATTCGCCAGAATGCGGTGTTCCTGCCGGTTTACACCATTGTGCTGGGGCTGATCGCCATGCTGGGCTTTATGGCGCATGCAGCGGGTATTGTAACAACCAACAACTCCATGGTTGTGCCCATGCTGTTCCAGAAAGTCTTTCCCGCATGGTTTGCCGGGTTCTGTCTGGCGGCCATTGCCGTGGGCGCGCTCGTACCTGCTGCGGTCATGGCCATTGGTGCGGCCAACCTTGTCACCAGCAACCTGCTGCCTGCACAAAAAAACCCTGTTCGTACCAGCCGGCTGACTTCGCTTTTAGTCAAACTTGGAGCGCTGATCTGCGTATTGTTCCTGAACGCGCAGTTCGCCATTGACTTCCAGCTTCTTGGCGGCGTGTTTATTCTGCAAACCTTTCCTGCCCTTATTCTGGGCCTGCTGAAGGTACGCTTTTCCGCCACCGCCATGCTGACGGGTTGGCTGGTTGGCACCGTGTTCGGGGTCAGCCTGTGCTGGATGGACGGGCTCAAGCCCATTCACCCGGTCAATTTTGGCCTGTTCTCGGGCAATGTTTCCACGGGCCTGCTCGCCCTTGGGGTCAATGTTATTATTGTTGTCGTGGTTTCGGCTTTCTGCCCGGCCAAAAAAGACAACAGCGCCACAGAACAGGATCGTGTGGAAAACCCGGCCTGATAAAAACCAGACACCACAACAAAAAGGGATGCTCCCAACAGGGGCATCCCTTTACTTTATGGCCCTACCTTGCTGGCCGCCGCTACAGGCTAAGCAGAATAGCCGGTGCGCCTGCTCCTCCGCCGGGCTGAAAAGCCCTGACCTGCTCACGCACAACGTCATACAGGTCTATGCCGCACCTGCGCGCTGGCTCGGCCATCTGCTCATAAATTTCTTCCAGCAGATAATTCTTCTGGCCATCATCACTCAGCCGCAAGGGCGAACGCTGGCTGCACTGGCACCGCTTTAAAAACGACCGCAAGGCCGCCTCGCCCTGTGGTTCAAGCCCTGCAACGGTGCTGGCAAAAAAATCCACCTCCGCGTTCAGCCCGACAAACACCCCCCGAAACACCGCGCGCGGCGACTGGTAGCTAATCAGGGCCGGAATGCCGCCAATAAGCATGATATCCTGTGCAGATGGGGGCATTGTTGCTGTCTGGCTCCTTGCAAGCTGGAACGGTGTTTGGCAATGCTGATAGCATTCTTCTGTCCTGTGCCAAAGAGCGTGCGGGGGCGCAAACGGTTTTCATCAGGAGCCGCCATGACACACCCCCATACCCAAGCCCAGCAAATGAACCTTCTACTGCCAGACATCCGACCTACGCGCGAGGAACTGGAAACAGGCGCTGTGCTTATGCGCCAGTTTGGCACACCCCATGCCACCGGCCTTTTACAATCTTTGCATGAGATCGCCCAGCAGGCCCCCTTTCGCCATATGCTCACACCCGGTGGAGGCACCATGTCCGCCGCCATGACCAGTTGCGGAGCGCTAGGGTGGGTCAGTTCTCCACGGGGTTACGCATACACAACGCAAGATCCGCTCAGCCAACGACCATGGCCCGCCATGCCCGCAAACCTTTCAACCCTTGCACAAAATGCCGCGCAGGCTGCCGGTTACCCTGACTTTGCCCCCAATGCCTGCCTGCTCAATTGCTACCAGAGCAACTCCCACATGGGACTGCATCAAGACCGGGATGAAGGGGACATCACACAGCCCATTGTATCGCTCTCGCTCGGGCGGACAGGTCTTTTTATGTGGGGAGGGCCAGAGCGGCGCAGCAGGGTACGCACGTTTGCACTGGACCATGGAGATATACTGGTCTGGGGTGGGCCTGCCCGTCTGCATTACCATGGGATTAAAGGACTAGCGCCTACCCCGCACCCCCTAACGGGTCTGACCCGGTTCAACATGACATTCCGCCATGTTGAAGCCCACACCTCCTGACAACCCACCCGGTCCCGGACACACCCTGCATGCCCTTACCTGCCCTGCTGACACGCCGCAAAATTCTGCAAACCGGACTGGCCCATGCCACCTGTCTGGCCAGCACTTTTCCGCTCGCGCATGCCCAGCAGCCCCAGCCCACCCCGTTTGCGCCAGTGGATGAAATTTTCCGCAAGGCCATACAAAACGGCAGAATGCCCGGCGCGGTAGCTGCCATAGGCCATGAAGGCCAGATGGTGTGGAAAGGTGTTTTTGGCCAGCGCGCCCTGCTCCCCACAGCGGAAGCCATGACATGGAACACCATTTTTGACATGGCATCCCTAACCAAGGTTTTAATAACGGCACCAGCAATCATGCAGTTTTATGAGCAGGGCCAGATTGCGCTGGACACACCAGCCTGCCATTACCTCCCTGCTTTTGCAGCCAATGGCAAACAGAACATTACCATCCGCCAGTTGCTCACACATTATTCTGGTCTGGCACCGGATATGGATCTGAGCTTTGCATGGCAGGGCAAGCAGACAGGTGTGCAGATGCTCATGAACAGCGTCCCCCAAACTCCGCCGGGAGAGCGATTTGTTTACAGTGATCTCAACTTTATAACGCTGGGGTTGATTGTTGAACGGCTATCCGGTCAGTCCCTTGCCGCTTATGCAACGGATCATATTCTTAAACCTCTTGGCCTTCACAACTCTTTTTTTCTCCCACCCTCCTCCCAACAACTCAACATCGCCCCAACACAGTTTGATGAAAACGGGCAGATGCTGCGCGGTGTTGTGCACGACCCCTCAGCCCGGCGTATGGGTGGTTTTGCCGGACATGCCGGACTGTTTTCCTGTGCACAGGATACCGTTACGTACGCACACGCCATGCTGGACAAGCTAGCGGGCCTACCCTCGCCGTTCCCCCTGCAAGCCGAAACTTTGCACCTTATGTCCACCCCCCAGCAACCAGCAGGCAAGACTGACCTGCGCGGACTAGGGTGGGATATTGCCACCCATTACTCCACGGCACGCGGAGCCTATTTTCCCGCCACCTCTTTTGGTCACACCGGCTTTACCGGCACGTCCCTCTGGCTGGAGCCCAACAACCGCAGTTTTGTGATTATTCTGACCAACCGCGTACATCCATATGGGCAAGGTAATGTGGTCGCCCTGCGGAGGGACGTTGCCACAGCCGCAGCGCTGGCTTTACGCACCATGGACCACTAAACACCCCGTTTACCGCCATTCATACACCACACAGGGCTGGTGTGTTATTCTTGCATCACTCTATGGTTATATTCGCTCATATATAGGTTTGTGTGCGGTCGTATATAGACAACCCCCCTCCCTACCCGGCAAAACGGGCATCCCCCTTGTACCCCTCCACACCCCGGATGAGCCAGATCCATGCACGATCGTTTCCATACACTTTTCGCCACCGGAACATTTAGCGCATTACTGCTAACAACCTCCGCACTGGCGGCAGACCCTGTTGCCTCCACGCAACAGACCACAACGGGCAAGCAGGCCGCTATTAAATCGGCAGCTCCCCCGCCCCCCAAACCAAAAACCTCCGCACCCACGAGCACAGCCCCCATTGCCGGGATTCTGGATGGCTCCAATGGTGAAACGGTGAATGTTCATGGCCACCATGCCGCAGACGGTACCGGTGCCAAATATATGAACAAGATTGTCTATCTTGGTCCCCTCGGCAACCGTGACACGCTGGATACTCCGTACTCCGTCATGGGTGTGCCGCATGACGTGGTCGTCAACCAGCAGATCCGCAACATTAACGACATGGCGCAGTATCTGCCCTCCGTTCAGCTCGAAATCCGCGGCGACCCCAACACATCCCGCCCCCAGTCGCGCGGGTTTGAAGCCGATGTATGGTCAAACTCCCGTCTGGACGGATTGAACGTGGTCTCCACCACTCCATACGCTGGAGAATGGGTGGACAATCTGCAAGTGCTCAACGGTCTGTCTGGTGCCATGTATGGACCGCAAAACCCGGCGGGGATGTTTGAATACACTCTCAAACGCCCAACAGACCGACGGACAGAACGCCTCTCTGTTGGCGTAGATTCCATCGGCACTCCCACGGTCAACGGCGATATTTCGGGGCGTCTGGGCCGGAATGGTTGGTTTGGTTACCGACTGAACATGCTGCATGCCGACGGCACTGCCTATACGTCAGCAAGTTGGGTCCGGCGGGAAATGGTCAGCGCTGATTTTGACATTCATCTGGATGACAAAACAGTTATCGAACTCGACGCCAGCCACTATACCTACGTTGAACGCGGGACAGCACCAGGATTTGCGGTCAAGGAAACAGGCACGGACTCTGACCCTACCCATGTGACCTCCCTACCAACGGCTCCGGACCTGAGCAAACCTTATCTCGGGCAGGACTGGAGCGGCTACAATATGGAAACCAATACTTTCCTTGCTAAAATCAAGCACGAAATCAACAAAGACTGGAGCTTTACGTTAGGTGGGCTATACCAAGATGCCGCCCGCCAATCTTTTGCTTCCAATGATACGCTTATCAATAATACAGGTGGGTATACCCAGACAGTAACGGCCGCAGCCACAGCGAACGATTTCCGTACTGGTAGTAACATGGCATATTTTAATGGTCGTGTTTACACAGGCCCGATCAAGCATGACCTCGTCATTGGCACTAACGGTTACATGTCGGGAACTTACAACCCGAAAATTCCTGGGCAAGCCGTAACTACGGTAACAGAAGCTGACAATGCCAGTATCTATAATCCCATCAAAGTTAATGGAAAACAGCCATACTACCATGGGCGCTGGGAATCTGGGCGCATCACGACACAGTCCTTTATTATAGGTGACACCCTGACAATTAATAAACATTGGTCAATTTTGGGCACACTAGGCTGGAGTTGGATCGACCAGCAGAGCGCCAAAAACTATAGCAGCCCCCTTAAAAAATCTGTTCAGGCCAATGCGGCTTTCAGCCCGACGGTCAGCGTGCTTTATAAACCGGCTGACAACCAGACCCTTTACTTTACCTATGCCCGATCAGTTGAACCCGGTGCTGTGGCTAATGCTTCAAATTCCAACGCATATCAAACACAGCCGCTGATCCGGCCGGAAGAATATGAAGTTGGTTATAAAATTCGCTACGGAAAAATGCAGTTTAACGTTGCAGGCTTCCGCATGACATCCAAGTATGCTGCCAGCTATTGCCCTAACGGTTCAACCTGTATCAACCCGTCCACAAGCGCACAGCTACCTCTAGAATATGGTTACGTCGGCACGCAGCGCAATTATGGTGTGGAAGCCCAGATTTCGGGAGAAGTGCTGCCTAACCTTTCCGTTCTTGCGGGTGTGACATGGCTTGATGCGGAATTGATCAATAGTAAAGAAAGCAAATACAATAATAAGGAAATTATTGGCGCGGCTCCGCTACAGGCCAATATGTTGCTCGACTACAGACTGCCAGCATCCCTTGGAACTTTTGCCTCTGGCTGGGCTTTCAATGCCAATGTCCATTACATGGGTAACCGTGCAGCCAATCTGACAAACACGCTCCACACAGGCTCTTACACAACATTGGATCTAGGCACCCGCTACGCCTTCAATGTCGTTAAATTCCCGTGGGTTGTGCGTTTTGGAGTCAGCAACGCAACAAATGAACGCTATTGGGCCTCGGTCTTTGCTGGCTCACCTGGTGCTGTGTCCAACACACCAGAAACCCTGTATGCAGGCCTGCCGCGTGTCTATCACTTCACTCTCTCCATGGAGTTCTGATTAGTCTGGTAGGGTGAAAGGCTTGTGCCCGCCCTACCACGTTTTTCAGCTCCCCTCACCTACGTGGACTGCCCCCGTAGGTGAGACTTCCCAGCGAACGCATGTTGTAACGCTTCCAGCCATATTCAAAAACAGCTCAGTTCTCCAACTGGGCTGTTCTGGCCTGCCGCTCCATCCATTTTTGGGCGGAAACCTTGCGGGATGCATCAAGCATCCGATAAAGCGAGACCATATCCCGCTCATCGGGCGAGACAATCAGGTCAATATCTTCATGCACATACCCGGTTAAAAACACCTCGGGTTCCACATGCAGCAATGCCGCCAGTTTGGGGATATGCTTGCGGACACTTCCCTCACGCCCGGTTTCCCAGAACGCGATGGCAGGACGGGATACACCAAGTGCATCGGCTACCTGCTGCTGCGTAAGACCGGCGGTTTTACGAAGAATTTTGATCCGCTGCCCCAGTTCAATACCCGGCGAGATAACATTGTCTCGTTGAGCCATCCTAATTCCTCCATTTTACCACTCTGTGGCAGAATGTTTTACCGGGAAAATTCACACCACATTAAAAATGTACAGAGTGCAGACCGCTCTGTCTCAAATCATATTCATGAGAAAAGCGGATAACCAATGTACCGTTACATGCCTGTTATAGTCATAACACAGGATAAAACCTGTGCAACAAATTACCGGGTGTTAATTTTTTAAATTTCTCATTTGCGATGATTTTTGGTGTCTCTGCGTTTTCTGGCTGCGGCCCACATTCACAAAAAAAGTGTTATTTTTTTGTTTTTCTTATGAAATACAAAGAAGGCATGTTGCCATATATTCTCTGGGCAGAGCCTACCCAGACCGCGGCCTCCCTCAACAAGACATTTCCGTCATTTTAAAAATAGATGTTCACTTGCTCATTGCAGATTCGAAATACCAGCAATGACTCGAAGCGACGTCTGACACTGCCGTGTCATTCCGTAACTACAGCCCCTAAAAAAACAGACGTGGCCCGTTACGCCTTGTGGCTGGGTTGGGTATGCCGCAAATACTGCGCACAGAAGTTACCCGCTGCCTGCAATAACATAACAAGCACGACCAGCACCGCAACAACGCCGAACATAACGGTTGTGTTGAACCGTTGGTAACCATAACGGATTGCCAGATCACCCAAACCACCGGCTCCTATGGCCCCAGCCATGGCCGATGCCCCGACAAGAGTAACCAGCGTCACTGTAAAGCCCGAGATCAGCCCCGGCAGACTTTCTGGCAGCAGCACATAGCGCACCACCATCCACCGTGTACCCCCCATCGCCCGTACAGCATCCACCAACCCGGTATCCACCTCCCGCAAGGAAACCTCGGCAATGCGGGCAAAGTATGGAATGGCCGCAATAGATAAAGGAACAATAGCGGCTGCTGTACCCAGTGCCGTGCCAACCACCATGCGGGTAAACGGAATAAGCAGCACCAGCAAAATAATAAACGGCACAGCCCGCACCGCATCCACCACACCACCTACCATGCGCGAGAGCAACGGCATGGGATACAGACCGTTAGGAGAGGTCAGCACAAGCAACACCGCCAGAGGCAAACCACCGGCAACCGCCAGCACCCCGGATGCCAGAACCATTTCCAACGTTTGGGCGGTTGCACGCCAGAGCAGGTCAAGAATGAGTCGGGACATATCCAATTACCTCGGCTGCACAGGCGTGCGCCTGAAGAGCGTTCATGGTTGCGACAGAAAGACTATCGGTCTGCACCACAACATCCACCTGTTCGTCACTTTCCGGGTTGGGCAGGGTGTGCAACAGGGCAAAGCTGGCCTGGCACTGTTGCTCCAATCCACGGAGCAAAGGCGTAAACACAGCCTGCGTTGCAACCGTCAGACGCACAATGGCGTGGCTACCCTCCTGCGGGGTCTGGCTGAGGTTGGGCGGAAGAATGGCCGCAAGGTGGTTGGCATCCAGAATATCTGCCGGTTTGCCACGGGTTACAATACGGCCTTTTTCCAGCACAAGCACCTGTTGCGCCAGACGACGCACAACATCCATTTCATGCGTGATAAAGACAATGGTCAGACCCAGCACACGGTTGATATCCGCCAGCAGGGCAAGAATGGTCTCGGTTGTTTCGGGGTCCAGTGCGGAGGTTGCCTCATCACACAACAGCAAAGCCGGGTGTGCCGCTAGCGCGCGGGCAATGCCAATGCGCTGCTTTTGCCCACCGGAGAGCATGGCAGGGTATTTGCCAGCATGGTCCGCCAGCCCGACCAGATCCAGCAATTCCGCAACACGTTTGTTTCGCTCTGCTTTGGGCACACCAGCAATTTGCAGGGGCAGGGCCACGTTTGCTGCAATCGTGCGTGAAGCCAGTAGATTGAAATGCTGAAAAACCAGACCGATCCTGCGGCGCAGCAATACAAGCCTTGCCTCGGGCAGGGTGGCCATATCCTCCCCTTCCAGCAGGATTCTGCCAGACTGGGGTCGGTCAAGACCACTCAGGCACCGCAGCAGCGTGGACTTGCCCGCACCTGAACGGCCAATAATACCCAGCCTTTGCCCCTTGCCCACAGTGAACGAGATATCATGCAGCGCTGGTTGCCCACCAAAGGAGCGGGTCAGCCGATCGACTTCCAGAAGGTTCATGGCCACGATGGCAACACAGCCCCATGGAACGCCTTGCTCAGCGCCTGCCGCACATTGGGTTGCTGGTACGCCCCCACCAGTTTGGAAACCCACGGAGCAGATTTATCTGCCTCGTTCACAGCTATAATGCAGATATACGGGTTATTATCTGCTGTTTCCTGCGCAATACGTGTTTTTTCAATATCAACACCAACCTTTTTAGCCCAGTCGGTATTGATAACAGCGCCATCCAGATCCGTTAGCGCACGCCCTACCACGCCCGCATCCAGTTCACGAATACTGATGTTATGGGGGTTTTCGGTAATATCGAGCGCGGTTGGCGTATTCCCCGCATCGGCTGCGAGTTTGATCAGCCCCAGCTTTTGCAACAGCAGCAGGGCGCGCCCCTCGTTTGTCGGATCATTGGGGACACCAATAACCGCATTGTCCGGCAGGTCCGCTACAGATTTCCAACGTGTTGAGTACAGTCCTATGGGCGCAACATAAGTATGGCCAACAGGCACAATACCATACCCTTTGGCCTTGTTCTGGGCATCCAGAAACGGGCCATGCTGGAAAGCGTTGGCATCCAACTCATGCTCGGCCAGCGCCTCGTTGGGTGCATTATAGTCTGAAAAAGTGATCAGCCTGAGTTCCAGACCTTCCTTGGCGGCATTGGCTGCCACCACGGGCCACACGTCCTCATCCTCCCCCGCCATAATACCTACGCGCAGGACCTGTGGTGCGGCGTGTGCGGTTTGGACTGCCAGAGCGCTTGCAAAAGCAACGCCACCTGCCAGTAAAAACCGGCGGGAAAGAAAGGAAGAGACCATCACTCACAAACCCCGCAAAAGGAATGAAACACTACAATAAATCACTATCAGTTCTGCTTGAATAAAATATAGCACCTGATTGTCAAGTTTATTTGTCGTGTCTTCTGCTCCCGACCGGGCAGGGCAATGCGGATTACACCGACCATGCCCCACCCGAGCCCTAAACAGAACGACTACCCA
The DNA here is from genome assembly GCF_011516885.1 of Acetobacter lambici. Classification (GTDB taxonomy): domain Bacteria; phylum Pseudomonadota; class Alphaproteobacteria; order Acetobacterales; family Acetobacteraceae; genus Acetobacter; species Acetobacter lambici. The sequence goes on along the minus strand of NZ_WOTD01000029.1, from coordinate 7,354 downwards.
ATATAAGCCAGCCCCTCTGGCAGGAGCTTGCCGGGGTTAAGAATATTCCGTGGGTCCAGAGCCACCTTGAGGGTTCTCATCACCCCTAGCGAAGGTTCGCCATGCTCCCGTTCCAAAAACTCAAGCTTGCCAAGCCCTACACCATGCTCACCGCTGCATGAGCCATCCAGACTGAGTGCGCGGCCAACAATTTTGCGGTCAAGCTCCAGAGCTTTTTCATACCCCTCCGGGTTGTCCTCCGTAATGATGAGCGTATGAAAATTGCCATCCCCGACATGGCCAAGAATAGCCGCCTGTAGCCCGGAGGCCTCAATATCAGCCTTAACGCCCACAATCAGGGCCGCAAGGCGGGAAATGGGTACAATACAATCCGTGCTGATCACCCGCGTTCCGGGATAAAGCGCTTTAACTGCCCAGAACGCGTTATGCCGCGCTTTCCACAACCGGTTGCGTTCGTCCGGTGTATCCGCCCATGCAAAACCAAGGCCGTTATTGTCTGTGGCCAGTGCTTCCGTCACGTCCACCTGCTCACGCACGGATGCGGGTGCTCCCGCAAACTCAAAAAACAGCGTGGTGATCGGGCGCAATTCCTCCAGACCGGAATAGCGGATACTGGCGGCCATCTGCACGTCGTCCATCAACTCAACGCGAGCAATCGGCACCCCGGCCTGAATAACTTCCACTGCCGTGCGGACGGCATCTTCCAGATTTTCAAACTGACAGATCGCAGCGGAAAGCTGCTCGGGAATACCATGCAGACGCAACTGGACTTCCGTAATAATACCCAGCGTGCCCTCAGAACCAACAAACAGAGAGGTCAGATCATACCCGGTAGAGGATTTTCTGACCCGCCCCCCCGTTTTAATGATCTCGCCATTTGCCATAACAACTGTCAGGCCAAGCACATTTTCCTTCATTGTGCCATAATGCACGGCCGCCGTGCCCGAAGCACGGGTTGCGCACATACCGCCCAGAGTGGCCTCTCCTCCCGGATCCACGGGAAAAAACAGACCGGTATCACGCAAACGGGTATTCAGCTCCTGCCGGGTCAACCCGGCCTGCACACGGCAGTCCATATCAGCGGCATTAACCTGCAAAACCGTAGTCATCCGCGATAAATCGAGGCTCACGGCATGTTCGGGCGGGGTTACATGCCCTTCCACCGAAGTGCCAGCCCCAAACGCCACCACAGGCACATAGGCCCCATGGCAAAGTGCTAGAACAGTCGCAACATCTTCCGTCGTTTCAGCAAACACAACCGCTATGGGCAGGCGCGCCAGTTCCAGCGCCTCCCCGTGGCTATGCGCTTCGCACACAGAGTGATTGGTGGAAACCTTTTCCCCCAGATAGTCCTTCAATTGTGCCAAAACAGCAGAAATACGCGCCGCTGCATGGGGAACAAAAGAAACATTAGGCATTTTCTCTTCCCCAAACTTCACTGAACCTTATACGGTCCTGCTATAAATATCATCAAACCGCACAATGTCATCTTCACCAAGATACGAGCCAGACTGAACCTCGATCAGGGTTACAGGCATCCGGCCCGGGTTTTCCAGCCTGTGCAGGCTCCCCAGCGGCAGATAGATACTCTCATTCTCACGCACAATAACCTGTTCGTCACCACGCGTTACAAGAGCTGTACCTTCCACAACCACCCAGTGTTCAGCCCGGTGATAATGTTTTTGCAAGGAAAGTTTCTGCCCCGGCCTGACAACAATCTTTTTAACCTGAAACCGGTGCCCCGCCGTTAGCGCCTCATAATATCCCCATGGCCGATAGGTCAGGCGGTGCGTGTCCGCCTCTGGCATGTTGTTATTTTTCATCCGCTGCACAAGAGTTTTAACATCCTGCGCCCGATCCTTACTGGCAACCAGAACAGCATCCTGCGTGGCGACAACGACCAGATTATCCACACCCATGACCGCTGCGAGTAGACCATCCGTGCGCACATAAGACTGGCTTACATCCTCCAGCAAAACATTGCCGTGTGTTACATTGCCCTGTGCATCCTTTTGCCCCAGTTCCCACAGGGCATCCCAGCTCCCCACGTCCGACCAGCCAAAACAGCCGGGCACGACTGCGGCTTTTTCCGTACGTTCCGCCACGGCATAATCAACCGAAATATCTGGTGACTTTGAAAAAGTGTCCGGGTCCAGTCTTTCAAAATCCATATCTGTTTTGCGGTTTTTTACAGATTCTTTAACGCAGGCATACAATTCAGGTTCATACGCCTCGATCTCGGACAAAAATGTTGCCGCACGCACAACAAACATGCCCGAATTCCATAAATACCTCCCCTGCGCCAATAAGGCAGCGGCTTTGTTTTTGTCCGGCTTTTCCACAAAATGGCTAACCCTGTACACACCGGGTATGTCCTGAATAGCCGCACCCTGCTCAATGTAACCGTACCCTGTTTCAGGCCGGGTGGGGGTCATGCCAAAGGTAACCAGATAACCGGCACTCGCGGCCATTACGGCCTGATCGAGTGCCACGTGTAGTTTAGGCACGTCCTCAATCGCTGCATCAGCCGCCATAACCCACAACACGGCATCCGGGTTATGTTCGGCCACAACAAACGCGGCCGCTGCTATGGCGGGGGCCGAATTGCGGCCAACGGGTTCGAGAATAATCCGGGCATCCCCTATACCCACGTCACGGAGTTGTTCGGCAATAACAAAGCGGTGTTCGCCATTACACACAACAACCGGGTCAGCCAGCCCCTTGGACTGGCCACGCAATGCCGTATCCTGCAAAAGCGTAAAATTGGTCAACAACGACCAGAACTGCTTGGGAAAACTCCCGCGTGAGACAGGCCACAGCCTGCTCCCCGCACCACCAGACAGGATAACCGGCACAACGGGGGAAACTGTTCCGTGCTCCAAAGTGCCACCAGATCCCTCTTCGCCACCAACCATGCTGCCTACCCCTGATCCTTACGGCCTACCAAACAGGCTGCACTATCTCCCGTAATACACGCATACATCTGTGGCAATCATTCCACACCATGCGGACTAAACAGACAAAAGTTTGATTATTCACAACAGATCGACCATTAGCAGCACAGTGCAGCAGATTTATTTTACTCTGACTATAGTGTTCCCTCAACAAGAAAATATTCAAGCAAGGGCAATCAATAACCGTTCTGGATGTTATTGATTGAGACGCGTGATGCAGGGAGAGGCAGAGTTTCCGGTATCAGCGCCCATACGCCCGTTTACATTATCGCGTCCTGTTGTTCTTTTGATCATGGAAAAGAACATTGTGGCGTTTGTCACAATGGCCTGAAAAATTATATTTTGGAGGAATATCGCAAAAAGCACTGTAAAAACAGTGGTGTCCCGTACGGGAGCTTTTTTACCAAATGCTACAACATATTGATTTTTATAAACAAAAAATCACAAAATCTTGTTTTTTAGTCACTGTGTTACACATATGTAGCACATGTGTTTTTGATTGGCAAAGCTTAAGGCTTAAAAAATCTGTGTAGGTGCATAACCTGCTCATCTTTAATTTTCTCATAGATGATGAACCAATAGGACAGGAAACCATTTAATCGCGTCCAAAAATTTTTTGTCAGACGTTTCCTCTCTTGGCTGATGTCATGCACTTCCTGACCAACGTAGTTGCCTGCTTCTTCATTCTGTCAGGAGGTTCAATTCCCATGCCCTGAAGACGTTCCAGCAAAGCCAGAACAGCAGAGGCATCCTCTGCACTGACAGCAGGTTTCCCATTGGTAGCCACCAGGGCTTTCCCTGAATTTCTGTCCTGTCTGATTTTTTCCAGAATAGCCACTGTCAGCCATTCTCCGGCTTTCATGCCCTGCTTCTGGCTCTGTGTAATCACAGCTTGCCGGACATCAGCAGAAATTCCCCTGATACCCCATGTTTTCGTGTTGTCTTCCATATGTTTCCTTCCCTGTTGAACAGATTTGTCCAACCAGTATGACAAAGAAACAAGCAAGGAAGGCAGGCTATTGCATGGAATGGCTCAACAGCCAGTTTGACAAAGAATGTCCAAAAAGATGTTTATCAGAAATTGGATAACAAACATGCAATTCTTGATAGAGTTTTATGTTATTTACAAACACAGTTTATATTTTACTTGCATAAATTAACATTTCGTGCTTTAATAAATGAAAAAGCCAGATGCGAGAAACATCTGACTTTAACAAATGCGATGGAGACGAAACCATCGAGAGCAAAACACACACTGTTTTTATGAATTGATTATGTAGTATTTAAATGAATTAGTCAAGTAAAAAATGTAGTTCTCGTAATTTTTTCTTCATCCTGATTAAAGGAGAAGAATTTTATGGGATTAGCATTTAAAAAACCTGAAGTAGCACTCGACAGATATCCATACGATTGGAGGATGAAAAGGTTCATGCCTTATAATCCAAACCTGTTTTTCATCATGGGTCAGAAATTAAAACAGCCTGATGCAAAAGGCAGAACGTGGTGGGATAAACCTTACCATATCTCGGAATACGAAACCGTTTTTGACATGGCCCAGGATATTGAAGATTCCTATATCTCCATGAACTGGTTTTACAAATGCAGTCGCAGGGGTGAGTTTGTCGCGGTTTTTGACCATATCTGTATCGACCTTGATTGCTACAAATATGAAACCAACCCCACCATTCAATATCACGACCTTGGGGAGAATTATGAAATCCTGCTCAAGTTCTGCGATGACAACAACATTCCTCGCCCCTCCAATATCCTCAGTTCTGGCAGAGGTATTTATCTGCATTATACGTTTGAATGTCCTGTTCCAGCACGATGCAAAGGACGCTTTCAGGCTACTCACAGAGAACTGTTAAGAAAATTCATCCCATGGGGAGCAGACCAGGCGACCTATGATTTTTCACGTGTCTTTCGTCTTCCTGGGAGTGTGAACTCTCAGCATCCAAGGCGTCATCGATGCGAGTTCCTTGATTACAGAGGTCAGTTCTATGACTTCTCGACCCTGTGCGACATGGTTCTTCCAAAGAAATACGAGGATTACAAAAAGCAGAAGATAGCCAGGCAGGAGAGACGTGAAAAAGCCAGGGTTGAATATCTGGCTCGCAGGAAAACCAATGAACTTGTTCCCGATGAACGTGGAGCCCAGGGTTTCAAGGGGTGGGCCTCGTGGGCCAAGAAAGGGTTGTATGACCTGAAAACGCTTGGTTTCCTGCGCTACAGGGGGCCAGTCAGAAAAGGGGAATGTGATATTTTCTGCCATGAAGCTGGTATTCTTCTGGCTCAGATATCCAACCCTGACAATCTTCCCTCCAATCTGGAACAATGGGCTGAAGGTGTGATTGATGAGGGATATCTTGCCAAACATATGCACAATGCCATGCAGACCCTCTACAAGAAAGCTGGTCAGGACTATTCAGCCAAAAAGCGACACAAGGGCTACACGACTGGCACAAAGACCATTATTCAGAAATTAGGCATTACCCGCGAGGAAATGAAACATCTGAGTGTCCTCATTGACCATGAGGAAAGATTGCTCAGAAAACGCACAAAACGTCATGAACAGGGCAATGTAGAAAGACCAACCAGTCAGGGACAAAGCCGAGAAGCATGGCTTGCGGAAAATAATCTGTCAGCTTCCAAACCTTGGGAAGTTTTGAATATTTCCAGAGCGACTTATTACAGAATGAAAAAATCGGGAGCTTTGTAAGGTTCTGGTTTTGTTTTTGACGTGAGACAGGTGTGGACGGATAACTATGGATTATGAAATCCACCCATCCTTCTTTTTTTTTCTTTTTCTTTTGGTTCTTTTCTTTTTCCCTATCACTTTCATATTAATCAGACCCGTTTTTCTGTTTCTTGTGATTCACTCTATCAGGTTCATTCCATACCTATCTGTAAATCTCCATAATTGACCCGTGGATGCGATTTTTCCCCTTTCAGGGAAGATTATACCCTTCGTTCCTGTTTCGTGTCTGTGTGTGGCTTATTTCGCGTTTTATCTGTTTCACCAGATTCATCTGGAAAATCTGTTTCTGGTTTCAAAGGTCACTACAGATTTTTTTTCTTTGTAGTGAACTTCCGGTTTTCTTCATAAATGAACCGTAGATGCAGGGTTTACCCTTGGAGGGTATAATCCTTCCCTGAAAGTCTGTTTTGCTTCTCAACGTGGCTTATTTCGCATTGGAACAGCATGTCTGATGCTTTCCCGTCCGGGTTATTACAGAATGAAAAAATCAGGAGCTTTGTAAGGTTCTGGTTTTGTTTTTGACGTGAGACAGGTGGGGACGGATAACTATGGATTATGAAATCCACCCAACCTTCTTTTTTTTCTTTTTCTTTTGGTTCTTTTCTTTTTCCCTATCACTTTCAGATTAATCAGGCTCATTTTTTCTGTTTCGTGGAATTCCCTGCATTCGGTTCATTCCATACCTATCTGTAAATCTCCATAATTGACCCATGGATGCGATTTTTCCCCTTTCAGGGAGGATTATACCCTTCGTTCCTGTTTCGTGTCTGTGTGTGGCTTATTTCGCATTGGAACAGCATGTCTGATGCTTTCCCATCCGGGTTATTCCAGAAAATCTGTTCGTGGCTGATATCCTGGGTATTTCGTTCATTCCTGATATTTTTGTCATATAGTCGCACAGGTTTCCTGTTGAACCTTGCTGTGTTTTTTCTCTCACCAGTCAACAGAAAACCCTGTTGACCATTTCATGCAAAACAAGCAACTGAAACAACAAACAAACCCGTTGATTGTTTCCATTAATATTATAGATATTTGATATATTTATTTATATAAGCATATATAAATATTGCAATTAAGATAAATATAGTTTATAAATAACGTATATTTAAGGAGTTATTGAATGGAGTAATACTATGATAAATTACAGCACTATTTTTTCCCTGTTATCTGAAGGCATCAGAATCCCTGATAATCGTTCCTGTCCGTTGGCAGGACGTTACCTGCGTTGTTTTTCTGATGAACGTAAGGTGGGACGTTCCACGGTTTTTTACATTCGTGATTTTGTCATGGTGAACGCACCAAGAACATCTGTTGCGGATAAAGTGGAAGATACTGGCTATGACATTCTGGGTTTATTTCCAAACTTCATAGAAGTTCCGGAAAACGTCAAAGATAAGGCTGGTTATAAGCGTAAAGTTCTGGAACAACTGGTTGAGCCTTATCTTCAGCCTTTCATTACCAAAAAACGTATGGATTTTGGGTATGACAGGATGCTGATACCTGCCCTTGGGCAATTAAGGAACTGTTTCTCTTAGTGTCTGACCGAAAATGAGTTGAGTGATTTCAGTGGATTATGATTCATGGGTTTGCGATAACCTGATGAGATCAAGATGGCCTGGACTGAAATCACCCGCGCGCAGTA
>NZ_WOTD01000028.1 GCF_011516885.1 Acetobacter lambici | reverse complement strand
ACCCGCCGCCAGAAGCAGAATATCGTCAATATTCCAGATCGGGCTCCTGTGGGATGACTGAATTCTACAAAATGACCCGAAATTGCCTCAAGTGTGAGAAATCCGCGTCGATGTATGATCTGCTCTCGTTTGAAAAAAAACCCCTGCCCTCGCTCCTGTCCCTGACCGGGGGGCGTAACCTGCTCCATGCCGGGCTGTTTGCCCCCTGCCTTGGCGGCGGGCTTATGCTTGGTTATCTGGTCGTGCCATGGGCTTTTCTGCCCGCTGTGCTGGAGGCCAAGCTGCTGACCGGTAACGGCCTGCCGTGGCTGGAGCAGGAGGCTCTGGCTCGCATGGTTGATTCGGGCGAGTTGGACAACGCCCTACGGCGCACAAGGGTCGTCATGATGCGGCGCAGGGAGGTTTTTATGGCCTCGCTGGAGCGTTTTTTTGGCCGTATGGAATTCTGTGGCACGGAACATGCCCCACGCCTGAGCTGGTTCCTGCCCGGCGCATTTGGCAAGGTAGACGCTTTTCTGGCCAGCGCGGAAAAAGCTGGCATCCGCTTCCCCGGCAATTATGCCGCCGCGGGCACCCGGTCGCGCTCAGGTCTGCCGGAACTGCATAATCTGGTATCCCACGGTTATGGCGAACTCGCGGAGGAGGACATTCCTGCCCTTTTCTCACGGCTTACCAACCTCACATAAAGTAAGCCGGGCACACCCGGTACCGCGACCATACCAGAACAGGGACGCACCCTTGGCACACACACCACAAGACCACCCGTTACAGGCCCTGCTCCAGCAGATCCGGGCCTGTACGGCGTGTGCCCATACTTTGCCGCTTGGGCCGCGGCCGGTTCTGCATGTCTCCCCCCGTGCGCGGTTGCTGATTGCAAGTCAGGCACCGGGCACCAAAGTGCATGAGACAGGCCTATCCTTTAACGATGCCTCGGGCGATCGCCTGCGGGCATGGCTGGGCATGGACCGTGCCCTTTTTTACGATACGGAAAAAGTCGCCATTGTACCCATGGGGTTATGTTACCCCGGTGTGCTGCCAAAGGGCGGGGACCAGCCGCCAAGACCGGAATGCGCGCCACTATGGCGGCAGCAGATTCTGGAGCATCTGCCCAATATACAACTGACCCTTCTGGTCGGCTCCTATGCGCAAAACCACGTTCTGGGCAAAGGCCGGGTTTTTGAACGCGTTGAGCAGTTTGAACAGTTCCTGCCCACCTATTTTCCCCTTCCGCACCCGTCATGGCGCACAGGGATGTGGGAGCGGCGCACCCCCGCATTCGGGGCAACAGTTCTTCCCGCCCTACGGCGCGAGGTCGCCCGCGCCCTGTGGGGCTGAGCCCACACTGCTCAGGTTATCAGGAGCAGGCGGATGTCGTTCACATTGGTTAATGTAGGACCGGTCATGACCAGATCATCCACCGCCGCGAAAAAACTGTAGCTGTCATGGTTGCGCACAAACGGCTCGGGCAGGCACCCAACCTGTGCCGCACGGCCTAGCGTATCGGGGGCAAAAATGGCTCCGGCGGCATCTTCCGTACCGTCTATGCCATCACTATCGCCCGCCAGCCCCCATATACCGCTCTCCCCACCCAGAAAATGCGCGCAGGAGAGCAGAAACTCCGTATTCCGCCCGCCTTTGCCCGCTCCCTCACCCGCGCGGATGGTCACTGTTGTTTCCCCCCCGCTCAACAACACGGCAGGCGGGCGCACGGGCAGGCCGTGCAGATGGACCGAGCGCGCCATGCCGCCAAGCAGAATGCCCGCAACCTGACTCTCCCCCTCCAGTGCATCCCCCAGAATAAGCGGTGTAACGCCCTGTTGCCGCGCAACGTCCGCTGCGGCCATAAGCGCCATTAACGGAGTTGCAATCAGCACCACACGGTTGCGCGGGTCCGCCACGGGCCTGTGCGCCTGCTGGTCGGCCACAGCCTGCTCCAGCACCCCGCGCACAACGGGGGACAGATCCAGCCCATAACGCTCCACAATGCGCAGCGCGTCCGCCGCCGTACCAGAGGACGGCACCGTTGGCCCGCTGGCAATAACCGATGGATCATCCCCCGGCACGTCACTGATCACCAGTGTAAGCACCTGCGCCGGGCTTGCCGCCTGCGCCAGACGCCCGCCTTTGATGGCGGACAGATACCGCCGCACGATGTTCATTTCCGTAATGGTCGCGCCAGAATGCAGCAATTGCCGGCCTACGCCGCGCTTGTCTTCCAGTGTCAGCCCCGGTGCGGGCAGAGCCAGAAGGGACGACCCCCCGCCCGAAACAAGGGCGATAACCAGATCATCCGGTCCAAGCCCTGCAACGGCGTGCATAACAGCACGGGCGGCGGCCTCGCTCCGGGCATCGGGTACGGGGTGGGCTGCTTCGAGAATACGCACATGGCGGGTGGGAGCGGCATGCCCATCCCGCGTGACCACCACACCTTCAAGCGGCACATCTGGCCATGCGGCCTCCAACGCGGCCGCCATGGCAGCCGAGGCCTTGCCTGCCCCAACCACAACACAGCGCCCCTTGGGCTTGGCAGGAAGGTGCCTGCCCAGCACCACAAACGGGTCGGCGCTGGCTACGGCTGCATCAAACATGGACCGCAGCACCGTTCTGGCCCGCGCGTTATCCCACGCAATTCCTGCATCTGGCATTCTGTTTCTCCCTTACGCGTTTGCGCAACCGCCACCACCCGGTCCTTCCCCGAATGCGGTCAGCATCTGGCATACACTGCGTTCAGGTAAACGCCTTGTCCAGATATGGGGAGGACGCATCAAAGAACGCCTGATTTTCTTGGAGTTCCGTTGCAATCACATGCAGGCTGGCCAGCACACGTAGCATTTCCTCCCGCACGGACAGGTTGGTTTCAGCCTGCTCCATGCGGGAGAGGTATTCCACCGCCAGACTGGCCGCGCGGGCTGTACGCCCATACTGGCCGCCATACCGGCCCGAAAACTGCTGCATGCGGTTCATCATCGCCTGTGTGGCGTGCCGGGCGTCGTCTGGCAGAATATTCCGCCCCAAAATAACCCGCAGGCGCAACAGATTGAGCTCTATGGTCATGCCCGAAAGCACACCACTTACGTAGCGGTCACGCACATAGGTGTTTCCGTCATCCGTGGTCATGGAAGACAGCCGGACAAATCCATCCACCCCACGGCCGATAATTTCCGTCATGGGGGGGGCTGTGCGGTGCTGGGCCAGCCTGCGCAGACGGCGCAGAATACTCACGCGCAGGTCCCAGCGCAGGCCATCGGGGTCAAACGGCAGGAACAGCCGGTACATCCACATGGAAAAAACCATGGCCAGAAACAGCGGCAATGCCGTGTTGAAATACAGGATTTCGTCCATCCGGCCCTCGTTCATCGGACCGATAAGAATGGGCAGGAACAGGTTGTACGCAACGGCGGCCAGGATAAGCGGAGGCCACGCAAAGGCCAGCCCCCCTACCAGCATGGGCACCGCCAGACACAGAGCCAGTGTTTCGTATATGGTTGGCTGGGCCATAACCCACAGGTCCAGAAGCCCGCTCATGCCCACAACAAAAATTGTGCCATGCAAGAACGCCTGCGTAGCCAGTGCTGGCTGCTCCAGTGTGGAGAACAGCGCGCAGACAATGGAGACAAACATCATGAATGTCAGCCCGTCAGTCCAGCCCGTGGTTATCCAGATAAGACCGGAGCCAAAAATGGTGACCGATGCCCGCAGACTGTTGTTAAAGGCCATCCGCCAGTCCCGGTAGCTGCGCATGGGGTAGCGAAAATGGTCATGGGGTGCGGGGTTACGGCTCATCTCGAACTGTTCGATGGCCTGTTGCAACTCGTCCAGAATAGCACCCAGTTTGTGCAGTAACTGCCCCTCGCGCGACAGACTGCTTTCCTGCACCGCATCAATGGGTGGGTGGGTGGCCGCGATCATTTCCTGCTCAAGGCAGGTGGCCGCAAGCTGGGTGCAGGTCGCACGCAGGGCCACCAGATCCCGCAGGACCGGGGCCACTGGCAGTTCGTCAGACAGGCGTTGGGGAATGGTCTGTAAAAAACTGGCCACCTCCCCCGCAACCTGCAGGTACTCCTTGCCCTGACTTTCGGGCATGGACAAAAGAGCACCAAGGTCCAGCCCGCGCGACATCAACACCGCTATGGCGGCAAGGGCGGCACGGGCATGGTCGCCCTCGTGCTGATGCTCGCCCATTTCCACTTCGGCGAATTCGACCTGATCGCTCAGGCCCACAATGGTTGTGAACACACCGGGGGAGTTGGCCACCGCGCGGCGGTCCCCCCCGATCAGGCGCACAAGCGCTGGTACCGCGCCATCAAGTGCTTGTACAAAATTGGTCGCGAGCCTGTTTCTGGCCCGTAGGCCAAGCCTGTACTGGAACAGGGAGGATATAGTGGTTTCCACCACAATCCCCAACGTAATGTAGGTGGCGCGCGCCATGACGATATGGAAAATCTGGTCCGGGGCCGCCGCCCCATCCAGCGCGATAATGGCATAGGTAAACCCGGAGGCCCGCATGCCATGAATACGGTAATTGGTCATGGTGGCAGGGCCGGGCAGCAGGGTGCCCACAAAGCAGAACCCGCCAATACCCACAGCAAGCCAGAAAATATACAGAAGCGGAGACTGTGGCATGCTGCCAACAAGGACAAGGGCACAGATTGTGCCCACCACCATGCCAAACATGTGCCACCGCGCCTTGGCGATGGATTTGCCCCGCGTACCCTGCGCGACCATCCATACGGTCAGGGCCGCCCATTGCGGGCTGCCGAGTTCCCACCACAGGGCAATGCCTAGGGCTATGAGGGAAGACAGCGTTGTGCGGAGCGCGTAACCAAAAGACAGAAGGTTGGGTGCGTACAGCCAGCGCAGTTTGCTCAGGTCACGCGGGGGGCCACCCCCCTCCAGCGCCTGCCGCACAATGGTCCTGAAGGCCTGACAGAACTGGCCAAACGAAAACGCCGCAGCCTTCATGCCGCGTGCCGCCGGTCAGGACTGATCAGAAAGACTGCCATCTGCTTCTTCTTACCCCAAAGAAGCCCAAAAGCGTATTCACACCTCGTATGCCCTGTCCTGCACCCAGTGTTACGCGCAGGACATGGCACCGAAGAAAACCGTTTTTTCGCTTTTAGTCTTCGTAGGACAGCAGGCTTGTCACGGTCGTGTCCAGCTTGCTGCGCCCGCCAAGGCCTGTCAGTTCAACCAGAACAGATGCGCCAACCACCTCGGCTCCAGCCTTGCGCAGCAGTTCAATGGAGGCGGCAAGTGTGCCACCTGTTGCCAGCAGGTCATCCATAACCACAACGCGCTGGCCGGGTTTGACCGCATCGGCCTGAATTTCGAGCGTATCGGAACCATATTCCAGCTCGTACGTGTGCGAGATTGTCTTGCCCGGCAGCTTACCGCTCTTACGCAGCATAAGCATACCGCAGCCCATGCGGTCCGCAATGGGTGCTGCGGTCAAAAACCCGCGGGATTCCACAGCGGCCAGCAGATCAGGCTGCAAGGGCGCAATCTGGCGGGTCAGGCGACCCATGGCGATCTGCCATGCATCGGGGTTTTGCATCAGGGTTGAAATATCGTAAAATAGAATGCCCGGCTTGGGAAAATCGGGAATGTGACGGATGTAATCCTTCAGATCGATGTCCTGACGTCCCGTCATGGTATTTGACAATCCTTCATCCATGCGCCCAACGCTGTGGGAGCGCGTTTTCCATCCTGCCTTAATTCCCATAGGTCAAGCACCGCTGGTGAACAGTTCTGAGGCAACCGGCACACGCTCTATCCCGCACGGGAGCGTTCCGCAAGGGAAGATCTGGCTGGTCAGACCCCAGCCCGCGCACCCAGTGCTGCGGTTACGGCCTCTATCAACCCATCACGGCGGAAGGGTTTGGCCAGCAGGCGCACATTGGGAACACTCCCCTCCGGCGGCGGGGAATCGACCGTCAGATCGCCAGACATGTACACCACTGCCAGCGCAGGGTACCGCTCGACCAGCACGCGGGAGAGGGTAACCCCGTCCAGTGGGCCGGGAAGCTGGATGTCTGTCACCAGCAGGTCCAGTTCACCATCAACTCCGGCGGCCGTGTCAAACGCCTGTTCGCCATCCCCCGCCTCCAGTACCTTGTGGCCAGCCATGCTCAGAATGGTCACAACAATATCTCGGATGGCAGCGTCGTCCTCAACCACAAGCACCTGCAGGCTGCGTGCCTGTGGCGGGGAGCTTGCGGGCCGGGTCAAGGCGGGCATGACGTCCACCACGGAACCCTCCGCCCCGGTACTGGCCGGTATGGCGCGCGGCAACCACAACGAAACCTCGGTCCCGCTGCCACGCCCTGTTGCCACCACAACCCGGCCATTGACCTGCTGGGAAAAGGCCAGAACCATAGCCATGCCAAGGCCCGTACCCGCACCCTCACGCTTGGTCGTAAAAAACGGCTCGAACAGACGGTCCATGACCTCCCGCGTCATGCCAAAACCACTATCCACCACATCCAGCCGGACCCAGTCACCCGCAGGCAGGGGGGATGGATCGGACACAACACGAATACTGCGCCCGTCTTCCACCGGCAGACCCATCAGATCGGCATTAACGGAGAACGTGACATTCCGCGCCGTAATACGCAGCCGCCCGCCGGAGGGCATGGCGTCCCGCGCGTTAATGGCCAAGTTGAGCACTGCACTTTCCAGTTGGGCGGGGTCCGCGCATACGGGCCAGACATCGGCCACAACGCCACATTCCACCACAATGCGCGGGCCGATCACACGCCCGAGCAGCCCCCCTAGGAAGGAAAACAGGTCAGAGAGACGCAACGAATCGGGTGCGCCACGTTGGCGGCGCATAAAGGACAGGAGCTGACCGGTCAGTGCCTCCGAGCGGTGGCCCGCGTGGGTGGCGGCGGACAGATATTCCTGCCGTTGCTCAACCTGATCAGGCTGGTCGTATTCCGCCGCGAGTTCCAGATTACCCAGAATAACCGTGAGCAGGTTTTTAAAGTCATGCGCAATGCCCGCGGTCAACTGGCCCAGCGCGCGCAGCTTCTGCGCCTCGCCCAGAGCGCGCTCACTGCGCAGGCGCATGGTAATGTCGGCCGCAGTCAGCACAAATCCACGCCGTTCGGCAGCGCCATCGGGAGCAAAGAACAACGTGCGGCACAGTTCCAGATCCGCACCGTTGCCACCCTTGCATTCCACAACGACCGGGGGAGCCAGCTCCCCTTTGGACAGGCTGCTCTCAATATGTTCAAACGGCTCCAACAGGGGCACGCCATCCACCACCAGCATGCCGCTCAGGGCATTATAGGACAGGCCGGTGCGCAAAAAGTCCTTGCCCAGACCAAGCACCGTGGCCAGTTGCTCGTTCCAGTGCCACAGGCACCCATCCGCGCCAAACACCGCAACGCCAAGGCTCAGGCTGTCCAGCGTGGCGCGCAGCCGCAAAGCCAGATCGCGCGAGGAGGCTTCGGCCCGTGCCGCAGCAAGTGATGAGCGGTCCAGCACCCAGCCTGCGGAAATCATGCTCAGCACCCCGGTCAGAATACCCAAGAGCGCCAGCCTGCGCTGCCAGCTTGTATTGCGCAGCATGTTGGCAACGCGGTCGGCCTGATCAAGCGTACTGGCGCGGCTTAAAACAGACAGATTCTGGTCCAGTGTGGCCAGCAGGGCCGCACCACCCTGCGGCATGGCCTCGGCCGATCTGGGCCATGCGCTAATGGTCTGGAGCTGCTTTTCCACAACACCCAGCACTTCCTTGCGGCCACCGCCCTCACGCAGTTGCACGGAGCGGAAACCATCATACCCCGCCCGGGCATCGGAAAGTTGGGTAATGGCTTGCAGGTAACACTCGCCATCGGCGGGGTCGTGTTCGGCCTCAAAGGCATAGTGGCAGATACGGGCATTGCTGGTGGCATGGTGCACACCGCGCAAATAACTACCCGCCGCCGTGCTCTGGCGGTCCAGATTGCCGTGGCGGGCCATATCATTCCCGAGTTCTATGCCAATGCCACCAAAGGTCACAATCAGCACACCAGCCCCGATAAGAGCCAGAATATGAGCCCGTCTTGCTGGATGCCGTAGCATGTCAGGCATGCCCCCCATTATCTGTGTACCGCCACCCTCGTGGGCATGGCACCTTGATCATAACCGGGCAAGGCATGGCTGCCCATGCAGGATCAGGCGACATCCCGCATAGCGGGGCGGAACATATGCGTACCCAGCATCATAAGCGCACCAAAGCACATACATCCAGCCATTGGTAACGAAGATGTGGCCGCGAACTGGCCAACCACCACCCCCGCCAGCGCGCCCAGCACGTACTGCAACGTACCCGCAAGGGCCGACGCCGCCCCCGCCTGGGAGGGATGATCGGCCAGAGCCATCATCATCGCATTGGGGAAAATTATCCCCGTGGGTGCAAGTGCGAGCACCATGGTGCCAATAACCAGCCAGACCTCATACTGCCTGTACGCCACAGGCGCGTACCAGCCACCCCATATACTAACCCCCACCATAAGGAGTGTACCCAGAACCGATATGGCCACCGCGCCATGCAAAAGACGCGCGGGGTCCACCCGCCCGACCAGCAGGCCATTCACCTGCGACGCCCCGATCATGAACACGGACATGACCCCGAACAGCATGGAAAAACGCAGGGGCGAAAAATGAAAAAGCTGTACGAACACAAACGGAGCAGCAGTCAGGTAGCTAAAGGACATAAAGGTCGAGAACGCCGTGATCATGGCGTAAATGCTGTACCCCCTGTCTCCCAGCAGCCCCACGTAACGGGTCACCAACGTAATGGGGGAAAGGCTCTGGCGCTTTTTGTACGGCAGCGTTTCGGGCAGAACCCACAGCACAAGGGCCACACACACCACGCCATAGACCGCCGACGCCCAGAAAATAATCCGCCACGAGACAAACTCCACCACCAGACCACCCAGCATGGGCGCCAGAATGGGCACCACCCCCATGACCATGATCAGGCGGGACATCATGCGCGCACCCGCCGCCCGGTCGGACACAACGTCGCGCACACAGGCCGTTGGCACGACCAGACTGGCCGACGCCCCAATGGAGGCCACAAACCGGGCTGCGGAAAATGTGGTAACATCGGGCGCGAACGCACACACGGCAGACGCCACGGCATACAGCGCATTACCCACCAGCATGGGCATGCGCCGGCCGTACCTGTCCGCCAGCGGCCCCACACTCAACTGCCCTATGGCAAGGCCGACAAACCAGATGGCCAGCGTAAACTGCACATTGCCCGCACTGGTATGAAAACTCTGCTCCATAGCGGGGAAGGCAGGCAGATAGATATCCGTCGAGATCGGGCCAACAGCGGTGAGAAACCCCAACAAAAGGGAAAGCCAGCCCGGCACCCCGTTTGCAAAAACAGGCTGCGCCGTATCCCGCGCCGTGGTGGTGCTGGTGGAGGGCGAAGAAGACATCATACCCGGCCCTCCGGGTATGGCGTGTTAGGTAAGTGCCGCAGAAAATTTATCCCACTGTGGAAAAAAAATTGGGGAACAGGATCGGATACAAGCACAGACAGGCCCCAAAGAACCTGCGTGCAAAAATGCTCCGGGCCTATGCGTTGGCCCTGGCAATGCGGGCATGCCGCCACAGCCACAGACCCAACCCGGCAGAAAGGGCAAACAGCCCGACCCCCGCCCCATACTGCCAGACCGCCCCCACCTGCACGCCTGCCCCAAGCAGCACCGCAACGGCGTTCTGGGGAAGTGCGCCCAGCAGGGTTGCCGCAATAAATGGCCATACCGCCATGCCAGACACGCCCCCAAGCAGGTTGAGCAGCAGGGCTGAACCAACCGGCAGAAGGCGCAATGTCAGAATGCTCAGGAAGGGCTTGTGGGTTAAAAACGCATCCAGCTTTTCAAACCGTGGCCCAAGGCGCGCCTGCGCCCATGAACGACCACCCCAGCGGGCCCATAAAAAACCGGCCACACACCCTAATGTAGAAGCTATGGTGATCATGACAAGCCCTTCGGCCACACCGTAGGTCAGCCCTGCAGCAAAACCGGCCACCTGCCGGGGCAGCCCAAAGGCGCACCAGACGCAAGTCCCCACCACAAACACCAGCCGTCCGGCAAGGCCCGCGCGCAGCATATCCGTACTGCCCAGCACATGCTCCAGAGCGGGTACATGCCGTAGCCCAATTGCACCCACCACCAGAATAAGCAGCATAAGCAAAGGTTTGAACACGACCCTGACGGGCTGCTCCGGTGCTGGAGGGGCTGGTTCCATCCCTTGGGCGCTAGCATCTTCTTGCCGCGGCCCGCAAGCTGGCTGTAAACCCTAGCCATAAAGTTTAACCTCAGCGCAAAAGAGTGCCATGCCCACCACGCCCCAGCGCCAGCAAGACATGACGCCTGCCCACCGCCGCCTGATTTCTGGCTGGCTGTTCCTCCTGTGTTTCATGTTGCTGGGCATGATCGCCATTGGCGGCGTGACCCGCCTGACCGGCTCTGGCCTGTCCATTATGGACTGGCAGCCCGTTAGCGGCATGATCCCGCCTCTGTCCCACGCGGAGTGGGAGCGGCTGTTTGCGCTGTACCAGACCATTCCCCAGTACCACCTCCAGCATGAAGGATTCGGGCTGGAAGGATTCCAGAAAATCTTCTGGGCGGAATGGACCCACCGCTTCTGGGGCCGTCTTATGGGGCTTGTGCTGCTGGCTCCTCTGGTCTGGTTTGTTATCCGGGGCATGATCACCCGCCGCCTTGCCGCGCGGCTGTTCGTATTTTTTGTGCTGGGCGCACTCCAGGGGGCCATTGGCTGGTTTATGGTTGCCTCGGGCTTTCGGGCCAACAGCACGGCGGTTGAACCTGTACGACTCGTGCTGCACCTGAGTGCCGCCCTGCTGCTGTATGGCGCCATTCTGTGGACCGCTTTTTCCATCCGCTGGCCACAGCCCCAGCCCACGGCTTTTACACCCGGCGTCAAGCTGACCCGGCGGCTGGCGTGCCTGAGCATCGGGCTTTTGTGCACCACCATTATTGCGGGCGGCTTTACGGCGGGCACGCATGCGGGCTTTTTGTTCAACACCTTCCCGCTCATGGATGGCCACCTTATTCCCGCCGACTATGCCCAGCTTTCTCCCCTATGGATGAACTGGGTGGTCAACAAAGCCGCCATCCAGTTTGACCACCGGCTACTGGCCACCCTGACCGCGCTGAGCATTGGGGCGGTACTGCTGACCGGGCTGCGGCGGGGCGCGGGGCTTGGCCCACAGGCGCAAAATGGCATAATCCTGCTCGGCTGGGCCGTGCTGGTGCAGTACGCACTTGGCGTGACAACGCTTTTGCTGGTGGTGCCTGTATGGGCCGGGGCCGTGCACCAGACCTTTGCCGCCGTGCTGCTGGGGGTCATGCTGTATGTGCTGCACACCCTGCGCCGTGGCAGGCCGCAGGGCTGAAGCAGGAGCCATGAATTCCCACGCCGGTTATTTTCCTGTTGCGCTGACAAAACATGAGGGTATTCTACGCGGCATGATTTCCGACCGGTTCATGTCCGATTCCCTCATGACCCGCGTAACAGCGGCTCAGGGCGGCGTGGCTTTTCGTCTGGACCTTCTCCTTCGACTTATCAGCCCCTGAGCGATCCGGGTGGCCTTGTGCTGCCGCGCCCAGGGGATTTGCAAGTGAGAGCGCCTGTGTGCAGCACAGGCAGATTATAAGGCGTGGCATGCCTTTGGCGGCGCCAGACCAGAGTAAATTCAGGAACATTTTCATGTCTGCTGATCCCTCCAGCTTCAACCACCCATCTTTTGGCCGTATGACGGCTGACCGTGTCATTATTTTTGACACCACACTGCGTGATGGCGAGCAGTCCCCCGGTTTTTCCATGAACCTGGCCGAAAAACTGCGCATGGCCGAAGCCCTGGCAACACTGGGCGTGGATGTGATTGAAGCGGGTTTTCCCGTTGCCTCCAAAGGCGATTTTGAATCCGTGAACGAGATCGCCCGCCACACCAAGGGCGCGGTTATCTGCGCGCTGGCCCGCAGTGGGGGTGCCAAGGACATTGCGGCCGCGGGCGAGGCACTGGCCCCGGCGGAGCGCAAGCGTATCCACAATTTTATCTCCACCTCGCCGCTGCACATGAAGTACAAGCTGCGCATGGAGCCGCAGACCGTTCTGGACCTGATCACTTCCGGTAACACTGCCGCGCGCAATCTGACGGACGACGTGGAATGGTCCGCCGAGGACGGCTCACGCACCGACCCCGACTTTTTGTGCCGCTGTGTAGAAGCCGCGATCAAGGCGGGTGCCACCACCATCAACATCCCCGACACGGTGGGTTACGCAACACCGGAAGACATGGAAAAAATCTTTTCCATGGTGCGCACACGCGTTCCCGGTGCCGATCAGGTCATTCTGTCCGCCCATAACCATAACGATCTGGGGCTGGGTGTGGCCAACACGCTGGCATCCCTGCGTGGTGGGGCGCGGCAGGTGGAATGCACCATTAACGGTATTGGCGAGCGCGCGGGCAATGCCGCTTTGGAAGAAATTGTGATGGCACTGCGCACACGCCACGACCAGTACCCCTTCAACACCAACATCCAGACCACCGACCTGCTCAAGGTCTCACGCATGCTGGCCACCATCACCAGCTTTGACGTGCAGCCCAACAAGGCCATTGTGGGCCGCAACGCCTTTGCGCATGAAAGCGGTATTCATCAGGACGGGGTGCTCAAGAATGCCGCGACCTATGAGATCATGACCCCCGAAAGCGTGGGCTGGAGCCGTTCCTCGCTGGTGATGGGCAAACATTCCGGCCGTGCCGCCTTCCGCGACAAGCTGAAAGCACTGGGTTACGCGGACATGGATGACGCCCGCCTGAACGAAGCATTCTCGCGCTTCAAGGATCTGGCTGACCGCAAGAAGGTCGTCTACGACGACGATATTGTCGCACTGGTGGATGACGAAGCCCGTGACCACGACCATATCCGCTTTGCGGCACTGGAGTTGACCTCCTCCTCGGGCAAACCCTCCGCTGCTGCGCTGACCATTCAGGTCGATGGCACGGACGTGCAGGCCAACGCCACGGGCAACGGGCCGGTGGACGCCGCCTTTAACGCGCTGCGTCTGGCCTTCCCGCACGAGGCACGGTTGGCCCTGTTCAGCGTTGGCGCGGTAACGGAAGGCACGGATGCACAGGCCCGCACCACGGTCCGACTGGAAGAGGACGGCAAGCTGGTGGACGGTCAGGGCGCGGATGCGGACACTGTTGTCTCTGCCGTGCGCGCCTATGTGCATGCCCTGAACAAGCTGCTGGTCAAACGCGCACGCACCGCACCCGAGGCCCTGACCGCCTGATCAGGCTCCCATTGGGGGCCAACGCCCCCAAATAACGAGGCAGATACCCCCCCCGCATACGAAATTATGCGGAAGTTTATGAACACAGGGCTTGTCTGCCTCGCTATGCCCCGGTAATCCGTGCAAACATATTGACCAAAGCGACCGTTGGGGTCCGTTTTGTTTGCCTGCCCCTTCCACACAGTCGCGTAGTGCCGCTTCAACCAGGAGTCCTGGATGTTCTCTCGTCTGCTCGGTCTTATGTCTGCGGACATGGCCATCGATCTCGGTACTGCCAATACCCTTGTGTATGTCAAAGGGCGTGGCATTGTACTGAACGAACCCTCGGTTGTGGCGATTGCAGACATACGCGGCAAAAAGCAGCTTCTGGCCGTGGGGGAGGAAGCCAAGCAGATGGTCGGGCGGACTCCGGGCAACATTGCCGCCATCCGCCCCATGCGCGACGGGGTGATTGCCGACTTTGATGTGGCGGAAGAAATGATCAAACATTTCATTCGCAAAGTGCATAACCGCCGGGCCTTCGCCAGCCCGCAGATTATTGTGTGCGTGCCCTCCGGCTCCACAGCCGTTGAGCGCCGCGCTATTCAGGAAAGTGCGGAAAGTGCTGGCGCACGCCGGGTCTTCCTGATTGAGGAACCCATGGCCGCCGCCATTGGCGCGGGCCTGCCCGTGACCGAGCCTTCTGGCAGCATGATTGTCGATATTGGTGGTGGCACCACGGAAGTGGCCGTTATCTCCCTCGGTGGCATCGTTTATGCCCGCTCGGTGCGCGTTGGTGGGGATAAAATGGATGAAGCCATTATTTCCTACATCCGCCGGGCCTATAACCTGCTGATCGGTGAAAGCTCGGCAGAGCGGATCAAAATCAACCTTGGCGCGGCTCTCCCCCCCGATGACCCCGATGACAGTGGCCCCTGGCTGGATGTTAAGGGCCGCGACCTGATTAACGGCGTACCGCGCGAGGTTCAGGTCTCGCAGGCCCAGATTGCCGAAAGCCTGATGGAGCCGATCAGCCAGATTGTGGATGCAGTCAAAACCGCACTGGAAAACACCCCACCGGAACTGGCTGCCGATATTGTGGACAAAGGCATTGTTCTGACCGGCGGCGGCGCATTACTGTACCGCATGAGCGATGTGCTGCGTCTGGCAACCGGGCTGCCGGTTACCGTGGCCGAAGACGCCCTGTCCTGCGTGGCACTGGGCACTGGCCGCGCACTGGAAGAAATGAAGCGTCTGCGCAACGTGCTGACCACCATGTACTAACGCCCCGGTTCAGCACCACGGCCCATTATGCTGTGTGTGGCTGAGTCTGGTTTTTTATGCCGTCAGATATAAGGGCATCCGGTTTTCCATGGTCCCGGTTTCCATTCAGGTAAGACAGGCCTTGAGCAAACTGGTGTTACCGGTTCTGCTGCTCATGTCTGTCGGGATCATTATTGCCGGGCAGGCTGACCGCCCTCTGGCGGACCGGGCGCGCATGCGCGTGGCCGATGTGCTGGCCCCCCTGTGGAGCCTGCTCTCCCGCACACAGACCGATAGCGAACGCCTTGTGCACGGGCTGAAGGAAGCGCGGAATCTGGCGGAGGAAAACCACCGCCTGAGTGCAGAAAACGCCAATCTGCGCCGATGGTACGAAGTTGCGGTCTCCCTTGCACGGGAGAATGATACCCTTAAAACCGAACTCCACTGGGTGCCCGAGCCCACGCCCGCCTTTGTAACCGGCCGGGTTGTGGCCGATAGCGGGGGCATATACGCGCGCGCCGTGCTGCTGGTGGCGGGCACCACGAGTGGCGTGCAGACTGGCAATATTGCGCTGGCTTCCAGCGGGCTGGCTGGCCGCGTAACGGAAGTGGGCGCGCATGCCGCACGTATCCTGCTGATTACCGATATTGCCAGCCGCCTGCCCGTGGAACTGGAATCCAGCCATGCCGCGGCCATTATGGCGGGTGACAACTCCCCCCTGCCCCGCCTGCTCTATTATTCGCAGGATACCCGCCCCATAGAAGGCGAGCGGGTTGTAACCTCCGATCAGGCCGGGGCTTTTCCATCGGGTATTCCTATTGGCAGCGTGCACTACCTGCACCCCGGCCAGCCCGTGGTGCAGCCTTTTGCCCGGCTGGACCGGCTGACCATGCTGCGCGTGTTCGACTTTGGCCAATCCGAGATTGAACCCCCCGAAGCCCCCGGCCATGTTCCGCTAACCCGTCCGCACCGCGCGCTAACGCTGCCGTTCAAAACCTTGCTGGGCCCGGGGCAGGAGGGATAACGCCATGTCCGATCCCCATCAGCCCCGCTGGGAGCACGACGCCGAAACCCAGTTGACCTCCCGCCAGCGACTCGACCGTACCGCGCGGCATCTTCTGCCGTCCGTTTTTACCGCGCTGGTCATTATTTTTTTCTCGGCCCCTGTGACCATTCCCGGAGCGGCGGAGTTGCTCCCGGCCATTGTTATCAACACAATTTTTTTCTGGTCCGTGTGGCGGCCATCAGGCATGCCCTCGCTGGCCGTGTTCCTGCTTGGGCTTTTTATGGACCTTGTGGGGTTTACACCGCTGGGGGTCAGCGCCTTTATTCTATTACTGGTGCATGGCATTGGCAGTTACGCCCGTTTTGGTCTCATGCGGATGAATTTTTTAGTGGTATGGTGCCTGTTCGGACTGGTAGGAGCGGCTGCCGCAGCGTTGCAGTGGGCGCTGGCATGCCTGTTCCGGCTCCATCTGCTTGATCCGGCACCCGCCTTTTTTGAAGCCTTGCTCTGCATAGGGGTCTATCCGTTGCTTTCCGCCACTTTCTCGTGGTTCCTGCATATTCTGGACGAGAAGGACACGCCATGATCACATGGGAGGTGCTCCCATGTGGCTGAAGCGGCGTAAACGCGACAACCGCCGCTTGATGCCGATCCGCGATCAGAAGGATCCGGCACGCGGTGTTTTTACCCGCCGCGCCCTGCTGTGCATGGCCGTTCAGGCCGGGGCCATGGGTGAGCTGGCGCGCCGCCTGTACCATATCCAGATCAATGATGGCGACCACTACGCCCGGATGGCGGCCAACAACCGCGTAAGCAAACGCCTGCTTGCCCCCCCACGTGGCCGTATTGTTGACCGCTACGGCATAGCCCTTGCCAACAACAAGGAAAACTGGCGCGCACTCCTTATGCCGGAGGAAACGACCGACGTTACCGGCACCATAGAGCGCTTTTCCACCCTTATTCCCCTAGATGAGCGTGACCGGAACCGCATAGCGCGCGAAATGCGGCACCAGCGCCGGTTTGTGCCCGTTATGCTGCGTGACTTCCTCTCGTGGGATGAAATGGCCCGGATCGAGCTTAACGCGCCCTCCCTGCCCGGTGTGCTGATTGATGTGGGCACACGCCGCGTGTACCCCGAAGGGGAGCTGCTGGCCCATATTATCGGCTACGTTGCCCCCCCGAACGAGAACGATGTGGCACACTCCACCCTGCTGGCCCTACCGGGCATGCGGGTCGGCCGCGCGGGCATAGAACAGAATCAGGACGAAAAACTGCGTGGCACCGCAGGATCGGTGGAGATGGAGGTCAACGCCGTTGGGCGCGTGATTTCCGAACTCAACCGCGAGGAAGGTGTGCCGGGGGAAGAAATTTCCCTGACCATAGACCGTGGGCTGCAACAAAGGGTGCTCAACCACATAGGGGACCAGACCGCTTCCGCCGTGGTCATGGACTGCCATAATGGCGAGGTGCTGGCCATGGTCAGCACACCCTCGTTCGATCCATCACTGTTTGATAGCGGCGTCAGCCACGCGCAGTGGATTGAATGGACAAACAACCAGCACACCCCCCTGATCAACAAGGCCGTGGCCGGAGTTTACCCTCCCGGCTCCACCTTCAAGCCCGCTGTGGCCATGGCCGCACTGGAATCGGGGCTGGTCTCTCCCACGGATCGGGTTTTCTGCCCCGGTCATCTGGATGTAGGGGGCACGCGCTTTCATTGCTGGTCGCGCTGGGGGCATGGGTCGGTGGACCTGCATCTGGCCCTCAAATACTCCTGCGACGTGTATTTTTACGAAATTGCCCGCCGCATTGGCATGGACCGTATTGCCGAGACCGCACACCGCATGGGCCTTGGCGTACCGCTCGATATTGAACTCCCCCACACCCGCACAGGGCTGATCCCCACCCCGGCATGGCGGCAGGCCCACCACCACCACTGGAACGGGGGGGACACCATTGTCAGCGGGATCGGGCAGGGGTTCATACAGGTCACGCCGCTGCAACTGGCCACCTACACCGCCCGCATGGCAACCGGCCGGGCCGTACAGCCCCACCTGATGCGCGCCATTAATGGCGAGGTCAGCCCCATGGCAAATGCCGAGCACTGGCCAAGCCTGAACATGCCCGAAAAATATCTCGAAGCCCTGCGCGCAGGCATGTTCGCCGTGGTGAACGAACCCCACGGCACAGCCCCCAAGGCGCAGCTTGACCTGCCGGGCATTGCCATGGCGGGCAAAACCGGCTCGGCTCAGGTGCGCCACGTCTCCCGCGCATTGCGTGAGAGCGGGCACTTCAACTCCGCCAACCTGCCGTGGGAATACCGCCCCCACGCGCTGTTCATCTGCTTTGCCCCGTATGACGCACCACGCTATGCCGTGTCGGTCGTGATCGAACATGGTAATGCCGGGGCGGATGCCGCAGCCCCACTGGCACGCAACATCATGCGCGATACCCTCCTGCGTGACCCGTCCAACCACACCACCCCCCCGCCCGAGAGCGTGGCCACTGTGGACGACAGCTTTGAATAACCCCATCAGGTTCCATAAGCGCCTGTTACGGGCCGAACCCAGCTTCAGACTTATGGCCAAGCTGTGGCGGATAAGCTGGCTCTACGTCCTGCTCATTTGCGCACTGGCCGGTATTGGCTACGTCACGCTCTACTCCGCTGCGGGCGGGGTGCCCTACCCGTTTGCCGCCCCGCAGGCGGCGCGTTTTGCCGTTGGGCTGGTGCTGATGGTCACCATTGCCATGCTGCCCCCCCACCTGCTCATGCGTGCATCATGGGGCATGTACGCGCTCTCGCTCGTGCTGCTGGTGGCGGTGCTGCACATGGGCCATGTTGGCAAGGGAGCCGAACGCTGGCTTATGATCGGGGGACTACAGGTCCAGCCCTCCGAATTTGCCAAGATCGCCCTTGTCGCCGTGCTGGCCACGTGGTTCTCGCGCATGGACTATGCGCGCATGGGCAATCCGCTCTGGCTTATTCCCCCCGCCTTTATGGTCTTGGTGCCCGTGGGGCTGGTGCTCAAGGAGCCCAATCTGGGCACGGCGGTCATTATTGGCGGTATTGGCGCATCGCTGTTTTTTACCGCGGGTATGCGCCTGTGGCAGATTATCCTGCTTATTCTGCCCGTGCCTTCCCTTGTCCAGTTTGCCTACGGGCACCTGCATGACTACCAGAAGGCCCGCATTACCACCTTCCTCCACCCTGAAAACGATCCGCTGGGGGCCGGTTACAACATTATCCAGTCCAAGATAGCCCTTGGGTCGGGGGGGATGTGGGGGCAGGGTTACCTGCATGGCTCACAGGGGCAGCTCAACTTCCTGCCCGAAAAACAGACTGACTTCATTTTTACCATGATCGCCGAAGAATGGGGCTTTATTGGTGCTGCCGCCGTTATTGCCCTGCTGGTGCTGCTGATTATGGGCGGCATGATCATGGCCATACGCTGCCGCAACCGCTTTGGCCGGTTGATTGCCCTTGGCATCAGCATGAATTTTTTCTTTTACTGTCTGGTCAATCTTTCCATGGTCATGGGGGCAATTCCTGTGGGCGGGGTGCCGCTCCCGCTGGTCTCCTACGGTGGGTCGGCCATGCTGAACGTCATGCTGGGGTTTGGACTTCTGCTTTCAACATGGGTCCATCGGGACACACGGCTGGACGAAAGCAGCGGCCACACAGCCTGACACCCGCGATAATGCTTGTGTTTTTGGTTTGATCTGCTCTTGACTTGGTGTGGTTGCACTTTTAGCTTGCAGGTTAAAAGTAACACTTAGTACTGTTTTTTCACCTTACATTTCTCCATCCTGTTTTCTCCACAAAGCGGCCTGTAACTCAAGCTCCCCAACCGGGTTGGAAATGGCGTACCCTTCCAGACCCGGCAAAGCT
The DNA here is from genome assembly GCF_011516885.1 of Acetobacter lambici. Lineage (GTDB taxonomy): Bacteria > Pseudomonadota > Alphaproteobacteria > Acetobacterales > Acetobacteraceae > Acetobacter > Acetobacter lambici. The sequence continues at coordinate 7,507 of NZ_WOTD01000028.1, read as the reverse complement.
TGCCAAAGCCTGACATGTGCGGAAGACCCTTCAACACACAGGGCCACACCAAAGTGACAACACACACTTTTTCTCTTCGTCCGGTCCTGCTCTGCACGGTTGCCCTGCTTGCTCTGGAAGGCTGTAAACGCCAGCAGAGCGCACCGCATATGCCGCCGCAGGCTGTGGGCGTTGTAACCTTGCAACCCCAGCCCGTAAGCGTACACACCAGCCTGCCCGGCCGTACAGATGCGTTTGAAATTGCTCAGGTTCGCCCACAGGTCACAGGTGTTGTGCTCAAACGCCTGTTTATTGAAGGTTCGGACGTCGTTGCTGGCCAGCAGCTCTACCAGATCGACCCCGCCCGCTACAAAGCCGTGTATGACACCGCCCGCGGGCAACTGGCCCAGGCCATGGCCGTAGATGGCACGGCCAAGGCCAAGGTCCGGCGCTACAAAAAGCTGGTGCGTGAACACGCCGTAAGCCAGCAGGACTATGATGATGCCGTAGCTGCCGAAAAGCAGGCCCGTGGTCAGATACAGAGCGCGCAGGGGCAGGTGGAAAGTGCTCAGGTCAACCTTGGTTACACCAAAATGTATGCCCCCATCTCCGGGCGTATTGGCCGTACGCTTATTACGGTTGGGGCACTTGTTACCGCCGAACAGACCAGCAACACGGCCATTATCACCCGGCTTGACCCCATTTATGTGGACGTGAACCTGCCTGCCATTACCCTTTTGCGCCTTAAGCGCGAACTGGCGGAAGGGCGGATCAAACGTCAGGACAATGGCGAAGTGCCCGTGGTCCTGACACTTGAAGACGGCTCACCTTACGAATTCAAGGGCCACATGGCGCTGGCCGAAGTGAACGTGGATACAACAACCTCCACCGTTATTGTGCGCGCGATCATGCCCAACCCGCAAAAGCTGCTGCTGCCGGGCATGTATGTTCACGCACAGTTGGATGAGGGGATTGACCCCAACGCCCTGCTGGTGCCGCAAGAATCGGTGAGCCGCAACACCCACGGCGACCCGCAGGTATGGATTGTCCAGCCCGACAATACAGTCGCCCTGCGTCAGATCCAGATTGGCATGGCCATTGGCACGAACTGGCTGGTGACCGATGGGCTTAAGGCGGGTGAACGCGTGGTGGTGAGCGGCACGCAAAAAATAACCCCCGGGGCCAAGGTCTCGGTCATGGACAGCAAACCCAAGACCGACCCAACAACCAGCTCCGCTGCACAGCCTGCGCAAAAAGGGCAGTAAATCCATGTCGCTCTCGCGGTTCTTTATCAACCGACCCATTTTTGCGTGGGTGATCAGCCTGATCATCATGCTGTTTGGCGGCCTGTCCATCCTGCGGCTGCCTATTGCGCAGTACCCCAGCATTGCCCCGCCCCAGATCGCCATTACCGTAACCTACCCCGGCGCATCCGCCGATACGGTGAATGATACGGTCGTGCGCCCCATACTCCAGCAGATGTTCGGGCTGGATCATCTGGAATATATTTCGGCCCAGTCCTACGCCTCCGGGCAGATGGAAATTGACCTGACCTTTGAGCAGGGCACAAACCCCGACATTGCTCAGGTGCAGGTGCAGAACAAGCTCCAGCTTGCCCAGCCAAAACTGCCGCAGGAAGTGACCGCGCAGGGGCTGAGCATTACCAAGGCCGTTAAAAACTTCATGCTGGTGCTGGCGTTTATCTCCACCAACAACTCCATGACCGGCTCCGACATTGCCGACTATGTGGCCTCCAACATTTCCGACCCGCTCAGCCGCGTGACCGGGGTGGGCGACCACACGCTCTTCGGCTCCGAATACGCCATGCGGATCTGGATGGACCCCAACAAGCTGTTCAACTACGGCCTGACCGTGCGGGACGTGGAAGCCGCCATCCAGACCCAGAATATTCAGGTCTCATCCGGCGAACTCGGGGGGTTGCCCGCGCGCAAGGACATCCGTCTGGACGCCACGATCATTGGCCCGACCCGCCTGACATCGGCTGGCGAGTTTGAAAAAATTCTGCTCCGGGTCCAGCCCGACGGCTCGCAGGTGCGCATCAAGGATGTGGCGCGGGTGGAACTGGGACCGCAGACCTACAACACGTCCTCTTTTTACAACAACCACCCCGCATCGGGCATGGCGCTCAAGCTGGCACCCGGCGCGAACCAGATTTCGACCGAAGCGGCTGTCCGCGCCAAAATTGATGAACTGGAAAAGTTCTTCCCACCGGGGCTGAAAACCGTTTACCCGCTGGATACGGAACCCTTCATCACCCTCTCCATCGAGGAAGTGGTCATTACCCTGCTCGAAGCCATCGGGCTGGTCTTTCTGGTCATGCTGGTGTTCTTGCAGAACTTCCGCGCCACCCTTATTCCCACCATTGCCGTGCCGGTAGTGCTGCTGGGCACCTTTGGCCTGCTCAATATCTTTGGTTTTTCCATCAACACGCTCACCATGCTGGCCATGGTGCTGGCCGTGGGCCTTTTGGTGGATGACGCCATTGTGGTGGTGGAAAACGTGGAACGCGTGATGTCGGAGAAAAAACTCTCCCCTATCGAGGCCGCCCGCGTTTCCATGGATGAGATTTCCGGCGCGCTGGTTGGCATTGTGCTTGTGCTGACTGCGGTATTTTTGCCCATGGCGGCTTTTTCCGGCTCGGTTGGGGTTATTTACCGCCAGTTCTCCATTACCATTGTCTCCGCCATGTGGCTGTCCGTACTGGTGGCCATGGTGCTCACACCCGCCTTGTGCGCCACCATGCTCAAACCCGGCACGCATGTTAAAACAACAGGCCCCGCCGGGTGGTTCAACCGCAACTTCGAACGCCTGACCAATGGTTACCTCAATGGCGTGCGCAGGCTCATTTCCTCCACCGTATTGTCCGTTGCCTGTTTTGTGCTGATCAGCGCGTTGGCGGGCTACCTGTTTACTCGCCTGCCCAGCGGCTTTTTGCCCGATGAGGATCAGGGACTGATTTTTGGTCAGGTGACACTGCCCCCCAACACCCCCATGGAGCAGACCACAAAACTCAACCATGAAATTACAGATTACATCCTGAAGTCCGAAAGTGGACTTGTGGAATCTGTTTACGCCATCAGCGGGTTTAACTTTGCCGGACAGGGCCAGAACTCGGGTGCGTTCTTTATCCGTCTGACAGACTGGAAAAACCGCCCCCTTGCAACGCAAACATCCGCCGCCATCGCACGGCGGATCATGATGCATTACTGGTTTGACCCGCGCGCCCAGATTTTTGCCATCAACCCGCCAGCCGTGCTCGAACTGGGCAACGCCACAGGGTTTGACCTTGAACTGGAAGACCGTGGCCATCTTGGACACCAGCAGTTGCTGGCCGCCCGTAACATGGTGCTGGGCCTTGCCAGCAAAGACCCCCGCCTGCTGGCCGTACGCCCCAACGGGATGGAAGACGCATCACAATATCATCTGGATATTGACCGCGAAAAAGCCAACGCTCTGGGCATTACGATTGATGACATCAACACAACCATCGAAGGTGCTCTGGGGTCGATCTACGTCAACCAGTTCACCCGTAATGACCGCGTAAAACAGGTCTATATCCAAGGCGACCTGGACTCCCGCATGCTGCCGCAGGACCTGAATAAATGGTACATCCGCACCAACACCAACACCATGGCGCCACTGGATACCTTTATCCGTGGTTACTGGCTGACCGGCCCGCAAAAGGTTGAGGATTACAACGGCTTTAACGCTTTTGAAATTCTGGGCCAGCCTGCCGCCGGTTACAGCTCCGGTGACTCCCTTGCCGCCATCAAGGATATTCTGAAAAAGCTCCCCGAAGGCATAGGTTTTGAATGGACCGGCCTGTCGTTTGAGGAAATTTCCTCCGGTTCATCCACCGGTCCGCTCTACGCACTGGCCAGTCTGGTTATCCTGTTGTGCCTTGCCGCACTTTACGAAAGCTGGGCCATTCCGTTTGCGGTCATGCTGGTTATACCACTGGGTATTCTCGGCTCCATTGCCGCCACCTTGTGGCGGGACATGAACAACGATGTGTACTTTCAGGTCGGGTTGCTGACCACCGTTGGTCTGGCTGTTAAAAACGCCATTCTGATTGTGGAATTTGCCAAAGCTGCTTTTGAACGCGGTGAATCTCTGGAAGAGGCCGTTCTGACTGCATCACGCGAACGCCTGCGTCCTATCCTGATGACATCCATCGCCTTTGTTGTGGGTGTGTTCCCTCTGGCCATTGCCACGGGAGCCGGTTCCGCCTCCCGCGTGGCCATTGGCACTGCCGTGGTAGGGGGTATGGCCACCGCAACACTTCTGGCCATCTACTTTGTACCTGTCTTTTTTGTTCTGGTGTTGCATGTGTTTCACGTTAAACGCATCAGCGAACGCAAGCAGGACGCACCACCCGCCCAGACCGCAACCGGGAACGAATAAGATATGGCTCCTCAGTTCTTTTTCCGTCGCTCCCCGCGGCTCCGCGTTATTGTTATGGCTGTTGCGGCAACACAGGCTTTGTCCGCTTGCACCATGATCCCCAAATACACGCGTCCCAAACCCCCGCTGGCCACAACATGGCCCGGCTATGCCCATACGGGGGATAGCCTTTTGCCAAAAGTGGCGGCGGATATTGGCTGGCGTGAATTTTTTGTGGACCCGCGCCTGCAAGCCCTGATTGGCATTGCCCTGCGTGAAAACCGGGACCTCCGCACATCTGCTGCCAATATTGCCACGGCACAGGGCGAGTATGACGTGCAGCACGCGGGCCTGTTCCCCACCATTTCCGCCACGGGTGGGCCTATGTATCAGGCTCCATCCGATGCGGCGGGGCTGAGCTTTGCTCCGGGGCTGGATACCGATCAAACCGGCTCGGGCATGGCGCGCAACCCCTTCCGCTACTACTCCGGCGGGATTGGTTTTTCCTCTTACGAGATTGATCTGTTCGGGCGTATCCGCTCCCTGACCAAGGAGGCCGCCGAACGTGCCCTGTACCAGCAGGAAAACATGCGCGGCATGGTGATCAGCATCGTCTCACAGGTTGCCATGGCCTATATTACCTGGCTGGGAGATAGAGACACGCAGGCACTGACCGAGCGCACTCTGGCCAGCCAGCAGGGCAGCCTGAAGCTGACACAGGACAAGTATGACCACGGCGAGGAAAACCTGCTGACCGTGCGCCAGTTGGAAACACAGGTGCAGCAGAGTGCGACCATGCTCACGGATGCCCGCCGCAAGGTAGAGCAGGACGAAAACCTGATAACCCTGCTGATTGGCGCGCCTATTCCACAAAATCTGCCTGCCCCGCTGCCTTTGGGCAAACAGTCCGTTCTGGCCGACCTGCCTGCGGGCCTGCCATCGGACCTGCTGACCCGCAGACCCGATATTGTAGCTGCCGAGCACGACCTTCTGGCCTCGCAGGCCAGTATTGGGGCGGCCCGCGCCGCGTTCTTCCCCCGCCTTACACTCACCGCAACAGACGGTGTTTCCAGCTTGCAGTTCCACAGGCTGTTTACGGCTGCGGCCACAACATGGGGACTTAACCCCAGCCTGCAGATCCCGCTCTGGACATGGGGCATGAACAGCGGCAACCTCAAGGTCGCCAAGGCAACCCGCAACGGTAAAATTGCCGCCTATGAAAAAACCGTGCAGACCGCCTTCCGCGAGGTGGCGGATGCCCTTGCCGCGCGCAAAGCCTATCTGGACGAAAAAAAGCAGATGGATAGTCTGGTCTTTGCCGCAGGCGATGCCTACCGGCTTGCAAAACTGCGTTATGAAACCGGGACAGATTCCTACCTGACCACGCTGGACTCACAACGCTATTACCTACAGGCCCAACAGTCCCAGATTACGGTTGCGGTTGCAAAATACCAGAACCTTGTAACCATTTACCGGGCTATGGGTGGTGGCTGGCAGGAGACCTCCTCCATGCCCGCACCACAGGCTGCACAAAACACCAAGTCGGCCCCCAAAAAAGCGGGATAGACAAAAACACAACCACAAAAAAAGGCCGCTTTATAGCGGCCTTTTTTATAAAATCTATCTTTTTACGCTTAGTGCGCGGCTGTAACCTGCCCTAACCTGAGCACCCAGAGCTGGGCAATGTCATAGGCCCCATTATCCCCTGCAACACTCTTCAGGGTCTGGATGGCCTCTGCCTTATTGCCAGCCTGCATTTGGGCCAGACCAAGGTGCAAGCGGGCAATATTGGGGTCTGTTACCCCCTGGGCAATGGCCTGCTGCATAAGCGCCAGTCCTTTGGCCGCCTGCCCGAACGTGACGTAATTATACCCCACATTCAGCAGTTCGTTACCCGATGTCTGGGCAAGAGCTGCCTGCTCATCGGTTGCAATAGAGGCTTTTTTGGCGGCAACGGTTTTTTCAACCATTGCCTTCAGGCGCGCCTGTCGGGCGGCTTCCGTGCCCTGACCAAGCACACCCTGCTGGTAGCCCTGATTCATCAGGTCCAGCGCAAGCTGAGGCATATGCCCCTGCATGGCGATCTCGGTCATGTCCATAAAGTCACGCGCGGTGGAAACATCACCCACCGCAAGGCGGATGCGATAAACATCAAGCTGCAAAGCGGCCGGAATTTTTGTATTCACCACCAGTTCGTGCAGCAAAAGCGCCCAGTATTCCTTTTTTGGATAATAGGTCGCCAACAGCACGTAGGCGTGTGTAGCAGTTGTGGAATCCTTGAGAGCTGTCGCACTTGCCGCAAGCATCTGCAACTGGGATTCAACCGGCTTTTGTCCTGCCTTGATCGTTCTGGCCAGAATGGGCGTTAGAACATGCACCGTTCCAGCATAATCTTTTTGCAAATAATAAGACTGTGCCAGCAATGTTTCCATTGCAGGGCTTGGCCCCGCTTCCTTGAGATACCGCTGGATGGCCACAGCCGCCTTGGGGTAATCCTTGGCGTTATAGGCCATGGTCCCTTCGGACATCAGCATCTGGTTTTTCAGGTTGCGCGGTGTACGGGGGGAGGCGATCAGTTTTTCATACGCGGCGGTAGCCTGTGCAACATTCCCCGCCTGCGAGGCCACGGCGGCGCGCATCTGGGCAATGGTGTAGTCCTCATATGCGCTTTTATCAGCAACCGCATCGGCCTCGTTCACAGCATCCATGGCCTTAGCGTAATTATGCGCGGCCAGAGCGCTCTGGGCTTGCTGCAAGGCCACGCCAACTGGCTGGCCCAACGTGTCCGCCGCATGCACCGCCGGAATGGCGAGAGAGAAAACGGTCGCGGAACACATAAGGCCCCGCACAAAACGCATGGTCATGATCTTCTTCACTCCCTTACTGATCGACGAACTGTTCCTGCCCGACGATGCCCATCTGTGTCACACCAAGGCGCTGCGCATCGGCCATGACATGGACGACAGTCTTGTAGTCCGCCAGCCGGTTGGGCTGGATATGGAACTCAGGCTTTGGCTGCGCGGACGCAATCTCGCGCAGGTGGGCCTGCAACTCGTCCTCGCTGCCGACCGGCTGCCCGTTCCACGTAATCGTATTATCAAAATCCACCACAAGGGTCACAACA
>NZ_WOTD01000027.1 GCF_011516885.1 Acetobacter lambici | reverse complement strand
GTGCTTCATGGGCGGTTTGGGTGGTGGGGGCACCTCGATCTTTGGCGGCGGAATGAACGGCGGCGGCGGCACGGTCATAACCGGCGGGGGTGGTGGGGGTGGCGGCGGAGGCGGCGGCGGCGGAGGTGGGGGCAGAACGCGCGTCTGAATGGGAGGATGAACCGGCGGGGGCGGGCTCTCGCCATTCCCCATCCCGTAGATCAGTCCCCATATGCCCAGCACGTGCATGACCAGCACAAGCAGGAACGCGACCACACCAACAGCAGCACTTGCCCGAAAGGCATACTTTGCCGAACCTGGCTGCTGCTCAGGGTTACTCATTTTGGCCCTCCCTCTTCAAACCGCCAAACGGAGCATATCTGTTCCGTTTTCAGCCATGAAAACACTCAGGAACTTTTATCTGACCTCATGGGCCAGAACCGGCAGGCCTGATGACCTGCCTTTATCCATTCCGTTGATTGGGCAATCTGGCACGGCAGATGTCAAGCAGCTTATATTAGAAAAGTTCGCATCTGAACTTTATGATCTTAAGTGCCTTGCACAAAAGAAAAAAAGGCGGGCTCCTACCCGGAGTCCGCCTTCTTTTGCCAGCCCGCATTGCACGCCAGCCCAAACAGCCTGAGCTTACTGCGCGTTAGCGCTCGCCTCCGATCGGGTTGCCCCTACGCGCATGGCCAGAGCCGCAGCCATAAAGGCGTCCAGATCCCCATCCAGAACAGCATCGGGGTTGCCGGTTTCCACGCTGGTGCGCAGGTCCTTGACCATCTGGTAAGGGGCCAGAACATACGAGCGGATCTGGTGCCCCCAGCCAATATCGGTCTTGGCGGCCTCGGCTTCCGCCGCTGCGGCCTCGCGCCGTTGCAGTTCCGCCTCGTACATACGCGCACGCAACATCTGCATGGCCGTCGCGCGGTTCCTGTGCTGGGACCGATCGGTCTGACACGCAACCACAATGCCGGTAGGAATATGGGTAATACGGATAGCGGAATCCGTTTTGTTCACGTGCTGACCACCCGCACCAGAGGCACGGAAGGTATCCACCTTCAAGTCCGCGTCATTGATTTCAATTTCAATTGAATCATCAATAACCGGGTAGACCCAGACCGATGCAAAGGATGTCTGCCGACGGGCCGCCGCATCGAAGGGGGAAATACGCACAAGGCGGTGCACGCCAGCTTCGGTCTTCAGCCAGCCATAGGCATTGGGGCCGGACACCAGAATGGTAGCGGATTTAAGCCCGGCCTGTTCGCCTTCCGAGCTTTCAATCAGCGTGACCTTGTAATTATGCGCTTCCGCCCAGCGGGTGTACATGCGCAGCATCATTTCGGCCCAGTCCTGCGCCTCTGTGCCACCGGCACCGGCGTTGACTTCCAGATAGCAGTCATTGCTATCCGCCTCGCCCGAAAGCAGGCTTTCAATCTCACGCCGTTTGGCTTCTTCGGCCAATGCGCGCAGGCTGGCCATGCCCTCGGACACCAGATCGGCATCCCCTTCGGCTTCGGCCATCTCGATCAGTTCGGAAGTATCGCTTACGTTGGTTTCCAACGCCTGCACACCCTCGATCTGGTTGGCCAGAAGCGTGCGCTCACGCATCATTTTCTGCGCGGCTTCGGGGTTATTCCACAGGTCGGGGTCTTCGGCCTGATTGTTCAGTTCCGCAAGGCGGGATTCAGCGACATCCCAGTTAAAGATGCCTCCTCAGCAGTGCGACCGACTGCTTGATCTGCTCATTAAGGGCTTCTGTCTCGGCGGACATCGGGCCTGTTCTCCATCTACTTTTGGGGACTTATCGTCCAATTCCGTTCTCTGCGGCCTTCAATAAAGGCCACCCATGCCAATGTCACCCCCAGAAGGTGCGGGCGCGGATGCGCTGCCCCCTTCAGCCGGGCTGGCACCCGTTGCCGCGGGCTGGCCGGAGCCATTGGCGCTGGCGGCCATATCGCTCTCCGAATCCGGCATGTTCTCGGCCCCTGTATCGGCGGCACTCAGCTGCTGGGCATCCACATTGCTTAGCAGATTGGCACTCACACCGGGGAGCTGGCCATCCTTGAACGCGTCTATCGCCACACCACGCCCTGTGTCGTAACTGACCAGTGTCACCCCGTCAGGGGCGGCAAAGTCCAGTTTGGGCTGGTCCTTGAGGGCCGTCTTCATCACTTTGTTCCACAGCGGGCCAGCAATTGCGCCCCCCGTTTCGTTCCGTCCAAGGGACTGGGGCGTGTCAAACCCGATCCAGACCACCGTCACCAGTTCGGGCGTGTACCCCGCGAACCATGCGTCGTTAAAGTTCTGGCTGGTGCCGGTCTTGCCTGCGATGGGCACATCTATGCCCTCACCCGCGCGCACGCCCGTGCCGCGCCGAATAACATCTTGCAGCATGGTCGTGATCTGGAAGGCACTCTGTTCAGATGCGGCCACAGGCCGGTCATCGCGCAGGGCGGGCTGGTCCTCGGGGGTCAGCACCACAACAGAGGGTTGGGCAGGCAGCGGGCTGGTCGGTGCCGCACCAGCAGGGGTCTGTGGCGCATCCGGGTGTACGGCGTCCACCCCTGCTGGCGGGGCCGAAGCCCCGGTGGGCAGGGAGGATGCGGATACCAGAGATAACCCCGTTGCGGGCCGCCAGATCACATGGCCATCCCTGTCCTGCACATCATCAATCAGGGTTGGGGTAATCCTGCGCCCTCCGGCGGCAAGGGCTGCGTAGGCTCCGGCCTCCTTCATGACCGTTGTTTCAACCGCGCCCAGTGCTGCTGGCAGCACATGAGGCATGTTGTCCACCAGCCCCAGCTTTATGGCCGTATCCGCCACCGTGTTCATGCCCAGATGGGCGGCAAGGCGGATGGTCACAAGGTTACGCGACTCACGCAGCGCATCATGCAAGGAGGTGGGACCCCAGAAGTCTTTTTCGTAGTTATTGGGGTGCCACGTGCCATAGGACACGGGGGAATCGTCAAACTCCTGAGAGGGCGAAATGCCCTGCTCCATGGCTTGCAGATAGACAAACGGCTTGAAGGACGACCCCGGCTGGCGCAACGCCTGTGTGGCCCGGTCGAACTGCGATGCCTGAAAAGACCAGCCCCCCACCAGTGCAAGCACACGCCCCGTGCGGGCGTTCATGGTAACAATGGCCCCTTCCACCACAGGGATCTGCATGAGTGCTACAACAGACTGCCCGGTCTGGGGTTCGACCATAACAATATCCCCCGTACGCAGGGGGCGGGCACGGCGGACCCATGCCATATCCTTGGGCTGGATCTGCCCTGTATGAGGTTCCCCCCCCTGCGCGGTGTTCCGGCGGACCACGCTGCCTTCCAGCCAGCCGACCTGCCCCTTGTTGCCATCAAGCACAATGGCCAGACGCCACTGGTCCAGCATACCCGCAGGGGCACTGACCGTACGCAGGGCGCGCACCCATTCCTCCTGCGTCAGAGGTATTGGGGTAGACAGATGCGTAACAGGGCCATGCCAGCCACGGTGCTGGCGGTCATACGCCATAAGACCCTGTTGCAGAATGCTCTGGGCCGCGCGCTGGAGGGGCAGGTCCAGACTGGTATGCACGTCCAGCCCCCCCTGCATGGTCACGTCCTGACCATATTTTTCCAGCAGTTCGCGCCGCACTTCCTCGGCAAACCATTCGGAGCCGGGGGCGGGGCCGGGGCGGGAATAGCTGAGACTGACCAAAGGCTCTGCCTCGGCCAGACGGGCATCTGCCTGCGTAATGGCCCCAACATCGGCCATGCGCTCCAGCACCCAGTTCCGCCGCCCCCGCGCCGCATCAGGGAAGCGGGCAGGATTATAATTGGTAGGAGACTTGGGCAAGGCGGCCAGAAAAGCGGCCTCCGCGTTATCAAGCTGGTCCAGTGGTTTGTTGAAATACGTCTGGGCGGCGGCCCCAATGCCATAAGCACCATTGCCCAGATAAATTTCGTTCAGATAAATTTCGAGAATTTTTTCCTTGGGCAACACCTGCTCAATACGCATGGCCAGAAAAGCTTCCTTGGCCTTGCGTTTGAACGAGACAGCATTGGTGCCCAGCAGCATAACGCGCGCGACCTGCTGCGTAATGGTGGACGCGCCAATGGGCCTGCGCCCGCGGTCACGCGTAAGATCGGTCAGACCCGCGCGGATAATGGCGGCGGGGTCCACACCCTTATGGGTCCAGAACTTCTGGTCTTCCGCCGCGATGAACGCGCTTTTCACCCGATCGGGAATGGCGTTGGAGGGCACGAACACGCGCCGCTCGTCCGCCAGTTCGGCCACAAGCTGGTCGTCACCTGCGTAAAGGCGGCTCATCACTGGCGGCTGGTAGGACCGCAGCCCGTCCACCGTTGGCAGGTCGGCAACAATACTCTGGTATTGCGACCACACCACCACAGCCCCACCGGCACTGCCCACCAGCAGCACAGCGGCAGCCGTGCCCAGCAGCATGCGCCACTGGCGGAAACGGGGCCTGCTCAATGGAAAAGACCGTGTGTTGTCCCGATCATGCCGGGGGGAGGAATCCGGGTCACCAGAAGGCGGAGTGCGTGTCATACCGGTCCTTTATCATTCCCATATCCTGTCGTCTCCTTGCCATCGACATTCTCCTTACAATCGTGGCGGAATTCCGACCTGTGCTCCAGCCCTTGCCCATTCAGGCCTTTACGCCTGACCGAGCAGTTCGCCCAATATGCGCGCCGTATAGTCCACTACCGGCACAACGCGCCCGTAATTAATGCGCGTGGGGCCAATAACGCCAATGGCCCCCACAATCCTGTTCGCCTCATTGCGTGCAGGCGCCATAACAACAGACATGCCCGTGGTACCAAACAGACCACTTTCCGCGCCAATAAAAATACGCACGCCCTCTGAACTCTCAACCAGTTCCAACAAGCGCAACATGGTTTCCTGCGCTTCCAGCCGGTCAAACAGCGTCTGTATGGCCACAAGGCGCTCCTGCCCGTCCACATCCGCTAGCAGGCGGGACTGGCCGCGCACAATTAACGTGCCACCACTCTCGCCCCGCTCACCATTCCAGATGGCCAGACCACTCTCCACCACCTCGGCAGTCAGGCTGTTCAGCACGGTACGGTTCTCGCTCATTTCCGCCCCGACGCGGTGGCGCAGGTCGGGCAGGGATGCCCCCATGGCGCGCGCGTTCAGGTAGTTGGCTGCCTCCACCAATGCGGAAGGGGGCGTCCCGGCGGGGATTTCAATCACCCGGTTTTCCACATGCCCATCGGCCCCCACCAGCACCACAAGGGCACGGTTACCGCCTAGGGCTACAAATTCTATATGCTTGATCCCGCCTTCCCCCTTGGGGGCCACCACCAGCCCTGCGGCGTCGGACATGCCTGCCAGCAGGGAGGATGCCTCGGTCAGCGTATCCTGCAAGGAACGGCCGCGCGCTTCCAGCGAATGGCCAATCACCTTCTGCTCGTCCTCGGAGAGTGCACCAAACTGGAGCAGACCATCCACAAACAGGCGCAGCCCTTTTTCCGTTGGCAGGCGGCCCGCTGAAGTGTGGGGAGAAAACAAAAGCCCCGCCTCGGTCAATGAAACCATGACATTGCGGATTGTGGCAGGCGAGAGTGGCTGGCCCAACCTGCGCGACAAGGTGCGCGAACCCACGGGTTCGCCACTGGCCATGTATTCTTCCACAATCTCGCGCAGGATGTTCGCGGAGCGTCCATCCAGTTCGGGTGGTAGCATTGCTTGGGCTGGCAACAGGCCACGCTTCATGGCTCTCAGGCTCCTTCGTGCGGTCTGATAAGCGTTTATAGCGGCTTATTGCCGGTTTTACTCCTGCCAAAAGCATTTTATGTGCAGGCACAACCCTTTGTCATTGTTTTGCAGGAGCAGCACCATGCGTCCATCAGGCCGACAGGCCGGGCAGATGCGCCCCATTGTTATCGAGACCGGTTTTTCCCACCATGCGGAAGGCTCCGCCCTTATTCGCGTAGGCGGCACCGAGGTCCTGTGCACCGCCAGCGTGGAAAGCCGCGTACCCCCGTTCCTGCGTGGCAAGGGAAGCGGCTGGGTTACGGCGGAATATGGCATGCTGCCCCGCGCCACCCACGCACGCGGCAACCGCGAGGCCGCACGGGGCAAACAGTCTGGCCGCACGCAGGAAATCCAGCGCCTGATCGGCCGCTCGCTCCGTGCGGTCACGGACCTTAAGGCTCTGGGCGAAATCTGCATTACACTGGACTGCGATGTGCTCAACGCCGATGGCGGTACACGCTGCGCCTCCATTACCGGCGCATGGGTGGCGCTGCGGCTGGCCCTTGGCAAACTGGTGGCCAACCGTGTGCTCCCACGCATACCGCTGACCGGGCAGGTGGCGGCCGTATCCTGCGGGCTGACCAGCGCAGGAGCCGTGCTGGACCTTGATTACACCGAAGATAGTGCCGCCCTTGCCGACACCAACTTTGTGCTCAGCGCTGATAACCGTATTGTGGAAATTCAGGCCACAGCCGAACATGCTCCCTTTAGCGAGGATGCCTTTAACACCCTGTTCACCCTTGCCCGCAAAGGGGCGGGTGAACTGTTTGCAGCCCAGTTGAGCGCCATCAACACAGCAGAGCAGCCCATAACATGACCCACCCCACCCTCAAATCCGGCGACAAGCTGGTGCTTGCCTCCCACAATGCAGGCAAGCTGGCCGAGTTTTCCGCCCTTATGGCGGAATTTGGCATTACCGTTCTCTCCGCAGGGGATCTGAACCTGCCTGAACCGGAGGAAACCGCCACAACCTTTGCAGGCAATGCCGCCATCAAGGCGCTGGCGGCAGCAAAGGCTACCAACCTGCCTGCCCTTGCCGATGATTCCGGCCTGTGCGTAAGCGCCCTTGGGGGAGTTCCGGGTGTTTACTCCGCCCGCTGGGCTGGCCCCAACAAGGACTTTAACGCCGCCATGGCCCGGATTGAGGAAGGCATTGGTCAGGACGAGCGCGAGGCATGGTTTGTATGCGCGCTCTGCCTTGCCTACCCCGATGGGCGCACCCTTACTTTTGAAGGACGGATTGACGGGCAGATTGTCTGGCCCCCGCGTGGAACCAATGGGCACGGATACGACCCGATTTTTGAACCCGAAAACGAAACCCGCAGCTTTGCCGAAATGACAGACACGCAGAAAAACGCCATCAGCCACCGTGCGCGTGCGTTCGCAGCCTTCCGCAAAGCCTGTCTGGACTAAACACACCCCATAAAAAAAGAGCGCCCTTTTGGGGCGCTCTTTTTTGCATGGCAAACTGCTTTGCCAAACCGGGATGGCGCAAACCACCCCGGTTTTTTTATGCTCAGTCTTCGGTGTTACGACGACGGATCGCCGCACCCAGAATATCACCGAGCGATGCGCCGCTGTCTGCGGAGCCATATTCGTTGATAGCCTGCTTGTCTTCTTCCACTTCGCGGCCCTTGATGGTCAGGGCAACTTTGCGGGACGTACGGTCAACGGACACAACCTTGGCGTCCACACGTTCGCCAACGGCGAAGCGTTCGGGGCGCTGTTCGGCTTTGTCACGAGCCAGTTCCGCACGGCGGATAAAGCCGCTCAGAACATCGTCAACCTTCACTTCAATGCCGTTGGTCTGCACAGCTGTCACGATGCAGGTCACGATCGTGCCCTTCTGGATGCTGGCCAGAGCGTCGGCTGCCGGATCTTCCTGAAGCTGCTTGATGCCAAGGGAGATACGTTCTTTTTCCACGTCCACGTCCAGAACCTTGGCTTTTACAACCTGGCCCTTTTCGTAGTTCTTCATGGCTTCTTCGCCGGCTTCGTCCCAAGACAGGTCGGACATGTGAACCATGCCGTCGATGTCTGCGGACAGGCCGATGAACAGGCCGAATTCCGTAATGTTGCGGATTTCGCCTTCTACGGTGGAGCCAACCTTGTGTTCTTCAGCGAACTGTTCCCAAGGATTGCGCTGAACCTGCTTCAGACCCAAAGAGATGCGGCGCTTGGAGCTGTCCACATCCAGAACCATCACGTCCACTTCCTGAGAGGTCGCAACGATCTTGCCGGGATGGACGTTCTTTTTCGTCCAGGACATTTCGGAAACATGCACCAGACCTTCAACGCCCGGTTCCAGCTCAACAAATGCGCCGTAATCGGTAATGTTGGTCACGCGGCCCGTAAAGCGGGCACCCGGCGGGTACTTGAGGGCAACATTTTCCCA
The DNA here is from genome assembly GCF_011516885.1 of Acetobacter lambici. Lineage (GTDB taxonomy): Bacteria > Pseudomonadota > Alphaproteobacteria > Acetobacterales > Acetobacteraceae > Acetobacter > Acetobacter lambici. The sequence continues at coordinate 20,676 of NZ_WOTD01000027.1, read as the reverse complement.
AGGATCAGCTTCAAGCTGCTTCATACCAAGGGAGATACGCTGCGTTTCGGGGTTGAAGCGGATCACCTGCACGCGTACCGGCTGACCGATCTGCAGTGCTTCGGAGGGGTGGTTGATGCGCTTCCATGCGATGTCGGTCACATGCAGCAGGCCGTCAACGCCGCCCAGATCAACGAACGCACCATAATCGGTGATGTTCTTGACCACGCCGTCAAGGATCATGCCTTCGGTCAGGCCCTGGATCAGTTCGCTGCGCTGTTCAGCACGCGTTTCTTCCAGGACGGCACGACGGGAGACAACAATATTGCCGCGCGCACGGTCCATCTTCAGGATCTGGAACGGCTGGGGCACACCCATCAGCGGGCCGACGTCACGCACGGGGCGGATGTCCACCTGGCTGCCGGGAAGGAACGCCATGGCGCCACCCAGATCAACCGTAAAGCCACCTTTAACGCGGCCATAGATGGTGCCGTTAACGCGCTGGTTGGCTTCGAAAGCTTTTTCGAGGCTGGTCCAGGCTTCTTCACGGCGTGCTTTTTCGCGGGAGAGAACGATGCTGCCGTCGCGGTCTTCGTAACGCTCGACGTACAGTTCGATCACATCGCCCGGCTGCACTTCAGGCTTGACGCCCGGAGGTGCGAATTCACGCAGGGAAACGCGGCCTTCGCTCTTCAGGCCGACATCAACAATTGCGTAGTCATCGGTCAGACGAACAACGCGACCGCGCACAACGGACCCATCAAAGCCGGAATCGCGGCCAAGGGTCTCGTCAAGAAGGGCGGCAAAATCTTCGCCACGGAAGTGATCCGTGGTCTGGGTGGTGGCTGAAGCCATGTGGTACCGTAAATCCTGAGCCCGCGAGCAACATGCCAGCAGACTGTTCCTGCGCCCCGCAACCTGCGGCACGACTTGCCTGACGGAACGGATGGGCACCTGTGCCCCCCGACCTGTAGGTCAGACCAGAGTGTTATCAAGAAAAACCCACCATCTGGGGCGGATTTCTGTTTGCACAGAGAACACCTGACCCCCGTTTGTCAACTCAAAGCGCAGTCCGGAGCGCAAAAGGGGGCAAAAAATGCGCAACAGCGCACTTCCCCCCATTTGCGGGGGACCAGCGCTCAGCCCCGTGCGGCCACGAGTCGTTCGCGCGTAAAGCGCAGGGCCTCGGCCAGAACGGCCTGTGCGTCCAGCGTGTCCGTCTCGATCACATGCGCGTCATCCGCCACACGCATGGGGGCGGAATCCCGGCTGGCATCGGCCTCGTCCCGCGCGCGCAGGGCTTCTTCCATCTCCCGCAGCAGGGTTTGCGCGTCTGGAGTGTTCACATCCCCTCCGCTTTGCAAAAAGCGCCGGAGGGTGCGGGTGGCGGGGGATGCGGTGATGAACAGCTTGACATCCGCATCGGGAAAAATGGCGGTGCCAATATCACGCCCGTCCAGCACGGCCCCACGTTCGGCGGCAAAACGGCGCTGGGTTTCCACCAAAGCCGCGCGCACCGCAGGCTGGGCAGCCACCTTGCTGGCGGCCTGCGCCACGTCTGGCGTACGCAGGTCCTTGCGCTGCATGTCGGCTGGCATCAGGGCCTGAGCAAACCGTTCGGCAGGGTGTGCGGGGTCCTGCCCTGCATCCAGTGCGAGCCGCGCCACGGCGCGGTAGAGCAGCCCTGTGTCCAGATACGGCAGGTCCAGTGCTTCGGCCAGCTTGCGGGCGAGTGTGCCCTTGCCTGCGGCAGCCGGGCCATCCACGGCGATAACCGGTCCGCCGCGCATCACAGCGCAAACCCCGCGCCAAGGCTGTTCATCAACTGCAAGTAGCCGGGAAAGCTGGTGTCTATGAACGCGGTATCATCAATCTCCACCGGGTTCTGGGCGACAAGGCCCAGCACGGACGCGCTCATGGCCAGCCGGTGGTCCATGTGGGTCTGCACAACACCGCCGCCGGGAATGGCGTTGTCGGTGCCATACACAACCAGATCATCCCCTTCGACCGCCGTTTTAACACCGTTGTTTTCCAACAACGCCACGGTGGCGGCCAGCCGGTCGCTCTCCTTCACGCGCAGTTCCTCCACACCGCAAAAGCGTGAGACGCCCGAGGCGTACGCCGCCGCCACGGCCAGAATGGGGTATTCATCAATCATGGACGGCGCGCGGTCCGCAGGAACGTTCACCCCTTTGAGCGAGGAGGCCCGCACATGCAGGTCCCCCACCAGTTCGCCCCCTTCGGTACGGACATTGCTCACTTCAAGCTGTGCGCCCATTTCCTGCAAGGTAATGAACAGCCCGGTGCGCAGGGGGTTCAGCCCCACGGTGGAAATAACAATATCCGCCCCCCGCACCAGCAGGGCCGCCACAATGGGGAAGGCCGCGGAGGACGGGTCCCCCGGCACCACCACATCGCGCGCAACAAGGTCCGGGCGGCCTTGCAGCACAATAATCCGCCCACCCTGCGCGGTTTCCTCCACCTTAACGTGCGCGCCAAAGTGGCGGAGCATGTTTTCGGTATGGTCACGGGTGGCTACGGGTTCTTCCACCCGTGTCTGCCCCTGTGCGTTCAGCCCGGCCAGCAGTACGGCGGATTTGACCTGAGCCGAAGCCACGGGCAGGCGGTAGTCCAGCGGTTTGGGGTCTACCAGACCGCCAATGGCCATGGGCAGGCGTCCACCCTCACGCGCCATAAAGGTAGCCCCTGTGCCTGCAAGCGGGTCCATGACGCGCTTCATGGGGCGGCGGCGCAGGCTGGCATCCCCCGTCATGACCGACACCATGCCGTGACTGGCCAGAATGCCAGATAAAAGCCGTGCCGCCGTGCCGGAATTGCCCATGTCCAGCACATCATCCGGCTCACGCAGCTTGCCAATGCCTAGGCCGGTCACGCGCCAGTCCCCCGGCGCATGCTGGGTAACCTGTGCGCCCAGTGCGCGCATGGCAGCGGCGGTACGCAGAACGTCCTCCCCTTCCAACAGCCCGGTAATATGGGTTTCCCCCCGTGCGAGGGAGGCAAACATGAGGGCGCGGTGGCTGATGGATTTGTCACCCGGCACACGGATGGAACCGGAAAGGGGGGCCTGCGCGCGCGTGACCCGCAGCGGACGGGCGGAGGGGGAGGATGCGTGTGTCATGCCCTTTTCATTCCGGCGGGATGGCCCGCAAGTCAATCCGGGTAGGGGCAGAAAAAGAGGGTGGGAGATGCAGAAAATACAACCATATGCAAACTCCGGGTTTGACAGGACCCGAAACACAGTGGCATTGGGCATCGCCTTAACAGTCTGGTTCGAGTCCTGCTTCAGCTTTGCGTTGCTGTTCGGGGTTCGTTCGTGTTCCGGGGCGTTGGCCCCAATATCTGCTCAGGATTGACAGGTAGCAAGATGTCCCAGCCCGATCTCGGCACCAAACGCGTCTGCGTGTCCTGTGGTGCCCGTTTTTATGACCTGAACCGCGCACCCGCCATTTGCCCCAAATGCGGAACGGAACAGCCTGCTCTGGTGCCGCGCCTGCGCCGCAACTCCGACAGCCTGTCCCCCGTTCCGGCGAGTGTCGCCCCCATCAAGAAGGCCGATGAAGATATCGATATCGACTCCGATGACGATACGGAAGATGATGATGTGATGGAAGACACCGCTGATCTGGATGATGACGACGACGACATCAGTTCAGACATCGATGTCAGCACGGATTCGGACGACCACGAATCCTGACCCCTCCGGGGGTTCTGAACACCATCGTGTCAGACCAAAAAAAAGCCCGCTGGCATTCAGCGGGCTTTTTTTATGCCGGTCAGTTCACCCCATAGGGGTCACACACTGGCAGGGCGGCGCTCTATTTCCACGCCCACGGCTTCTATTTCCTCAAACACATCCAGTTTTTCTATGCGCACACGCACAACGCGCACACGGTCATCGCTCAGAACACCCGAGGCTATCCGCTCGGCCAGTGTTTCCACCAGCCGCACATGCCCCTCGCGCACAATACGGTGCACAAGCTGGACCACCCGCTCGTAAGAGACCGTGCGGCTCAAATCGTCCGGCCCGACCTCCAGGTCCGTGCGGTCATCCACCCCAAAATGGACAGACACCCGGATACGCTGGGTCACACCCTGCTCATGCGGGAACACGCCAATATGGGCGTCGAGCACCATATTTTTCAAAAACAGGCAACGCAGCGGCGGCTGGTCCGCCCACGGAGCAAAAACGGCCATTCTTTTATTCTTCCAAGCCATGTCCGGCCAATGGGGCCGGAGACCATTGCAGGTGCTGCCCACCATCCAGAGCGAGCATCTGCCCGGTCACGGAGGGCAGGGCCAAAAGGGCCAGAGCAGCCAGCGCAACCTCATCAGGCGAGGTCCCGTGGGCCAGCGGCACCGAGGCACACTGGCGCGCAAACTGCTCTTGCGTCTGCCGGGGGCTGGGCAGGGCGGGGCCGGGACCAACAGCGTTTACCCTGATCCCTTTGGGGGCCAGCGCCAGCGCCATGGTCTGCGTGAGTGTCCACAACGCACTTTTGGAGACGGTGTAACTGACAAAATGGGGCGTGAGCGACCACACCCGTTCGTCCAGCATGTTCAGCACCATACCCTGCGCCCCCTGTGGCAACCCTTTGGCAAACGCCTGAATCAGCACAAAGGGTGCGCGCAGGTTGGGCTTCATATGCATCATCCAGCTTTCAAGCGAGGTATCATCCCACTCATCGCGCTCAAACGTGGACGCATTATTGACCAGAACGCCCAAGGGACCGCCTAGCGCCTGCGTGGCCTGCCCGTACAGGGCCTGCACCTGCTCCTCGCGCATAAGGTCCGCCTGAAGCACACAGCCGATGCGGCCCAGTGCGCGCACAGCCTGCAACGTGTCCTCCGCCTCGGCTCTGTTGCTGCGGTAATGGATGGCCACGTCAAACCCGGCACGGGCAAGGCCCAGCACAATGGCCCGGCCCAGCCGCGCGCCGCCCCCGCTTACCAGAGCGCGGCGCGGTATGGCCGCACTGATCGGCAGCATGTCCACGGGCATGGTTGTATCCTTATTTTGTTGGCGTGAGTTCTCAGGCGGGGCGACGGGCACCCAGGGCTGCGGCCAGTGTGCCATCATCCAGCACGTCCAGCGCCCCCCCCATGGGCACACCCTGCGCCACGCGGCTGACTGTCAGCCCCTCGTAGGTTTCCAGCTGGTCCATCAGCCAGTGCATGGTGGTGGCCCCTTCCACCGTGGCCCCAAGGGCCAGAATAACCTCGCGCACAGTCCCCTCGTGCAGGCGGGTCAGCAGGGCGGACACATTCAGGTCTTCCGGCCCCACACCCGCCAGAGGGGACAGGGTGCCCCCCAGAACCTGATAAACACCCCGGTGAACCCCCGCACGCTCAAGCGCCCACAGGTCCCCCACCGTTTCCACCACACAGACCAGCCCCTTGTCCCGCAGCGGGTCGGAGCAGATGTGGCAGGGGTCCGATGTATCCAGATTACCGCATGACGAGCAGGTGCGAATGGCCTCCCCCGCCCGTTCCATGGCGCGGGCAAGGGGGGCCAGCCGTGTATGGGGTTCGCGGAGCAGGTACAACGCCACCCGCCGGGCCGAGCGCGGGCCAAAGCCCGGCAGCCGCCCCAGCAGACGAATAAGCTGCTCTATTTCCTGACCACCCATGCCCGCCTGCTTTCCCCCGCGCTCAAGGTCGGTTGTGTCTGTGGATCAGAACGGCAGCTTCATGCCTGCGGGCAGGTTCAGACCACCTGTGACCTTCTGCATTTCCTCGGCGGCTTTTTCGTCCAGCTTTTTGCGCGCATCCGCACAGGCGGCCACAATCAGGTCCTGCAACATTTCCATTTCGGTCGGGTCCGCCAGCTTGGGGTCGATCTTGATGGAGCGCATGTCGCCCTTGCCGCTCAGCACAACGCTGACCATGCCCGCACCCGCCGAGCCATCAATGCTCATGGCTTCCAGTGTGCTCTGCATGGCTTCCATCTTGGACTGCATCTGCGTGGCCTGCTTCATCAGTGAGGCAAGGTTTTTCATGGTCATCCCCTAAGCTTGTCTGTCCGCCGCGTGGTGCGGCATGGCGCACCCCTGCGGCGCATCACCTGTCTTTATCTGGCCCAGAACGCGCTGTTTTGCCAGCCCGGCCTGCTCACTTCAGTCCTGCGAGGCGCCGGGGTCGAAGGGCCGGTCGTCCTCATCAAGCGGTTGCGCGTCAAGGGGAGCAAACAGCAGTTCGGGCGGTTCCTCGGGCGGCAGACCGTAATCATCCAGCCCGTGGTCGCGTACCTCGCCCAATTGCGCATCGGGGAACGCGTTCAAAATCGCGCGGACCAACGGGTGGGCCTCCGCCTCGCGCCGGCGGAACTGGATGACCTCCGCCCCCTGCGCATCCAGCGTGGGTTCGCCCTCCTCTGGCCCGGTCTCTATCCGCCAGTTCATACCCGTTGCGCGGTCCAGCACACGACGGAGCTGGGGCACAACATCACCGGGCACCCCGCGCTCCAACCGCAGAACGATCCGGCCCTGAGCAAAAGAGATCAGATGGGCTGCATGGCGCAACTGCCCGTGCAGAATGGCCTCGCGCTGGTCCTTGACCAGAGCCACGGCCTCCCGCCATGTGCGTGGAATGGGTGGCGCTGCGAGTTCCACCGGAGCCACGGGTTGCACCACGGGCGCCATAACTGGCTCGGGCTGGGCCACGGCCACACCACCGGAACTGACCATACGCAGGCGTGGTGGCTCATGCCCTGCGCTGGCCTGTGGGTCGGCCTGTGGCGCGGCAAAAGCCCCTGCTGTCACGCCCGGGCCAGACACCCCGGTCTGTGCACCAGCCTGTGCGGAAGCACCACCTGCCTGCGGACCGGATGGGGGAACAGGGGCCGCACCGCGCGAGCCCTCATCGGGCGTGGCACTCAGGCGTTTGACCAGATCTTCGGGCGATGGCAGGTCGGCCACGTAACACAGGCGGATCAGCACCATATCTGCTGCCGCGCGCCGGTCTGGCGCGCTTTCCACTTCCCGCACGCCCTTGACCAGCATCTGCCATGCCCGCATGAGCACGGGCACCGCAAACGTGCTGGCCATATGCGTGCCGCGTACCCGCTCCGCCTCTGGCATATCCGCCGAGTCCCCCAAGGCAGGCACGGCGCGCAGGCGTGAGACGATATGCACAAGCTCCAGCATGTCACCCAGCACAAGGCCGGGGTCCGCCCCGCGCGCATAAGCGGCATCGAGCAGGGCAAGGGCTGTGTCGGGCTTGCCCGTCAACACGGCTTCGAGCAGGTCGAACACCACCTCGCGGTCAGCCAGACCCAGCATGTCGCTCACAATGGATGCGCCAATAACCCCGCCTTCATCCGTCAGGCCGCTGCCCTGTGCAATGGCCTGATCAAGCAGGGAAAGGCCATCACGCACCGAGCCATCCGCCGCACGGGCGATCAGGGCCAGTGCATCGTCAGACAACCGGACCTGCTCCTTTTGCGCGATCCGCCCGAACAGCCCGGCCAACTCGGCCTGCGGCACACGCCGCAGGTCAAACCGCTGGCAGCGTGAAAGCACGGTAACCGGCACCTTGCGCAGTTCGGTTGTGGCAAAAATGAACGTGACCTGTGCGGGAGGTTCCTCCAGCGTTTTGAGCAGGGCGTTAAAGGCATTGCGCGAGAGCATATGCACTTCGTCGATAATAAAGACCTTCATCCGCCCCTGCATGGGGCGGAAACGCGTGGCCTCTATGATCTCGCGCACATCATCCACCCCCGTGCGGGAGGCGGCGTCCATTTCCAGCACATCGGGGTGGCGGTCGTTCAGAATGGCAACACAGTTGGGGCATACGCCACAGGGGTCGGCCGTGGGGCCACCCTTGCCATCGGGCCCGGTGCAGTTAAGGGCACGGGCAATAATGCGCGCGGTGGTGGTTTTACCCACCCCGCGCACCCCTGTGAGCATAAAGGCATGGGCTACCCGCCCCAGCGCAAACGCATTGCGCAGGGTGCGGACCATGGCCTCCTGACCAATCAGGTCATCAAATGTGGTGGGGCGATATTTGCGCGCGAGTACCCGGTAGGGCAGCGTTGCGGCAACGGGAGCTGGGGGCTGGGGCGTGGGAGCAGGAGCGGGCGGTTCGGCCTCGCCAAACAGACCGGGGCCTTCCGGTTCCGGACTGGGAAGCCCCTCGTCGTGAGGGAACTGCTCGTCAGTCGTATCGCTCATGCCTTGCCCGAAGAATGTATGGTCACGCCCTGCGCATCCGGCACAACCGGTGCAAAATGGTCTGATCCACAAGGGCGGAAAATTAAGGTGGAAAGCCGAACAATGACCCGGACGAAACTCACCATGGCTGCTTCCTTCCGGACCTGACCGGTTTAGCAAGGCGTCCGTCCACCGCCGACTTTCCGAGGTCACACCTAGCACCAAACCCCGACCCATGCCAAGCCTGCTGGCACCTTTTCGGGGTTGTTTCTTTACCTGCCGGACACAGACAGGCTAGAAAACAGGATAATTGATGCGCACCGTCGCAGACTCAGGAGAATTGTGCTCGTGTCCGGTTTTCGTTTGTATCATGCCGCTATGGCATCTGTTCTTCTGGCTGGTGGTCTGCTTGCAGGCTCCCCTGTCCGGGCTGATGATGAAACAGCTCCGCGCAACAACATCAACAACGTGCAGTTACAAAAGGAACTGGCCGTTCTGCACTTCAAGCCCGACGCTGCGGGGCCTGCCTGTATTGAATCGCTCAAGGACCTGCACAAGACACAGGATCTTTTGCAAAAGGATGAGGAAAATACCCGCAACCAGGACCTGACGGTTGCCGAGGACGTGCTCGAATCCGACTTTGAAAATTCGATCGAAGCCTGCGCCGCCGATGTGGAAAAACTGTGCGAGGCACCTAACCCCTCCGCTGAATTACGCCAGTCCTGCGAAAAAATAGACAGCCTGCCCTCCAAGGACGCACAGGCAGCCGACTAGGCCCGCCCACACCACTTCCAACTGACATCAAGCGGGCCTTAGCCGGACATGCCACAGCCCCCCACCCAGACCTCCGGCGCAGAGCGCATACCTTGCCCCGCCGGAGCCTACGGGTGGCGGCCACTGGTGCTGAGCGCTGTGCTGTTCTTTATCATCGGGTTTGTGACCTGGCTGAACGGACCGCTGATTTCCTTTGTGCGGGTAGCGTTTACCCTTAACGATCTGGCGGCTTTTCTGGTGCCGCTTGTTTTCTATTTTTCCTATTTCGTATTTTCCATTCCTGCGAGCCTGAGTGTAACGCACACCGGTTTTAAGAACGGGCTGGTTTACGCCCTGCTGGTCATGGCGGGGGGTATGGCGCTAACCGGCCAGTGCCTGCATGCCGGGTCCTACCCCGGCGCGTTGGGGGGCTTTGTGGTGCTTGGGGCTGGCCTTGCCGTATTGCAGGTGGCCATAAACCCCTATGTCAGCTTTCTTGGCCCGGACAACCGGAGCGCGCAGCGGATTGCCATTATGGGCATATGCAACAAGGTTGGTGGCATTGTTGCCCCCATTGCTCTGGCCACGCTGGCCATGCGCCATATTGCCGACATATCCGCAACGCTGCCAACATTGACCAACCCGGCCCAGAGGGGGTCTGTTCAGCAGAGTTTTCTCAATGCCATTTACTGGCCCTATATGGGCATGGCTTTTTTTCTGGCCCTGACCGCGCTGTGGGTTATGCGCTCTTCCCTGCCAGAAATTCGCACAGACATTCGAAAAAACACATATCCAGAAAAAAGTTTTATAAAAACACTTCTCACATCACTCAGCAGCAGAACCAGACTGGGTGCCGGGGCGATGTTTTTTTATGTTGGGGTAGAGGTTCTCTCGGGCGATGCCGTGGGAACCTACGCGCAGGGGTTTGGAATACCCCTTGACCAGACAAAGTTTTTTACGTCTCTCACCCTATTTTTCATGCTCTGCGGGTATGGTGCGGGTCTTGTTCTGTCTCCCCGTTTTATCACGCAGGAGCGTTACCTTCCCTTATCCTGCCTGTGCGGAGGGGTGCTCTGCTTGGGAGCATGGGTCACGCATGGATACTTATCCGTGGCATGCGTAACATTACTGGGTTTTGCAAACTCCATGATTTTTCCATCCCTGTTCCCGCTTGCGCTCAAAGGATCTGGCCAGAACACGGCACAGGTTTCGGCCTTTCTGGTCATGGCGTATTGTGGCGGTGGAATAATACCGCAATTTTTTGTTCTTTTAAAACCATTCATGGGTTTTCAGGCGGCATTCGCCTGTCTGGCACTTTTGTCCTACGGGCTGGTTTCCCTCTACGCGTACCACTTCACGGACAGGGATTTGAACAAAACTCCTTCTTATGGTGAAAGAAATCTGAACCATGACTGAACTCAAGGGGCACCTTGTCCTGCCCGACCGCGTTATGCCCGGGCGTGTTGCGTTTACCCAACATGTGCAGACCATAACACCAGACAGCACAACCATGCCTGACCGTTATATCCTGCCCGGTTTTATTGACTGCCATGTGCATGGCGGCAACGGGGCGGATACAATGGACGGCGTGCAGGCCATTCACACGCTTGCCCGCTTCCATGCCCATCATGGCACCACCACCATTCTGCCCACCACCATTACCAGCCCGTGGGCGGATGTGCTGGAAGCTCTTGCCGCCATTGCGCACTTAACAGGCACGACCATACCCAACGGGCCGCATGTGCATGGAGCCCATCTGGAGGGGCCATTTGTCAGCCCCCACAAGCTAGGTGCGCAACCCCCTTATGCCATTGCCCCAACGGCTGAACGCGTGGCGGAGCTTCTGGCCTTTAACTGTGTGCGGGTTGTTACTCTTGCACCCGAACTCCCCCATGCTCAGGAGGCCATGCAGCTTTTTGCGGGCGCAGGCGTGCGGGTCAGCCTTGGGCACACCCTTGCCGGGTATGAACAGACCGAGCAGGCCATCTGCCACATCTGCGCCGCAGGGGGCACAACAGGTGCGACCCATCTGTTCAACGCCATGGCTGGCATAGAAAGCCGCAAACCCGGACCGGCCACCGCCCTGATGTGCAGCGATGCCTACGCCGAACTGATTTTTGATACACACCACGTCCACCCCGCCACATTCCGGCTGGCCCAGCGCGTTATGCCCGAACGGCTACTGTTTGTAACAGACGCCATGCGGGCTGCTGGCCTGCCCGATGGCCCAAGCCTGCTGGGTGGGCAGGACGTTATGGTGGAACAAGGTGCCGTGCGCCTGCCAAGTGGCAATCTGGCCGGTAGCGTGCTGACCCTTGATACCGCCTTACGCAATGCCGTGCAGGCGGGGCTTCCATTGCATCAGGCGGCGGTTCTGCTTACCCGCAACCCGGCGCAGTACCTTGGCTTGCATGACCGGGGCACCCTGCACGCAGGCAAACGCGCCGATTTTGTTGTTATGGATGCAGAACTGAATGTGCAGGAAGTCTGGGTCGCGGGCCAGCGGATTGCCTGACCAGCCCACCGTCCCACCAAACGCATGATGGAACCACCTGCCCCGCTGGCCTTACGACTCGGGCAGATGTAGGATCAGGTCCACACCTTTGCGGCTACCCAGAACAGCGGCTTTTTCCTTAACCGTCAGGCGGCTTTCCGCGTCAGGCAGATTGGGAGCTTCCGCCAGCTTGACCAGCCCCACCAACTGGTCCGCGTTAATGGGGTCACCCGCCTTACGCTCGGCTGGCAGCATGGCAATATGCGCCTGACACAACGCATGATCGGCCCGCAGGGCGCGCAGGGCGTCATCTGGTAGGGTTGGGGTCTGGTCTTCTGCCTCTTCCTGCTCAAGCTTTTGCAGAACGTCCGGGGGGTGTGTTTCTTCGGGCACCAGCAAAAGTCCAGCCCGCCGGAAACCAAGCCCCACACCACGGCTACTGGTAAACGCCACAAGAGGGATGGAAAACACCAGCCCGAGCAGAACCGGCGTCATCCAGAAAAACAGGGAGGGAGAGACAACCCACGCTCCAGCCCCCAGCACCAGCCCGAACAGGGTAAAGCGCGTGTACTGGCGCGCCACCTCCATGAACGGAATACCCCCGTCATCACGCCGTTGCGTGTTCCAGCCGGAATCATGCCCGCTCAGAATGGAGATAACCCCCGATGTCTGGATAAGCATGGCAATGGGGGCGATCAGACCGCCAATAAACGTTTCCACCAGCACGGACAGGGCCGCACGCACCGGCCCCCCACTGCCGCGCCGCATTTCCGGGTCCAGCAGCAGGGCAATATAAGCCAGCAGCTTGGGCGCGAGCAGCACAACCATTGTGCCGATAAACACGTATTTGGCTTGCACCGGGTCCACATGCGGCCAATGCGGATACAGGAGCTTGGTGTCTCCAAAATATTCAGGACGCTGAAAGTGCGCCTGAAGCGAGATCAAAATCCCGGTCAGCAGGAACACCAGCCACAGGGGGGAGGTGACATATGCGCCAATGCCCACAACCATGTGCATGCGACTGACCCAGTGCAATCCCTTGGTGGGCAGCACCTTGACGTGTTGCAGGTTACCCTGGCACCAGCGCCGGTCACGAATAGCAACATCCGTCAGCGATGGCGGGCTTTCCTCATACGATCCGTCCAGTGCCGGGATCATGTGAATGGCCCAGCCTCCGCGACGCATTAAGGCGGCTTCCACAAAATCATGGCTCAGAATATGCCCGCCAAAGGGCGGCTTGCCCGGCACATGGGGCAACCCGGCCTGACTGGCAAAGGCACGGGTGCGGATAATGGCGTTATGCCCCCAGTAGTTCCCCTCCGAGCCGTGCCACCATGCAATGCCGTATGCAATAATGGGGCCATAAACGCGCCCGGCAAACTGCTGCAACCGGGCAAACAGGGTGGTGCCACCCACAATAACGGGCAAGGTCTGGATCAGCCCCACACCGGGGTTACGCTCCATGGCGCCGGCCATACGCACCAGCGTTTGACCGGACATGACGGAATCCGCATCCAGCGTGACCATGTGGTCGTAGGCTCCGCCAAAACGGCGCACCCATTCCCCCACATTGCCCGCCTTGCGCTCCACATTATTGTGCCTGCGGCGGTAAAAAATACGCTCATGCCCGCCTACCTGCTCACGCAGGGCCAGAAAGGCGGCTTCCTCCTTAACCCACACATCCGGGTTTGTAGTGTCGGAGAGGATGAACAGGTCAAAATGGTCCAGTTGTCCGGTTTCTTCCAGACTACTGTAAATGGCCCGCAATCCGGCCATAACGCGGTGTGGGGGTTCGTTATAGGTCGGCAGCAGCAGGGCGGTTCTGCGCGTAAGCTGGGGCAGGGGGCCTGTGCGGCGGATGCCAAGGCCCAGACCACCATGCGCGACCAGTGAGCAGAACCCCGCCACCGAAGAGGTGAACGCAAGTGCTATCCACATGAACAGCGCAATAAACAGCACAAGCATGATCACGCCCAGGGCGGATACACCGGCCTCGTCCATAACCATATGTGTGCGCCATGCACCGTAAGCGGTCAGTGCAAGGGCGGACCCGATAACCGAAAAGCGGCGCAACGCAATGCTGGAAGGTGATGTGGCGGGTATGCGCCCGCGCCCTTCCATATTGGCGGATTTTCGCAGGCTCTGGACAGGCATGTCCAGCCGCCCTTCTGGTGGCAGGGCCTCAAAAGGCTGCGGGAGCGCGCCCGTATTCTGGTCCGGCATAATCAGGGGGTCCACCGGTACAGCCACTGTTCGGAAATGGGACCGGCATCGGTTTCCAGTGCCGCACTCAGGTCCGCCACCTTGGCGTCACCGGGAATGAATTCAAAGGTCGTGCGGATGCCATTGATCGCCGGATTGGGCTCGACCACCACATTCTGGATTTTGCCCGCCGATGTTTTGGGCGTGACATGGAAATGGGTATCCTTTGGCAGGTGCTCAAAGGGCGTGCCCATAAAGTCGATGGCAAAAAAGCGGGCATCGTTATTGTCCACAACCGAGCCGACGCGGGTCGCGCCAATCCGGGCCAGAGGCGTGGGGAAGGGCGCGTCCCACCCCCAGTACATGCGGTAGGTAAAGTGGTACTCCTGCCCCGCGCGCAAAGGCTCCTTGGGCCGCCAGAAGGAGACGATGTTATCGTTCACTTCATTGGGGGTGGGAATTTCCACCAGATCAACCCAGCCTGCCCCCCAGTCCCCGATCGGTTCGATCCATAGGGAGGGCCGCCTTTCGTAATGCAGGGCCAGATCCTCGTAATCATGGAATGTGCGCCTGCGCTGCATCAGCCCGAACCCACGGGGGGAGACATCCGAGAAGGTTGAAAACTGGAGGTCCAGCGGGTTACGCAATGGGCGGTAGAGCTGCTGGTCCGCACCGGTCCACATTTGCAGGGCTTCGCTGTCATGCGCGGCGGGGCGCCAGTCATCCACATGGTTATGATCGTTCACGTCAAAATAGAACATGCCGGTCAGGGGGGCTATGCCTGACTGCTCGATCTTGGCGCGTGGGAACAGGGTTGTCTGCACGTCAAACACAGTGCTGTCGCCCGGACGGATGGTAAAGCGGAAGGCCCCGGTTACTGTCGGGCTGTCCAGCAGGGCATGCACGACAACGGACTGGACACCCGGCTGCGGTTTTTCCAGCCAGAATGCGCGGAAAAGGGCAAACTCCTCCCCCTTTGGGTCCCCCGTACCATTGGCGAACCCACGGGCGGAAAGCCCGTAATCCTGCCCCTTGGCCACGGCGCGGAAGTAGGACGCCCCCAAAAATACGCAGAACTCTTCCATAACGCCCGGTGTGTTAATGGCGGTCCGCAGCCGCACCCCGGCAAAACCCAGATCGTCCGTAACCCGCAAGGCCGGGTCGGAGTAGGTGAACAGGTCGGGGGAGTAGGGCACAACCCCTGCCTGCCCGTCCCTGACCTCGTAAATTTCTATGCGGGGGCGGTAGAGAAAACCACGGGGGAAAAATTCCACATCGAACGCCAGATTATCCCCCGCCCACAAGGCGCGGTCTGGCCGGTAGGCAATGCCGCGATACTGGTCAAACGTCAGGTTATCCAGCGCCTTGGGCAAGGTCTGCCCCGGCGGGTGGTATTCCGCATTTGCCAGCCTGCGGGCAATCTGGATTACGGTACTGTCATCAAACTTACCGGTGGCGCCACTCAGCCCCTCCGCACGCGCCTTGCGGGCGACTCCGCCAACGAGCGACGCCAAAGTCACGCCCGCCCCGGCCCGAATGACCCCTCGTCGCTGTACGTTTGATGACACTTTAATCTCCCGCTATTGCCTACTAATGATCTGACGCAATTGTACCTGCGCCATGCAATTTGTCACTCAGATAAGGTTTTTTGGAGGCATTCCGCCTCCGGCGCGAGCAGGGCTTCCATCTGGCTGATGCCCAAGCGGGTCGCCTGTGCCGCATCATTCTCGATCTGGCGGTAAAGGGCCAGAACGGTTTTGCCTGTTTCGGTCAGGAATGCGCCACCCCCACCCCCGGGTCTAGTCATGACCAGTGGCTCCACAAAAAGGTGGTTCAGATTGTCCACCAAAAGCCATGTGCGCCTGTAGGACATGCCCATGGCGCGCCCGGCGGCGGAAATGGAGCCTGTCTCGGCCAACTGCTCCAGCAGGCGGACCTTGCCGTGCCCCAACGCGGCACGTCCATCGGCATCAACCCGCAATGTCAGTCTCAGTCGCCCTGTCATGATCTCTGCTTTTCAGTCATAAGTGGCTCCGTGCAACACCACGCATAAACAGCGGAACCTTGGTATGAACACTTCGCGCGCAGATACCACCTGGCGTTTGATGGCGCCAGATGATCTTGGTCACGTTACAGCACTGGCCGCCAGTGTGCACCCTGACTACCCCGAAGATACAGATATTTTTGCCGAACGTCTGCGCCTTGCACCAGATGGCTGCCTGAGCCTGCTGCTGGATGGCCAGTTTGGTGGCTATCTGATCAGCCATCCGTGGCGGGGGCTACTCTCCCCCCCGCTCAATACCTTGCTGGGGTCTTTGCCCGCACCGGCTGAGCGCTGGTATATTCATGATCTGGTGGTCGCCCCGCAAGGACGCGGCCGGGGCTACGCCCAAATGGCCATTGACCGTGCTGAACAGGCGGCCCGCATGGCCGGGCTGGGCATACTCACCCTGACCTCCACCCGCCATGCCCTGCAATTCTGGGCGCGGCAAGGGTTTACGCCAGAGGCGATCAGTGCGGAAGAGCAGGCCATTCTGGCCTCATACGACCCGCAGGCCTGCCTGCTCTCCCGCCCTGTTGGGTAGTTAATCCTCGCCCTCGGCGTCATGCTCGGGGGCGACCATCATGGCTTCAGCCACAACGCCTGCGTGTTCACGCACCTTGCGTTCGATATCCGCCGCCATTTCGGGGTGGTCACGCAGGAACTGCTTGGCGTTCTCACGCCCCTGACCAATGCGCTGACTGTCGTAGGAGAACCACGCACCGGATTTTTCCACCACGGCGGCTTTGACCCCAAGGTCGATCAGCTCGCCCACCTTGCTGATGCCCTCGCCGTACATGATGTCAAACTCAACCTGACGGAAGGGGGGGGCCATCTTGTTCTTGACGACCTTGACGCGCGTCTGGTTACCCGTAACCTCGTCCTTGTCCTTGATCGCGCCGATCCGGCGGATGTCCAGACGCACGGACGAATAGAACTTGAGCGCGTTCCCACCTGTTGTGGTTTCGGGGTTGCCGAACATCACACCAATCTTGAGCCGGATCTGGTTCAAAAAGATCATCAGTGTGTTCGACCGCGCAACCGTACCGGTCAGCTTACGCAGCGCCTGGCTCATCAGTCGAGCATGCAGGCCCACGTGGCTGTCGCCCATATCGCCTTCAAGTTCGGCACGGGGCACAAGAGCTGCCACACTATCCACCACCAGCACGTCAATCGCACCGGAACGGACCAGAGTGTCGGCAATTTCAAGCGCCTGTTCGCCTGCGTCGGGCTGGCTGATCAGCAGGTTATCAATATCCACACCCAGCTTTTTGGCGTAACCGGGGTCCAGCGCGTGCTCCGCGTCAATAAACGCGCATGTGCCGCCACGTTTCTGGGCTTCCGCAATGGCATGCAGGGCCAGAGTGGTTTTACCCGAGCTTTCCGGCCCGTAAATTTCCACCACACGGCCGCGTGGCAGGCCACCAATGCCCAGAGCAATATCCAGCCCAAGCGAGCCGGTGGAGATGACATCCGACTGTTCCTTGGGCCGCTGGCCCAGCCGCATGACGGACCCTTTGCCAAAAGCCCGCTCAATCTGCCCAAGAGCGCCTTCCAGCGCCTTTGCCTTATCCATTCTCTACCATTCCCTCAGCCTATGAGCCGAACAACCCGACCAGAACCCCGTATGGCTCCAAGCCTGAAACCTGTTGGTTCAGGTTTAAAACCCCTGCCACAAACATATTTGCTCCGCAACGCACGGCCACAAAAGCCCGGCTCTGGCGCAAACCCCGTTAAGAATTTGGACCTGTTTTGTTCCATTATAGAACAAAACAAAAACATATCAAGGGTGGTGCCGGATTCCGGTAAACCACCCCATGATGATTGATAACAGCAAAGTTAATGGGCGACCGGAGCACTACCCACTGCCAGACCGGACCCTCTGGGGTCTGTCCAGCCAAAGCACCGCCCTGTTCCCGAGGAAAGCCCACCCGGGCAGGAAACAAAATTGGCGCGACCATTGCCGTTGGTCACCTGCGGGCGTACACCCGCAACGGCCGCCTGAAGCGCAATAGCTGCGGTATCCGCCGCCACATTCTGCCCCGCTGCCGCTGCTGCCGCACGGAACTCCCCACCCTGGCGCACAATACCGGCAGCCAGCAATGGCTGCGGCCTTTGCGCGGGCGATGCCCCCAGCACAATGCCGGTTGAACCCGCAATACGCCCCGTGCCGAACAGGTTGTTCATGCTCAGCGCACACGCCACGGTCTGCCCCTGCCGGTCGGTCACCACAAACGATGTGGACGCAGGCAATGCAGGCAACGCACCGCCAGAGGACAGGCTGCCAGAACTAAGCAGCGCCTGTGCATCGGCCACACTCACGCTGCTGCCCTTGCCGGTCTGGCGCGCGCGCCATGCCGCCACAACACGCTCTCCACCACGACCACCAGCCAGATACGCCGCAGCCATGCCAAGCCCACCATCAGCCGGGGGAGGTAGAAAGCTGATATCCAGCCCACGGGCATGCACAGTAAGGGGCGGTTCCGCCACGGGCACATCCCCACGCAGGTCGGCGGAGGACAGGCCACCACCAGCCGCCTGAACACCTTCAATAAACGTCTGGGCCAGCGCACCTGTGTACAGGTCACCCACCCCAGCAATACGCATGCGTTCGAGCGCACCGGCCAGACGGGTCTGTACCAGTATGTCGTCCGCCGCAAGAACATGCCCGCTGTCGTTACCAAAGACCGCGCGCACTTTATCATCCGCCAGAAGCGAGGACTGGACCGCCGCCATATCCGCTGCAAGAAGCCCCCCAACAGGCACCCCGTGCGATGCAAGGTCCCGTGCGGGCACAATAAGGTCTGCAAAATCCACGCTGCCATAGCGCATCTGCATCAGAAAAAGCCCACGTGCGAGCAGGGGCACGGATGCGGGCCGGTCGGCCTTTGCATCGGGCTGACTGGCGCCTTGGGGCACAAAGACAAAAGCCTGTCCGGCAGATTCGCCCGGACGCCACGCAAGGCAGGCCCCGCCCCCACCAAGGGAGGCGCGTGATGGCAGGGAGACCGAAAGTGCCAGCCCCAGTGCCGCAGCCGCATCGGCCGCATTACCACCTTTGGCCAGAATGTCGCGCGCGATCAGGGCCGCGCGTGGCTCATCCGCGGCCACTTCCCCCACAAACCCGCTGACTACGGGCTGGCTCACATGCTGGTCTGGCCCCCCACAGGCGGCCAGTGTGCTGGTCAGGGCAAGGGCAAGCGCTGCCGCGCGGGCACGGCCGGACAAACCGGTACGGGACGGAACAGAACGGTGTTTCTTGAATCGGGCAGCCACGCCTAGCTCTCTCCACTTCTGGGCCCGTCCGGCGGGCAGACGTTTTTCTAGTATAATCTCATAGCTGGATTACCCTGCTTTCCGGCTGTCAGCAACAGACTTGCGTGGCATCATTTCCACAGAACACTATTGTATTCCCTTGCCCCAAGGGGTGCGCGCACCGTAGCGTCCTGTTTTACGGATAAGGACACCATGCAGAAACTGATCTCATCACTCTATCGTCTGACAGCCTCAGGCGCTCTGGCAACCCTGTTTGCGTTTGGTGGTCAAACCACAGCGCAGGCTGCAACCGATGGCAGCTTTACCCCCGCCCAGCGGGCCGAAATTGTCTCGATCGTTCGCAACGCGCTCAAAACCGACCCCACAATCCTGACCGATGCGGTTACCGCCATGCAGAGCAAGGCATCGGAGCAAAAAGCTACATCCGCGCTGGACGTTGTGCGCCACAACAAGGCGCAGTTTGGCAACAGCACAACCGACATTGTTCTGGGCAACCCCCACGGCACCCTGAGCGTGGTCGAATTTTATGACCCGCGCTGCCCCTACTGCCGCAAGGTTCTGCCTGACCTGGACGCGCTGGTTGCGGCTGAACCTGACCTGAGACTGGTGGAAAAAGTTATTCCCGTGCTGGGGCCAAACAGTGTGCTGGATTCTCAGGCCATTGTGGCGGCCGGATTGCAAAATGGCTACAAGCCGTTCCAGCAGGCCCTTATGGCAGACACCTCCGCCCCCGGAGTGGAGCGGATTCGCCACGCGGCCACACAGGCCGGGCTGGATGCGGACCGACTGGTCAAAGACATGAAAAGCCCTGCCGTTGCCACGGCTCTGGCCCAGAATGTGGCCCTTGCCCGCTCGATTGATCTGGACGGCACCCCGACCTTTATTATTGGCGAACAGCAGATCATTCCCGGCGCGGTCTCTCTGGACGACCTCAAAGCTGCGGTCGAAAAACTTAAACCGCAACACTAGGACCCACACCCAGTCTTCAGGGGCGCGGTCACCCCCTGCACCACTCCGGCTTTAAACCCCGGAGTGGTCAGACCGATCACACCGCCAGCCCCCGCCGGGACTATCGGCCAGCGGACACTACAGTCTTTGAAAATCCCTGATCCCGCTCACACTCAGATCAGTTGGAACAGAACGACCCTGACCATGCCACAGGCATGCTGTTTTGTGTTCCAGACCGCCCTCTGTCCGTCCGAAGCATAATGCGAAAATGCTCTTTAATTTGCGCAGGGGTGCCAAAAACCGTCACACCATAATGTATAACGCATCACATCTTGGAGACATCAGGCACTCCGTGTCTGCTGTTCGGGTGGCGAGACAATACAGCCACAGATGCCCACATGGTTCAGGCAGATAAACCAGTTGTATAAGATACTGTGCAGGTCATGGGTTATCCATTCTGCCCTAGCTACGCATCCCTACAGCCCCTGAATCAGCTTACCGTAACAGCGTTTGCTCTGTTCACTGTATTTTCAAAATACATTTATTTTATGTCTCCCCACTTGTGTTCTGGGCTTATCTTTCGATACGATTATGAAACAGGACGTGAAAAATCCGTTACAACAAAAGTGAACTTTTCCATTCTTCTCTTTTCCACGCCTTCATGGCCCTTTTATCCTGGTCATTATAATAGTCTGCACCAGCCCTACGGCGTGTCGTCAGTTAAGCAGGATAATGATTGAAGCGAACTGCACGGCTGCGAGGAAGGTGGATTTCAGCTTGTCGTAACGGGTTGCGATAGCGCGAAACTGCTTGAG
>NZ_WOTD01000026.1 GCF_011516885.1 Acetobacter lambici | reverse complement strand
CATACTCAACCGCTTCACCGCGCTCGGAATCCCCGTCACCCACGCTGTCGCGTAAGGGAAACCCACGAAAAGGGTTCAGCACACCCAATACCCGAATTTTGCAACAGAGCCATGGCAATGCTGTCTTTTGAATGATCGGCAGAGCAGGAAAAATCGGGACGATAACCCGTTATGGCAACAGGTGTGGCGGCCTGAGCAGCATAGGCCGCTTTGGCGTTAACACCTGCTGGGTGTGTTCCGTTATGGGCTGGCAAAACCCATCCTAGAATAACAGCGCCACCGAAGAGCATAATGCCAATGGAGGTAACTTTATCCTTCATTTTCTTCTTCAAATAATAATGCCGGTTATAGGCGGCTTTTTTGTAATATCTGGCCCAGAAAGGTTTTGAGCTTTTCCGTCCCATTATTGTTCTCCAAATTTTATATTCCAAATTGGACAGCACAGTAACCGCACACATAACCCGAGGCCAGTCAGTATTACGTCAGGTAGCAAGTATCCGCCGGTATGCTGCTTTGCGAGAAGGCACCAGGGAAGAACAGCCCGCACCCTACCGGCCCGGGCGCGTATCTCTTCTTTTTTACTATGATAAAAAAATTATAGTATTCTGGTTGGTGGTTGTACTGTATATATTAAGCATTGAAGGCCTAATTTAGATTCAGGGTAGATGTCGGGATATGTATTTTTTATTAAAATACCAATTTTCATGATGATGGAACTCGTTTCTTTTGTATCCGCCTGTCTTGCTTTGCTTGGAGCCTTGTACAAGCTCGACGACGTGGCGTTTACATTTGGCCGCAATACCATAAAGCCGTTTGTTCCATTCTTTATGGCGACCAGTATATGGTGCATACACTACATTATTCTATTCCGGGCTATGGGGCTGGAGCATAATACGGTCGGCCTGCTTTATCCGTTAATGTCCTACCTGTTTGTGGTTTTCGGATTTTACTGTGCCATAAAAGTTATTGACCTTGGTTTTGCTTTTTCTAACTATGTCTCTGGCGCAATTATTGGTCTTTTTATTGCTACGGATCATATTGTGGACAAATACGCCCTTGCCCATTCTGGCACGGGGCCTGTTATGGGGGCGGGGCTGAACGTCCATAGCCTTGTGCTGGTCCTGTCTTTTGTCATGCTCTGGTCGTCCATTGTGGGCTACCTGACCGACTACTTTAAAAATCATGAAATAATTTCACACTTAAAAACAATTGCGTACACAGATAACCTGACAAATCTGAGCAACAGGAACGCATTGAACGACCATTTTGGGGAGATGCTGGCAAAAAGTGCCCAGACCGCCAAAAACTTTGCCTGCATGATGATCGACCTGAACAAGTTCAAGGACATAAACGATACTTATGGCCACCTTGTAGGTGACGAAATTCTGCGTGTTATTGGCGGCAAGCTGAAAGACGTTTTTGAAAAGACGCATGACTTTATCGGTCGGTTGGGAGGGGATGAGTTTATTGTACTCGCCAGCTACGAGCATGTTGTGGAAATTGAGGCCTTGTCGGATACAATTTACCGCCTTGTGGTCGAAGCGCATTGTGTGAACGATATTCCCCTTCAGGTAGGGTGCTGCATTGGCATATCCCTTTTTCCCGAGGATGGAACAACGCAAAAATCCCTTATGGGACACGCGGATATCAGCTTGTATGAAATGAAGAAAAACCATCGTGATGGCGTCTGTTTTTATAACAAAGGTTCTGTCCGCACCGTATTTGCGCCAGACGTTCCAGCATCTGTTTGAACGCCTCGCCCCAACCATATGCGTGCGGGCGGGCAGAAAAAAGGTGTACTTGCGCGCGGTTTGTGGCATAAGGGCTGTAGTGTTGCCAGTTCTGCCCCCATTGGGGGTGGCGTAGCAGAATACGCCAGAAGAACCACGCTTTTCCTCTACGTGACCGTCCTGTGCCATTTTGCCCGTTCCTGCTTGTTGGGGGCGGGTTTTTTTGTATCTGGGGCATGGACCACTTTGGGTTGCGGGGCCTGTGCGCCCTGTTTCCTCCGGTGTTGCGTGGTGGCGTGCATGGCTGCACTCAACCAAGCTATTAAGGGAGGTCTCCATTATGGCCAATACCGGCCAGAGCGTGCCCATAACGGGTGCCACAACAGGTAACACAGCCAAGGTGGCTGCTATTGTTGCTTTTATTCCTTCATTTTTTGCCATGCTACCACAAAACGTCGCCCTGTTTATTTGTGCGGGCATGGTGACGTGTGCGGCTATAACCGCAGCCGTGCCAGCACCCGCGCAGGGGCGTGTGCTGGTTGCGTTGTACCAGATCGTGCGGGTTGCGGGGTTGGGGGTGCGGTACGCTGTGCCCTATATGGCGGTACACCTGACCAAAACCGTACCGACGCAAACAGGCGCGGCCATTAATCCCGCGGTGTCCACACCCCAGACCACGGCCAGTGCTGCGGTCCCCGGTGCTGCAAGTAGCGTTAACACACCCTGAAAACTTTCCTTACAGGATCGATCAAAATGAAAAATTATGCAGAAGTGGCCTGCCTTGCGGCCCTGTGCATGTTGTGTTCGTGCGCGCAAACCGCGCAGGATAAGCTGCGTCAGGCTGTGTATGACACAGCCAGTGCGTACCATCTGCTGGCCAGCCCCATGCCCGATGTTATGGCCGGGCATGTGCCCGGTGTCAGCCTGAATACCGCGCAAAAGGCGCTTGCGCGGCAGGCCAGCCAGACTGTGCTGAACGAACTGGCCGCTTTTGACCAGTCCATACAGGCGGGCAGCACATTGACCGAAACCGCCGTTGCGGCCTTGCAGGCGGATTTTGCCTCGTTCTCCACCTGCTGGACCGGGCTTACGGCCGGTACAACGCCAACCGGTTGCGCTGCGGTTGCCACACCTGTTGCTGGCGCGTCCAGCACGGCTGTTGCCACTACAACGGCAGCGTCGACCGCCGTATCTGCGGGGGATGCAACCCCGGCCGCCATAGGGAGCAACTGAACCATGACCGCAGCAGAAATTAGCGCCATACTTGGCGTTGTGGGGACTGTTGTCTCATTGGCCGAAAAATATGGCCCGGAGGCCTATGATACGGTTCTGAGCGCGCTTGAGCAGAGCAGGAGTGGCACAGGCCCGAGTGATGCGGATGTTGCCGCATTGTTTGCCAAATGTCAGGCAGATAATGCAGCCATTCAGGCATCATGAGTGTAGACTTTGAGTGCGGCATGGTGTTGGGCGGGGGCCTTGTGGGGCTGGCAGGGCTTGCGCTGGCCGTAGCACTGCGCCTGCTTGCCCAGCGTGATGGAGGCTGGCCCAATTAGGGGCAGGGCACGGATTAAACGGGTGTTTTGAGAGGGATCTTGTGATCGACCATGGGCTTTGATGGAAAAAACTTTCAAAAAAGCCCATGGTTTGAAAAAGATTTTTCGTTTATCTGGTGTGTTCGGGCGTATCTGCCCAGTTGTGCGTAGTCTATGGCAGAGCGGGCAGGTCGATTGCTGGGTGTTATGCTGGGCTGTGGCTTGCCACAAATCCATCGGGCATTGGCCTGCCTGCCTGCACAGAACAGCAGACCATGCCGGTTCCGAGCCTACAGCGTGGTGCGTGCGCCGTGCTCCCGCCTGTGTTGCTCCAACAGGTCGCGCACGGTCTGCACGATCTCGCCAATGCTTTCCTCGCAATAGCGGTGCTGGTCCGTGGCAAAGCCCGCATTGGTGTAAAATGGCCATTGCAGGCTGTGGCTGGCTGCGCGCAGGTGCAGAATGGCCTGTTCGTAGCGGGTGATCTCCTGCGCCGTGGCGCGGGGGAGTTGGTCTGTGCTGAACAGGCCGCGCCGGGCCGCATGGTCATAGGCATCGACCTGCGCTAAGGCGCGGTGGTCGGGGCAGGTCATGTGCGGTTCCAAAGCGTTCTCCCTCAACTACACGCGGGCAGTATGTGCGTAATAAACGCACAACGCAAGCTGGATAACACGCATATGTGTGGAGGCGGCGGCGGGCCTATGGGCCGCTGGGCGTTACTTCCATGTCCATTTGCCCACAACGCGACCGTTAATGCTGATCTCGTCCAAGGTCAGCTCGTAGGTGGAATAAGCGGTGTTAATGCTCATGATCCGCACCCGGCGGGGTTCCTCCATGCCGGGGATCAGCTCCAGGCGTTTGAGCACAAGGCCAAACCCGTCCCACAACACATACACGCCGGGGGGGGAGGGAATGCGGTGGGCCGTGTCCACCAGCACCCGGTCGCCCGACTGGTAGTCCGGCTCCATGCTGTCCCCCGCCACGCGCACAATGGCCAGCGTGTCTGGCGTTTCGGAAAAAGCAGCCACGTAACCGCGCGGCAGGGTCCAGTGTTCCACCGGGCGCAGCCCGTCCTGCGGGGCGCACAGCACGGGCACGCAGCCCGGCCCGGCCGAGGTGATCACGTCGTATTCAGGTATGGCAATGCGGCCCGAGCCCGCGGGAGGCAGGGCCTCGGCCGCCGGTTTGGGCGGGGCTGGCGCGGGGCGGGGGGTCATTCTGGCCACAAGGCCGGATTCGCCCGTGCTTACGCCCGCAAGGTTCCAGACCTCGTTGGCGGTAATGGGTGGTTCCCCCCGGCCACTGAGCAGCGGCACCATGGTTTTGACCATGGGCAGGGGCAGCACATCCTTTTTGTACGAGGTCTCATACATGCGGTAGGAGGAAAACTTCTCTCCGTACCCCAGTTCGCGCGCAAACTCACGAATCGTGTATCCGGCCCGCTCGCGCAGGGCTTTAAGCCTGTCCGTGATCCGATTCTGGTTCATGTCTGCATTGTGGGCAAAAGTGTCGTGCATGTCAGTGCGTAAAAACCGCTTGCAGTTTGTGTTTTTTGTACGCACATTGTGTGCATGAACAACGCACATACCAGCCTGCCGGATGCGGTGCAAGAGCCGCACAGGCCTTTTCCGGCCCCTCTGACCCCACCGCAGAGCGATTTGCGGGGTCTGCCCTTTATGCCGCTCGATACCTGCCGCCTGCTCGATAGCGACCTGTTCGCCCTGAGCACGGGGGATGGGTTCAAATGTGCCGTGGCCCTGTGGTGCAAGGCGTGGCAGCAGGTGCCTGCGGGGAGCCTGCCCCATAATGAGCGGGTTCTGGCCCATCTGTCCGGTGCTGGGGGGCGCTGGCCGGGCCTGCGGGCTGTGGCCCTGCATGGGTGGGTGGTCTGCTCGGACGGGCGGCTTTACCACCCTGTTATTGCCCAAAAAGCCAATCAGGCATGGAAGGCCCGTCTGGCCCAGCGCGCCCGCGCCGCCCGCCGCTGGGGGCGTGAGCCGGAGGATACATCCATACCCGCAGCGGAGGAGGGGGCGGCATGGCACGGCACAGCCCACGCACATGCAAGGGAGAGTGAGAGGGAGAGGGAGAGTAGCTCACTCCGTTCGCTGGGGGATGACAATAAGGGGGTGGCACATGGGCAGGGCATGCGTGGCAAGGTGCGCGCGCGCGGGGGGCGTGGTGTGGGCCGTGCGCCGCATCCGCTGGAGGAGCAGGCTGCGCGGTTAAAGCAGCGTAAGGCCGCGCCCGGCCATGGGCCAGAAGGGCATGCAGAATGCGAACGTGCCGATTGTGGCGTGGAGCAGGGAGCATGAGCGCGCGCGCCCACACACCAGTGCGCCTGCCCCGCATAAGCCCCGCCCTTGCCGCGCGGCTGGAGAGTTTTCGCCCCGGTGGGTTTGCGCTCCCATCCCAGATTGTGGCCGAGGCACAGGCCATATTGCCCGCTTACAGCCATGCGTTGCTCCCCCTGTTGGAGCCGGAACTGAGCTGTGTGGTGGAGGAGTTTGCCGAAATGCTGAATGCGGGCGTGGTCAACCCCTTGCCCGGTGTTGCGCTGCAACTGCGTTGTGTGGCGTTGGTTGCCGCCTGTGCCGGGGTGCCCGCGCTGGCATGGAGCGGGGCCACCGTGCGCCGCGCTCTGGTGGCGTTTACATTTTTTCCGTCTGCGGCACAGCTTGTGGCCTTGCTGGAGGAACAGTGCGGCATGGCCCGTGCCACGCATAGCCGGTTGCGCCTGCTGGTGGCGGAGGCCGAGCAGCGTGCTGCGCGAGAGCAGGCCCAGGAGCGGCGCTGGGCGCAATGGGAGCAGCAGCACGTGGCGCGGCCTGTGTACAACCCTGTGGATAATGTGGATTGTATGAAAAACCCGCTCTGAGCGCGCCATGAGTCACAAAAAGTTGAACAGTTTACGGCCCATTTCCCCCACAGGTGCGGAAGGCAGGGCATGCAAGGATTTTATACAAATGAGCACATCCCACACGCAGGTTTCCAAAAAACGGGGTGCGGCCCCACCCGCCGGTCTGCTGGTGGCGCAGGGGGCGTGCGGCCCAACACCCGAACGGATGGAAAAATTCGTGTTTGTGGCAGACACGTCCACCCCCGGTAGCCCGTTGCGGGTGCTGGGCACGGTGCAGGCGCTGCTCAATGCGCGGGACATTACGCAAGATGCGGCCAATGCGGCCAATGCGGCGGAACGCTGGTATAGGGACTGGGTGTTTGCCAATGTGGGGCATATTGAATACCCCACGCACCACACCCCCAATACCCTGACCCGGCATGATGATGTTTCGTGGCAGATGACGCGTGCACACGCAGCCGGGCGTGTGGCCGATGTACGTCACGCTCTTGGCCTGTGCGCACAGGTGCGGCTGAAGCTGATGCTGGTGGATGAGCTGTCATTCATGCAGATGGGGCAGGTTATTTTTCCGCATCTGTCGGATGCGCGGGCACGGCTTAAAATATCCGCCCAGTGCGCTATGCTGCTTGAACAGCTTGAAGGGTTTTATGAGGGTCTGCGCCGTGCCAAACAGCGCGGAAAAACCCATGCGCACGGTAGGAGCGGGGAAGAAGAGTTCTAAAAAACTGCCAGAATAAAAGGGGATTGCTAAAAATATTTCCTTTGTGTGTTTTTTCCGCTTGCCATGTGCGCGCAGTCCGCGTATTGGAATACCTACATTGGAATTCCTGCGCCAGACCGCACCAAGCCGCCCCACCGGGCGGCTTTTTTTATGGGCTGGGCGCTACGGCGGCATAAAATCCGCATTCCCTGTTTTTGGAAAATAAATGACCCAGTCAATCAGCTATGCCGATGTGGTGCGCCTGCACCGCGCGGATGCGGTGTGCGTTGGTGTGCTGGCCGGGCGCGCGCTGCTCTGCTTTTTGGTGCCAGAGGCGGAAAACACACGCCACAGGGCCGATGTTGCCCTTTCATGGTGCGAGAGTGCTCAGGCCAATCTGCCGCCAGAGATGCGTGTGCGCTGCGTTGTTAACGAACGCAGCGTGCGTGGGCCGGTGGTGGGGCAACTGCCCCCGCCCGCCATGCAGCGCATTCAGGCCATGCTCATGCGTGAGCGCTCCAGCCAGACGGTGGAAGGGGGCTGGCCGCACAGGACCACCCCACACAGTAAGGCCCATAGCCATGCCTGCATGCAAAAAAATACCAGATCCCAGCATGGGAATGCCAGAACCGGCTATTACGCCTGAGGTCTGGGAGCATATTTTCAGCCAGGTGGAAGAGGGGCAGACCCTGCGCCAGATCAGCACTGGTCCGGGCATGCCCACGTGGGAGCAGATGCGCCACAATTTGCGCGCAAGCCCCGCCCTTGCCAGCCGTTACGCCCGTGCCCGCGTGCTGGCGGCCGAAGCGTTTGAGGACCGGCTGTTACAGGAGGTGCATAGCATTAACGGGGAGGACACCGCCGCCATGCGCCTGCGGATTGATACGCTCAAATGGATCATGTCCAAACGTGCCCCCGCCCGCTACGGCGAAAAAACGACCGCCGAGCAGCAGGCGGATGCCCCGGCCCAGCCCGATGGCAGGCCGCGCACCATCCGCCGCGTAATTGTGGACCCACCCGCACGGGTGGACAAAGGACAATGAGCCGACCAAGCCTGAAAATTCCCACAGCGCGGGTGTTTGCGCCCCTGCTGGCTCCGTGCCGTTACAAGGGGGCTTATGGGGGGCGGGGGTCTGGCAAGTCGCATTTTTTTGGTGAATGCGTGGTGGAGGAACACCTGCGGCTGGCTGGCCACCGTACGGTGTGTATCCGCGAGGTACAGAAGTCCACGCAGTTGTCATCCCGCCAGTTGATTATTGATAAAATCAGCCAGTTTAATCTGAACCGGTATTTTGATGTGCAGGACAGGGCCATTCGCACTCCCGGTGATGGGCTGATTGTTTTTCAGGGCATGCAGAACCACACGGCGGAAAGCCTTAAGTCGCTGGAAGGGTTTGACCGGGCATGGGTGGAGGAGGCGCAGTCCATTTCCGCCCAAAGCTGGCGCATGCTGCGCCCCACCTTGCGCAAGGCAGGGGCGGAAATATGGGCGTCATGGAACCCCCATGCCCAGACCGATGCGGTGGATGCGTTCTTCCGTGGTGCGGGCTCGGACCGGGCGGACCTTGTGGCGGTCCGGGCCAATTGGTCGGATAACCCTTGGTTTGAACAAGGCACATTGGCAACCGAGCGGGCAGAGGACCAGCGCACCCGGCCAGATGAATACGGCCATGTGTGGGAGGGGGACTACCAGAGTTTTTCCGCAGCCCAGATCTTTTTGGGCCGTGTGTGTGTGCAGGACTTTGTCACCCCGCAGGATACGCGGTTTTACTATGGCGTGGACTGGGGGTTTGCCAAAGACCCACTGGCCGCCCTGCGCTGCTTTGTGGTGGGGAACACGCTTTATATTGATTACGAGGCAGGGGGCGTTGGCGTGGAGCTGGACGCCATACCCGCCATGCTGGAGCAGATCCCCCACGCCCGGCTGTGGCCGTGGAAGGCGGATGGTGCTCGGCCGGAAACCATAAGTTTTCTTTCCCGTGGCTATGGTTTTCGTATGAGTGCCGCCAAAAAATGGCCCGGCAGCGTGGAGGACGGCATAGCCCGTCTCAAGGCGTTTGACGCCATTATGGTGCACCCGCGCTGTAGGCGGTGGCGGAGGAATTTCGTTTATATTCCTACAAGGTTGACAAGGATACGGGGGATGTCCTGCCCATTGTGGAGGACGCGCACAACCACTGGATCGATGCGCTGCGCTACGCGCTGGATGGGGTTATTCACAACCGGCGCACCATGCCCCGCTTTAACGCCGGAACACTCCGGCACATTCTTCATGCCAGCAAGGGCGGAAAAAACGGATGACAGACTGGTGGACCCGCCTGTGCGGGCGTTTGGGCGCAGGGTCTGCGCGTGGTGGGGTGGAGCACTCCGCCGGGGCACGCCCTTTGGGTGCGGTGGAGCGTATGGAGCCGGTGCTGCGGCAGGCCAGTTCCCCCGTAGTGCAGCCACAACCTGCGCGCGGTAGGGGCAAAAGGCGTCTGGGCTTTGGGGCCATGTTTGGTTGGGGCAGCAGTTCCGCCCTAACACCCGCACCCACTGCGCAGGACCGTGCGGCGGCCCTGTTCCAGCCCTACCAGCCCCCGCGCGGGGTGCGTGGGGCGGGGGCGCTGGCCATGGATGCGGGGCTTGGAGCTTATGCGACCGAGCAGTATGGCATGGCTTCCAGCTTTGTGGAGCAGGGGTTGGCGTTTAAGGGGTACCCCACGCTGTCCGCCATGATGCTGCGGGCCGAGTTTAGAAAACCCGTGGAAATTATTGCGCGTGAGGCCACGCGGGCGTGGATCCGCTTCCGCTGTAATGGCACGCAGGCCGATGCGGTGCAGACCGCAGCCCGCCTGCGCGCGGTGGAAGTGGAGTTTTTGCGCCTGCATGTGCGCGATGTGGTGCGCCGCCAGATTGTGCATGGGCTGGGCTTTGGCGTGGGCCACATCTGGGTGGGTCTGCGCGGCGTACCACTCAATGATGCGGGGCAGGCCGTGCCCCTGCGCCCCACCCCGCACGGCATGGCGCGCGGCCAGCTTGAACGGCTGGTGAACATAGACCCGATCTGGACAACCCCCAACAGCTACAACGCGGATAACCCGCTCCGTGCGGACTATTACCGCCCGGCGGACTGGTGGGTGCAGGGGGTGCTGGTCAACAGTTCGCGCCTGCTGAGCGTAGTGCCGTTTGAGGTGCCGGATATTCTCAAACCCGCCTTCAACTTTGGTGGTCTGGCCCTCCCGCAGATGCTGGAAACCTATGTGCACAACTTCCTGCGCACAAGGCAGTCGGTGTCGGACATGGTGAGCAACTTTGCCACCAAGATTTTAAAAACCGACATGAGCGGCACCATGCAATCCGATACCGGCACACAGTATGCCGAGATTGATGCACAGAGTGTGACCGCCCGTGTTGCGGCCATGAACGCATGGCAGAGCAACAACGGCACCTTTGTGCTCGACCGCGAGAGCGAGGATTTTGACATAAAGTCAGCCCCGCTCAGTGGTCTTGCGGAGCTACAGGCCCAGTCGCAGGAGTTCATGGCCGGTATTCCCGGTATTCCGCTGGTCAAGCTGTTTGGCATCCAGCCGCAGGGGCTTAACGCGTCCTCGCAAGGGGAGATCAGGGTTTTTTATGACGAGATCGCAGCTTTTCAGGAGGCGCATATGGCCCCCGTGCTGCGGGTGCTGTTCCACCTTGTCCAGCTCAACCTGTGGGGGAGCATAGACCCCGATCTGGACTTCGAGTTCGTGCCCTTGTGGCAGATGTCCGAGCAGGAGGCGGCGGTGGTGGAAAAAACCAAAACCGACATGGATACAGCCAACATCCAATCGGGCAAGATCACCCCGCACGAGGCCCGTGCGCGCGAGGCTGCGGATGCGCACAGCCTGTACCGCACCGCAGGGCTGGCCCGCCCCATGCCAGATGGCAATGCGGGCGGGACTGACAAGGGTTTTGTCAACACGCCACAGGCAAAAAGAGCAGAACAGCATGAATAACACACTCGCCCATGACCGCATGGGCTCGGTCCGCATGACCGATGAGGACGGACGCCTGCATGTGGCCGCAACCTCCATAAGCAAGGCAGCCGTTAACGCCTATTATGGGCGCGAAATACCGGGGGCGGACGCACTGGGGCTGGACCCCAACAGGCATTACAACCTGCTGCGCGACCCAAAGGAACTGGCCCGTGCGGCCCCCAGCTTTAATGCCCTGCCCGTGCTGGCCGAACATGCCCATGTTACGGCCGACGCCCCAAGGGCCGATCTGGTGGTGGGCACCACGGGCACCAATGTCCGCTTTGCCAGCCCCTACCTGACCAATTCCCTGGCGATCTGGAACGCCGGGGCCATTCACAACATCCGCTCGGGCGCGCAGCGCGAACTCTCCTGCGCGTACCGCTACACGCCGGTCATGGAGGCAGGCCAGTTTGAAGGCCAGCCCTATGACGGGCGCATGACCAACATTCGCGGCAACCACGTGGCCCTTGTGCCCAGCGGGCGTGCCGGGCCGGATGTTGTGGTGGCGGATGCCAAACCAAAGGACATTGCAATGGATCCAACACATTCTGCCCCCACGGCGGGGCAGGTTTTTGCCCGTTTGGGTACGGCTTTTGCCTCTGGCGCGCTGGCCATGACCGCCAGCGTGGCCGAACTTGGGGCGTGGCTCCGGCACAACGGTATGGCCGATGCCCCCACCGCGCACGAACACGGCGGCGCAAGTGCTGCCCCCGCCAGTGCGTCTGGCCCGCATCCGGCCCCCGCCAGCACCCCCGCTCCGGGCACGCCCCCCACGGACCGGAGTGGCGGCACGCTTGCAACAGTAGGGGACACACCAGCCGCGACCCCCGCCACAGCGCAGACCACCACCGGGCAGGATAGTGCGGTGCAGTCCGCCGTAACCGCCGCCCTTGCCGCCGAGCGCACCCGTGCGGCCCACGCGCAGGAAGCCCGCACCCTTGTGCGCCCGCTGGTGGGCGATGTGCTGGGCATGGACAGCGCAGCAGACATCCTGCGTTACGCCCTGACCGAGCAGGGTGTGCACACCGATGGCGTGAACGAACCGGGGCTTAAAGCGCTTGTGCTGGCCTGCCTTGGCACGGCCTCCCCTGCCGCGGGTGGTTCCACGGGTGCGCCCGTG
Organism: Acetobacter lambici; assembly: GCF_011516885.1. Lineage (GTDB taxonomy): Bacteria > Pseudomonadota > Alphaproteobacteria > Acetobacterales > Acetobacteraceae > Acetobacter > Acetobacter lambici. The sequence continues at coordinate 19,612 of NZ_WOTD01000026.1, read as the reverse complement.
GGCGCGGCCGATCATGCGGCCCCCCTTGCAACCCGCTTTGGCGTTCATGCGCCACGCAAACTTTAAAACAAGGAGGCACAAACAATGCCTTTCCCCAATACAGTGCATTATGGATGGCCTGCCGGGTTCCCCGGTGCATGGGCCAGCCAGAACCCCCAGCGCATGGTGGTGCCCGGAGCCAACGGGTTTAGTGCGGGTGCGGGTGGTGTTGCCATTGCCGCTTTTGCCTGGGTGCAGGCCGACGGCACAACCGTGCTGAACAAGCCCGACCCGGCAAACCCCAAGGCCGCACCAACGGGTTTTGTGGTGCGCACCCAGCAGGGGCAGGCCACGCAGTACCTTGCGCAGAACACCATGACCATTGCGCAGGGCTTTATGGTGGGGCTGGCCGAAGGGGGGGATGTGTTTGCCCTTGCCAACACGGCCTCCACCACGGGGCAGGCGGTCTATGCCGCACTGGCCGATGGCACGCTCCAGTGTGCGGCCGCAGGGGCTGCCCCCACGGGCACGGTGGATACGGGCTGGACCGTAGCACAGGGGGCGGCTGCGGGCCTGCCCTTTATTATGACCGGGCCGCTGGCGGGTGCGCGCAGTGTGGCCTCATCCACCTCGGGCACAGGGAACTAACAGAGAATGACAACATTTTTCCGTAACGATGCACCAGCCCTTGCGCGGGATTGGGGTATTCACCTTGGTGGTGTCAGCCGCTATTTTTCCGAACTGGCGCACGATGCGGCCCTGCCGGCCAATGCGGCGGTCACCATGCCTAACAGTGGCATTCCCGCCCTGTTCACCACCTATACCGACCCGGTGGTGATCCGTGCCCTTGTAACCCCCACCCGCTCGGAGGCCATTTACGGCAGTGCGCGCAAGGGGGACTGGACAACCGATACCGCGCAGTTCCCCGTGGTCGAACTCTCCGGTTACGCTGCGGCGTATGATGATTATTCGCCCGCTGGCACGGTGGATTCCAACGCCAACTGGGTGCAGCGCCAGTCCTTTTACTACCAGACGTGGACCCGCTGGGGCGAGCGCGAGGTGGAGCGTATGGGCGCTGCCAAGATTGACTGGGTGAACCAGAAAAACCTTGCCTCGGCCTCTGTGCTCAACCGGAACCAGAACCAGATCAACCTGTTTGGCATTGCCGGGCTGGAACTGTACGGCGCTCTTAACGACCCCAATCTGCCCGCAGCCATTACGCCCACGCCCAAATTTGCGGCATCGGGCACGGCGGCGGCAGGGAATACATGGGTGGATACAACGGACCCCGTGCAGGTTTATGCCGATATTCTCAAGGCTTTTGGCGTGCTGTCCGCCCAGATGGGGGGCAACATTACGCTGGAATCCCCCCTTACGCTGGTTATCCCGACCGAGCGGCAGCAGTGCTTGCTGTACACCAACCAGTTTCAGGTCGCATTGGGTGACCTGCTGAAGAAGAACCTGCCCAACCTGACCATCCAGACCCTGCCCGAAGCCGGGGTAACACTGGGGGGCGGGCAGGCGTCCACCACGCTCATGCAGTTGTTTGTCAGCGAGGTGGAAGGCCAGCAGGCCGTGACCACCGCGTTTACCGAAAAACTGCGCGCCCATGCGGTGGAACGCTATTCCTCCAGCTTCAGGCAGAAAAAATCGCAGGGCACGTGGGGGACCATCTGGTTCTACCCGCAGGCCTGCGTCACCATGGCAGGGATTTAACACCAATGGCAGCAGCACCTTCCAACTCCTCCCGTGCGGCCAGCACGGTTACGGTTATCTGCCGCATGCCCGCAGGGCTTGTGCTTGACCTGTATGACACCGCCGCACTGGCCGCGCGCGCCAGTGCACCCAACCCGGTTATGGCTCCACCCAAGCCGACCGCCAGTGTGCGGCTTGACGGGGCCAAGGCCGACCCGCGCTACCACGGGCGCGACAACCTCCTGCTTGGCATGGGGGGGCGCACGCAGGTGGATGCCGCCTTCTGGCAGGCATGGTGCGCGCAGAACCCCAACTTTCTGCCGCTCAAAAACGGGCTGATTTTTGCCCAGCCCACCGAGCGCGATGCAGGAGCGGAACTGGCCGAACGTGGCCAGCACCGCAGCGGGCTGGAAGGGCTGGAGCCTGCCAGCCTGCCCGGTGTAACGCCCTTTGCGCGGGACGTGGCCTGATGTCGGGCGCCACCACATCGGGTGGGGCGGCGTTGGATGTGGCCACAACGGATACGGCCACAGTGGACTCTGCTGCGGCGGAGACGGCGGCAACCGCCCCGGTGGTGGTTCCGTCTGTGGCTGCCCCCGTGCTGGCGGCTCCGGCCATACCGGGCGTGGTCGTGTTTGACTACGCGGCATGGTCCGCCCGCTTTGGCACGCTTGCGGCCAGTGTGGGGGCCATGCAGGCGCAGGCCTGTTTTGAGGAAGCCACACTTTACCTGCCCAACACCCCCACAAGCCCTGTGCGCGATGTGGGCAGGCGCGCCCTGCTGCTGGGCCTGCTGGTGGCCCACATTGCAACCCTGACCCTGCCGCAGGAGCAGGGGGGCAATGGCGGACTGGTCGGGCGTGTGGCCTCGGCCAGCAGGGGGAGTGTTTCGGTCACAACCGATTACGCCCCCCAGACCGAGCGGGCGGCATGGTTTGCCCAGACCCAGTATGGGGCGGCCTTCTGGGCTGCCACGCGCGGGTTGCGGCAGGCGCGCTACCTGCCCGGTGGGCCGCAAATGCCGCGCATATGGCCATGATTTTTCCATAACCGGAGCATTTGTCCATGCAGATTTTTGCACTGGCTGGTCGGCTGAGTGGTGCCGTAAACCCCTGCGTGGCGGCAACCCTGCTGGCCAGTACGGGCAGCGTGACCAACCCCGATGGCAGCCAGACCCCCACCTACACCCCGCTTGATTTGCGCATAGAGGTGCAGGCCGTGGCGGGGGAGGACCTGCAACAGGTGCAAAACATTGCCCAGCAGGCGGACAGGCGCGTGGTGTACCTGCCCGCCGCCGCCCGCGCGCTGAACAGACCGTTACAGTGCGGAGGAGACATTTTGCAGTTTTACGGCGCGGACTGGCTGATTACCCAGTCCCTTGAGGAATGGGGGGAGGGGGAATGGTCCAAGGTTCTGGTAACGCGGCAGAGCAGCCCACCTGCGTAATAACCCCCACGGACGGGCAGATTTACGGTGCGGTGCGCAACTGGCTGCTGAATGTTCTGCCTGCCTGCGTGCAGGTGGTGCTTGGCCAGCAGAACCGCGTGGCTCCACCGCTTGGCCCCTTTGTCACCATGACGCTGGTTGAGCGCACACGCCTGGCCACCAATAGCTGGGCATACACCCCCACCACGCGCGAGGTCAGCGAGCCGGTCAGGCTGGGCATGCAGCTTGGTATTTTTGGGGCTGGAGCGGGGGGCTACGCGCAAACCATTGCCGCCCTGTGGCGCGACCCGTCTGCGGGGGCGTTTTTTGCTGGCCTGCCGTTCCCGCTCGCCCCGCTGGATGTGGGAGCGCCCACCCAGTCCGGCTTTAGGGACGGTGAACACCAGTATGAGGAAAACTGGAGTGTAACCCTGCACATGCAGGTCACATTCAACCTGAGTATTGCTCAGGATTTTGCAACAACCCTGTCGGTCATCGCTGTAAGTGCCGATGTAACCGATGCGCCAGAGGAGTAACGCTGTGGCTGGCATTCCCATTTCCACCATCGTCAAGGTCACCCCCGGTGTGCTGGGTGCAGGCGGCAGCCTGAACGCGCTGACCGGCCTTGTGCTGAGCACCAACGCAGCCGTTGTGCCCGCAGGCACCACAAAGGACTATACCTCTGCTGCGGATGTGGGCACCGCATTTGGCACGGAGTCCGTAGAATACCAGATGGCCTGTGTCTATTTTGCAGGCTACACCAATGCGGTCATGACGCCCGCGCGCCTTTTGTTTGGTGGGTACACCAACCCCGCAACCGGGCAGAGTGTGGCCGAACAGATGACCACCCTGCGCGCCACCAACGCGGCATGGAACGCCGTAGCCCCGGCTTTTGAGCCCGATCTGGCGGACAAACAGGCCCTTGCCCAGTGGGTTGCCGCGCAGGGCAACACCCTATGGGCCGTGCTGTGGGATACGGACGCACAGGCCACCACGCAGAACAGCGCAACCGCGTTTGGCGTGTGGCTGAAAAACCAGAACCTGAGCGGTGTAAGCGTTGTGTACAACGACCCGCTGGCGGCGGCCCTGTGCATGGGGTGGATGGCGTCTCTCTCCTTCGCAACAACGGCTGGGCGGCAGACGCTGGCCATGGTGCAGGACGGCTCTGGCCTTGTTACCCCTGCGGTGGTGGATGGCACAACGGCTGCCACACTGCTTGATAACGGCTACAATTTTTACGGCGCGTATGCCAACACCTCCAGCACGTTCCAGTTCATGCGGCCCGGTTGCGTGTCTGGTCCGTTCCTTTGGGCGGATAGTTACGTCAACCAGATCTGGCTCAACGCCAGCCTGACCTCGGACCTGATCACCCTTTTGCTCAATACCGGGCAGATTCCGTACAATACGGAGGGGGATACACTGGTGGCCGCCAGTGTGCAGGGCACCATTACGCAGGCACTGGGCTTTGGGGCCATTCAGCCCGGTGTGGCGCTGAGCACCGCGCAAAAGCAGCAGATCAACAATGCCGCCGCCGTGGCTACTGCGGCGGACAGTGTGGCCACACGCGGGTGGTATTTTATGCCCAACGTGTCCACCGCGCCTGCGTCCTTGCGGGTGGCGCGCACAACCCCGCCCGCGCGCCTGTGGTACGCGGACGGGCAGAGCGTGCAGGCTATAACCCTGAACAGTGTTGAGGTGCAGTAATCATGGCGCTCGATATTTCGGCAGCCAATGCCATTTTCACTATTACCGTGGCCGGTCTTTACAACGCGCCTGTCACGCTCAAAAACTTTGCCACAGACCGCGCGTGGGACGTGGCGGAGCAGAACTGCGCCCAGACCCAGATGTCGATTGATGGGTACCTCAACGCAGGTTTTGTGCCCGAACCCGTGGACCAGACCATCCAGCTTTCCGCCGCGAGCGAGAGCGTGATTGTGTTTGAGGCCATTATGACCGCGCAGCAGACCGCACGCACGCTCTACCGACTGGGGGCGGAAATCACGCTGACTTCCACAGGGCGCAAATACACCATGGTCAACGGTGTGCTGCGCGCCATGGCCCCCATGCCCTCGGCCGGGCGTATGCTGGCGGACCGGCAGTTTGCCGTGCGCTGGCAGGCCATTTACCCGGCGGGTCTGTAATGGCGCTGCGCCAGACTAGTGTGTGCGTGCCCATGGAAGGGGCAGACCACGGCAAGGTGTTTGTCATCACCCGCATGTCCGCCATGGAGGCGGACCAGTGGGGGCGGCACTGTTTGCAGGCGGCCATTGCCTCGGGGGCGGATATTCCGGGGCTGGAGGCGGATGCGGGGCTGGCGGGGCTGGCCGCTGTGGGGCTTGGTATTTTTGGCGCCATGGATCCCGAGCGGATGGACAGTCTGCTGGCCCGGCTTATGCGCTGTGTGAGCGTACAGCCCGACCCGCGCAATCCGGCGGTGCGCCGCCCGCTTGATGAGAGCGATCTGGAGGAAATTCCCACCGTTGGCTGGCTCCAGAAGGAAGCATTTGCCCTGCATGTGGATTTTTTCAAAGGCGTCGGCCCGTTGTTTTCCCTTCTGTCGGCACTGCTCCAGACGGAACCCGGCGCGCCGCCGCCCGCTGCCCCAATGTGAGTGAGCGGCATGCGCTGGTCATGATGGAAGGTCTGGCCAGCCTGCATGAACTGCAAAGTGTGTATGACAGCGAGGATTTTGAAAACCTGCTGGAAATGGCTCTGGTCAAACGGTTTAACAGGTAAAAACAATGGCAACGCTCACACAGTGCCTGACAGCCACATTGCTGCATAAGCACCCCAAAGGTGCTGGTGCGCCACAGGGGCATGATGCCGGGCCGGTCCTGGCGCGGGCGGTCCTGTCCGTTCTGGCGGGGGCTGTGCCAGAACGCGGCGTGGCTCCTACCCGCTGGAAGGGAGGACACGGTGGGCGGGGGGCTGTTGCAGCCCTTGTGGCCGCCATGCTGCCTGCCCGGCAGGCCCGCATGGGGCGGGGCGGAGGGGTGGTCCCTCTGGCGCGCCCGCGTGGGCAGGGGGGCAGGCAGGTCCGCATGGTTGCAGGCCATGGGCCAGCATTACCCCACCCGGCATCACCGCCGGAGGGGGCAGGGCACGCCGCCCCCGTGCGGGCGGGGTTTGTGCCAGAACGGATTTTGGGTTCCACCCGCCCAGCGGGGCAGGGGCAAACCTACCCTGCCGCCAGAACCGCATATGCAGGGGAGCAGCCTGCCCCGCATATGCAGGCCCCACAGGAACGGGCAGGCGTACAGCCTGCGCGGTCCACAACCCCGCCCCAATCCACGGGGGCAGGCCAGAACGCGGGCACCAGCAGGGTAGCGACCCACAAAAGTGCGGCGGCGCGGCCCCCGCTCCCCACGGGGCAGCATGTTCTGGCCCGTGGGGAGCGGGCAGGGGCCGTGCAGGGCCATAAGGGGGGCGGGCATTGGGTGCTACGTCAGGCCCGTGGTCCCCATGGTGCCACCCGCCCCGTATGGGAGCATGCCGGGCTTATGGCCCGCGTTCTGCGCCATTGGGCCGTGGGGGGATCAGTCGGAGGGGATGTCAGGCGTGGTGCGGGGCAGGGTGGTTTGCAGGGTGCGGGGCCGCATGTGGCCCTCGCCCCACCCAGTACGCCGGACTACCTGCACGCGACCAGCCGCGCGGTGAAGGTGGCCAGCACGGCCGCCCCCCTGCGTGCCGCCGCTGCACCCACCGTGCAGGCCCAGATTACGGTCAACGCCACAAATGCCACCGCACAGGCTATTGGTGATGAGCTTGAACAACGGATGGATACACTGCGCATGCAGGCGCGGCAGGCCAATATGGGGCAGTTCTAGGCTTTTGGCGGGGTATGGGCAGGGTGTGTCCGGCACGGCTATTGCGCAGGGGGCAAACTGGTTTACGGTTTGTCCCATGCGTCTGTTACTGGCTTTTGTTGCGTGTTGTTTTGTTGCTGCTCCCGCATGGGCGGAAGAGGAGAGGTGCAAGGCGTTTGGGGTCAACTCCCAATTGCCGGTGCTGACCAGCACCCGGCTGGAGCAGGGGACCGCCCTGCTGTGCAACCGGGGGTACGCAGCTCTTGTTTCCACCGTATCACACGGGCCATTATGGGCGGCCGAGCACTTGCGGGCGCAGGATATGGCCGCTGCCGCCAAGCTGCCACGCACGGGGCATTTTTATGCCGACCCGCGCTGGCCCGGCGGTTCGGGCCTGAGCGATTACAGGCGCACAAAACCCTATGACCGGGGGCACATGGCCCCCAGTGGTGACCAGCCAACTCCACAGGGGCAGCAGGAAACCTACGCCCTGTCCAACATTGTTCCGCAGGCTTCGGCGCTGAACAAGGGCATATGGGCGCGCATGGAGCGCAAGGTGCGCCTGCTGGCCCGGCGCGAGGGCGAGTTGTATGTGGTCACTGGTCCTGCTTTTCACCTGCGCCCCATTGCCACGCAGGGGCATGACCATGTGTATGTGCCCAGTTCGGTCTGGAAGGCGGTTTACTCCCCCACGCGCAACAAGGCGGGGGTGTATGTGTGCAAGAACCGCCCCGTACACCCCCACTGCGATCAGGTGAGTGTGCAGACCCTTATCCGCAATGCAGGCGTGGACCCGTTCCCCGCCGTGTCCGCGCAGGTCAAGGCGCAGGTGTGGCGGTTGCCCTCCCCCTAGCGGCCACAAGCTGGCCTCTTGGGTGGGGCTGGTAAAAAACACAGCTTATAACCAGCGTTGGAGCGGCCCTACATGGGCCGCTTTTTTTGTTTCGGCCCAAGGTCCGCGCAGGCGGTGTGGCCGCACATGCCCCGACATATATTTTTTTCTTCAAGGTGGAGTTTGCCATCATGCCCATGCTTCCCATCAGTCTTCCTGCCGTGTGGGATGTGCCCGTGGCGGCCGGGGTGCCGGTTCTGCTGGGCCAGTCGGTCGGGGCGGGGGTTTCTGCCTCGGCCTCCACCACTGTTGCCACCATGCTCGACAGCGCAATTCTGGCGCAGGCGGAGCGGCAGTGGGGTATTTTTACACCCGATAACAGACCGGTCCTGACCTCTGGGCATGTGCGCGCCCTTGGTGTGCAAAGCCAGTGCCGCATTGCCAGCGCCCCGCAGGAGGATGGGTCCTTCCTCTCCTACAACAAGGTGCGTATGCCCGGCCTGTATGAGGTGGAAATGCTGTGTGACGGGTCCAGCATGGAACTGGGCAGCGCCAGTGTGCTGGGGGACCTGCTGAGCACGTTTGGCATGCCCGGTCTGTCTGGCGCGTTGCAGACACGCGCCCTGTTTGTGGCGGCACTGGACGCGCTGGTGGCCGACCTTGGCCTGTACCACATTGTTATGCCCGAGGCGGTTTATACCAATGTGAATGTCACCGGCTACCGTATCCGCCGCGAGGTGCGGCTGGGTGTGAGCATGCTGTTGGCCGAGCTGAGCGTGCAGGAAGTGCGGCTTGGGGCCACCACCACACAGGCAGGCACGGCCACCCCGCAGGGGCAGGTCGTGCGGAATGGGGGGCATGTGCAGGCCCTTGCCTCCAACATGGTTGTAACGGGGTTCCAGTAATGGCGGTTGTTATTCCCCTGAACGCTGTTGCGTATCAGAGTCTGCGGGTTCCCCTGTCTGGCCATGCGATCAGGCTGGACGTGCAGCAGCGGAGCACCGGGCTGTATGCCGCCGTGTGGGTGGATGATGTGCCCGTGCTGGCAGGCGCGCTGTGCCAGGACCGCACATGGCTTGTGCGCCATAGCGCCAGCCCCCTGCCCGGAGACCTCGCCTTTGCCGATACGCAGGGCACGCAGGACCCCGATTACACCGGTCTGGGCAGCCGCTTTGTGCTTGTTTACGCGGAGGACGCCAATGGCTGAGAACACGCAGGCTGGCACGCAGCCAGCCACTCTGGCCAACCGGCAGGTGGATGTGGTGTTCACGCTGGCGCAGGACGGGTTTGGCGCTGCCGGGGCGGATACAATAACCCTGAGCGGCTACCGCGTGCGTTGCCAGATTGTCAGCACCGGGCTGGAGAGCGGCATGGCCTGCGCCCTGCGGCTGGAAGGGCTGGCCCAGCCACTGCTCAACCGGCTTTCGCTCATGCAGGCGGGCATGGCGGCGCAAACGCGCAATACGGTCACCATTATGGCGGGCAATGCCGCAGGGCTGGGGGGCAATACTCGCCCTGTTGTGTTCTGGGGTGGTGTGGTCGAGGCTTTTGTGGATTACGCCAACAGCCCCGATGTAGCGTTTGAGGTGCGTGCCCTCTCTGGTGCGTTGCCTGCCGCACTGCCGGTTGCCCCTACATCGTTTGGCGGGCATGGTGGCGCAGGAATAGGGGCAGGCTTTGCCCGTAAGCGTTGCCACGGGGCTTGTGGGTTACCCCAGCTATAGCCAGTACGGGGTGCTGTTCCAAAGTGTGTTCAACCCCGATATCCGGTTCAGGGATACGGTCTACCTGCAAACAGGCATGCCCGCGCAGGCCATAACGGCTGGTGGTACTGCCAGCACGCAGGTTTTGAGCACACAGGCCACAGGTACGCAGGCCAGCACCGGACAAGTCAGCACCACGCAGGCAGCAGGTGGCACACCCCCCGCGAGCGGGCTGTGGGTCGTGCAGAACGTGCGCCACGATCTACAGACCGAACGGCCCGATGGGCCATGGTTCACAACAGTGGAGGCGGCAAGGCCAGACTTTGCCGGACAGGCTTTTGCAAAATAAACTGGTAGGCTCCCTGCGGGCCGAGGACGGGGCAAGTGCGTTTAACGCCACCAACGCGGCCATTCGCCGGGTGCTTGCCATGCTGGGGGCCACCGCCCTTGTGCAGGTGCGCGCCGTGCGGGGCACGGGGCTGGAGCCCGTGGGCATGGTCGATGTGCAACCCATGGTGCACCAGCAGGACGGGGCAGGCCGCACCACCCCGCACGGGCTGATCCACAACGTGCCTTACCTGCGCCTGCAAGGTGGCAGGCGCGCGCTGATCTGTGACCCCGCAGTGGGTGATGTGGGGGCCATTATTGTCTGCGGGCGTGATATTGCCAGCGTAAAGGCCACCCGCCAGCCAGCGGCTCCCGGCTCCTACCGCCAGCATGATTACGCGGATTCCCTGTATATTGGCGGATTTTTGAACGCTGCCCCGCAGGAATACGCAGGCTGGGTGGGGGAGGATTTTGTGCTCAGCACCACAGGCCGCTTTGTTGTGAATGCCACCGCCTGCCAGATCAACTGCGCTGTGCAGGTGCAGGGCGGGGTGAATGCCCAGGGCGATGTGCAGGCAGGGCAGATCAGCCTGCAAGGCCACACCCATACGGGCGTGCAACCCGGCGGGGGCACAACGGGTGGTCCCCAGTAGGGTACAACATGCTGGAAAAATCAGAACTTTTTGTTATCAGACGCCGCCCGTCCGAGGCGGTTTTTTTGTGTTGAGGGTCCATGAACACGCTGTTGCTTGACCGGACAACATGGGACCTGCTGCCCGATGCCAGCGGCAACATGGCCGTGGCGTCCGGCTCTTACGCCATATGCCAGAATGTTTCTTCCGCCATAAGGGTGTTTACGGGCGAGTGTTACTACAACACCGCAACCGGCCTGCCCTACCGGCAGCATATTCTGGCCCACACACAGGCGGCCCCGGTTTTTCGCATGCAGGCGGAGCAGGCGGCCAGTGCGGTGGCCGGTGTGGCCGCCGCCCGGTGTGTGCTGACCGGTATTTCCGCAAACCGCCAGTTATCTGGCTATGTTCTTGTATCCACCATACTTGGAGATGTGCAGAATGTCGGGTTCTAATACCGTGGGCACAACGTCCGTTCCCGCCCCCACCATGACCGATGCAGGCTTTGTGGCCCCGGCGGAGAGCGATATTCTGGCTGGCGTTCTGGCAGATATGAACGCAGCTTTTGGCAATGTGCTCAATACCGACCTGTCCACGCCGCAGGGGCAGCTTGCCATGTCGCTTACCGCCATTGTGGGCGATGCGTATGACCAGATGCTGGCTCTGTTCAATGGTGTGGACCCCGAGCGGGCATGGGGCCGCATGCAGGATGCTATTGGCAACCTGTATTTTATAACCCGCAAGCCCGCTACCGCCACGGTGGTGACCTGCCAGTGCACGGGGGCTGCGGGCACCATTGTGCCACAGGGTACGCTGGTGCAGGACGGAAGTACCAACACATACGGCGCCGATGGCCCCATAACTCTGGACGGTACGGGGTATGGGTCTGGCACGTTTTCCTGCACGGTTACGGGTGCGGTGGAGTGCCCGCCGGGCAGTATTGGGGTGTACCAGTCGGTTGTGGGGCTGACCAGTGTGACCAATGCCGCAGCCGGGGTAACGGGGGGGGCGGTGGAAGGGCGGCAGGCGTTTGAACTGCGCCGCGAGCAGACGGTGGCGCACAATGCCATGGGGCCGCTGGATGCCCTTGCGGGCGAGGTTCTGTCCACCCCCGGTGTGACCGATGCCTATGTGTGCGAGAACAGTGCGGCCAACCCGGTGAGCGTGGGCGGTGTAACCCTGCCCGCGCACAGCCTGTATGTGTGCGTAAATGGTGGGCTGGATGCGGATGTGGCCCTTGCCATCCTGCGCAAAAAGCCCCCCGGTTGCGCCAGCGTGGGCAACAGCCGCGTGGTGGTGGTGGACCCCAATGCGGCCTATGCCACACCGCCGGAATATACCGTGCAGTTTACGCGCGCGCAGGCTGTGCCGGTTTATGTGGCGGTGGTGCTGGCAGGTGGGGTGAATGTGCCCTCCACCGCGGTTACGGACGTGCAGGCCGCCATTGTGGCGGGGTTTGCCGCGGCCACGCGGGCTGAGCGCGTGGCCATTGGCGGCACGGTTTACGCCAGCAACTTTTACACCAGTGTAAGCGGTGTGGGGGACTGGGTAAAAATTGTGGGCATAACCGTGGGCCTTGCCGCACAGCCGACTGCCCCTACGGTGGCACTGACTATTGAGCAGATCCCCGTTGTCTCAACCGCTACAATCAGTGTGCAGGTGGTCTGATGCAGAACGTGCAGCAGACTTTTTTGTCCCAGTACGCCAATGCGCCGCGCATGCAGGCACTGGTTGCGGGCTGGAACCAGATGCTGGACCCCGCCCCCCTGATTGATCAGTGGTACAACAAGGTCTGGAACCTGCAAACCGCACAGGGTTATGGGCTGGATGTGTGGGGCCGTATTGTGGGTGTGTCACGCGTAATCAGCCTTTCCGCCCAGTCCTATCTGGGGTTTTACGAAGCCTCGGACCTGACGGAGCAGGGCTTTGGGCAAACACCATGGTACCGTGGCGTGGAGGCGACCAATAACTACCGGCTGGCTGATGATGGTTACAGGCAGCTTATTTACGCCCGCGCGCTGGCCAATATTTCCGGCGGTTCGGTGCTGGAGACCAACCAGATCCTGACCACCCTGTTTGCAGGGCAGGGCGATGCCTATGTGCGCGACAATGGCGATATGAGCATGACCTACGTGTTCAGGTTCGTGCCCACGGATGTGCAGGTCAGCATTATTCAGACCAGCGGCGTGCTGCCCCGGCCTGCGGGTGTGTCTGTTTCTTACTCCATTCAGAGCGAATAATCATGAAAAATACAGATGACCGCAAGCTGTTTGGCACGCCCATTGGGGCAGCGGCAGCAGCGGGCAATATTGCGACCATTCCCCCAACGCAGGCCACGGCGGGCGATGGCACGGCCTCGGTCGCGCTTGGCTTCCCGCCCGAGACCTTTATTGCGCGCGCCGCAGGGGGCGAACCCCCGCGCGGGCAGGACATGAACGGCCTGCTCAACCTGCTTTCCTCCGCCATGCAGGTGTTGCAGGCGGGGTATCTGGGGCCGTTTGATGCGGCTTTTGCGCAGTCCATTGGTGGCTACCCGGCGGGGGCCATTGTGGCAGGGGCCGCCCCCGGCGCGTTCTGGGTCAGCACGGCGGATGCCAATGTCTCCACCCCCGGTGCAGATGGTGCTACGTGGAAAAGCCTGTTTGACGGGTATGCCACACAAGCATGGGCCAACGGGCAGTTTTTGCAACTGGCCCTTGCCACACTCCAGAGCATTACCGGCCCGGTAGCCTTTGGCGGGCAGACAACCGTGCCAGACGTTGCGGTATTCACCGGCAAGGACGCGCTTAACGCAGAGACGGCAGAGGGGCGCTACCCGGCATCCGTTCCCGCAACGGGGCAGGCGCGTATTACCAGTCTGGTGCAGGATGCGGATGGGCGGACATTGTCCAACGGTGCGGTGCTGGCCAATCTGGCGGATATTCCCATCCCATTGGACCAGAAAATCCAGTATTTTACAGCTACGCATACATCTCCGGGGGGGCATACGGTGCAGTTCCCCGTTGTGTTCCCTGAGGCGTTTTCGTCTTCCAATATTATGGTGATCGGCATTGCCTTTGGGGAAAATACCACAAACTATCCCCTTCTGCTGCCCAATATTGAGCCCGGCACCGAGACCAGCACAGGTCTGAGCTTTCGGATGGCGGGCATACAGGCGAGCGGAACATTCGACCCTCCCGCCGGAATGGTCATGACCATGAACATATTAGCCATAGGACCCAAATAATGAGCGCGCCCTACACCGATGGAACACGCACATGGTCCAACCGCTATTACGCGGACCTGAATACGCCGTGCGGGTATTATGATCTGGCGGAGCTTTCCACGCTGGCTAATGTGCCAGACCCCGACAAGCTGTTTGCACTGAGTGATACTCAGTGGGCTGCCCGCATGAGCGGGAACACCGTTCTGTCCAAGGCTGTTATAGGTGGGGCTTGGGTGGATTACACGCCACCCTTGGTGGTTGTTCCGCTCAAAACACAGGCGGTCACCGCACAGGCATGGGTCCAGCAGCAGGCCAACCTTGCCGCCGCAATGGGCGAGGTGTTTACGGTAGACATGAAATCCTATGTGCTGGCCATTAACGCCATTGCCAACGGCACGGACACCACCAGCACGGCGCTGCCCGCCCAGCCCACGGATGTGCTGGCGGCCAGTAATGCCGCAGCCGTTACGACCTGAACGCCTCCGCTCACGCCGCCCTGACCCGCCGCCCTGTGAGGCGGTTTTTTTATGCCCGGATAAAACAAATGACTCAAACACAATGCGCAGGCCCCCGCGCAGTGGATGATGACCTGCGCGTCATCGTGGACAGCCACGCCCGTCGCCTTGATGGACTGGAGGATGATGTGGACACACTCAAATCCGGCCAGTCCGCCATGATGGAACGCCTGATCTCTATTGAGGCACAGGGGCAGGAGCGTGAGCGCAACCGCGCGGCACAGGCGCAGGATACGCGCAATGCGCTCACAGCCCTGACCCAGCAACTGGCCGAGCACACCGGCGCGCAAAAGCGGCAGAACCAACTGGCCGAGGACAGCCTGCGACGGTGGCGAAAACTGGCCGTTATTACGGGGCTTTTATGCACGCTTGGTTCCGCCCTTGGCTCCACCGTGCTGTCCCATCAGGACATCGCCAGAACCCTGTGGGGGCAATGGCTGCACCTGCGTGCTCCGTGGGTGCCCCCTGTGCGGGAGGCACCCCATGCCGGGGCTTGATCTGGGGCAGTTCAAGGCGCTGCTTGTGCGCCCGGCACTGGAACATATGGGCCTTGGGGGCAGTGCTGCGCTCAATTTGTTAACCGGCACGGCGCTGGTGGAAAGCGGGCTTGTGTGGCTCAGGCAGAATGGTGGCGGTCCCGCTCTGGGCCTGTGGCAGATGGAGCCTGCAACACATGATGACTGCTGGCGGAATTTTCTGGCCTTCCGGCCCGCACTGGCAACAGCCCTGCGCCAGCTTGGGGGGGAGGGTGCCGGGGTGGGTCGTGCGGATCTGCTGGTGGGTAATCTGGCCTATGCCTGCGCCATGGCGCGCATTGTGTACGCCCGCGCGCCGCGCGTATTGCCCATGCCAGCGGATTCCGCAGGGCTGAGTGCGTATCATAAACAATTTTATAATACCCCGCTCGGGGCCGCGGACTCGCAGCGCAATGTGGCCCTGTTTGCACAGGCCGTTGCCGCGTAAAGCTGGGCGCGCGGGGGCCGCAAAGGCGGTTAGCGCCCCCCTGTGGTGCCAGACCCAGCACCATGGTGGTGGGCTGCGGCCGTGGGGTGTGCCCGCGTGTGCAGAGTCAGCAGGGTGAAAAAGGGGAGGATGGAAGAGGAAGAAAAATCCAATGATGGGTCAAGCGAATTTAGAGAAAATAATAATAAGTTCATAAAAAAACAGTTATATTTCATGTTGTTGTATGGGCAATCGGTTGTTAAGACTTTTCCCGTCCTGACCTTGCGGGCTGGATGAAGGCGAAAAAACATGACGTTGCGTTTATTAGAGGTGGACGTGCCCGCGTATTCCAACCAACGCCAGATGCGAGATATTGCCAGCAAAGTGGCGCCAGTGCGCGCCACGGAGGCGGGGTCGCATGTTCTTGCCATTTTTCAGGACAACGCCGAACTGGCGGGCATTCCCGTGGTGGACGAGTGTAACCGGCCCATAGGCATTGTGCAGCGGCGGGACTTTTTTTTGCGGCTTGGCCAGCGCTTTGGTTACGAGGTGTACGCCAACCGCCCGATCTCCCTGCTTATGGAGTGCGAACCCATACTGGTGGATGTGAACGAAAAAGTCCCCGACTTTGTTGCAACAATCCTGAACATCCGTTCCCTCAACCAGATTAACGAATTCATCATAACCGAAGGTGGTCAGTATTACGGGCTGGGTTCGGCACTCAGCCTGACGCGTTCCCTGCACGCACAGGCCATGGATACCATTAACGAGCTCAACAAGATTGCGGGCGAACTTCGGCAGGCCAACAAAACCATCATGCGCGATAAATCCTTTATTTCCGGTATAGTGGACAATATCCCCACCGCCATTCAGGTGCGGGATATTAAAACGGGTGACATTATTGTGCATAACAAGGCCGCGGAGGAATACGGCCTGCATACCGCCGCCCCCCACGCAAGCGGGCCTTTTAATGCGCCCCTGCAACTGGACGGCGGGCTGGCCGAAGACCCGTTTTTGTACCAGCAGCCCGCAGCGGTGGAGGAAACACTGGTCGACCGCGAGGGCCGGTCGCGTGTTGTCTCCCGCCATGATCTGCTGATCGCCGATGATGACGGCAACATGCGCTGGGAACTGTGCGTTGCCGACGATATTACCGAATACCGCGACGCCCAGCGCAGGATTGAGCGGCTCGCACACTATGACAGCCTGACCGGCCTGCCCAACCGCTACTACCTTGGTATCCGCCTTGGTGAGTTGTCGCAGGACCTGAGCAACCCGTTTGTGCTGCTTTACATCGACCTCGACTACTTCAAATCCATCAACGACATGTATGGCCATAGCGGGGGGGACGAACTGCTGATCGCCGCCGCCGCCCGGCTGAAGGCCTGCTGCCGCGAGGATGATTTTGTCGCCCGTCTGGGGGGGGATGAGTTCGCGGTGATCTGGCAGCATTACGGCCATCTGGACGAGATAGAGAGCCGGCTGGAGGAACTGGTGGCAAGCCTTGGGCGGCCCTATCTTATTCAGGGGGCGGAGGCCAAGTCCGGGGCCAGTATTGGTGCGGCTGGTTTTCCGCTTCAGGCGGGGGACGTTACCACCTTGTTGCAATACGCGGATATGGCGCTCTACCGCGCCAAAGCTCTTGGCCGCTGCCAGCACAAGCTGTTTGATACCGACCTGAGCTACGAAATTCTTGAACGTGCGGAACTGGTCTCCGCCCTGCACCGGCTGGTGGAGGGGGATGGGCTGTTACTGCACTACCAGCCCATTTACGGCATTAACGCGCGCAAGGTGCAGTCTTACGAGGCACTGGCCCGCTGGAACCACCCCGAACGTGGGATGATCCCGCCAGATGTGTTCATCCGTCTGGCGGAGGAGACCGGGCTGATCCACCAGTTGGGCGAGCGGATCCTGCACATAGCCTGTAGCGAGGCGCTGAACTGGCCTGCGCATATCAATGTTTCGGTCAATGTTTCCCCCCTCCAGCTTAAAAACCGGAAATTCCCTGAAATTGTCAGGAATGTTCTGGCTGAAACAGGGTTTGATGGCCACCGTCTGGAGGTGGAAATAACCGAAAGCGTGCTGATGGATGAATACGAGCACAAAAACGTTATTCTGAGCGAGTTGAAGGCCCTTGGCTGCAAGATCAGCATGGATGACTTTGGCACCGGCTATTCCTCGCTCAGCTATTTGTGGAAGTTCTCGTTCGACAAGATCAAGATCGACCGCAGCTTTATTCAGGCCCTGCCAGACCCCACCGCCAAGGAAATTATTCAGGCCATTCTGGGCATTGCCAGCATTCGCGCCATGACCGTTACGGTGGAAGGGGTGGAAACTGCCGCCCAGTTGCAGATGGTCAGCAACATGGGCTGCTCGGAGGCACAGGGTTATTACCTTGGCCGCCCGCAGCAGCAGGCCATTGCCGCCACGCGGGAGATGGAAATGGCTCTGGCATGGGAGTAGGCCAGACCATGCGGGCCTGATCACTGGCGGGCCGCAGCGGGCAAGGCCACGGCCGCAGGGCCGCCACCGGGGTATTCAGGGGGCGGGATATGTGTGCGCCAGACCTGCGGTAGGTGTTGGTGCGGAGTGCCTGTGCAAAATAGGTTGCCAGATCGGTCGCCCCTTTGTGGGGGTGCTGGGGCCGCTCATAGGTCTGGTGGGTAAATATGGCGGTCATGGTGGCGTAGGACGTGGCTGCCATATGCGAAAATCCGTTAGCCAGATAATAATTTTCCCATTCAGGTTTGGGTATGGTCTCCACCGTAACAGGCTGGTTGTGCGTAGCACTCAGGCAGGCGGCCACATCTGCCGGGCTGTAGGGGCTGGGGCCTTCAATTGCGTAAAGACCTGTCTCGGTCACGGGGGCAGCCAGCAGGTGTGCGCCAAGCTGGCCCGCATCCTGCGGGGCCACCATGGGTACGCGCTGGTGGGCGGGTACAAGGCTTGGTAGCAGGCCGGTCGTGTGGGCGGTGGCCACAAGGGGGAGCCAGTTGCTCATGTAGTAGGCGGCGCGCACAATGCAGCACGGCGTGGCAAGGGCCTGCACGGCCTGCTCAAGCTCGTACAGCACGCCAAGGTCCGCGCAATGCGCCCCCGGTTGCGCACCATAGGTGGACTGCACAACAATTTTTTCCAACGTCACCTTTTGCAGGGCCGCCACAATGGCGTGGGCGCTGGCGCGTTCCACCTTGTCCGTATCCAGTGTGGGGGGGGGGCTGGCGGGTTAAGCACAAAGGCGCGGCTGGCCTGGCCCAGCAGAGCTGTCAGCGCGGGGGTGTTGCATACGTCCACAATGGCAACTGCGGCTCCACGCTGTTCCCATGCTGGGGCTTGTGCCGGGCTGTGCAGGGCCACGGTTACGGCCCGCCCGCGTGCCAGCAGGGCCTGTGCAACAGCCGTGCCCACATGGCCGTTGGCCCCCAGAACAACATCCATGCCCAAACTCCCTTCAGGGTGTGTTTGCCAGAGCCAGTTCCCACGGTGGCGTGGGGGCGTAGCACTGGCTCAGGTAGTCGATCATGGCGCGGGTTTTAAGGGGCAGGTTTATGCCCGGTGCGTAAACCGCATGCAGGTCCGGCCCCGGTACGGGGGGCAGGTCCAGTGGTAGTGCGCGCAGGCGGCCGGTGCGTAGCTCCTCGCTCACAACAAAAACCGGCTGGTACACAATGCCCCCGCCCGCAAGGGCCGCCTCCCGCAGCACATCGCCATTATTGGCGCTGAGAGGGCCGGAAACGGGGATGGTTTTTTCGCCCTTTTCGCCAAAGCTCCAGCGGTTGGCGCTGTTTATGCCGCTCAGCGTATAGCCAAGGCACTGGTGCTGGGCCAACTCCTCCACCAAGGTGGGGGTGCCCGCGCGGGCCAGATAGGCGGGGGCTGCGCACACCACCATGCGAATGGTGGCCAGCTTGCGGCTGCGTAGGGTGCTGGAGGGCATTTTGCGTATGCGCAGGGTCAGGTCCCAGCCTTCGTCTATCAGGTCCACGGTGCGGTCGTTCAGGCCCAGCTCCACGCTCACATGGGGGTAAAGGCGGCTGAACTCGGGCAGGTAGGGTGCCACGTAGCGTATGGCAAAGGATACAGGCGCGTTCAGCCGCAGGTGGCCGCGTGGTTCGCGCCGCTGCTCGCTTACGGCAAACTCCATGTCCTCCATGTCGGCCAGAATGCGCTGGCTCCCCTCAAGGAACAGGCGGCCCGCCTCGGTTAGCGAGAGGTGGCGCGTGCTCCGGCGGAACAGGGTGACACCCAGCCGGTCTTCCAGCGTGGTCACATGCTTTGTAACCATGGTGGGGGAGAGTGCGAGTGCGCGGGCCGCCGCACTAAAGCTGCCAAGCTGCACCACCTTAACGAAAACCTGCATACTGGTAAAACGGTCTGGCATGGTGCCGCTCCTATGGTGGCGAGGCTGGCGTGTTTGGGGCAAAACACGCCTGTATGTTCTACGGCGTGTCGTCAGTTAAGCAGGATGATGATTGAGGCGAACTGCACGGCTGCGAGGAAGGTCGATTTCAGTTTATCGTAGCGGGTTGCGATAGCGCGAAACTGCTTGAG
>NZ_WOTD01000025.1 GCF_011516885.1 Acetobacter lambici | reverse complement strand
ACCCGCCGCCAGAAGCAGAATATCGTCAATATTCCAGATCGGGCTCCTGTGGGATGACTGAATTCTACAAAATGACCCGAAATTGCCTCAAGTGTGAGAAATCCGCGTCGAGGCTTATCGTGCGCCCTCAGCGACTGAGGAATACCTGAACTACAGTACGCCGCCGGTTTATCAGGTTGTTGGTAACCCAAACCTTAAACCCGAAAGTAGCCGGGGGTGGGAAGTGGGTATGAAATATGGCAACTCAGAGCGGGGTGCCAAAATCTCATTCTACGACAACCATTATCATAACTTTATTGATATGATGGGCATAAGCGGCTGTACGGGTTACATGCTTTGCTATGGTTCAACCAATCTGGCGCATGTGCGCATTTATGGGGTGAAAGCCAGCGGCAACTGGGCGTTTGATGACCACTGGCATATGTGGGGCTCACTGGCCTATGCGGATGGACGTGATCAGGATATGAAATTCCACCTGAGCTCGGTGGCTCCATTCCGTGGGATTATTGGCTTTGGTTATAAAACCCAGCGTTGGGGTGCCGACCTGTCGGGCACGTTTGCTACCGGGCGGGACAATGCCAAATATCTGACCTCGACCGGCACACTGACTAACCAATGGAAAACTCAGGGATACGTTATTTTTGACCTGAATGGGTGGTACAGCCCATCTTTTTACAAGCCTCTTCGTATTCAGGCAGGCATGTACAATATATTTGACAAGGCTTACTATAACGCAGCATCTTTGCCGTATGGTCAGTCGTCTAGCTCTCTCTCCCAGCAGTATTATACCCAGCCCGGTCGGTCCTTTAAAGTCACGGCCAGAATTGAGTTTTAAGATGTTTTGTGGAATGGGTTGAGGCGCTCACCGCAACCCATTTTGTATTGGCCCTTTCTATCTTGTGCCGGACTATATTTCCGGCCAAGGCAAGGTGGGCTGCAACACATATCCATGCTTATTGGTCTCATGATTGCGCTGATTGTATGACCTATGGTCAAATGGAGTGTCCTCAAATGTATGGAAACTCCATCTCATGTCCGCATACCCCTATTTGAGCCATTGGAAAGAAGGGATCAGCCGCAGTCCCAATGCGATTTACATGACATTGGCGGATGCTCTGGCGCTTTCCATTCGCAAAGGTGACCTGCGGGAAGGCGATAAGCTGCCGCCTCAGCGAATGATTGCGGAGTATCTGGGCACCAATCTGACAACTGTCACCCGCGCGTTTACCGAGGCCCGGCGGAGAGGGCTGATTGACGCTACGGTCGGTCGGGGAACTTTTATCCGTGTTGGCGCGGGAGAAAGCCACTGGCGGCATACGGGACCGGCCGTGGTTGATCTGACGATGAACCTGCCGCCCATTCCGCAGGACCCGCCGCTTCAGCGGCTTATCCAGAGCGACATTACGGCTATTCTGAAACAGCAGGATCTGAATAGCCTGATGTCTTATCGGGTTACAGGCGGCACGCAGGAGGAGCGCCAGCTTGGCGCAAAATGGATCGCGCCCGTTATTGGTCAGCGGCGTACGGACGAAATCCTTGTCTCACCGGGGGCACAGAGTGCGCTTGCGGCAATTGTCAGCACCCACACCCAACCGGGCGATGTGATTGTTACCGATCGTATTGCCTATCCCGGCATACGGACCATAGCGGCGCAGTTTGACCTCATTCTGGTCGGTGTGGACAGTGACATGGAGGGGATGATGCCCGACCAGCTTGATCGGGCGTGTGCGGAGCATCATCCCCGGCTACTCTATTGTATTCCGACCATCCACAACCCCACCACAGCGACGATGTCCCTGCAAAGGCGCAAGGATATTCTTGCAGTGGCTCAGCGTCATCATTTGCATGTTGCGGAGGACGACCCTTATAGCCTGCTCATGGACAATCCGCTGCCCGCACTGGCAGCACTTGACCATAGCCGCGTCAGCTACGTGGCAACTCTGGCCAAGACGCTCAGCCCGGGCCTGCGTACGGCCTATGTTGCTCTGCCCAATGCAGACATGGCCCGGCGCGTTACAGCCGCTATCCGGGCCATAGCCCTGACCAATGCCGGCCTGCTCAGCGCGTTGACCGCGCGATGGATGCAGACGGGGCAGGCACATACGATCCTGCATGCGATCCAGAAAGAACTGCGCCTGCGCCAGTTTATTGCCCGCAAGGTGCTGGGCGAGGGCCACTGCATGAATGCCGACGGCCCGCATGTCTGGCTGAAGCTGCCGGGTTGGTGGGGCAGTGCGGATTTTGTGGCCTACGCCCGCAGGCGTGGTCTGGCGCTGGTACCCAGCACTGTTTTTACCATTAGTGGCGAGCCCCCGCAGCGTGCGCGGATCGCACTGGGTAGCGCGCCGGACGCGGCAAGCCTGGAGGAATCCCTGCATGGGGTGCTGTCTGTTCTGCAACACAAGCGCTCCCCCGGTTTTGCCGATATTGTGTGACCTATGCGTAGGACCCGGAATCGACGGAAACCCCTGTTTGCATAAGGAGGTCTGTGGGGGACGTAAAAAACAACAAGATGCGGCATTCACGAATGCGTGTTTATAAAATCACTCTAAAACAATTACTTAGAGTTATTTCTGGGTATTGTATGGTCGTTACATATTTTTTGTATGCTTCTGTCTTGGTGGGATAGGGGTGTGCTATTCGATTTGATCCATTTGTACTTGTCTTGTTGAGCATACAATATTTTGGCTCTCTGCCATCCCGTGTCACGTTTGCATTGGTAACGCGGTCTTCGTGCTTTTTCGTCGGAGACCGCAGCACACGGGAGACATACCATGCCAAAAGTCGAACACGCTCCGCATAAAGATGGCGATTGCTTTGTTAATTATGAAAACAAGGTTTTTGAGGACGTCAAAGCCAAACCGGGCGAAAAAGCCCTTATCACCTTCCATACTGTGGCTAATGAAGGGTCTGTCGGGTTTGTAAACCTGCTTCAGGCCACACGCCTGATCCGCAAGGGGTTTGAGACATCGGTCCTGCTGTATGGGCCGGGTGTGACCCTTGGTGTGCAGCGTGGCTTCCCCCGTCTGGGTGATGAGGCTTTTCCGGGGCACATGAACTGCAACAAGCAGGTTGCGAAAATCCTTGAAGAAGGTGGTAAAGTTTATGCCTGCCGCTTTGCGCTTCAGGCTCTTTATGGCTACGGCGAGCAAAATCTGATTCCCGGAATTACACCGATCAATCCGCAGGATGTGCTTGATATCATTCTGCTCGCTCGCCGCGACAACGCTTTCATTCTCAATACCTGGACTCTCTGAAGGCCAAAGGGAGGACCGCAAGCCATGCCACGTATCGTTCGTGCCGCTGCCATCCAGATGAGTCCCGTCTTGGGTGATGACGGTCTGGGGACAGCCCGAAAAGTCTGTCAGGCCATCCGCGATGCCGCCGAAAAAGGCGTTGCGCTTGCGGTTTTCCCCGAAACCGTCGTGCCATATTATCCCTATTTCTCATTCATCCAGCCTGCTTTC
Organism: Acetobacter lambici; assembly: GCF_011516885.1. Classification (GTDB taxonomy): domain Bacteria; phylum Pseudomonadota; class Alphaproteobacteria; order Acetobacterales; family Acetobacteraceae; genus Acetobacter; species Acetobacter lambici. Next base: position 29,289 of record NZ_WOTD01000025.1, on the reverse strand, counting down.
CGCTTTGGTGGGGAGCATCTGGAACTCTATGAGCGCGCACCTGTTATTCCGGGTCCGGTAACGGACATGGTGGCCGAAGCCGCCCGTGAGGCCGGAATGGTCGTTGTGCTGGGTGTGAACGAGCGCGACTTTGGTACGCTCTACAACACCCAGATCATCTTTGACGCAACGGGCGAGATTCTTCTTAAACGCCGCAAGATCACCCCGACTTACCATGAGCGCATGGTCTGGGGGCAGGGTGATGGCGCGGGGCTGAAGGTGGTGGACAGTGCTGCGGGCCGCATAGGAGCGCTGGCCTGCTGGGAGCACTACAACCCGCTCGCCCGCTACGCGCTGATGACCCAGCATGAGGAAATCCACTGCGCCCAGTTTCCGGGTTCTCTGGTAGGGCAGATCTTTTCCGATCAGATGGAAGTCACCATTCGCCATCACGCACTGGAATCGGGCTGTTTTGTCGTGAATGCCACGGGCTGGCTAACGGAAGAACAGATCAAGGAAATAGCGGGTGATCCCACGCTCGAAGGGCCACTGCGGGGTGGATGTTTTACCGCCATTGTCTCGCCCGAAGGCAAACTGCTGGGCACGCCGCTTACGGAAGGCGAGGGAATGGTCATTGCCGACCTCGATTTTGCCCTGATTACCAAACGTAAGCGGATGATGGATTCCGTAGGGCACTATGCACGCCCAGAACTGCTTAGCCTGCTCCACGACCGGCGGCCCGCCCGCCCGGTACAGTACGTTGGTGAGAACACCCCATCGTTTAAATCTCCCGATGAGGTTACGCCATGACCGTTCCAACGCTTGGCACACTTTTTGGCCGCAAGCTTGTCACGGACCTGCAATCCTTCGGGCTTCAGATTGGTGAGCAGGCGGGGGGTATCGCCCGTAAGGGTGGGGCCGGTCCTTCCGACCACAAGACAATCACCATTGCCGGGCAGACCGTTATGGTCCCGGTTTATACGTCGGGTGCGCGACGGTCTCCATTTCAGGCCAGTCCGCCTGACCAGAGCGGTGCCAGCACGTTGCTGCGTGACGGTCAGGCGCTGGGCACCATCCACTTTCCAGCGGCCCCGCGTTTTTATGGGCGGAGTACGGCGGAGGGGATTCCTTACTGGAAAATTGCCCTTCTGCACGGTCGCGACACGCTGGCAACCACGGTGCTCCAGACCTGCATCCGGTATGCCGATAGGCGGACATCCTGCCAGTTCTGCGCCATTGGTCAGTCGCTTGAGGCTGATCGCACGATTGCGTACAAAACACCCGTACAATTGGCAGAAGTGGCCAAGGCTGCTGTGGAACTTGATGGTGTGCGCGATATGGTGCTGACAACCGGCACACCCAACGTGGTTGACCGGGGTGCCGCCGTGCTGGCGGAATCAGCCCGCGCCATACGGGCGGTGGTGGACCTGCCGCTACAGGTCCAGTGCGAGCCACCGCGTGATCACGGTTGGTTCCAGCGCCTGCGCGATGCAGGTGCGGACAGTCTGGGGATGCACCTTGAAGCCGCTACGCAGGTAGTGCGCGAGAAAATCATGCCCGGCAAGGCCACGGTTAGTGTTGATCGCTACATGGAGGCTTTTGCATCAGCCGTGCCAATTTTTGGGCGCGGGCAGGTCAATACCTACATTCTGGCAGGTCTGGGGGACAGCGCTGAGGATATTCTGGTTCTGGCCGAGCGCCTGATTGCGCTCGGGGTTTATCCGTTTGTGGTGCCGTTCGTGCCTATATCTGGCACCCCTTTGGAAAATCATGTTCCACCTTCGGCCGATTTTATGAAATCTGTTCTAGTCCCCCTTGGCTGGATGCTGCGTGAAGCAAACATGAAATCCACCGATATCCGGGCCGGGTGCGGCCGGTGCGGCGCTTGTTCCTCACTCAGGGCGTACGAACAATGAGTGCGCTGTTTGACGGTATGGAAAACCGTCCGTTCATTCCCACCGAATATGTCGTACGTCTTGCCCGTACGCCGTGGGAACGGGCCGGATATCACGCTCTCCGGCGAGAAGTGTTCTGCTCCGAACAGCAGATTTTTACACAGGATGATCGGGATACAATAGATGAAGTGGCCATTCCCATTATTGCAGCATGCTGCATGGCGGGAATGGCGGACAGGGTTGTGGGGGCCGTGCGCATCCATGAAGGTGAACCCGGAGTGTGGCGTGGTTCCCGCTTGGCCGTGCATGCAGATCACCGCAAGCTTGGCCGGATTGGGGGCGAACTCATTCGTATGGCGGTCAGCACGGCGCACGGGCTTGGGGCCATGCAGTTTTTGGCGCAGGTGCAGGAACAGAACGTACTATTTTTCCGTCGTCTGCACTGGAAAAGCCTTGGCGTAATCACGCTGCATGGTCTGCCGCACCACGACATGGAAGCCGATCTCTCGCGCTATCCTGCGCACGGTCTGGATCAGACATGGCTGCTGCGTCCGCAACCCCGAAACCGGCAGGTGGCGTGATGGCGCATAAACTGGCACCTTTGCTGCATGTGCTCCGCCAAAGCCATGCGCTTGCAGGCAAGCAGGACATTGCTGATACCGCAGCCGTTCTTGGGCCGGCCGAGAACGAGGCCGTCCGCTTGGGCGATGACTGCGCCGCAATCCCGGATGGGGACGGCTACCTCCTGCTGGCCAGCGAGGGATTTCAGGACAGTTTTGTCCGCTCCATGCCGTGGTTTGCCGGTTATAGCGGCGTCATGGTTAATGTTAGCGACATAGCGGCCATGGGCGGTCGCCCGGTGGCCGTGGTGGATGCGTTGTGGAGCGATACGTCCGAGACGGCCACGTCCATCCTGACCGGTCTGCATGACGGAGCGCGGACCTACGGTGTGCCGGTTGTGGGTGGGCATACCAACATGCGTAGCCCCCACAACTCGCTATCGGTGGCAATTCTTGGCCGTGCCCACCGCCTGCTGACCAGCTTTGATGCGTGCCCGGGGGAAGTGCTGGTCGCCGCCATAGATCTGCGTGGCCGCTGGCACGACCCATACCCGTTCTGGGATGCCAGTTCCGCATTGTGCGGCACCGAGGAGGCCGTCCGGTTGCGGGGGGATATTGAACTTCTACCAGCTATAGCCGAGGACGGCCTGAGCCGTGCCGCCAAGGATATCAGCATGGCCGGTGTGCTGGGGACGGCTCTCATGCTGGCCGAATGCTCGGGTATTGGCATGACCATCACGCTCGACAACATTCCACGGCCCGAGGACGCACCTATGGCGCGCTGGCTGTCCGCATTCCCCAGCTATGGCTACCTGCTCACGGCGCGCCCCGAGGATGCCGAAACAATCATGGCCCGGTTCCGCGAACGCGATATTGCGGCGTCTGTTATTGGTTGGTGTAATGATACGCGGCGGTTGGATATTACGTGGGCAGATGAGAGAGAAACCTTCTGGGATCTTGCTCGGAAGCCGCTCATGGGGTTTGCGCCATGAGTCTGTCCATCGGCATTCTCACCCATTCGACCAATCCGCGTGGTGGCGTGGTGCATGGCATGGCGCTGGCGGAAGCTTTGAGCGATGTTGGGCATGACGTAACGTTGATCGCGCCAGACGTAAGCGGGGCTGGTTTTTTTCGCACCCCCCGTTGCGCTACCCGCTTTATCCCGGCCACATCTGTGCCCGACCTGCCAACACTGGTGGAGCGTCGCATTGCGGAGATCCGTGATGCACTCAGGAATGATACACATTTTGATGTGTTGCACGCACAGGACCCGATTAGCGCCAACGCATTGGCTGAACTCGTGGAAGAGGGGCAGATACCCGGCTTTGCCCGCACGGTTCACCATCTGGACCGTTTTTCCCATCCCGGTGTTGCTGCGCGTCAGACACGCGGCCTGACCGCTGCGACAGAGCTTTTTACGGTCAGTCAGCTCTGGGCGGACACACTTCTTGCCCAATACGGGCGGCATGCGCCAGTGGTGGGCAATGGTGTTGATCTGGCAAGGTTCTTCCCGGAACCATGCGTACGGGATGCGCAACTGCGCAATAGGTATGGGCTTCCGCTCAATGCGCGGCTCATCCTGTCTGTTGGCGGAATTGAACGTCGCAAGAACACGCTTGCTCTGCTCGGTGCATTTGAAGTGCTGTATCATGATGACCCGACGCTGCATCTTGTAATAGCCGGGGGGGCGTCCTTGCTGGACCACTCGGATTACCATCGTCTTTTTGACGAGCAGGTGCAGAGTAGTGGTCTGGCAGATGCAGTAACTGTGACAGGCACAGTCGCGGATGAAGATATGCCCGCACTTTACCGGCAGTCTTCCGTTTTAGCGTATCCTTCGCAAACAGAAGGCTTTGGGCTGTGCCCGCTTGAGGCACTGGCCTGTGGGATTCCGGTGGTGGTACCGGCCGCCGCACCTTTTACGGAGCACCTTCATGCTTTTGAGGCATTCTGGTGCCAGCCTGAGAGCCCCGAGACACTTGTCCGTGCATTGCGTGACGCTCTGGGCACTTTGAGCCCGGTCTGCTTCCAGACCAGTGGCCCAGCAACGGCCCGCCGTTTCGACTGGCGCAGCGTTGCCAGCCGACACCTCCCTGCATACCGGCGTCTGGCGGCCCTGCCGCACACGGATGCCCCTGTTTTTGGAGCGTTATCATCATGCCCGAAATGACCTTCCGTGTGCGCTGGCCCGATGGAAAGGAGAGTGACTGCTACTCCCCATCGCTGGTTATACGCGACCACTTCACGCCCGGTCAGGATTATCCAATCCGGGATTTTCTTGAAAAAGCAGATACGGCACTGACACAAGCCAGTGAGCGGGTAAGGGCGCGCTATGGTTTTCCGTGCAGCCGTGCTCTTGGCCAGCTTGCCGCTATCCGTCAGGCCAGCGCCTCTTTTCTCAATCAAGCGGACGCGCAGGTGCGCGTCCTGTCTTTCAGATCCTGAGACGAAAAAATGACCATGACACAGAACGAAAAAAGCATTCCCGTTATCATCGTCGGTGGCGGACAGGCTGGCCTGTCCATGAGCTGGTACCTCTGCCGCGAGAAGGTGGACCATATCGTCTTTGAAGCAAAGACGGCCTGCCATTCATGGGATGATGAACGCTGGGACAATTTTTGTCTGGTTACACCCAATTGGCAGTGCGAACTCCCCGGTCACCCTTACAAAGGCAAAGACCCGCACGGATTTATGGTGAAGCAGGAAATTATTGATTACGTAAAAGGCTTTACAGACTCATTCCATGCGCCATTGCGTGAGCACACACCGGTTACATCCATTACACGCCACAAAAGCGGTGGCTACCGTGTGGTGGCGGGGGGGGAAGTCTGGCACGCAAGGCATGTGGTCATTGCATCCGGCGCTTACCATGATGCGGTGATCCCCGGTTACGCCAGCGCGATTGATCCTTCAATTTTTCAGGTCCATTCACAGGATTACCGCAACGCGCACCAGTTACAAGCCGGAGCGGTTCTGGTTGTGGGGAGCGGTCAGTCCGGTGCTCAGATTGTGGAGGACCTGCATATGGAAGGGCGCAAGGTGCATCTGTGTGTCGGTTCCGCGCCGCGTGTCTCGCGCTTTTATCGTGGTCGTGATGTGGTGGACTGGCTTGCAGACATGCACTTTTATGATCTGACGGTGGATAACCACCCCCTGCGTGACGGTGCGCGTGACAAGACCAACCATTACGTTACCGGCCGAAATGGTGGGCATGACCTTGATTTGCGTCTTTTTGCAAAGGAGGGCGTTGGCCTGCACGGCACGTTGGAGACAATCCGTGACGAAGTGGCGTATTGCGCACCAGACCTGAAGGAAAACCTTGATGATGCCGACAAGACCAATGCTGACATTAAAAAATCCATTGATGCCTATATCGAGCGTGAAGGCATAAGTGCCCCGACTGAAGCACCATACGTTCCCGTCTGGCAACCTGATGGGAACAATACCCCGCTGGATATGAAGGCGGCCGGGATTACCTCGATCATCTGGTGCATTGGCTTTCGTCCGAATTATCGCTGGATTGATGTGCCGGTGTTTAATGGGGCCAACAAGCCGGTCTGGCATCGCGGCGTAACCGATGCGCCGGGCTTCTATTTCCTTGGTCTGCCGTGGCTGCACACATGGGGGTCGGGGCGGTTCTCCGGCATCTCGCGCGATGCGGCGTGGCTGGCCAGCCAGATTACCGGCAAAGACATTCCCATAGCCTGAGCAGAGGGCAGCATCATGCTTCCATGGAGAACATATGAGGCAATGCAAGACGCAGCCCGTAACCAGCCAGAACAGTTCTGGCTCAGTGCGGCGCAGCGTATCACATGGAAGCAGGCACCCAAGAGCGCGTGCCAGACACGGGCGGATGGCTGGCATGACTGGTTCCCCGGCGGCACGCTCAACACCTGCCATAATGCCGTGGACCGGCATGTGGAGGGCGGGCGCGGTGAGCAGGCGGCACTGATCTGGCATTCCTGTGCAACCATGGAACGGCAGATTGTATCCTACCGGGAACTACGGGGCAGGGTGGCCGGGTTTGCCGGAGGTCTGCGCTCGCTGGGGGTAGGGAAGGGGGATCGCGTTCTGGTTGCTATGCCGAGCATGGTCGAAACGGTTATTGCCATGCTGGCCTGTGCCCGGATTGGTGCCGTGCATGTTGTGGTTTTTGCCGGTTATGCCGGGCCTGAGTTGGCACGCAGGATTGATGACGTGGCACCTAAGGTTGTTATTATTGCCAGTTGCAGCTTTCAGGGGCAGATGCCCATTCCGTCCGCTCCTATCCTGAATGATGCGCTGGCCAGAGCCACGCATACCCCGCAGGCCTGCATTATTGCGCAGCGTGCGGGGTGTAAGGCGTCCCCCCTGTCCGTGCGGGATCATGATTTTCATACGCTGGAACATTCCACGCCCGTAAAGCCAGTTCCGCTTCGCTCAGAAGATCCACTCTATATCCTCCACACATCAGGGACGACCGGCAATGCGAAGGGTATTGTGCGTGATAATGGCGGCCATGCTGTAGCCCTCGCTCTGTCCATGGAACTGATTTATGGCTGCAAACCCGGTGATACTTTTTTTACGACATCGGATCTGGGCTGGGTGGTCGGTCATTCCTATGGTGTTTATGCGCCATTGATCAGTGGTTGTACGAGTGTGATCGTGGAAGGTGGTGCATCGGCTTCTGCCATTCGCGCGCTCTGCCATGAGCACAAGGTAAAATGCCTGTTTACGACGCCCACACAGATGCGGCTCATGCGGCGCGAAAGCCGCCATCTGTCAGGCGTAATCCTGCCCGCGCTGGCGCGTATTTTCGTGGCAGGGGAATATGCGGACCCGACCTTGCTGGCGTGGGCACGCTCGTATTTCAGTAAACCCGTGGTCAATCACTGGTGGCAGACGGAAACGGGGTGGAGCATCACCGCCCATTTTTTCGGCCTGCCCGAGCGTGAGCCAGTCGCGTGCATGAATGACATCGGGCGGCCGGCCCCCGGTTTCTGCCCGCAAATTGTACCGTCCATGCCCGGTGAACAGTGCGGGGAAATTGTTCTCTCCCTGCCGTTGCCCCCCGGCTGTCTGGCGGGGGTGTGGCAGGGGAGGGAGATCTGTGCGCCCACAGCTTATCTGGACAAAACCGGCCGCTATTATCGTACCTTCGACGAAGGCATGATCGAGGCCAATCGAGCCGTGTCTATGCTGGGGCGCTCTGATGATGTCATCAAGGTTGCGGGTCGGCGGATTTCTGGCGTGCAGATCGAAAAAGTTATAGCAACCCACGCAGCGGTTCATGCCTGCGCCGTGGTGGCAATCCCTGATGCGTTGAGGGGGCAGCGCCCTGTTGCCTATGTGGTTGCTGATCCGGCGGTGGCAAGCACGCCAACATCGGAGGGGATTGTCGCGCGGGTTAACGAAGTTCTCGGGCGCTGGATTGGTCTGAAGGAAGTCCGCTTTGTCAAGCAACTGCCGACGACCGTGTCCGGGAAGATTACGCGCAAACGTCTGCTTGTGTCCTGATGGGAGGCTAGATAATTATTTTGTGCTCCACTTGTAGGTTCCGTACACAGCAAGCAGGGTAAACATGGCGTAAAGGCCGGATGTCAGGAGATCTTGGCGGTAAAGAAAAAGAGCTGCGTACGCTGTGTCCACGATGATCCACAAATACCAGTTTTCTCTATATTTGCGTGTGGTCCAGACAGAGGCCAGAAGGCTCAGGCACATCAACAGAGAATCAAGGTAGGGTTGTGGGTCATCTGTAAACCGTGCAAACCCCCAGCCCAAGGGGAGTGCCACACACGCTGCCAGAACAGCATGGATGAGCAGGTGTGCTGGTATGGGGGGAGAACTTCTCGCCTCGTTCTCGTTTGTGGCGGTTTTTCTCCATGAGTACCAGCCATAGGCCAGTATCATCATGTAAACCCCCTGTAACAGCATATCGCCGTAAAGGTGCCAGATGTAAAACTGGCGCAGGTATAATAGTGCGCCAACCATGCCAACAGGCCAGCATAACATGCTGCGTTGCGCGGTAAGCCAGACGGCAACAATATTGATAATTACAGCGGTGGCTTCCAAAGATGGCATGCCTGCGTTCCATGTTGTTTATGATGGAAGAAAAGTCAGCACGGGTTGGTCATGAGTGGCAATGTTGGGTCCGCCGACCATTCCTGTAATGAACCATCATAAATGCAGAGTGCCGTTTGGCCGATCAGGGTCAGGGCAACGGCCAGAACTGCTGCGGAAATGCCTCCCCCGCAATACAGGACCAGCGGGCGGGGTGTGCGCGTCAGAAGAGGTTGCAGAACATCCTGCAACTCGGATACGGGGCGGTAACAGCCATTGTTATCCAGTAAGGCGCGTGCTGGCAGATTAAGGCTGCCCGGAATATGTCCGCGTCTGCTGTAGCGTGTTGGGGCCGTACCATTGAAAACACTCTGGGAAAGGCCACAAACCAGAGTACCCTCTGCATCACCGTTAACAATACGTATTACCTGCTCGCGGTCGCACCATAAATCTGGCTGTGTGATGAAGGTACTGTGTGGGATGCTTGTCTGTTTTGATAAACGGTTTACCTGAGACGTGCTTTTTTCTACCGGTTTGCCCGCATTGCACCATGCGGAGTAACCACCATCCAGAATACGGGCGGTAATGCCAACACTGCGCAGCATCCACCACACGCGCGCAGCCCAGAAACCATCGCTTTTATCATAAAGAACAGGTGTGACCTGCTGCGTAATGCCGAGTAACGCAAAGCGTGTGGCCAGTTCTTCCAGCGGTGGGAGGGCAAAGCTGAAAGAAGCAGACGTGTCAGCCAGATCGTGCGTCAGGTCCAGATGGTGTGCCGTGGGGATATGCCCTTCACTCCATTGCGCAAGGCCGGATTCCACGCGGTAGTCTCCGTCAAATCGGGGGCTGGGAAGGGCAACGCTTGTATCAAAAATGGCCAGTGCTGGATCATCCATGCGCTGGAAAAGCTCTGCCACGCTGATAAGGGGGGATACGGAGGAGACCATGCTGGTTATCAAACCCTGTTGCTGCGTGCGTGCAGGTGGTGAATAAGGCGCTGCCCTTCCGTGGTGGCAAACCAGTCGGCGTGACCAAGAAGGTAGGTATCATAGGCCAGAATGGCGTTTTCCCGGTCGTTTAGAAGACCGAAAAAATAGTCCACTTCGCTCAGAGCAAAGTCGGTATGTGTAAGGGGGAGTATGCTGGCCAGTGCGCGTATGTCTGTGGCGCTCAGTGGTGTAACGCTGCAATACCCTGCCAGCAATGCGTCCAACTGATCCAGATCGGCAATGGGTGTTTTGCCTGTTTCCATATCCAGCCATGAGATCAGATTGCGTTCTATGGCTGTTGCCAGATCAAACAAAGCGCTGCTTTTACCCGCCAGACCAAAATCCAGAACCGAAGTGACCGTACCTTCCTGCTCTGGCGAGGACCAGAGCAGGTTGGAGGCATGCCAGTCTCCATGCGTCCATAAACGTGGGGCTGTTTGCAAAAAGGGCAGGGCGGAGGCGTGGTAAGGTGAGAGCAGATGGGATTGAAGATCACGCTCCCAGTCCCGCTCGCGCAGAAAACCAGCAAGGCCCGGCCTGTGTGGCAGGTCTGCGGACAGTGCGCGCAAAGGGTCTGCCTGACGGATCAGCCGGTCATCACAAATCAGCAGGCTGCTGCTGCGTGGCGGGGCATCGTACTGTTTGAGTGCCCGGTGTACCCGCGCGAGCATGGCACCAGCAGCATGGGCATGCCCCATGTTGAAAAATGGGGTCCATGAGGTGCGGTCCTGATACAGATCCAGCCCAAGGGCAATGTTATGCACCTCATAAGTCCAGCCATCGTGCGAGAATATGGTGTCCCCTGTTTCAGTTTCCAGCAGGGCCGCCACAGGAACGCCCTGCTGCTTCAGATACCGGACAAGTCTGTGTTCCTCGTCCAGATTCTGCGGTGTGCGCAGGGCATGGTTATGCCGTTTGACAAACAGCGGACCTTTGTCGGTCACTATTCTGGCAGCTGCGGAAAAGGGGCGGGGACTACGCCATGCAATGCTGAGCAGGCGCCCGGCGCGTGGAAAGTGGGGCAGAACCTGCTCCAGGTCCGTTGCTGTAATATCCGCCCAGTCTGCTTTTGTCAGGGCAGCACCCATGCCATGTGTGTATTCGGCAGTCATTGTCTGTGTGCTCATGAATGTTTTAGCAAAGACACGCGAAAGTCCGGGTCAACAATAGCTGAACGCCAGATTTCCCGGTCCGACAGAATGGCATTGTCTGCCAGCCAGTGCGTATATTCTGCCATAACATCATGCCGCAGTTCCCCCCACTGGCCTTTGTGCAACCATGTTGGCGCAATGGCTTTAAGAGACTGGCTGAGCAGGTCGGTAGGGAAGTAGGGTGTTGCCAGTTCATAAGCTGAAAGAGCCGAGAGGGGGTCCTGTGCTGCGGCCAGAAACCCTTTTTCGGACGCGCGGAGGAAAGCCCTGACCTTGTCCGGTCTGCTCTGGAGTATTTCGTCTCGCGTGCAAAGAACATAGCTATGGTAGGCGGGGGCTCCCAGTTGGTCGAGCCGCCATGTCAGACGCTCTTCCTGTGGCAAGGAACTGTCCATGAGCGCTTCCCATGCCCAGTAGCCACCAAAACTGGCATCGGCTATCCCATTTTGCAAATCTTCGGGGCGTAATTCCTTAAAGCCCATATCTACGATCTGGATGGAGTCCGGGTCTCCCCCATCAGTCGCAACCAGATGCCTTACCATGGCCAGTCCGCGTGGGGTGGGGTTCATGGCCAGCCTGCGCCCAGCCAGATCTCGCGGGCGGTGAATGTTTTTACTTTTAAGGGTCTGTATGGTTTCCAGCGCGCAGTGGTTGATTGCCGCAATGGCGCGGAGGGGCTCTCCGCCATTACGCCGGACCAAAAGCCTGTTGACAGGTGCTACGGCAAAATCGGCCCGGGCCTGCAACAGGTGCTCCAGTGAATCACCATGCCAGGGGTCTGGTACGGTAATATGCAGGTCCAGCTTGTTGTCCTCATACCATTTGTGTTGCCGGGCCAGATAAAATCCGGCCGAGTTGGGCCATGGATGAAAATATTCAAGAACAAGGGTGGTGGGGGTGAGGTTCTGTACGTTCAGCATGTTTCAAAAACCCGTTGATACAGTAAACAGAGCGGCAAATCCGCCGCCAATGTAATAGCTGGGGGCACTGCCAGATATGGTGCCGCCGTGGAGGCCGGTTGTGTCTCGTGCGTTCAGTGTGGGGCTGGCCACCCCGGAGAGGTAATGCTGATTGGTGATGTTTATAAAGTTCATGCGCAGTGTGGGCTGGTGCAGATGATAATGGTCCGAAAAACGGTACCCTATGGCAAGGTCGCCCGTAGTGTGGTCGGACATGCGCTCGTCATTCATAAAAGTTGCATACTGGTGGCCGGTATAATGCACGGAGGCAATGCCAAAGAGGTGCCCGTCATCATAACTCAGTCCAATGGCGGCCTGCAGGCTGGGACTGCGGACTGCGGTGCGGCCTTTGGTGGGCAAAACGTCCCCTTCCGCGCTGATATTGTTATCAATCGTTGCGTGCAGATATTCGCCAGAAACATAGGGGCTGAAGTGGTGCCACGGTTTCAGGCCCACTTCCACATCCACTCCGCGTGATGTCTGGCCACCTGCGTTCATGGTGGTGGTAATGATGGAGCCATTCTGCACGGCAAGGGTGGAGACCTGCCTGTTTGTAAAATTGTAGTTGAACAACGTCAGGCTTCCTGTCAGCCAGCGGTTGTTAAGGCGGTAACCCAGTTCTTCGGAAATGGAATATTCATCACGCAGGTTATGGACCCCGGCGGTGGCAAGACTACCTGATGACGGGTCATAAGCATTGTAAAGTGCCGTCTGGTCTGGTGCCCGGAAGTTGGTGGTGGCATTGAAAAAAATCTGGTTATGATCATCAATATGCCAGCGCAGGCCCAGTCTGGGCAGGGGCTCCATGCTGTTGGAGCCAACCCGGTATTGCGGACCGGGCACGTTGTTGGTGCCAACGCGGCTGAGCATGACAATTTTAAAGCCAAGATCTATCGCCAGTCGGTCATGCAGCAAGGAAATATGGTCCCCCGCAAACAGAGCATTGCTTTGGGATATAGTATGAAAACTGCCGCCCAGAAGCTTTTGCCCGTTGGCAAGGTGGATCTGGCTGTTCGCATTCTGTGCCCATATGTCGGCTGAGGAACCGTTGGTTTGCACGGCTGTAAACGGTTGCTGCTCGTTGTCATCCCCGTAATCATACCAGTAGCCAAAAACAAAATCGTTCCATGCCTTTTTATAGTGCAGGGCTGCGGTAAAGCCCGAACGGTAGCTGCGTTGTGTGTAGTTTGCCCTTACAACGGCCTCTCCATTTTGCGCGCCGGGCAGGTTGAGGGTATCGGGCTGGGCCTGTGTGCCCTGATAAAGTCCACTTTCGGCTATGACCGTGCCACCCGGTGCATTGCCGAAGGCAAACTGGGCGTAAGGGGTGGTGTCTAGCGTCAGGTGGTCAGTCAGGGTCAGATGGACGGGCGCACCAGCGTAGAGTGTTCGCTCCGGCTGCCGCCATAAGCGCCAGTAATTGGCGGCATTGTCGAGATTGGTCGCGTCATAATGGCCCAGCAGGTTGTTTGCACCACCAATGCCATCTGCTTTCCAGCTTTCCATACTGGCCTGTGGGTAATAGCTGGTAATGGTACTGTTAAAGGAACCAAGCAGGCTGGCATGGTTGCCTTGCCCCCATTCTTTGAGGAATTTGAAGTCAACATGCTGTTTTTCATCCCGCCCGGGACCGCGCCAGTTGTCTGATGCGCCGTGTGAGTAGGAAATAAAACCACGCAGGCCCGTGTGGGCGATCTCTCCGGTGTCAAACCGCAAGAACTCACGGTTGGTATTGTACGAGCCGTAAGAAACACTGGCATAACCTCCCGCTTTTTTTGCTGGGTTACGGAAGTTTAGCTGGATCAGCCCTCCCGCAGCGTTCAGCACAGGGCTATCCAGATCGGATGATCCTTGGGCCAGAGCAATTTCCTGATAATTTTCGCTATCGGCAAACTGACTGGGGTACCCGGTTGAATATGCCACATCGTTCAGGGGCATCCCTTCGAGTACATAACCAATGGAATCCCCCCCCAGACCGCGTACGCTAATGTCGGTGTTGGGTGAAAAACCAAATGGGTCGGAGGTGGCCACGTTTGCGCCGGGCAAAAGAGATATCAACTGGAACGCGGTAGCCATGGGGGCCTGTTTGTCTATGAAGTCCCTGCTGACGGTGCTGATGGCTTTTACCCCATCCTGTGCGTGAATAAGACCTCCCCCCGTCTGGTAGCCATGTACGGTGTTGGCAAGGCCACTGATAACAATGTTTTCAGGCGTAGTGCTCTGGTGGGCTGTTGTGGGTGTGGCAGACTTGGCTGGCGTTTTTGAGGTGCCATGCTGTGCTGTGGAGGGCAGGTGTGGAACCGGGGCGCGCGCCGCAGCATGGGCGGATGCCGCCAAGGCCAGCAGGCCACAAGCAGAGACGCCTGCGCACAGTAAAGACTTGCGACTTTTGGCAAAAAGGGAGTGTGCCAAAGGTCTGTTGGGAGCAAGGTCCGTGCGTGGGTTTATCATAAGGGTCTCACGGTTAAATGCACTATTGGATTTTGTGATAAATAAAAACACGCAAATAAAATAGATATTTGTTTTTTGCTCTGCTATTCAACTATGGAATAATGGATTTTTCAGGGATGATTCAGGGCGGTCGATATGGATATGGAACATCTGCGCGCCTTTCTGTTTTTGGCGGAACGCGGGAATTTTTCGGAAGCAGCCCGTGACATGGGCATTTCTCAGCCCTCGCTGAGCAAAAAGATCAGACGTTTGGAGGATGTTCTGGGGGCAGCCCTGTTCTTGCGCACGACGCACCAGACAAGCCTGAGCGCGTTTGGGCGGAATTTTCTGGATGATGCTCGTAGCCTGCTCGACCATTCAAGCCGTGTTATGGATCGAGGGCAAAAGCTTGCCCGTGGGCGGGCCGGGACCATACGGGTCGGATTCACGTTTTCCGCCATGGAATGGCTTTCTGCCGTTTTGCCGCAATTTGCCCAAAAGGAAAGCCGGTTTGATATTATTATGGAGGACATGTCTTCTGGCGAGCAGGAAACCGCGCTTAAAACAGGCAAAATAGATGTGGGGTTCATGCGTCGGAGTCAGGAGGAAAGTCTGAGCTTTCTTTCCCTGACGCATGAGGACCTTGTTCTGCTTGTTCCCTATGAGCGAACGGATATTACCAGTCTTGAGGACATCTCCCGTTCCGATCTGCCTTTGGTGCGGTTTAAAAAAGAGTTTTCGCAAGGTATTTATGACCGGACAGAGCAGATTTTACAGGCCCATGCCGTGCAGCCAGTCTACACCTTGTGGTTTAATGAGAGCCTGAGCGCCATTCAGGTCGTACGGTCCGGCCTTGCCTGCGCCATGATCCACCGTTCCAGCCTGTCTATTCTGCCGGAAACAGAAAAAAAGTTTGTGATCCATCCTATACGGCACCCGGCGGCAAGATGGGAGGTGGGTATGGCAACCTGCGATGCGGGCAATAATCCAGCCAGAGATGTCTTCCGTAAGGAGTTTTCTGCATATTTAATGCGACAGTAGGCAACGTGTCATGCCCATTGCACATATTGGCATCAGAGCATGCAATATCTGCTGCAATGAGGGCATATCGTCAGCCGGTTCTGGATAAGTTGCACGGCTGTTCATGGTGTGTTTGCCCACCCCACGGACCTGACACACAGGTGATCATGTAATCGAAACACCCCACATTATCCATGACAGCATGGAAAGCCTGAACATGGCGGCATAGGTGCCGGTGGTACGGCCAGCACAGGAAAACCGCACAAAAGGGCCATACTGCGGCTGGGGATAGGGGCATAATCCGGTGGATATGGGCCGTGAGCGGCACTTTTAATTGGTTCTGATATGAGAACATTTTTTGATTGCAACGAATGAGCGTTTGTGGTGAGTATCGTTAATACGGTTTTTGCAATTCGTATTACTGGAGTCCTCCCTCATGCGCTTATCATCGCTTTTTCGCAAAGGCCTGCTCGCCAGTGTTTGTGCCGCGGTCTCCCTTTCATCGGCGTCTGCTGCGTCGTTGAAGATTGGTTACAGTGACTGGCCGGGTTGGGTTGCATGGCAGGTTGCCATTGATAAAGGTTGGCTGAAGGAGGCGCATGTTGACGCCGACTTCCAGTGGTTCGACTACAGTGCCTCGCTCGACGCGTTTGCCGCGCACAAGCTTGATGCGGTCATGGCGACCAATGGCGATGCATTGGTGACAGGTGCCAATGGCCATAAGGGCGAGATGATCCTTGTGACCGATTATTCCGATGGCAATGATATGGTTGTCGCCCAGCCCGGTATTACGGATATGAAGGGCCTGAAGGGCAAATCCGTTGCGGTGGAAGAGGGGCTGGTGGACCACCTTCTTTTGCTTAAAGGGCTGGAAAAATCCGGCATGAGCGAAAAAGATGTCAAGCTCGTTAATACAAAAACGAATGAAACGCCGCAGGTTCTGGCCTCGGGGCAGGTAGCCGCCATTGCCGCATGGCAGCCGAATTCGGGTCAGGCGCTGCATGCCGTGCCGGGCTCGCGGCCCGTATTTACGTCGCACGAAGTGCCCGGACTGATTTATGACACCATTGCGGTGGACCCGCAGTCCCTGCACGATAACCATGACCAGTGGCAGCGTCTGGTTGGTGTGTGGGACCATGTTGTTACGTACATCAATGATCCCAAAACGCAGCCGGATGCTCTGCGGATCATGGCAACACGCACGGGTGTAACGCCGGAAGCTTACAAGCGCTTCCTCAAAGGCACGCATCTGCTGAGCCTTGAAGATGGAAAAGCCGTTTTTGTGAAAAAAGCAGGGCTTGGCTCCCTATACGGTTCAACTGAAATTTCAGACGCTTTTAATGTTCAGCAGGGTGTTTATAAATCACCGCAGAATATTGACAGCTACATTGACCCGTCTTTTACCGCATCTGTTAAATAACGACAAAGGGCAGGAGCGCATCATGCAGGGCTTCCTTGCCTCATGGAGGCTATACGGCCGGACAGACCGGATGTTGCGGAATGTCTTCGGTATTCTGGCGGTGCTCCTGCCTTTGCTCCTGTGGAGCGCGGTTAGTTATCTGCCATTTGTCTGGCATCCTCAGGTTCTGATTACAGACCCCGGTGGTGAGGAATATCTGGAAACAGGTATGCGGATGAACCGCGTGGATTTTTTGCGCGCGGTCAAGGAAATGCAGGACCAGCACCAGCCTGCTCCCCAAGGTATTCCGACCAACCCGGTTTATCTTCCTTCACCGGGGGAGGTGCTCAGCGCGTTTGTGCATGCTTTTACGTCCTCGGCCCCAGTTGGCGCGGAACACTCCATTACGCAGGCTTTTGCGCATAGTATTCGTATTATCTTCTGGGGGTTTGTTATTTCTTCCGTAATGGGGGTGCCTCTGGGCATTATGTGCGGCTCCATCCCGGCTGTTGCGCGTCTTGTTGAACCCTCGGTTGATTTTTTCCGTTATCTGCCAGCTCCGGCCTTTGGTGCGCTTGCCGTTGCCATTCTTGGTATTTACGACGCCCCCAAGATTGCAATTATTGTTATAGGAACACTGTTCCAGCAAATTCTCGTTATTGCCAATACAACACGCAAACTCGACTTTGCACTTGTGGAGGCGTCGCGCACTTTGGGGGCAAAGGGCCTGCGGCTGCTTTTTCGGGTGGTTATTCCGGGTATTCTGCCAGACCTCTACAGGGACCAGCGTATTCTGCTTGGCTGGGCCTGGACATATCTGATTGTGGCAGAACTGATTGGCACATCATCGGGTATTACGTGGTTCATTACGCAGCAGGCCCGTTACCAGCATTTTGACAATGTTTTTGCCGCCATGGCCCTGATCGGCATTGTTGGTCTGGGAACGGATATGGTCCTTGGGGTTATTGGGGGCAAACTGTTTACGTGGAAAAGGGAGAATGGCTGATGGCTGATCATGTAGAGCATGCGCTCCCTGACTATCGTATTCTGCCACCAGACGTGGCCGCACGAATGGCGCAGATAAAACAGCGTGATTATGTTCTGGAAATTGACCGTGTTACCAAGGTCTTTACCCAGAAAAAGAACAGGACTGTCGCCCTTGACGCCATAGAGTTTGGCGTCCACCGGCGCGAGCTTGTCTGTGTGGTTGGGCCATCTGGCTGTGGCAAGTCCACTCTGGTGCGTATTCTTGCCGGTCTGGAGGACGCCACAAGCGGGCAGATTCTTATGAACGGCAAACCGGTGCGTGGTCCGGGGTCGGACAGGGGAATGGTCTTTCAGAAATACACGCTGTTCCCTTGGCTTGATGTGTGTCGCAACGTCATGTTCGGGATCGAGATGGGGGGCGTTGACCGGCTGGAAGCCCAGCGGCAGGCCATGCAATGGCTCCAGATGATCGGGCTGGAACAGTTTGCAACGGCATTTCCACACCAGCTTTCGGGCGGTATGCAGCAGCGTGTGGCCATTGCGCGCGCCCTTGCCGCGTCCCCCCGTGTGTTGTTGATGGATGAGTCCTTTAGCGCGCTGGATGCTCAGACCCGCACAAAAATGCAGAACTACCTGATGGAGATCTGGCGCAAGATCGACATTACCATTGTGTTTATCACGCATGATCTGGACGAGGCCATTTATCTGGCAGACCGTATTCTTGTGCTCAAGCCCAATCCCGGTCGGGTGGAGGAGGTTATTGAGGTGCCTCTATCGCGCCCCCGTCGTGCGGAGCAGATGACATCGGACGAATTTTTGGCGACAAAAGCGCATCTTGAGGGTCTTATCCGCTCCTTTGGAACATCAGACGACATGGATGAGGAAGACGTGAAAATCGATCTGCCGCTCCTCACCCTTGTGACAGATCAGGTCGAGTAGGGGAGATACGAGTATGAGCACCAAGGAACAGATCAGCCGGGTCAGTATTTCTCTATCACCAAGCATTTTGCATGAGCTGGATGCCATGGTGGTGAAAAAAGGGTACGCCAGCCGTTCTCAGGCTATTCAGAACATTCTGCATCAGGAGCTTATGGCCTGCCGTCAGGAAAACGGGGATGAGCTGATGGCTGGCGTTATTATTCTTTTTTACAATAATGCCGCAACCAATCTGCAACAGAAGCTTGCAGAACTGCAATATGAGAATCTTGCAGAGGTTATCAGCTCACTTCACGTCAACCTCATTCGCAGGCAAACGCTGGAAGTTCTGCTTGTGCAGGGCAAGGTTGAAAAACTTCAGGATATAGCGGACCAGTTTATTACCCTACCCGGTGTTATTTCTGGTCGTTTGCACCTGATCGCATCCCTGATCCCACCCGTCCATGAAAAAGGGCGGGAACTGACACTCGATATGGAAGCGTCCTGAACGCTTGTTGGCATCCCTGCCTGAATACAGGAGATTTTCATGCAAATAGATCAACAGACCCCAGATTGGTACCGGGCCCGCTACAATCAGCTTCGGGATCAGGCGCTCCAGTCCGACAATACCGTGCGCCCGGAAAGTGCTCCGATTGAGATGACCGAGGCCAGCATTCTGCACCGCGAGAGTGTGCCCGGAGGCTGGTACTGGAGCGCCTTTGTCCCCCGTGGTCAGGCCCTGCGCTTGATCAATACGTCTGGGAACAATGGTGTTTCGGTCATGCTGTGGAATGTGGATGACCTGAGCGAGCGGTATAATGCGGGGGATACCATCAAGCTGCAATGGACCACATGCCTGACCACTGGCCGCGTTCTGTTTTCCGATATGGGGCGTGTGCTGGCATCCATTATTGGCGATAGCTGTGGATTTAGCGATACGCTGGTGGGCGGGAGCACACCGCAGAGCAACCAGCGCAATTTTGGGTCGGCCGGTCTGCGCAATACCCGTAATAACCTGCGTCTGACGGCGGGAAAATATGGCATGGCGCAGCATGACGTTGCGTCCTGCATTACATTTTTCTCCCATATCAGCACGCAGGCGGATGGCAGCTTCAAGTGGGTGGAAGGGGATGTAAAGCCGGGAGACCATGTGGATATACGGGCCGAGATGAACCTGCTCGTAGCCGTATCCAACTGCCCGCATCCACTGGCGCCAGATACGCGTTTTGCTCCCGCTCCCATAGAGGTCGTGCGCTGGCAGGCCCCCGCACCGACTGCGGATGATCTGTGCCGGACCTTTTGTGAGGAAGCGCGGCGCGGGTTTGATAATACAGACATCCTCTTTGCCTGATCAGGGAGCCAGATTTATGTCCGAACATGATATCAGCAAGATTTTTTCAAACATTGTTCTTGATCAGCATGTAGCCGCACGCACTCCGTGGTCGGGGCTTGTGCGCAAAGGGCAGGTTATCCGGATTATTGATCTGGAAAGCCAGCAGGCTGTGGACGCTCTTTTTTATAACGCCCACGCGTACCATGAACGCTACAGCGCGCAGGATACGCTGCTTAACCAGGGTTCGGCCTATATTGGCAAAGGCACCTGCCTGTATTCCAACGAAGGGAATGTGCTGATGACCGTGGTGGACGACACCTGCGGACGGCACGATACACTGGCTGGGGCCTGTAGCTGTGAATCCAACACGGTGCGTTTTGGGCATGAGACAAAATACATGCACGCCTGCCGCGAAAACTTCCTGCTGGAAGTGGAAAAATACGGCATGGGCAAGCGCGATATCGTCAACAACGTCAACTTTTTCATGAATGTGCCAGTGCTGCAAAATGGTGAACTGGTGATTGATGACGGCCTGTCCGACCCCGGCGGTTACGTGGATCTGCGGGCGGAAATGGACACGCTGGTCGTTATTTCCAACTGCCCACAGGTCAACAACCCCTGTAACGGCTTTGTGCCGACCCCCATTCGCGTCGTTATCGGCGATCCTGTTTCTATCTGACAGTTCGGACAGCCTGCCATGTTCACAAAGGTTCTTATTGCCAACCGCGGAGAAATTGTGCGCCGTGTTAGCCGGACACTCAAGCGGATGGGTATTGCCTCCGTTGCCGTGTGCTCAGAGGCAGACCGGTTTACGCCGCCGGTTCTGGAGGCCGATGAATCCGTTCTGATCGGCCCAGCCGCAGTCAGCGACAGTTACCTGAACATGGATGCCATTTTGCAGGCCTGTGCCAGCACGGGCGCGCAGGCTGTCCACCCCGGTTATGGCTTTTTGAGCGAACGCGCGGAGTTTGCGCAAAAACTGGCTGATCAGGGCATACGTTTTATGGGCCCACGGCCTGAACATATGCGGGCTTTTGGCCTCAAACACACCGCGCGTGATCTGGCAAAGCAGAACAATGTGCCGCTTCTGCCGGGCACGGATATTCTGAACAGTGTGGACGAAGCGCTGGAGGCCGCCGCAGGAATTGGTTACCCGGTCATGCTCAAAAGCACGGCGGGTGGTGGCGGTATTGGCATGCAGATCTGCCATAACGATGCCGAACTGCGCGACTGCTTTGCGGCTGTTTCGCGCATGGGGGGTAATAATTTTGGCGATGCCCGCGTGTTTTTGGAAAAATTCATTGCCTGTGCACGTCACGTAGAGGTGCAGGTGTTTGGCGATGGGCGTGGGAATGTCCTTACACTGGGGGAGCGGGACTGCTCGCTTCAGCGCCGCAACCAGAAGGTAATCGAGGAAACCCCGGCACCGGGCCTGTCCGAGGCCACACGCAAAGGGCTGCGTGATGCCGCGCGCGCCCTGTGTGCCGCTGTTGCGTACGAGTCTGCTGGAACGGTCGAGTTTATTTACGATACGGAAAGTGGTGAGTTCTATTTTCTGGAGGTCAACACACGGCTTCAGGTCGAACATTGCGTAACGGAGGAAATCTTCGGGATCGACCTGGTGGAGTGGATGATCCGTCAGGCCGACGGCACTCTGGTGTTGCCTGCACAGGACAGTCTTGTGCCCAAAGGGGCGGCGGTTGAAGCGCGGATTTATGCCGAGAACGCAGCAGAAAACTTTCGTCCTTCCACAGGGCGGCTGACCGAGGTCAGCTTTGCACCCGATGTGCGTGTGGATGGTTGGATAGAAACCGGGACCGAAGTCACTCCGTACTACGACCCCATGCTGGCCAAGGTCATTGCCCGAGGTGCCACAAGGGAGGAGGCGTTCGCCAACCTGCATACGGCCCTTACCACAACGCGGATCAGCGGGCTGGAAAGTAATCTGGATTACTTGCGCGCGGTTACGGCCAATAAGGCCGTGCGTGCGGGGCAGGTCTTTACCGGTCTGTTGAACGGGTTTGCCTACACGCCTTCCACGGTGGAAGTTATTGCTCCGGGTCTTCAGTCCACGGTGCAGGACTGGCCGGGGCGCGTGGGGTACTGGGATGTGGGCGTGCCCCCCAGCGGCCCGATGGATGACCGGAACTTCCGTCTGGCCAACCAGATTGTGGGGAACGCCCAAGGTGTGCCCGCACTGGAGTTTACGGCATCAGGTCCGGTACTGCGCTTTAATACCGCCGCCATTATTGGTCTGTCTGGCGCGTTTATGCCTGCAACGCTGGACGGTGTGGACGTGCCGTATTGGGAGCCCGTTACAGTGCAGGCCGGGCAGGTGCTGGCTCTGGGCCAGATCAAGGGGGCGGGGCACCGTACCTATCTTGCTGTGCGGGGGGGGATTGACGCTCCATTGTACCTTGGCTCCAGTGCCACATTCATGCTTGGCCAGTTTGGTGGACATGCCACCGGTCAACTCCGCACGGGGGATGTGCTGCGTCTTGCCAGACCTGCGCCCAATGCTCCCGCGCCAGTGCCGGTTGCCCCGGAAGAGCGCCCGGAACTGACGCGGACCTGGACTCTGGGGGTAATGTACGGTCCACACGGTGCGCCGGATTTCTTCTTGGATGAAGATATCGAAACTCTCTTTTCCAGCGAATACGAGGTGCATTTCAACAGCGCGCGTACGGGTGTGCGCCTGATTGGCCCTAAGCCACGCTGGGCCAGAACAGATGGGGGGGAGGCGGGACTGCACCCTTCCAACATTCATGATAACGCCTACGCGATTGGTGCCATAGATTTTACAGGCGACATGCCCATTCTGCTTGGCCCGGATGGGCCTAGTCTGGGTGGTTTTGTGTGCCCTGCGGTTCTGACAAGCGATGAACTGTGGAAAATGGGGCAACTGCATCCGGGCGACAAGGTGCGTTTCCAGCGCGTGCAGCCCCAGCCGATCAGTGTGGCATTCCTGCCCGAACCCATTCGTGGGGACAGCCCCATTCTGTTCCGTTCGGAAGGGGAAATTCCTGTTGTCTACCGCCGTGCGGGGGATTGCTATCTTCTGCTCGAATTCGGCCCGCCGGAGTTGGACATAGCCCTGCGCCTGCGTGTGCAGCTTGTGCTGGAACGGCTCAAGGCCGATGCGGTGGACGGTATTCTGGACCTTACCCCCGGTATCCGCTCGCTACAGGTCCACTATAATCCGCAGGTGCTCCCCCTGCCTGCGCTGCTGGAACTGCTGCACGCTATTGAGCAGGCCCTGCCGTCTGGGGAGGATGATATTGTTGTGCCCAGCCGCATAGTTTATCTCCCCGTCTCGTGGGATGATGAGCAGGCCCGGCTGGCCATGCAGCGGTATCAGGAACTGGTGCGCCCGAATGCGCCGTGGTGCCCGTCCAATATTGAATTCATCCGCCGGATTAATGGGCTGGATTCCATTGAGGCGGTTAAGGATATTATCTTCAATGCCTCTTACCTCGTTATGGGGTTGGGGGATGTGTATCTGGGGGCACCTGTTGCCACCCCTATTGATCCGCGGCACAGGCTGGTCACAACCAAATACAACCCCGCGCGCACATGGACCCCGGACAATGTTGTGGGCATTGGCGGTAGCTATATGTGCATTTATGGCATGGAAGGGCCGGGAGGCTACCAGCTTTTCGGGCGCACAACCCAGGTCTGGAATACGTGGCGCACGACCGATGTATTCCATAAAAATACACCGTGGCTCCTGCGGTTTTTTGACCAGATCCGTTTCTACCCCGTCTCGCATGATGAACTGATGGAGGCGCGTGCGGCCTTCCCCTACGGTCGTTTTTCCGTGGAGATAGAGGAAACACAGTTCAGCCTGTCGGAATATCGCGCTTTTCTTGAGGCCAATAAGCAGGAAATTGCTCAGGCCTGCGCGCGCCAGCAGGCCGCCTTTGAGGCGGAACGCCAGGACTGGATTGCAAAAGGCCTTGATACGTTTGAGGAAGAAGCAAACACAACGCAGGCTGATGAGACCATTCTGCCCGAAGGGTATATGGGCGTGGATAGCCCCGTTCCCGGCAGTGTGTGGCAGATTCAGGTCGCAGTGGGAGACCGCGTAAAAGCAGGCGATGCCGTAGCGATTATTGAATCCATGAAAACGGAAATGAAGATCATCTCGCCCGCAACTGGTGTGGTGAAGGACATTCTCTGCCGCAAAGGCCGCGAGGTGCGCGGGGGGGAGCGGATTATGGTGGTCTGCACGGACTGACCACACACAACACATGCATGCCGGAGCCTGTAGGCAAGGACGAAAAATTATGACTTTTCCAGACATGTTGCAGATCGACCATCTTCTGACCGCCTGCCGGAGCGGGGCGCTGACGCCGACAGACATTGTAACAGAGGTTCTGGCGCGCGTGCATGCGTATTCCGCCGTGGATGCCGCGGTATGGATTACCCTTGTGCCAGCCGAACGCCTGCTGGCCAGAGCGGCGGAACTGGAAAAGCTGCCATGTGCGGACCTGCCACTTTATGGTGTGCCGTTTGCAGTTAAGGACAATATTGATGTCGCAGGCTTACCCACAACGGCAGCCTGCCCGGCCTTTGCCCATGACGTGCCAGAAAGTGCGGAGGTTGTCCGCCGCCTAGAGGCTGCGGGCGCGATTGTTATTGGCAAGACCAATCTTGACCAGTTTGCAACGGGGCTGGTGGGTATGCGCTCCCCCTATGGACAGCCGCATTGTGTGTTCAGTGCCGAGCATGTGTCTGGCGGGTCCAGTTCGGGGTCTGCCGTAGCGGTTGCCGCAGGACTGGTATCCTTTGCTCTGGGGACCGATACGGCGGGGTCGGGGCGTGTGCCCGCAGCGTTTAACAATATTGTTGGGCTCAAACCCTCGCGCGGGGTGCTCAGCACATACGGGCTTGTGCCTGCATGTGAATCTCTGGATTGTATTTCTGTTTTTGCGGCATCCGCGGCTGATGCGTGGCGGGTGGAGCAGCTTGCTATTGGCCCGGATAAATGGGCACCGTATTCGCGCACCATGGAACCACGCAGGCTGGCGTCTGATACATTCCGCTTTGGTGTCTTGCGCAGACAGGATCGTTTTTTTGATGGATGCACCGCCAATGCAGCCCTGTATGACCGCGCGATCCGCCAGCTTGTGGAACTGGGTGGCACCGCGGTCGAACTGGACTATGCACCGTTAAAGGAAACAGCCGAGCTACTCTACAGCGGTCCATTTGTTGTGGAGCGTCTGACTGCCATTAAGGACTTCTATCGCGCTCACCGTGGGGATATGGACCCAACGGTTGGTGCCATTATGGATGGTGCCACCAAGTATTCCGCGGTCGATGTGTTCAAAGGGATTTACCGCCAGCACCTGCTCAAACAGGTGGCGGACAGTATGTGGAATGAGTTTGATGTCATGCTACTGCCCACCGCCCCACGCGTGGTGAGCAGGAAGGAGGTGCTAGCGCAGCCAGTTGCAGCCAACAGCATGCTTGGAACCTACACCAACTTTGTTAATCTGCTCGACATGGCGGCCTGTGCAGTCCCCGCCGGGTTTGCCCCGGATGGTCTGCCCTTTGGGGTCACGTTTATTGGTCCGGCTTTTTCTGATCATGATCTGGCAGCTCTTGCCGGGCGCTTTCATGCGGCCGCACATAATACCAGCGGTGTGTTCCGCAATACGGTTCTGCCGTTAGTGCCAGAGGCCGCAGTGCCTGCGCCGGGGAATGTGCTGCTGGCCGTTGTTGGTGCGCATCTCAAAGGGTTTCCACTCCATTGGCAACTGGAGAAGGAACACGCAATCCTGCGGGTAACAACACGCACGGCAGCGGATTACCGTCTGTTTGCCCTGCCGTATGCCACCCCTCCCAAACCCGGTCTGGTGCGGGAAAAAGGCTTTGTTGGTCCCGGTCTGGAAGTGGAGGTTTATGAACTGGATGCAGCAGGTTTTGGCCGCTTTGTTGCCGCCCTGCCGCAGCCTATGGCCATAGGCAAAATATCGCTGGCCGATGGGAGCGAGGTCTGTGGTTTTTTATGCAGCGAGGCTGTTGCGCGCAGTGGCCGGGACATTACAGCCAGTGGTGGGTGGCGCTACGCAAAGATCTGAAATCAATAATTGCAAAACTCTTTAATTTATTAAAGAGTTTCATGATTTTTTCGCTACATGGTGCATGGCTGCGCTGTTTCAGCCCCGTTTTGTCGTGAGCCTTGCTCCCGGCTTTCCATATATGCTGCGGCGGACCCTGTTGGGTGCTGCCTGCCGGGCTGGTCCCGGCTTGTTGATTGGGCAGGCAGGAGTAGGCATGGTGTTGTGCATGGATGAATACACCTGAAACCATTGGTTGAAAAATTCGTTCTATAACCAGCCAAGTCAACGCAGGGATGTCACATGCCGCTTCTTCATTTCCATGTTGTCAAAGGGCGCAAGCCTGAAGAAATTCGTGCATTGCTCGATACAGCACATGAAGCCATGCTAGAGGCGTTCAAGGTGCCCGCGCGCGACCGCTATCAGATTGTCTCCGAGCATGATCCTGCTCATATGGTTATTGAAGACACCGGTTTGGGTATTCCCCGGACCGATCAGGTCGTGTTGTTGCAGATTACGTCGCGCCCACGCTCCAAGGAGCAGATTACCGCGTTTTACAAGCTTCTGGCCGAGCGGTTGCAGCAACGGTGTGGGCTCCAGCCCTCGGACCTTGTGGTTTCCATTGTGCAGAACTCGGATGAGCACTGGAGTTTTGGTCTTGGCCGCGCTCAGTTTGTAACTGGCGAGCTATAAGGCGGAACGGGGCAATAGCCGTTATTTGGGGCAGGGTGGCTCCGCCTGATCTTGCATGCCGGTCCCGTTTCGGCTGGCCTTTTATGGGTTGTCCCACCCGGCGCGGAAGGCTGGGCTGATGGCAAACTGCGCTTCAATCCTGTCCATGTGGCGGTGGGCATCCAAGCAGCCCAGTGCAAATTCCACCGTTCCATCGCATTGTCTGGCATGTTGGCCCGCTACGGCGTTCAGCCAGTAAATGGCGCCTTTGCGGCGTTCCCCGTGCTGGCCACCCAACCAGCGGTTCCACTGCATGCGCGCAGTCTGCCCTGCCTTGTAAGGGGCGGTGTTCCTGTCCGTTAGGGGGGAGGGCGCGAATTGCGCCATTGTAATATTATCGGGTGGTGGAGGAGAGCCTGCTAAAATCCGCAGGCCGAGTGTTACGGTAATAACCGCTACCAGACTGACCAGAACGCCACGGATTATCCGGTTTTCCCGCTGGAGCGCTGTTTGGGGCGTGTTAATGGCGGCCAATGCCTTATTGGCTTTTTTTTCACAGTGAGCACAGCAATAGGGGGCATGGGTTTTATTGAGCATGTCCCGCTCGCACCATGCGCAATGTAAGTTCATCCATGTCCCCGGCAATATGTGCCGCTTGTTTGCGCGAACTGTTTTCGCGCGCTTGATATAGATCAGGGGGCAGTCTGTTGGCTACCCCTTTCGCCCACTCATACACTGCGTTGTGTGGGTGGGCCTGTTGCGGGGGCGGGCGTTAATCGCGCAGGCGGTCCAGAACGTTCTGGCGCAGGGTCTGCTGGCGCTGGATTTCCTCTTCCCGCAGTTTGCGTTTGCGCGCGCGCTCGTGCGCCATGTTCATGCCAAGGTGGGCCTCCCCCCGTTCCGCCGCCAGTCGGGCCTGCCGTTCACGCTCGGCATGGCGTGCGCGATTGCGCTCGCTTTGCGCGCCATGGCAATGCGGGCAGCTCACACCGGCTTCGTACTGGGCGGAGGCTTTATCCTGAGGGGAGAGCGGCGCGCGGCAGGCGTGGCACAGTTCCAGATTGCCGGGCTTCAGGCCATGGCCGACGGTTACGCGCTGGTCGAACACAAAACATTCACCACGCCACAGACTTTCTTCCTGCGGAATGGTCTCCAGATATTTTAAAATGCCGCCTTCAAGGTGGTAGACATCTTCCAGCCCTTCCGCCTTGGCAAAGGCTGTGGATTTTTCGCAGCGAATGCCACCCGTGCAGAACATGGCCACACGGGGGTTACGCCCCTGTGCTTCCAGCTGGGCGCGTTTTTGGCGGAACCACTCTGGAAACTCGCGGAAAGTCTTTATTTTGGGGTCCACCGCCCCTTCAAACGTACCCACGGCCACTTCGTAATCATTGCGGGTGTCGATCAGGATGGTGTCAGGGTGCTGGAGCAGGGCGTTCCAGTCCTTGGGGGCAATGTAGGTACCAACAATATGGTTGGGGTCTGTGCCCTCTATCCCCATTGTCACAATTTCTTTTTTCAGGCGCACTTTCATGCGCAAAAAAGGCATGGACGGCGCGCGGGAGAACTTGACCACAATATCCGCACAGCCGGGCAACTGGCGGATATGGGCCAGTACGGCCTCTATGCCTGCGTCGCTACCTGCTATGGTCCCGTTAATGCCTTCTCCGGCCAGCAGCAGAATACCTTTTACGCCGTTTGTCTCGCATGTCTGTAGCAATGAACCGCGTATGGCGGCGGGGTCTTCAAACCCTGTAAAACGATACAGGGCAGCCACACAGATGGGCATATCGGCAGGGTTTTCAGCGGAAGGTGGGGCAGAACAGGCAGTCACGACGTATGTTCCTTGCAAGGAAGAAGGCGGTCCGGCCCTGCCAGTGCGCCTTGCCGGAGTTAAAGCAGCAAACAGCCTGACAGGCTGGCTCCTGCTTTAGCTGGCGACTTCCCTACCCGACAAGTGTTTTTAACGCCCCCTTTTGTCCGTCAGGCAGGGTAGGGGCGGATGCGCAAATCTATCTTTTTTGTAGTACTGAACAAATAAAGGGGAATATGCGGTTATATGGCACAATTCAATATATAACGAATGCGGAATGATGTTGACAGCGTCCAAACCCTGTCCTTATTCTTACACTGTAATGAGTAGTTTATTCCATTCAGCACTAACCGTTTTTCATAATCGGAATAGGTGCGTTTGCGAGGAAAGGCAGCATGATCGTGCGGTTTGTACTCTCTGATTTGTTCCATATTCGGAGCCAGATGGTGCAGGCTTTAGCATTTGGTAACCTCTAGCATGCCCGGGTTTGCATGGCCCTGGAAGGATGTGTGCTTATGAAAAAGACGCTGTACTGTTCTGCTTTTTTGTTTTCTGGCACCCGCCCCTGTTCGAACAGGGGTTTCCTCTCATCGCCCACAGTCCGGCAGGCTGGGTTTCTGGTCGCGCAACATGCCACACCGGCACGCCGTGCTGGGGAATGGACGTGGGAACACATCCCGCTTTCTGCTGGTTCATAAGTAAACAAGAGAGGCAGATCATGCTTGTGGCTGGTTATGATAAAGAAGAACTGACATGACAAATGAGCCTGAACAGCAAAGGAAGAAAGCTCAACGGTATGATCTGGAGGTCGGTACTGCTGTTGTAGCTGGCGCTTTTATTGTTGTTCTTTTACTGCACATTCTTGGAGTATGGGGTTTGATTCACGGGATGGGGAATGGCGAGAGCCCGCCCCCGCCGGTTCATCCTCCCATTCAGACGCGCGTTCTGCCCCCACCTCCGCCGCCGCCGCCTCCTCCGCCGCCACCCCCACCACCCCCGCCGGTTATGACCGTGCCGCCGCCGCCGTTCATTCCGCCGCCAAAGATCGAGGTGCCCCCACCACCCAAACCGCCCATGAAGCAC
>NZ_WOTD01000024.1 GCF_011516885.1 Acetobacter lambici | reverse complement strand
CGTCGATATCGCCTGCCATGCCTGGAACCAGCTCGTCGATCAACCATGGCGCATCATGTCAATCGGACTGCGCAAGTGGGCTCATGGGTTATAGCAATCAACGGTTGGTATCAGTCGGGTAAAAAAGACGGTCACGCCATTTTTTTTGCCCAAGTGTTGAAAAAAGACGCCTGTCGATCGTCTTATTAACGAGAGCGGTCAGCAGCATGTTGGCCAGCCCTGCTGGCTCCGGGGTATGGCGCTCCAGCGCGCGAGGGCGTGGTTGGCGCTCAGTCGGGCTTGAGTCTGTCGCCCATCAGTCTGGGTTTGCCCAAAAGCTGCTGTGGATTATTGTCAAAACCTTGAAAAATCTTTTTGAATTTTTCAATAATGAAGTGCGCGCTCGGTGAGAGAACGCGTGTTTTGGGGATAATGAGCGAGAGCTTTTGCGTTGCAAGCTTGGTTTCGTTCAGTTCAATAAACTGGGCTTCATCCTCATTATAATGCCCAAACGCATCAAGATCACGCATGATCGCAATGCCCAGATTTTTTTTCACCATATCGCAAACAAGCGTAATATTGTTGGAATTAAACACAATATCGTACGGCATGTCTGTTTCTTCCAGCAGTTCCTTGACCAGCCGCCACAGTGTGGTGGAGGAGTCCGGGGCTACAATGGGGTAGCCCGTGCAGTCCGTTACCCGCACATCTTCCATGTGTGTCAGCGGGTGGTTACGCGGCACCAGCACGCCAAGGCGGGACAGGGCCTCGGCCTCCACACTCAGGCCCGCAAAAGACGGGGGGTCAAATGTAACCCCCAGATCACAGTCCCCCGCCCGGAGCAGAATGGCGGCCGTGGCAGCCGTGGCTACGGTAACCTTAAAGCGCAGGCCCGGACTGTCATCATGCAAAAGCATGATCACGGAGGGGATAAAGCTGACCGCCAGCCCATCGGCCACGGCAATGCGGACCTCTCCCCCCCGTGCATTTTTAAGTTCGGCCAAGTGGCGGTGCAGGGCTGCTTCCTCCTTGCCCCATCGGGTGAGTTGATGAAAAACCGCCTCCCCCGCAGCCGTAAGCCGCACCCCGCCAGAGACCCGGTCAAACAGCCGTACTCCCAGTGTTTCCTCCACATTCAGGATCTGCCGGTCCACGGCAGAGGCGGCAATGTTCAGGTGTTCGGCCGCCTTACGGATGGAGCCATGGTGGATGACCTCCAGAAAATAGCGCGAAAACTTGGTCAGGAGCACCATGTCCGTTGCCCTTTTGTCATGTTGCGATCCGAGTGGAGCATGTTGGGAAGAGAATAGGTAGAGCTTAAACAAGAATAAACATAATCATTTCTTAATCGCACCGAAATGTCCCGGCACGTGCAGAAAAAGGCTACACAACGTGCAGAATTTAGCGCTTCCAAAGAGGCATATACAAACGATACGTTACATAAACAGAACAAAGAGTTCTAACAGGCTGCGGCTGGGCTAAGTAAAAAAGAACTTAAAAACAGTCTTTTAGGCGGAAGACTGTAGGGGCGGGCACAAACAATGCAAATTTTTTCGTTAAGGCACAGGCTGTTCGTATCGGCATCGGGCATTCTGGTTTTGGCAGCACTCCATGACACGGCACGCAGCGCTACGGCAACGGCTGCGGGCAGTGTGCAAACGTCCAACCGGGTGGAAACGAGCGGCCATAAAACTCCCGCAAAGTCGTCCGTGCTTGCGCAGGGCAAGGAAAATGTTGACGTAACCTCCAACAGGCAGACCGTCAGTCTGGCAATGGATGGTGGCGGCGGGATGATGCGGCGCGAAACCGCTGCCTATTCCGTACAGACAGTGACAAAACAGTTTATTGACCAGAAAAGCCCTACAAGTAGTGTGCTGGACCTGATCAAGACCATGCCAAGTCTTAACGTGTCCTCGGCGGATACATCGGGCATGCATGGTGGGGGCATTGAAAGCCGTGGCCTGACGGATGCGGACATGGCCATTCTGCTTGATGGCGTGCCCGCAAGCAGTGCCGGATATATTGACCAGAACGTGGATTCTGAAAACCTTGAGCGTATTTCCGTAAGCCCCGGTGCCATGGCAATGGAAGCGCCGGTCACCACAAGTGCCGGTGGTGTGCTGCGCGAGGAAACCCTGACCCCGTC
Source organism: Acetobacter lambici (assembly GCF_011516885.1). Taxonomy (GTDB): domain Bacteria; phylum Pseudomonadota; class Alphaproteobacteria; order Acetobacterales; family Acetobacteraceae; genus Acetobacter; species Acetobacter lambici. The sequence goes on along the minus strand of NZ_WOTD01000024.1, from coordinate 32,766 downwards.
CCATAAAATGGGCGGCACAATGGATTTTTCTTACGGCACGAACAACCTCTCGCGCGAGTTCCTGCGCCTCCAGTCGGGGGATATTGGCAATACGGGCGTGCGCTTTTATGTATCGGGTTCACACACCCATGCCCGGCAGTGGATGGGTGAGGGCACAAACGACCGCCAGCACATTGATTTTGGGCTGCAAAAGGACTTCCAGAACGCCTCCAGCGTAAAGCTGTATTTTTCGTGGAACAACAACCAGATCATGGTTGATAACTACGCAACGGAAGAACAGTACAAAAACTACAAGCACACAGGAACCGGCTACAACCGGAGCGGCTATAGCGCTACGGGTGGGAACGATAATTACTGGAAAAACAATATCTCCCACTTCAATACGGTTTTTCTAGTCATGCCGGTTCATGTTGTGCTGAGCAGAAAGCTGACGTTGGACATAACCCCCTATTTTTACGATGCTCTGGGCTGGGATAGCTGGGGTGTCGGGCAGTCTTCTGCCGGGCAGTATGTTCTGGGCAATGGTTCGGCATTGCCCGGTGGGCAGCAGCTTGTTCAGTCATGGAACGCATATAGCCAGCCCGATGTGGGGGTAACCGCAAGGCTGGGCTATGATATTGACAGCCATAACCATTTTTCTGTCGGTTACTGGTATGCCAACAATTTTTCCAAGATCGGTCTGCCGGTCAATGTGTCCTACAGTGGGGCGACAACGCCGGGCAATTCCAACACCGCGCTCTACACGCCAGACGGCAAGCGCGCACTGGGGGCGCTGACAAACACGGGGTATGAAATCCACTCCATTTTTGTGCAGGATGAGGCCCGTTACCTCCATAACAAGCTGCGGATTAACGCGGGCTTCAAGTTCATGATGACAAATTACTGGATGAAGAACCTTCTGGCGTCTTCCTCCACGCCTGGTGCGCGGCTGGGGGCAAACTCCACGGTGCCTTTGCCGCAGCTTTCCATTTCGTATGATATTGACGATCACAGTCAGGTTTACGTGCATGGGGAGGGGGACTTCCGCCAGCCCGATCCATCCGCCATTCAGGCGGCGACCGGCCTGCCCAAAAACCAGTATTCGATCAAGGAGGAACTGGGCTACCGGTACCACGATGACCATGTGATGCTCGATCTGTCTTTGTTCAACTACAACATTACCAACCGCCTGATGAGCACCTACCTTGGGGGCGGCGTGTTTGGCAGCGCCAATGCGGGCAACCAGACCGTGCGTGGTTTTGATCTGATGGTGGCCGCGCGGCCAATCCACCACTTCAGCCCCTATGCGTCGTTTGAGTACCTGCACGCGACCATGGATTCCAACGTGCCGTATGGCACCAGCTACCTGCGGACCAAAGGGCATGAAGTGCCCATGGCGCCCAAGGTCATGGCCAATTTTGGTTTGTCCTATGATGACACGCACTTTTTTGGCAACTTTGCCCTGCATTACGCCAGTTCCCAGTCGGTTACCCTTACGGGGGACCAGCGCATGCCCGGCTACGTGACGGACAGCCTGAGTGTTGGTTATCGCTTCAAGCCTTTTTCCTTCCTCAAATCACCTACGTTTAAAATGAACTTTCAGAACCTGACTGGCGCTGTGGTGCGCACGGGGCCGGTCGGTATTGCAACCAACGCCGCACAGGGGCAGCTGATGGATGGCAGCACACTGGCGGCGGGGAGTGGAGCGCAGTTTTACGTTCTGCCACGCTTTAGCATGACGGGAACCATTTCCACGGATTTCTGAGACAGCAAAAAAAAGAGGTCGCCCCACGCATGCCCTGCCCACGGACCGGTAGGTGGAACAGGGCTGGGGCGACCTTTGTGGCATGGCGTGCATGGCGCTGCCGGGATTGAGTGCCGGTTTATGTTGGTGGTTTAGATGGATAAGCAGGAGCGGATTGTCGAGCACGATGCAGGGGCTCGTGCAGTCAGACGATGTGAAGAACTTGGATGTGACCCTTATAGCGATATGCGCGGTGGCCTGTACCGCCCATACCTTGGCACCGCGCACAAAGCGGCAGCGGAGGCGCTGCGGGGGTGGATGCAGGGTGCAGGCATGAGCGTGCGCACGGATGCCGCGGGCACGATGATCGGCCGGTATGAAGGGAGCAGTGCCAACGCACCCGCGCTGATGATAGGCTCGCACATAGATAGTGTGTGGAACGGCGGTTTTTACGATGGTGCGCTAGGCGTAATGCTGGGTGTGGAATGTGTGGCAGCCTTTGCCAGACGTGGGCTGCGGCTCCCCTTCGCCCTTGAGGTTGTGGCTTTTGGGGATGAGGAAGGGTCGCGCTTTCCGCTTTCCATGCTTGGTTCCAGAGCCATGGCGGGCAAAGCTGTGGGGGATGTCGGCCAGATGCGTGACCGCAATGGCACAACCTTGCAAGAAGCCATGCAGGGTGTGGGGCTGGACGTTGGCAGAATGGGCGAGGCCCGGCGGCGGCGGGAGGATATTCTGGCCTATCTGGAAGCCCATATTGAGCAGGGGCCTGTGCTGGAGCATGAGGATGCACCGCTGGCGGCGGTATCGGCCATAGCGGGTATTCAGCGGTTTTACATCCGCGTGCAGGGGCAGGCGGGCCATGCGGGCACCGTGCCGCTGCACATGCGCCATGATGCACTGACAGCCGCGTGCGAGATGGTGCTGGGCATTGAGACACTGGCACGTGCGCACACGGCAGATTTTGTGGCGACAGTGGGCTTTGCGGGGCGGCATTGGCTGCGTAAACCGTGCCGGTGGAGAGCACCAGAGCAAAGGTGATCCGGTGCGTGATGGGGGTATGAACCATGGCTGTTCTATCCGTTCCTCTGGTAGGGGAGCCGGGCTTCGGCCTCGAGCTGTTCCAGAGGTTTGTGATTTCTGATGTACTGGCGGTGTGCGTTTGCGGGGGGCTGGTAGTCCCATGGCGTACAGTGCCCCGTTGCCAGCGCCTGCTTGATCAGGGCGCGCCGTGCCTGACTGTTCACCACGCTGCGGTACAGGCTTTCAAAGTCCCAGCGGCGTTGGGCTTCTTGTAAAAAAGCAGCGGCGGTTTGGGCGTGGTCGGGGAGTGGGGCCAGATTGCGGGTTTCATCCGGGTCAAGCTGTATGTCGTAAAGCTGGTCCGGGTCGGAGGGGGTGTGGACAAACTTCCAGCGTCCACGGCGGATCATGATCGTTGGCGCAAAAGTGCCCTCGCCCAGATATTCGCCAAAAACTTCGTCCTGCTCCAGTGGTGCGCCCATAAGGCAGGGGGTCAGGTCGCGGCCATCGGTCTGGGTTATGGCGGGGGTGCGGGCCAGCGCGCACAAGGTCTCGCCCACATCGGCCAGACTGACCGCCTGTGTGACCCGCCGGGCCTGCCCCTGACCGGGAAGGGAGATGATCAGCGGCACACGGCCCGCGCCCTCGCAGAACGACATTTTGTACCACTGGCCATGCTCGCCCAGCATTTCACCATGATCACTGGTGAAAACAATGGCGGTTGTTTTGTCCAGCCCGGTTTCGGCCAGTGTGTCCAGCAGTTGCTTGAGCTGGTGGTCAATGTAGGAGATCGCGCCAAAATACGCCCGGCGGGCGCGCAGGATGTCCGCCTCCGTTGGAGGGGCGGCATGAATGCCGCAGGCCTCGCGAATGCGCAGTTCGGCCGGGTGCGTGGGGTTGGGGGTTGCCACGCGGGGGAGGGGTATGGGGGTGTCCTCGTACAGGTCCCACCATTTGGGGGTGATGTTGAACGGGTCATGCGGGTGGGTAAAGGACGCCACAAGGCAAAAGGGGCGTTGTTGGGTATTGGTGCGGGCCAGATCGTACAGCTTGCGCCGGGTGGCAAAGGCCACTTCCTCGTCAAAATCGAGCTGGTTGGAGCGTAGGACCGGGCCGGCGTTGAGCACGGAATCCATGGAGTGGTACCAGTCCGGGCGGGTGTTGCGGTCGGTCCAGTCGGGCACCCATGTAAAGTCGGCGGGGTAGATGTCTGTTGTCAGACGCTCCTCAAACCCGTGGAGCTGGTCTGCGCCAACAAAGTGCATTTTGCCTGCCAGAATGGTCTGGTAGCCGCCAAGGCGCAGGCGGTGGCCAAAGGTTGGAATGTCGGAATGCCATTCGCAGCCATTGTCGTACACGCCACTGCGCGAGGGCAGCAGCCCGGTCATGAAGGTGCTGCGCGAGGGACCGCATAGGGGGCTGGCCGTATAGGCATTGGCAAAAACCGTTCCCTGTCTGGCCAGTTTTGTCAGTGTGGGCACCTTGATAACACTGGGGTCCTGCCCGCCAAGGAGTGCTGGCAGAACGCAGGCCGTAAGCTGGTCGGCCACAACTACAAGAAAGTTCAGAGGCGCTGCGGACTGCTCGCTCATAACGTGAATTATCTCCACCCACAAAACAACACTATGATGATCGTTAGTTTTTATATAAGCACATAAAATATGTTATTTGTGATGTATGTTCATACTTATCCGTGGTATAAGCTAGCTTTATGACACCCAACCAGATTGAGTATCTGCTCCGCTCCCTGCGTATTCTGGAAACCATAGGCCGGTGCGGCAGCTTTAGTGCCGCAGCAGCGGAGCTTGGCATGTCCCAGCCCGCCATTAGCCAGCAGGTTGCACAGTTGGAGGGTGTTCTGGGCCTTACACTGTTCCGTCGGCTGCACCGGGGTGTGGCCCCGAGTGACGCGGGGCAGATCCTGCACACGGCGGCGGCAGATGTGCTGGCCAGACTCCACGCGGCCATGCAGACCATAGATTCCTGCAACGCCCCAAAAAGCCTGACCGTGCTGACCGATTACGGGTTTGCCGCCAACTGGCTGCTTCCCCGCCTGTCTGATTTTGAGGGCCGTTATCCGGAACTGGACCTGTGCCTGCTCACCACACAGGCCCGCCAGATGGGGGGGGTGTCCGATCAGGCGGATATTTCCATTCTGTTTGGCAAAAAGCCCGATGCGGCAGGTGGGGAGAGCCTGCGTTTGTTTGCGGAGGAAGCCTACCCCATATGTAGCCCCCGCTACCTAGAGCAGATGGGGGTACTTGCCACCACAGCCGACCTTGCGCGTGGCCGCCTGCTGGATCTGGATAGCCCGGCCCAGCACTGGTTTACGTGGCAGGACTGGTTTTTGCTGGCGGGGCAGTCCGCCCGGCCCGCAGGTAAAACCAAAAATTCCCTGCTATTTGGCAATTACCCCCTGCTGCTTCAGGCTATTTTGCAAGGGCAGGGGATTGGTCTGGGCTGGCGTCCGCTTATAGATGATTACCTGCAAAGCGGGCAGATCGTGCTGGCATGGCCAGAGCCGATCCGCAGCGAGCGGGGATATTTTTTATCCATCAATCCCGACAAAAAAAACAGGGCGGCCGCATTCAGGCACTGGCTGCTGGAGCAGGTGCAAACAAGTCCGTTTGTCAGGGCGTAAAAGTGGCAGACGGGCTAGGCCGGGCAGGACTGTTCCATAGCAGCATAGCCCGGCATGCGGCCTGTGCCATGCCGGGTGGTGAGCAGGGGCGGCGAACATGCGCCTGTGTTTTAGGTGCTGTTTTTACGCCCGGCCCAGCGCCCACCCAGCCAGCCAAGGGCTATACAGGCCACAAGAACCACCGCTTTTGCACCGTCCAGCCCCAATAGCACCAGTGCTGGACCGGGGCAGACGCCACTCAGCCCCCACCCCACGCCAAATAGCATGGCCCCCATGACCAGCCCCTTATCGGGCGGCCAGCGGCGTGGCCAGTGTAGTGCCTGCCCGTTTGCATCCAGCCCTTTGCGCCGCAAAAGCCAGAAGCCGGGCAGGGTTATGGCAACAGCGCCGCCCATAACGCCCGCCAGAATGGGGTTCCATTGCCCGGTTATGTCCAGAAAACCCAGAACATTGGCCGGGTTTGCCATGCCAGAGAGCCACAGCCCACCACCAAACAGCAGGCCGCATAAAAACGCGACAATCACGCTCACAGCCCCCACCCTCCCAACCGGGTTACAAAAACGGTTGCCATGGCAACACTCATAAAAATGGCAACCGCCACCAAGGACCGACCAGACCTGTTACCCAGCCCGCACACGCCATGCCCGCTGGTACAGCCATTGGCCAGCGCGGTGCCAGCGCCAATAAGCAGACCGGAAACAGCAAGGCGCAGCCAGCTAGTATGGGCAAAAAGCTCCGGCACGGCAGCGCCCGCCACGCGGGCCAGCAGGCCGGTTGCAACCAGCCCGGCCAGCACCCCCCACCGCCACCGTTGGGTAGGGTGGCGCAAGGCGTTGCCCAGAATGCCACTGACCCCCAGAATGTGCCCCTGTAGCGCCATAAGCAGGACGGCGGCTGTGCCAATCAGCATGCCGCCGCCCACTGCCGCCTGCCATGCTGTGCTCACGGCCTAGCGCACCAGTTGCCCAAGGGCGGCCACCAGCGCATCCACATCCTCAAAGCTGTTATACAGGCCAAAGGATGCCCGCACCGTGGCCTCCACCCCAAACCGGCGCAGGGCTGGCTGGGCGCAATGGTGGCCCGAGCGCGCGGCAATGCCGTGCCGGTCAAGGTGTTTGGCAACGTCGGTTACACTGTGCCCGTCCACAATAAAGGAGAGCACACTGGCCTTGGCCTGTGCCGTTCCAATAATGCGCACGCCGCGCAGGCGTTCAAACTGCTGTGTGGCGTAGTCCAGCAGGGCATGTTCGTGGGCTGCAATGGCGGGCAGGCCAAGACCTTGCAGGTAGTCTACCGCAGCCCCCAACCCGACTGCTCCGGCTATATCGGGCGTGCCGGCCTCAAACTTTTCGGGCAGGCCCTGGAATTCGGTATGGGCAAAGGTTACGTCCCGGATCATATGCCCACCTCCTTGCCACGGAGGCATGGCCTCCAGCAGGTGGCGCTTGCCGTATAGAATGCCAATGCCTGTTGGCCCGTAAATTTTGTGGCCTGAAAGCACCAGAAAATCCGCATCCAGCGTAGCAACATTGAGTGGCAGATGGGGGGAGGACTGTGCCGCATCCACCAGCACGGGCACTCCTGCGGCGTGCGAGAGGGCAATAATCTGCTCAATGGGGTTAATGGTGCCCAGCGCATTGGCAACATGCGTGACCGATACAATTTTTGTGCGGCCAGAAAGCAGTGCCGCAAAGTTGTCCAGCAGCAGTTCCCCCCGGTCATTAACAGGAGCAACCTTGAGCACTGCCCCGGTCTGCTGTGCTAGCAACTGCCACGGCACAATGTTGGCATGGTGCTCTATGGTGGTGATCAGAATTTCATCACCCGCCCCTATGTTGGCCCGGCCATAGCTCTGGGCCACAAGGTTTATGGCCTCGGTCGTGCCGCGCACAAACACAATTTCCGCCGCCTCGCGCGCGCCAATAAAGCGCTGGAGTTTGGTGCGTGCGCCCTCAAACGCATCGGTCGCGCGGGCGGCCAGCGTGTGGGCCGCGCGGTGGATGTTGGAGTTGTCATGCTCATAAAACGCGGAGGTGGCGTCAATGACCGCGCGGGGCTTCTGGGTGGTGGCGGCGTTGTCCAGCCAGATCAGCTTATGGCCGTTTACCTTCTGGTGCAGGATGGGAAAATCCGCCTGAATGCGCCCCACATCATACCCACCCGGCGTGCGGGGGATTGCGTGCGGTGCTCCAGATTTTGCAAGTGCTGCGGCTGTGGCATGGCGCAAAAAATACGGGACATCATGGGGTTGCCCCACCGTGGCGGGGGGCAGGGTGGGCGGCGTATGGACTGGTGGGGTGTGGGGGAGTGCAAACGTGCCACTGAAAAAGGGGGATGTTACGGGCTCCTCCCACGGGCGGGGGGGCGCGTCCTGTGGTTTTTGCGAAACCGGGTGCTTGGACCAGACGGGTTCGTAAATGGAGGCATCCGCCCCCGATGCAAACGGGCGGGTACCCTGCGCGCCCTGTGGGGGCACGGCGGGGGTGTTTGGAGCGGCAGATGCCGCCCCATGCCCCAGTACATCGCGGAACGCCTGCTCAACCGCACGCTGCTGGGCCAGACCTTGCGGGTCTGCCAATGTGTCAGGTGTAGTCATAATAGCTCCCGATCTGCACGTTATCGAGCCGGGCAATGGCGTCTTCCACCAGCACGGCGGCGGAGAAGTACCGTGTGATCAGGTGCGATGCCACGGAATGCTGGTCCGTGCCGCTATACCGCACGGAAAGACCGGGTTCGACCTCCCCCGTAACTCCGGTATTGTGCAGGCCCACAACGCCCTGTTCTTCCTCACCCACGCGCAGGAGCAGGATGGAGGTCCGGCCATCAGGGGTTACGGGAATTTTGTCTGATGGCACAAGGGGAATGCCACGCCACGTAATAAAGGGCGAACCAAACAGGTTAATGGTCGGTGGCGGCACGCCCCGGCGCGTGGCCTCGCGCCCGAAGGCCGCAATGGCTTTGGGGTGGGCAAGGAAAAACCCCGGTTTTTTCCATACTTTTGTCAGCAGTTCGTCCAGATCATCTGGCGTGGGGGGGCCGCCGCGTGTGGGCACGCGCTGGGCAATGGCGGTTTCGTTCAGCAACCCGAACTCGGGGTTGTTGAGCAGTTCCCATTCCTCCCGCTCGCGGATCACGTCAATGACCACGCGCACCTGTTCGCGTAGCTGGTCAAATTCGTTGCTGTACAGGTCGGTAATGCGCGTATGCGTGCGCAGGACTGTTTGAATGGAATGAATGTAGTATTCGCGCGGGTGGTCCTGATAATCCACAAAAGTGGTGGGCAGTTTTGGCTCCCCATCCACGCTGGAAAGGACCTGAATGGCGGCCTCCCCATACTGGTTGACATCCGTGCTGCTGGCCGGGTCCTGTGGGGTCAGGGCGGTTTTCAGCCACGCCGTGCTGGCGATCTGCTCGGGGGGGAGGGAGAGCACGGTTGTTTTGCCAACGGCGCGCAGCCCACGGCTGCTCTGGCCGGAGGGCACAACAAAATGCTGCCCCGATGCTGCAAACAGGTGCCGCACGGAACGTGCTGCCCCGTTATCCGCATGTTGTTGCACTGTACCAGCAGCCACAAGGACCAGTGTGCCTTCGGGCAGGGCAAGGTCCGCGCCATCGGGCTGTGTGTGGCGCTGGAGTTTGCTCACAAGGTCATGGATCTGGGTATCCGTGGCCTGAGAAAATTCCGGCAGTGCGCGCAGGCTTTCCGGCACGGGCTGTGCGGCGGCTCCATCCCCCGTAAAGAGCACCCCACCAAAGCGGGAGGAAATAAGGCGCCGCCGGTTAACGCGGAACACGCCGCCGCCAACATTCACCCATGGCAGCAGCAGGTGCAGCCAGCGCGGGCTGCGTTCCAGATTTTGCACACGGGTAACATGCGCGGTCGAAAGCTGGCGGGCGGACAGGTTGCGGTCAAGTGCGGAGGCACCTGCCACATGAACAGACTGTGTTTCAGTCACGGTCAATAGTCTTTCATATATTGGGAGTATTTAAAGATGTGGAATGATCAGAAATGGTTTTCCGAGCCGTGTGGCTCAATCAACATCGATTTGTAAAAAGCACAGTAGGATACATGGTCATGCTCCTTTTTATAACGAATCAGCAGCTCTGATCCGGATTACCTGTTCAGCGTAGCACCCGATGGAGAGAGGTCAACATTAAACTGCAAAATAATGTTAAATATATTATACCACTAAACTGATATGTTATATAAGATAATCAATGGAAGGGAATGACAGGTCCATTGTCAAAACAGGCCAATGGGCATGGCTGTTTACGTAACGTGCCGGGTTGCCCGCAACAGCGGTAAACGGACTGACCGGTTTGACAACCACGGCCCCCGCACCAATTTTTGCCCCTTCCCCAATTTCTATCGCGCCAAGAATCTGTGTGTCTGGTCCGATCAGCGCGCCACGCCGCACCGTGGGGTGCCGTTTGCCCGCATGCTTGCCCGTGCCACCCAGTGTTATGTCGGACATAAGAACAACATCGTTTTCCACCAATGCTGTTTCACCAATCACAATGCCGTATCCGGGGGCAAGAACAAGCCTGTGCCCCAAGGTTGCGGCCGGGTGAATATCAATCCCCATAACTTCGGAAACACGGCTTTGCAGATGTAACGCAGAAAGGTGCAACCCGTTCCGCCACAAAATATGGGCCAGACGATAAGCCTGCACGGCCTGAAAACCCTTGAGGTGCATAAAAGGGGTCAGGTAGTCCCTACGGGTGGGGCTTTTGGTGGCGTAGGCCTGTAAATCCTGTGCGGCAGCAACCATAATGGCAGGGGATTGCTCCAGAATGCGGCAAAAAAGAGCATACAGTTCCGCAAAGGGAACGATGGGGTCACCCAGTTTTTCGGCTACAAGACGTGCCAGAAGTGTCCGCGCCGGTGCGGTGTGCTGGGCCGCATAGTCCGGCCAGAGCCGCTTGGGAGCGGGGTCTTGCAGTTCGGTTTGCAGCCTGCTCCATATTCTGTGGGCAAATAGTGCGTTGTGCTCATGGGTTGCGGCTGGATGGGGTGGCTGCATTGTTTTGACCATAATGCCCGCCTTTTTCCGAAGTTTTGGAAATGATCTGGTGCGGAAATAAAAATCTCGGCCGCGTCTGCGCTCCCCCATGACCTGTAGCGAGGGCATGGAACCGCCCCTTGCAACCGCATCAGGCCGTTGGGGCGCAGTATGGCGCGCGGGCAGGGGCAGCCCCTGTTAGTCAGGGGTGCAGTCTATTGCCCAACATCGGGCGGTCAGTTGGATGTGCTTGCACAACACCATAACAACACGGTTACACCTTGCCTGTGGTCCTTGTGTTCAGGACAGCAGGGTTAATTTAGCGTAACGTTGTGGGGAGTCAATATAAATACGCACACAATTGCGTTGTTAATCGATTCCATATTGCACGAAATATATTAGTTAATTGGAGGGCGTCCGGCCCGCCCAGTCTGGTGCATGAGCGGGCGTAGGGGTCATGGAGCCGTTTTTTTGTGCGGTTTGCCGCGCTCCCCGGGCATGGGGGATGTCTGGAATCCGCCCCCCGTGGCCTTGTACAGATCAACCGAGGCGTTAAGCCGTTGCAGGCGGGCGTTAACACACAAAATTTGTGCCTGCTGGAGGGATGCGCGCGCGGCCAGCACGTCTATCTGGCTGGCATAGCCTTGGCGCAGCCGCAGGTCGGTCAGGTTCAGGCGTTGTTGTGCGGCGTTCTGCCGCCCCTGTGTACCCTGCTCGCGCGCTAGTGCGGTGTTCTGGGCCAAAAGCGCGTCCCGCACCTCCTTGAATGCGGTGCGGATGGACTGTTTATACAGCACGATCTGCTCATCCCGCCCGGTTTTGGCCAGTTTGACGCCACTTTCCGTTCGTCCAAAATCCAGCACCGGGGCGGCCATGGCGGCCCCTAATGTCCATGACCGGCTGGAGGCGCGGTACAGGTTATCAATATCAATATTGTTCACCCCCGCTAGGGACGCGAGCGAGATGGAGGGAAAATAGGCAGCCCGCGCGTAGCCAATATTGTAGTCGCTCGCAATCAGCATCTGTTCATGCATGGCAATGTCTGGGCGGCGCTCCAGCAGGGAGGAGGGCAGGAGCGGGGATGTGGGTGCGGGTATGTTCAGGTCCTGTATGTCCGGACCATGGGGGAGTGCTGTCTGCACAATCTCACGCGGGGACTGGCCGACCAGCACGGCCAGCGCACTTTGCGCACGGTCGCGCTGGTCCTGTATGTCGGGCAGGGTGGCATGCACGGCGTCGCGCTGTTCGGTAACCTGTTGCAAGGTTATGGCGTCCACCGCCCCTACATCGTACTGGCGTTGCACAAGGGCCAGCAGGGCATCCTGTGTTTGTACGCTCTGCTCAAGCAGGGCCACGTTGTCCTCCAGTGCGCGCAGGCTGAAGTAGAGCTGCGCCACCCCTGCGGCAACGCTCAGCCGTGCCGCGGCCTGCGCGTACAGGGCTGCGTGTACGCCCGCCTTGGCCGCGTTGCTCAGGCTTGCGTTTTTGCCCCACAGGTCCAGCTCGTAATTGAGCATGCCGCCCACAAATCCGAAGTTGCTGGTCTTGCCGGGAAAATGGAATGTCTGGCCCATGGCGTTCACCTGACCATTGGCGAACTTGCCATACGCATCCGTGCCCGTGACCGACAGCATGGGGAGCTGGTTGGCAAAAGCGTAGTTATACTGGGCCTGTGCCTGCCCCAGCCGGTTTTTGGCGAGGGCAATATCATCACTGCCCGTCAGGGCCTGCGTAATCAACTGGTCAAGGGCCGGGTCGTTGTAGCTTTGCCACCATGCGCTGGTGTCGCGCACAACGGTGGGGGTGTTGCCCCATGTGGCGGGCAGGGACATGACCGGGCGCTTATACTCCGGGGCCAGCCATGCACACCCGGCCAGCAGCAGCGGGGTGAGCAGGAGCGGGAAGGCTATGGGGTTTTTCATGGTGTGGCTCCCTCCACCGTGGGGGGTGTGGGCTCGCGCACATGGAACCACAGAACATAGAGTGATGGCAGGAAGATAAGCGTAAGGGCCGTGGCCACCGCCAGCCCGCCCATGATCACATCGGCCATAGGCCCCCAGAATACGCTTGAGGCAATGGGCAGCATGCCCAGTATGGCCGCAACAGCGGTCAGCATGATCGGGCGGAAGCGGATCATGGCCGCGGCCACCACGGCATCCCACTCCGCCTTGCCGTCTTGTTGTTCAATCGTAATCTGGTGCACCAGAATAACCGAGTTGCGGATGATCATCCCCACAAGGGCCACAAGCCCGAGCAGGGCAATAAAGCCAATGGGGTTGCGGGTGATCAGCAGGGCCGCCACCACGCCAATCAACCCGAAAGGAGCCACACTGAGCACCAGCGCAAGCCGTTTGAAGCTTTGCAACTGCACCATGAGCACCGCCATCATGATCAGCGCCATAACGGGCATGACCGCCAGCACCGATTTTTGTGCTTTGGTGCTTTCCTCCACCGTGCCGCCAACCGTTACCGTATAGCCGGGGGGGAGGTGGGCGTTAAACGCGGCTATTTTGCCCGCCAGTGCCGCGACCTCGGTATTGGCCTGCACGCCGTTTGCAAGCTGGGCCTGAATGGTCATGGTGGGCAGGCGGTTGCGCCGCCAGATGAGCGGATAGTCCTCCACATAGGCAATACTTGCGACAGAGGACAGGGGAACGCTCAGGTCGTTGGGCAGGCGTATGTCCAGATTACGCAGCCCTTCAATGGACTGGCGCTCCGCATTGCTGGCACGGAGCACGACATCCACAAGGTAGATGTTGTCCCGCAGTTGGGTGGCGGTCATGCCTGTTACGGTGGAGTTGATGGCCAGCGCAATGGTGGCGGAGGACAGGCCAAGGCGGTGGGCCTCCTCCTGCCGTACGTCTATGCGCAGTTTTCTGGCCGGGTCACCCCAGTCAAAGTTGATCAGGTGCAGGTTGCCGCCATCGGCCATGATCCGGGCGACATCATGCGCGTACTGGCGCACTTTTTCGGGGTCGCGCCCGCTTACGCGGTACTGCACGGGCCAGCCCACGGGGGGGCCGAGTTCGAGCGGGAACAGCCCGTGCACCACATCGGGCATATCCCGGCTCAGGGCGGTATCCAGCCTGCGTTGCACACGTTCGCGCGCCTGCGCGCTTTTGGTAACAATAACGGTCTGGGCAAAAAAGTCGTTGGGGAGCTGTTCGTCCAGCGGCAGGTAAAAGCGGATGGCCCCCCGCCCGATATACGAACTCCAGTGGTCAATATCGGGGTCATTGCGCAGCATTGCATCCAGCTTGGCGGAAGCATTGCCTGTGGCCGTCATGGATGCGCTCTGGCGGAGCGAGAGGTTGACCAGCAGTTCCGGCCGGTCGGATGCGGGAAAAAACTGCTGCGGAATAAGTGGAGCCAGCAGCATGGACACCCCAAGGGCCGCCACGCTGAGCAGCACCGTTGTGCGCGGGTGGCGCATGGTGGCCAGCAGGCACCGCTCAAACAGCGCCATAATACGCCCCCGGTGTGGGGCCGTGGCCCCGGAGGATGCCCCGCCAGCACGTGCGGGAGGGACGCGGGGCGTGGTTGTGTCGGAGGGAGTGATGCCCGTGCTTTCCGCCGTGGGTGCTTTGGCCAGCGCTGGGCCTGTGGTTTGGGGCGTGTGGGGGCGCAGGATGGTCACGCCAATAACGGGTGCAATCAGCACCGCCACAAACCACGACACCACAAGGGCCAGCCCCACAACCGCAAACAGCGAGAACGTGTATTCCCCCGCAATGCTGTGGGCAAAGCCCACGGGTATGAACCCCGCCACCGTAACCAGCGTGCCCGTAAGCATGGGAAAAGCGGTGGAGGTGTAGGCAAAGGTGGCAGCGTGCGGCAGGCTCCAGCCTTCCTCCAGCTTGCTGACCATGCTTTCCACCGTGATCATGGCGTCATCCACCAAAAGGCCGAGGGCAATGATCAGCGCACCAAGGGAGACACGTTGCAGGTCAATGCCCAGTATTTCCATACTGGTGAACACAACGGCCAGCACAAAGGGAATACAGAAGGCAACAACAGTGCCCGCCCGCCCGCCAAGGCTGAGGAAGCTGATCCCGAGCACAATGGCAATGGCCTCGAACAGGGCGGAGGTAAAATCCCCCACCGCGTCCTTGACCACCTGCGGCTGGTTGGCCACCAGATGCGCCTCCATGCCTATGGGCATGCGGGCATGCAGTTCGGCCATTCTGGCGGTAACGTTGCGCTCAAGGGCCAGCACATTGCCGCCCGTGGTCATGGCAAGGGCCAACCCGATGGCGCTGTGGCCATTCACGCGGAACTGGGTTTGTGGCGGGTCGGCATAGCCACGGGTTATGGTGGCAATATCGCCCAGACGGATCTTGCGCCCGCCAGCGTACACCGTAACGTTGGCGACATCTTCCGCCGTGTTGAACCGCCCCGTGGGCTGGACCTGAATCTGCTCCGTGCCGGTATCCACCGTGCCGGAGGGCACAAGGGCGTTCTGTGCCTGCAAAGCGGTGGCGATCATGACCCCGTTTATGCCAAGGCGGGAGAGAGTGTGGGGGGAGAAATCCACATAGATTTTCTCATCCTGCACGCCCAGCGTGTCAATTTTGGCAACATCGGGCACGTGCAGCAGGGTGTCGCGCACGGTCTCCACGTAGTCGCGCAGTTCCCGGTGCGAAAAGCCATCCGCCGTAAAGGCGTAGATAATACCGTAGGTGTCGCCAAACTCATCATCAAAAAAGGGGCCGATGGTGGTGGAGGGCAGATAGGGTTTGATATCGCCTACTTTTTTACGAACCTGATACCATATGTCCGCCACCTGTGCTTTGGGCGTGCTGCCCAGAAGATTGACCATGATGGTGGTCTTGCCTGCCACCGTATAACTTTTGACATAGTCAAAATACGGGGTTTCCTGAATCTTCTTTTCAATCCGGTCGGTCAGTTGGTGTGTGGTTTCCTCCAGCGTGGCGCCGGGCAGCATGGCCTCGATCACCATGGTCTTGACCGTAAAGGGTGGGTCCTCGTTACGGCCAAGGTTAAAGTAGGAGCGCACACCCGCCACAACGATGACAAGCATGAAGAACAGCACAAGCGCGCGGTGGCGGATGGACCAGTCCGACAGGTTGATGGCCGAGCGGGGTGGGGGGGTATCAGGGGCGGACATCGGCATCATCCAGCAAGGCAACCTTCTGGTTGGGGTAGAGTGCCTGCACACCTGCGGTGACCACCCGCTCGCCCGGCTTTAGCCCGGCGGCAATGGCCACATCCTGCGTGCCATAGCTGGCAATGCTTACGGGGCGCAGGCTTACGGTTGTGCTGGCGGGGTCCACTACCCACACGGCAGGGTGGCCCGCCTGTGTGGTCAGGGCGGTGGGGGGCAGGTGTATGGCGGGGGTGGTCGTGTGCATAATATGCCCCACCACGACCGCACCGAGCGCCATGGTGGGTGGGGGTGCCTGCAACAGGGCCTTGGCACGGTAGGTTCTGGTCAGCAGGTCGGCATCGGGTGCCAGTTCATAGAGTTGCGCGCCGGTGCAGATGCGTCTGTCGGCATCCAGACACACACTCAGCGCCGTGCCTGTGGCAAGCCCTGCGCGCACCAGTTCGGCTGGCATGTCAAACACCGCATCCCGCCCGGTATTGCCCGCCATGCGCAGGACCGGCTGACCCGCAGCGACAACCTCCCCCACCTCGGCCAGCCGTTCGGTAATCAGCCCGTCCGTATCGGCCCGCAAGGTGGTGTGGTCCAGTTCCTCACGCGCAATGCGTGCGCGGGCCTGCGTGGCCTGCACCACGTCCTGCGCGGTTTTGTAGCGGCGAATGACCTCGTCATAATCATTGCGGGAGATCGCTTTGACCGGCAGCAGTGCTGTTGCACGTTTGCGCAACGGGGTGGCCTGCGCCAGTGCCGCGCTGGCGGCCTGTGCATCGGCCGTGGCGGCGCGCAGGGTCTGCTCGGCCACGGTGTTGTCCAGTTGTGCCAGAACCTGCCCGGCATGGACCGCACTGCCTGTATCGACCATACGGGCCACAATCTTGCCCGGAACACGGAACGACAGAGCGACACTTTTGTGCGCGGCAACCTGCCCGCTCAGCCACTCGCCCTGTGCGCCGTCTTGTGGTTGCACCACAACCGAGCGCACGGGGCGTACCTCGGGTGGGGCCGGTTTTTTGTGGCATCCGCTCAGCAGGGCCAGCAGGCTGGCGCAGGCAATAAGGGGGCGGGTGTGGCGGAGGGAGCTGTGCCGGGTCATGCGTGGACGTCCTGCCGTGTTGCGGCCGTGCGGGAGAGGATGCCGGTCATGAACATGGCCCATGACTGGTCAAGGTAATGGTCGCGCGCGGCCTTGGTGGCAAAGGCGTTGCGGCCGAACAGCACATGCTGGTGCGGACCACCAAGCAGCAGGGCGGACAGGGCCCGGCTGGTTTCCACCAGATCGTACGCGCCGTTCAAAAGCCCCGCCGCCTCCACCGCGACCAGCAGGTCGTGGGTCAGGCGTTCCAGCGGGTCAAAAATATGTACCCCGGCATGCTCCACAAGGTCGGGGAATCGCCAGCCCTCGGCCACAAAGGTGCGGCTCAGGGCAATGGTGGGCGGGCTGAGAACAAGGTCGAGCAGCCTGCGCATGGTCTGGCGCAGGGCCAGCAGCGGGTCGGCCGAAACAGTTGCCGCAGCAGGGGCGGCCGCAGACAGAAAACTCTGCCCCAGATCGGTCATAACGGTCATGAACAGCGCCTCCTTGGAGGCATGGCGGCGGTAGATGGTCTGCTTGCCAACCTGCGCGCTGGCGGCAATCTGTTCCATGGATGTGGCGGCGTAGCCCTGCTCGGCAAAGAGCTGGCTGGCGGTTTGCAGGATCAGCCTGTCCAGCTCTTCGGACATTTTTGTGTCTGGTCGTCCTGCGTGCCGCCTCATGCCCATGGGGTTCTCCTGCTGGCTATGCGCCGAATCACATTCTAGTCCCGTTAATAAACGAGACCGTATCGTCTCGCAATGTGTGGTGTGTGTTAAAATCGGCCGGGTGGTCTCATGGCTGGCATGGGGTTGAAAAGGGGAGTGCTCTGGTTTAATTCCGTCCGGATGGAATTAAACTTGGCAAGGTAACGGCATGGCCCGCCCCAGAACCATAGACCGCGAAAAAGTGCTGGCCTGCGCGGAGCACCTTGTGCAGCGTAGCGGGGCCACGGCACTTACGCTTGATGCGGTGGCGCGTGAGGCAGGGATTACCAAAGGCGGTCTGCAATACTGCTTTGGCAGCAAGGACGACCTGATAGCCGCCCTGATCGAACGCTGGATTTTGGTGTTTGACACGCACGTGGCCCGCTGCCGTGGGGCTGCCGCTGGCCCGGTCAGCCTTGCGCGGGCGTACGTGCAGGCCTGTGGGCGCATAGATGATGCAGCCCGTGCCCGCATGGTGGGCATGCTGGTAACCCTGCTCCAGTCGCCCCGGCATCTGGCCCCGATCAAGGCGTGGTATGCGCGCTGGCTGGGGCAGGGGGACGGCCATACCGTGGAAGCACGGCAGATACGCACAATGATTTTTGCAGCAGAAGGGGCTTTTTTTCTAAGAAGTCTCGGCTTTGTCGATATGCAGGATGCAGAATGGACCAGCGTTTTTGCCGATATTCAAAAACTGGCTTTACCCACGGAGGTCAGTCCCGCATAAGCGCCTGACCTTGCATGAATATACTTTGATATTGTGTTCAGGTATTCACACATGAATACGAATTTCCACCCCTCGAAAGTGAAGGCGGCCGTGTCTGCTATAGTTCCCCCCACTCCCTCAAGTGCAACCTCCACGCCTTTTACGGGCATGGGCAACAGTCTGGCCCACACCGTAGCTGCCGCCTGTGACTGGCTGATAGGGGAGCAGAAGGCCGACGGGCACTGGGTGGGGCCGGTGGCCTCCAATGCCTCCATGGAGGCGGAATGGTGCCTCGCCCTGTGGTACCTCGGGCTCGAAGACCACCCCCTGCGCCCCCGCCTTGGCAACGCCCTGCTGCGTATGCAGCGCGAGGACGGGTCATGGGGCACATACCTGGGTGCGGGCAATGGTGACATTAACGCAACGGTGGAGGCATACGCCGCCCTGCGCTCGTTAGGTTATGCGGCGGACACGCCAGAGCTGAGCAAAGCATGCGCATGGATCATGCGTGTGGGGGGCTTGCGCAATATTCGCGTATTCACCCGGTACTGGCTGGCACTGATTGGCGAATGGCCGTGGGAGCAAACCCCCAACCTGCCGCCAGAGGTGATCTGGTTCCCCAACAAATTTGTTTTTTCCATCTATAATTTTGCGCAATGGGCCCGTGCGACGCTGGTGCCGCTGGCCATTCTGTCCGCCCGCCGCCCAAGCCGCCCCCTGCGCCCGCAGGACCGGCTGGATGCGCTGTTCCCCGGTGGGCGCGAGACGTTTGATTACGTCCTGCCCAAAAAGGAAGGGCTGGACCTGTGGTCAAGCTTTTTCCGCACCACCGACCGGGGTCTGCACTGGCTCCAGTCCAAATTCCTCAAGCGCAACACGGTGCGCGAGGCCGCCATCCGCCATATGCTGGAATGGATTATCCGCCACCAGGACGCCGACGGCGGGTGGGGCGGTATTCAGCCCCCATGGGTGTACGGTCTTATGGCGCTCCGGGGGGAGGACTACCAGTTCCACCACCCGGTCATGGCCAAGGCTCTGGCCGCGCTGGACGATCCGGGCTGGCGGCGGGATGAGGGCAATGCCTCGTGGGTACAAGCCACCAACAGCCCGGTGTGGGACACAATGCTGGCCCTTATGGCCCTGCATGACGCCAATGCCGAGGAACGCTACACCCCCCAGATGGACAAGGCGTTGGACTGGCTGCTTGAGCGGCAGGTGCGCGTAAAAGGGGATTGGTCGATCAAACTGCCAGACGTGGAACCGGGCGGCTGGGCGTTTGAATACGCCAACGACCGTTACCCCGACACGGACGATACAGCCGTGGCCCTGATCGTACTTTCTTCGTGCCGTAATCGGGAGGAATGGAAGAAAAAAGGTGTTGAGGCCGCCATAACCCGTGGTGTGAACTGGCTGATTGCCATGCAGAGCACCTGCGGCGGCTGGGGCGCGTTTGACAAGGACAATAACCGGAGCCTGCTGTCCAAAATACCATTCTGCGATTTTGGCGAGGCACTGGACCCTCCCTCGGTCGATGTGACGGCCCATGTGCTGGAGGCCTTTGGCCTGCTGGGCGTGCCACGCCAGACCCCCGCTCTCCAGCGCGGACTTGCGTATATCCGCGCGGAGCAGGAGGCGTCGGGTGCTTGGTTCGGGCGGTGGGGTGTGAACTACCTGTACGGCACCGGCGCGGTGCTGCCCGCCCTTGCCGCTATTGGGGAGGACATGACCCAGCCCTATATTGTGCGTGCGTGTGACTGGCTGATCGCCCACCAGCAGGATGATGGCGGCTGGGGCGAAAGTTGCGCCTCCTATATGGATATTTCCTCCATTGGGCGTGGCACCACCACACCATCACAAACCGCATGGGCGCTTATGGGGCTGATTGCGGCCAACCGCGAGCAGGACCACCCCGCCATTGCGCGTGGCTGCCGATACCTGATCGACCGGCAGGAAACAGACGGAAGCTGGACGGAGGAAGAGTTCACCGGCACAGGCTTCCCCGGTTACGGCGTGGGGCAGACCATCAAGCTCGATGACCCGGCTGTGGCCAAACGCCTGCAACAGGGGGCCGAACTCTCCCGCGCATTTATGCTACGTTATGACCTGTACCGCCAGTTCTTCCCGCTTATGGCGCTCAGTCGGGCTGCGCGCATTATGCCTGTGGGCGGCTGAGCCAGCCTGTTGCTTCGTAGCCGGTAGAGGCCGGGCTGCAACTACGGCCGTCTGCCCTTGGGTGGACGGTGCTGGCAGGCTGGCGTGGGCAGGTGGATGCTCCCACGTATGACCACGGGTTTGCGAGCGGGGCAGGCCGTTCCGGCGTAAAAACAGCACAGCATGAAGACCGCCCTACGGGGCGGTTTTTTGCTTGCGAATCAAAACGCGGACTAATATGGTCCGCGTATGGCACTTTATGGCGCAAGTACTGAATATGTTCTGCACAGCCTGCTCTGGCTGGTGGACCACCCCGAGCCGGTTAGCAGCCTTGATCTGGCAGAAATGCAGGGTATTCCCGCAGCTTTTATGGCCAAGCTCATGCCCCGGCTGGAAAAAGCCGGGCTTGTCAGCGCCGTGGAAGGGCTGCGCGGCGGCTACCAACTAGCCCGCCCGGCGGCACAGATCAGTGTGCTGGACGTGGTGGACGCTGCCGAAGGGCGCAAAACACTTTTTAACTGTCAGGAAATCAGGGGGCGGTGCGCCCTGTTTGGCAACACTCCACCAGAATGGGCCGAACGGGGTGTATGCAGTATTCATGCCGTTATGCTGCGGGCCGAGCAGACCATGCGTGCCGAACTTGCCCAGACCACTCTGGCCGCTGTGGCCCTGAGTGTGAGTAACAAAGCCCCCCCGGCCTTTTTTGGCGAAGTGCAACACTGGTTTGAGGAGCGTGCCCGCACCCGCAAAACCAGCAGGGAGCGGCAAAAAAAGCGCGCCGAACAAGCATGATACATAACAGACATTTTTATAAAAAAGGTCCGCATATGCGCCAATTTTTCGCTTTTTGTGGATTAGCCCTCTGTTTGGGGTCTGTTGAGGCACACGCTGCACCTGCACCTGCACCTGCACCTGCACCTGCACCTGTATCCGCCGCCCCCACCAGCGTGACCCCACTGCTCACCCACGACCTGCCCGGCCTTGCCGGTAAGGAGGGAGCCATGCTGCTGGTTGATTACCCACCCGGCGGAGCAGACCCGGTGCACCGGCATAATGCGTCTGTCTTTGTGTATGTGCTCAGGGGCAGTGTGGTCATGCAGGTCAAAGGTGGGGCCGCCGTAACACTGCATGAAGGACAAAGCTTTTTTGAAGGACCAGCCGATGTGCACCTGATCGGGCGCAACGCCAGCACCACGGAGCCTGCGCGGTTTATTGCCTTTTTTGTCAAGGACAAGGCCGCCCCCTTTGTGGCTCCCGCCCACTGAACAAACGGACGAACAGACATGAAAATTCTTGTAGCCGGGGCCAGTGGTGCTCTGGGTCGCCCCCTGATCACACAATTGCGCCATGCCGGGCACGAGGTCTGGGGCATGGCGCAAAGCCCCCGTGGGGTGGAGGTTGTGGGCGCGCTGGGGGCTGGCGTGGTGCAGGGGAATGCGCTGGACCGGGCTGCGGTTTTTGCCATTATGGAGCGCCTGCGCCCCGATTGCGTGGTGGACCAGCTTACATCGCTTCCCGCAAGTCCGTTTGACCTGCCACACAGGTTGCCAGCCGACCGGGTGCTACGCCTGCAAGGGGGGGCAATCTGTTTGATGCGGCACAGGCCTGTGGCGTGGCGCGGTATATTCAGCAGTCCTGTGGTTTTTACCTTGATGGAGCCGGAGGGCTGGCGGACGATACGGCCTTGCTCAAAATTGCAGCGCCGGGCCATATGGGCGAAAGTGCGCGCATGTATGCCGCATTGGAAAAGCGCGTTATGAGTGCACCAAATATGCGCGGAACATCCCTTCGCTATGGCTTTTTTTATGGCCTCCACACATGGTACTGGCCTGATGGCGCGTTTACGGAACACATGCGCCGGGGCGAGGTGGTCCTGATCGGGGCGGGGCGGAGTGTGTTCTCCTTCATTCATGTGGACGATGCGGCTGCGGCAACAGTATCCGCCCTGAGTGCGCCGGGTGGTGTTTACAACGTCGTCGATGACCAGCCCGCCTTGGTGCAGGCATGGTTGCCCGCCTATGCCCGGTGGGTTGGGGCACCGGCGCCGGGCCATATGACGGAACAGGCCGCCGTGCAGCAACTGGGGGAGGAGAGTGTGTACTACCAGAACAATCTGGATGGTGCGAGCAACCACAAGGCGCGGCGTGTTCTGGGTCTCGCACCACGGACGCAGCCGTGGGGCGCGGTGTAAACAATGGTTGGGGGAGGGGCGGTCATGGTGGTGTGTTATGGCCATTCCTTGGTCGGGACTGCTTATGTGGGGGGTAACTGGGTGCATAAAAATGGCGCGGGAACATAAACATGCGACTGCCAGATTTTGAGGCATGGGCCATTTTTGCAAAAGTGGCGGAGTTTGGTTCCTTCGCCCGTGCGGCGGATGATGTACAACTCTCCCGCCCCACGGTTTCCAAGGCTGTTAGCAGGCTGGAGCAGTCTTTGGGGGTGGCGCTGTTCCACCGTAACTCCCGCCACCTGTCCTTAACACAAACCGGGCAGACACTGCTTGCCCACGCCAACCGCATTCTGGTGGAAGCCCAGAGTGCTGAGGTCGAGGCACGCGGCGGCAGGCAGCGTCCATCTGGCCGGGTGCGCATGGCCGCCCCCATGACCTTTGGCATCCGCCACCTTGCGCCGGTGCTGCCCGCGTTCATGCAACGCTACCCCGATGTGGACCTGAGCATAGATTTTAGCGATGCCGTGGTAGACCTTGTGGCCGATGGCTACGATGTGGCGTTACGCATTGCAACTCTTGCGGATTCTTCCTTGCGGGCACGTAGCCTTTGCAGTTTTCGGCTTCTTTTGGTGGCCGCCCCGGCATGGCTGGACAAGCATGGCCGCCCCGACCACCCACGTGCGCTGGAGGCGCATAAGGGGTTTGTGTACACCAACACGGCCGCGCCGGGTATTATCCGCCTGAGTCATGCGGAGGCGGGCAAGGAGTTTGTGCTTGCCCAGCGCGCAGGTTTTGGGGCCGATAATTCCGAGGCGTTTCTACCCTGTCTGGAGGCCGGGCTGGGTTATGGCCTGTTCCCCGAATTTATGGTGTGGGACGCCCTGCGCGATGGGCGGCTGGAATGCCTTTTGCCACAGTGGCATGCCGCCGCCATAACGCTGTACCTTGTAACCCCCGCAAGCCCGCTCCGGCCCATGCGGGTTATGGCTTTGCTGGATTACCTGGAAAACGCATTTGCCAACCCGCCATGGAGTGTGGCACCCGCCCAGATGGATACAAACAAAACATAGATGTGGAAATCAGTTTTCGCTCCCATTCATGCCATTTATGGCCTGTGCGGCAACGTACCCTGCACTCACACTGAGCATGCACAGGGCTACGGAGAGCCCGATGTTTAAGAGTGCGCGCCCCGGAGCGCCGTTTTTGAGCAGGTCCAGCGTTTGCAGGCTGAAGGACGAAAACGTGGTGTACCCCCCGCATAACCCGACCATAAACACCAGTCTGCCAGTTTCGGACACAGGCAGGCGGCCGCCTGCTGCCGTCAGGGTGCCAAAAAAGGCAATGGCGAACGAGCCGGAAACATTAATGGCAATTGTCCCCCACGGCAGAACCTGACTCCACCGTAGTGTGGCCAACCCCACCCAGTAGCGCAGCAATGTGCCAGCAGCGCCGGCAAGGCCGATAAGGAGGGAGGGAAGAATATTAGTCAACATGGAAAACCCTGTTATTGCAGTTCTTGTTTTTGTTAGTGGTGGGTCAGGATCGGCCACGTGGCATGGGCCAGAAGATCCACGGTAGGGCCACCAAACAGCCATTCAATAAAATGCGGTCGCCCATACGCGCCCATAACCAGCAGGTCCGCTCCGGCCTGTGTTGCGCGTGTTCTTATCTGCTCGCCCACGCTCTGCTCTGTCAGTACAAACCGCTCCAGCGTGACTGCCACACCACTGGCGCGCAACTGCGCCAGTAAGGCCGGGTCAGGTACTGCGTTGGGTTGGTGCTCCCCGACCAGAATGGTCACATGCCTGGCGGTGCGGAGCAAAGGCCATGCGGCGTTGACGGCGCGGATCAGGTTTGGTGTGTCCTGCCATGCCACAACGGGGTGCTGCCCAAAGGTGGGGAGTGGGGTGGGGGGTGCCATAACCACTGTTGCCTGCGCATCGTACAGTGTGGCGGCAAAGCTCTGCCGTGTGGCCTGCGTGGCATCCGCACTGGCGGGGCCAAGTACAACATAATCGGCAGTGTCTGCGGCATGGCGGACGGTTGTGCGGAGTCTGGCATGCCTTCATCCGGGCTTTGAAAATCCGGGTCGGTGGCCGGGGTGGGGTGGAAGGCGCAAATATCCGCTCCCCCCAGTCTCTCGGCCAACTGGCTTGCGGTGTGCAGGGTCTGGGCTGCGGTCTGTGGTGTGTCAACAACACTAAGGAGGCGCATTACAAGGGGTTCCTGCCTGTGCGGTCCGTGGGGGCTGGGCAAGGTTTGGCCACGCCAGAGGCGTTGCGGCTGGGTGGTCTGCTCTGTTTATGTATGTGGGGCATGGATCTGGACACACTCCTCCCTCACGCATGGTTTTGCGGGGTAGGAATCATCAGCCAACAAGGCGGTTCGATTTTGGGGAGCCAAAATCCGGCAGAGTCCATTGCCGCATGCAGTATGAATAAAATGCGCCCAGCAAGTCAATCCTGCCTGTGGGGGGCGGGGTATGCGAGGAGTCTGAGGCGGATTTGCGGGCTATGGGGGGCATTCTAAAAAACATATCCCGATATATCTTGACTTACGATATATCGGGACGTATATCGGAATCATGAAACACAAAAACAGACACGCAGGCGGTCGTCACCGCCACCAGTTTTTTGCACCAGAAGGCCAGAGCGGCCCGGCAGGGAATGGCCGCCACCACCACGGGCGGGGCGGCGGCGGACGCCGGGGTGGTCGCCACCGGCTGTTCGATTACGGGGAGATGCGTCTGCTCGTGCTGAGCCTGATCGGGGAAAATCCGACCTATGGGTACGAACTCATCAAAACCATCGAGGACAAGTTTGCTGGCAGCTACACACCCAGTCCGGGCGTGATCTACCCCACCCTCACATGGCTTGAAGAAGCAGGCCATATCCGCCCCACGGAGGAGAGCGGGCGCAAGACCTACCACATCACCCCCGAAGGTGAGGCTTTTCTGGCAGCCAACCG
Source organism: Acetobacter lambici (assembly GCF_011516885.1). Classification (GTDB taxonomy): domain Bacteria; phylum Pseudomonadota; class Alphaproteobacteria; order Acetobacterales; family Acetobacteraceae; genus Acetobacter; species Acetobacter lambici. Next base: position 7,478 of record NZ_WOTD01000024.1, on the reverse strand, counting down.
TGCAGGTCTGGACGAAATTCTGGCCCGTGCCGCCAGCACCGACACGCCAGAGCGTGGTGGCCGACGCAACGCGCCAGTGCCCGTTATGCGTGCGATGGAAAACCTGAAAACAGCCATGCGCCTGAAGCTGCGCAACGGTGGGCTGGATCCGCAGGAAGCGGAAAAAATTGCCGCCGTGCTGGACGAGGCCGCCCGCGCAATCGGTCAGGCTTAAGTCCGTACCCGGACCACACGGCCTGGCGGCTACACGCTTCCAAACAAGGAGACAGACAGGCATGCAAACGCCGGAAAATGGGCGGCTCTGGCCGCCCGCCCCCATGATTGAACCCGTGCGCCACCCCCTGCGCAGGCGGAGCCTGAGCGTGGCGGCGGTGGAACGCCTGACCCCCCATATGATCCGCATAACCCTGAGCGGGCCGGAACTGGCCGATTTTGCCAGCGCTGCTCCAGATGATCATATTAAAATCTTTCTACCCGGAGCGGATGGGGCGGAAGTGCGCAGGGATTACACGCCCCGCCATTACAACCCGCAGACTGCAACGCTGGTGCTGGACTTTGTGGACCACCACGGTGGCCCCGCTGCCGCATGGGCACGCGCCGCACAGGTGGGTGACAGGCTGGATATTGGCGGGCCAAAAGGCTCGCGTGTTATCAGCAATACTGCGGCGCGTTGGCTCCTTGTGGGGGATGAGACCGCGCTACCCGCCATTGGCCGCCGGGTGGAGGAACTGCCCGCGCACGCAAGTGCTACTACCGTTGTGGCCGTGCCGGGGGCAGCGGACGAACAGCATTTTGCAACGTCTGCCACCCATCATGCACATTGGGTACACCGGCCCATGGAGCAGGCGGATCAGGCACAGGCCATTCTGGCGGCACTGGGCCAGATCGCCATTGAGCCGGGCACCTTTGTCTGGGTCGGGGCAGAGGCCCATGTGGCAAGAGCCGTGCGGCGCTACCTGCTGGAGGAACGCTACGTGCCGGTCCAGTGGGTCAAGGCTTCGGGGTACTGGGTTATGGGGCAGGCCGATGCCTCGGTGCGGGATGTGGAGGCCATGGGCTGACGCCCGCTCCCAGCCGTGCAAGTTATGGGGGGTGTACAGGCCAAAGCCGCACTTCCCCCAAGCCGCAGCATGTGGCCCGCGCCCCTGCGGATGACTGAATAACAGGATAAAACCGTGCAGCCTTCCCCCGTAACGCAAACAGCTCTGGCCTATACGCCCACAGCACGGACCCTTGTTTTTGCTGGTCTTATTCTGACCATGGTGCTCGGTGCTCTGGACCAGAGCATTGTCTCCACAGCGCTCCCAACGATTGTAAGCGACCTTGGCGGGCTTGCGCGCATGTCGTGGGTGGTTACGGCTTTTATGCTCACCTCCACCATTGCAACGCCTCTGTATGGCAAACTGTCCGATATGTTTGGCAGGCGGCCTTTGCTGGGGTTCAGTATTGGGTCTTTTCTGCTGGCCTCGCTTTTGTGCGGTGTGGCGCAGAGCATGTGGCAGCTTATTCTGTTCCGTGGGTTGCAGGGGGTAGGCGCTGGGGGGCTGATGACCCTCTCCCAGACGGTTATTGGCGATATGGTGAGCCCGCAGCAGCGTGGGCGTTACCAGGGGCTGTTTACGGGCGCTTTTGCCATGAGCAGTGTAACCGGGCCTTTTTTGGGCGGGGTGCTGACCAGCGCCCTGTCCTGGCGGTGGGTGTTCTGGGTTAATCTGCCCGTTGGCCTGCTGGCTTTTGCGTTGATCATGCTCAACCTGCCCGGCGGTGGCGCGCAGGCCAGACCCCGGATTGATTATTGGGGTGCGGCGTTGCTGAGCGTGGCAACAGCGGGCTTTTTGCTGCTGTTCAATGCGGCGGGTACGTCCCTTGCGTGGTCCTCCCCCCTGACCTTTGCGTTGCTGGGGGGAAGCTGCGCGTTTTTTGGGGCATTTATTGTGCAGGAGCGGCGTGCGCCCGAGCCGCTGGTCAGTTTTGAGTTGCTGCGTATTCCCAGTTTTTCGGTCTGTGTGGTGGCAACGGGCATTATGTCTTTTGCCATGATGGGGTCTATGGTTTTTCTGCCCCTGTATTACCAGTTGGTGCTGGGGCAGAGTCCTGCTTTTTCGGGGGTGATGCTGCTGCCACAGGTTGGCACCATGATGGTCAGCTCCATTCTGGGTGGGTATGTCTCCTCCAGAACGCAGCGTTACGCGCTGTTGCTGGCCATTGGCGTGGGAATTGAGTTTACAGCACTCAGCCTGCTTGCCCTTTGCGCCCGGCATGGCGCGCAACCACTGTTTTTTCTGCTCAGCATGGGCTGCCTTGGTGTGGGCATGGGTATTGGCATGCCCAATGCCACGGTCATGATCCAGAATGCCGTGCCAAGGAACAGTCTGGGCATTGCCACGGCCATGATGTCGTTTATCCGCTCGCTCGGTGGCTCACTAGGGGTCGCTCTTTCTGGCGGCGTTATGGCGCTGACCTTGCAGCATTCCCTGCGCACCCTGCCGGTTAAGATGGATGTATCGGTGTTTTTGCAAAAGGGCATGGTTGCCCTTGGTGGGCTTTCCCCCGCCATGCATGCACAGGTCATACAGGCCTATAAAGGGGCGATCAGCGCCAGCCTGAGCGTGAGCAGCAGCTTTATGTTTGGTGCATTTGCGTTGGTTGTGGGGCTTATGCTGCGCACCCCGCGCGGGGTGCGCGAGGGCTAGGGCCATGCGCCACAAGTTGCTGGCTCTGCTGCCATGTGGGCCGCATTACGCAGGCGGGTCCGTGGGATGCGGGGTGTATGGCGCAGGGGCTGGCGGGCCGGATTTCTTGTTGCTGGTGCCCCTGTTTGGGCGCAGGATCAGGTTTGGCGGCATGGCATGCAGGGGCTTAAGTTTTTCTGGTTTCTTGCATGAACCTGTTGCGCCACCACCCGTATAAGAGGGAACACACAGACCATGCCCCAGTATATTGCCATGAACCGTTTTCTGGTCACGCCCGAGAATGAGGAGGCCTTCGAACAGCGTTGGCTGGACCGGGAGGTGCTGTTGCAGACTGTTCCCGGTTTTATCAGCTTTCAGTTCCTGCGTGGCCCGGAAAAAGAGGGCGGCAGGCTTTATGCCTCGCACACCGTATGGGCATCATACGATGCGTTCGTGGGCTGGACCCAGTCCGAGCAGTTCCGTCAGGCTCATGCGGGAGCGGGGCAGGGGCGTGCGCTGACCGCAGGCCCGCCGGTGTTTGAGGGCTTTACCGTTTTGCAAAGCGTAACAGCCTGAGCAGACCTTAACCCCCGGCCAGCGTGTTCGGGGGTTAGTTGGAGTGCAGGTTGGCGGGGAGCTTGTTCCCCAGTTTTTCCCATGCGTAATCTGCGTTCCAGACTTCTAGCAGATCGTCCAGATGGTCGGCGCACAGAATGGCTAGTTTGGGTTCAAACGCGCGCCCGGCTTCTTGTTGCAGAATTTTGCGAACGGCTTCTGGTGTCCATGAGTGTTTGTAGTTCCGCTTGGACAGGCAGGCATCAATTGTATCGGCAACAGAAATCACCTGCACCCACAGCGGAATGTTCTGGCCCTTTAGCCCCAGCGGGTAGCCTGTACCGTCCCACCGTTCATGGTGGAGCAGGGCCGCATCCATAACCTCACGCGGGAAGTCGTGTTCGTACCATTGCAGCACGCCAAGCCCCAGCAGCGGGTGCTTGCGAATAACGCTTTTTTCTTCCGGGGTTAGTGGGCGCGGGGCATGCAGAATGTCCCCCCCGGTCAGCACCTTGCCTGTATCGTGCAGTTCTCCGGCGAGTTGGATAATGCTCTGGTTCAGTCCAAAGCCTGCCAGTTCATTGATACGCGCAGCCAGCAACCCAACGCGACGACCATGCCCGTTCTGGATATTGCTCACACCCCGGATGAACTCTTTGTGCGGGAGTGAGGGCGGGGGAAGCGTTCCGGCATCCCACGTGGAGGCGATGGTACAGTCAGGCATACATAGTTTACTCGTAGAGATTGAATGTGATTTATTTAGTTTTCGTTTGGTGATTTTATAATCAATAAAATACGCAGTAAACTCAGAAAAAAATTTATTACCAAGAAAACATGGCGCTTCTGCACTGCACTTGTTGCAATGCCAGAAGAGAATTGCAGCCAAGCGTACAACGGAATAGACGCGGCATAGATATAAAAATGTTTTCAATCAATGCATTATGCATAAATCTGCGGTAAGCGGAGGGCAGCCATCCGCGCCTGCTCCCCGTGTTATACAAAGGGAGTGTGAGCCGCATTGCTGATAAATTCGTAATATAATCAGGCTTTTTTCAAGGGCCGTGGTGCGCGGTTACAATACGGTTGCGACCGTTATTCTTGGCTTTGTAAAGCGCTTCATCCGCCTGATGGATCAGCAGGCGGCTGTTGGTTTCGCCCTCAAAGGACGTCACACCGCCAGAGAGGGTAACATTGACCTGATCGTGGGAGGAAAGCGTGAGCGGCTGTTCGGCCAGCGCGCGGCGGATACGCTCCGCACAGGCCAGCCCGTCCGCCACCGTGGTTTCGGTCAGGACAATCAGGAATTCCTCTCCGCCATAGCGGAAGATAAAGTCGTTGGCGCGGACGTTGGCGGCAATAATTTCCGCCACAAAACACAGCACCTCATCGCCCACCAGATGACCAAACCGGTCATTGATTTTTTTAAAGTGGTCAATGTCCAGAATAACCAGACTGAACGGTTTTTCATGCGTCAGGGCAAAGGTGATCTCGTTCTGGATAACCACGTCAAGGAATCGACGGTTGAAAACCTTGGTCAGCGGGTCGCGCCCGTTTTCCACTTCCTCCAGATGCCGGAATACACGCCCGATCAGAAAGGTCAGGCTGGTAATGGCTTTGTGGAGTTCGGTTGGGAACTCGCTTGGAATAACACCGGTCTGGTGAATGGTCTCGATCTTGGCATCCAGATCACGCACCTTGTTCTGGATTTCTATGGCTTCATGCGTGCCTTTGAACAGGCTCATGCCCTTATGGGTCAGCCACAGGCCAAATTCGGATTCCGCAATAGTGGGCAGGTCCGCCGCATGGCCCTTGCACAGGCAGAAAAAAGCCTGCGTGCTCCAGCCCGAAAAGGTGCTGATCTGTGTTTCTTTTTCGTAGGAAATATTGTGCCCGAGGGAGACAAGGCGGAAGGCCTCGTCACTTTCCACTTTTTTGCGGAAGTTGATGTCGTAAGCCTTGATCATGAACTTGAAGGCAAAGTCCATCATGTTGTTCAGGTAAATAATGGCGGCAATTGTATCGTCCTTATTGGAGGTGGACGCCTTTATTCCCTCAACAAGTGCTTGTTTTATAATATAAATTCCGTACACAACAATATCGGTCGGAATTTCCAACTGCGCATGGACGGCACCTACACGGCACTGGAGTTCGCTCAACTCCTCGGCATGGTCCGCATCGGTAAAAAACAGGCTCTGGATCCAGGCAAGCAGTTGGGGCCGCATTTTGACCTCAACAAGCTCCTTTTCCAAAAAAATGGCCGCGCGTTCATGCTGGAAGAGCGCTGTGTAAAACAGGTTCACGCAGTTCTGCCCGGAGTCCGTGACCACGGTCCGTAAAATTTCGCGGATATGTGCTGGGGTCTCGTTCATTGTCTCCTTCATCTGATTAAGGGGAGACAAGGTAATAAATGCGGGAGACATGTGTTAACGGAACCCTTTGATAGAAATATATAAAATATGATTCGGTACGGATTGTTGAACGCGCGGGACAAGAACCATATCAGATTATGAACGCCACAGTATAATACGAACCGCGTTTATAATACAAAGCACGGCCTGTGGTATTTGTGCATATCACAACCAATGTGCCTGTGTGGCTGTTGTGTGCTGGTGGCTATGGCATTGTTCTATGCTTTTTGTGTTGGGCACAAAGGGGTGTGGCCCATGCCGGGTAAGGGAGTGGACTGTATACCCTAACGGTTGGGATGCAAGGGGTGGCGCGGAGTGTTGATATGGAGGATGGATGCGCATTTATATTGATAATAACTCGCATTATCACCTATAAGCGGCCAACATGTTCAGCCAAGGAGCACAGGTGCATGCTGGTCCATATTCCAAAAGTTCTGACAAAGGAGGAAGTGGCGCGCTTCCGCCAGATTCTGGAGCAGCAGAACTGGGTGGACGGCAAGGTGACGGCGGGGGACCAGTCGGCCAAGGCCAAATACAACCTTCAGATCCCCCAGGACAGTGATGCCGCCAGACATCTGGGTGACCTGATCTTGCAGGCACTCGGCCGTAATCCGCTGTTCCATAGTGCGGCCCTGCCGCTGCGCGTTTATCCGCCCCTGTTCAACCGTTATGACGAGGGCATGCAGTTTGACATGCACGTGGACAACGCCATTCGCCCCATACCGGACACGGGGTTCCGCTTACGGACGGATGTCTCCTCCACCCTGTTTTTAAGTGCGCCAGATGAATATGATGGCGGCGAACTGGTTATTCAGGACACATACGGCCAGCAGAGCGTTAAGCTGCCAGCGGGGGATATGGTGGTCTATCCTTCCACCAGCCTGCACGCGGTCAGCCCCATTACGCGGGGGAGCCGCTGGGCGTCCTTTTTCTGGACCCAGTCCATGGTGCGCGATGATACGCAACGCGCATTACTGTACCAGTTTGACAATTCCATTATGGAAACGCGCAAAACCCTGCCCGACAACCACCCCGCCGTGCTGGGGCTGACGGCCACGTACCATAACCTCATGCGCCAGTGGACCGAGTTGTAAGCAGCCCGCAACCTGCCACGGGGTCGTGCCCGATGCGCATCGCGGCGCAGGCAGCCTTTTGGCCCGCCAGCCGTTAACAGGGGGTATGGAGCGGCCCAATGGCTGGATGCCGCCATTGGGGAGGTTCTGTGCTCATGCGGACTGGTCAGGCGGTGTTTTTTGTATGTGCAGCCCTTGCAGGTGCGGCTTTGACGACCGGGCACGTTGCGGCCAAACCGCCGCATGTGGTGCTGGGGCCAGCCAATACGCAGGCCCACCTGTATGCCAAAACAGCCGTAACCAATATTGAAGGCAGCTTTGAACAGGTCGAGGGTAATCTGACCTATGACCCCGAGGACCAGAGCTGCCACGTGGAACTGAGTATGGGGGTGCAGTCCCTCAAGGTCGGGTCGGCCGTGCTGCGGGCCATCATGCTCTCAGGCATTATGCTGGATGGGGATGACCACCCGAACATGCGTTTTGTGGGGGAGTGCAAACCCACAATCCGTCAGGGCAAGCCGCAGACCGTTCTTGTAGGCAAGCTGAGTATGCGCGGCCAGACCCACCCGCTAACCTTTGATGTGGCCATGCACTTTACCGGCAATACCCTAACCCAGATCCAGAGTGATGCCACGTTTGACCAGCGCCAGTGGGGGGTAATACCAACCATTGTTTGGCCTGACTCACGGGGTACCCATCGGTTTAAAAATGTGATTCACAGGATGCTGACCATTCTCTGAAGGAGGCATTCTGGATGGGCAGCCCTCTGT
>NZ_WOTD01000023.1 GCF_011516885.1 Acetobacter lambici | reverse complement strand
GAACCCGCCGCCAGAAGCAGAATATCGTCAATATTCCAGATCGGGCTCCTGTGGGATGACTGAACTCTACAAAATGACCTGAAATTGCCTCAAGTGTGAGAAATCCGCGTCGATGCATCCAGTCGGGATTTCACCGTCGAGGCATGGAATACATGGGGGCAGGCTTTCGAAGGGCCGGGAAACATAGACTTTATCAAAGCAAAACAGATCATCATGACAGCTTCCTTGAAAAGCGCTGCTGTAGTCGTAGATGAAGGAAAAAACCGACATGGTGATTACGAATGGCACGTCGCATTCCCGATGTATCTGCGATGGATAAATGCCGCAGGTGAAAAAACTGATGTTCTATCTGTGAATGTTATAATTACCCGTACCAATGACCCATTACACCCTGACGGCCGGATCATCTCTGAATTGAATGCCCCTCGTGCGACAAATGGCGGTGAATAAATGCTTCGTCATGTCCCTATGGCCGGGTTTATCGCTGGAATTGCACTGAGTGTGCCTCTTTGCGCCGTTGCGCAGCATGACACTGCCAACGAGCGTAATCAGCTTGATCCCGTTTATTCCCTGCCGCCACCACCTAATGTCGTAAACAGCCTCTATGAGCGATTTGACGCGGGGCAAAGAGCACTAGATGGGACTGATGACCCCCATCGGTTAGTCAGTCCTGCTTCCCGCTCAGTGTCCATATCCTTTACGTCCGGATCTCAAATCAACATTATTCGGATTGCACAGGACTACCCATCGTCCATTTCATTTGTCGACATTACGGGTCAACCATGGCCAATCGCATGGGATATCACCACTAAAAAGAATGGTGGTTGCGATGAAAAAGGTGATGGACATAACGCATCCGTCCGTGCCGTCGGCATAAGTGCCTGCGTTCCCGAAGCCGGATCTAATGTCCTCCAGCTCACCCCCATTTCCAGATATGCACACGGTGGCATTCTGGTCAGTCTAAAAGACGCTCCCAAGCCAGTCAGTTTCCTGATCGTGGCCGGAACTGGATCGTATGATGCGGACATGACGGCACGGGTTAATAAGCGCGGGCCTAATGCCAAAGATATTGTCAGCACAGACCCGGAAGCACCGTCCACGGGCTCTTCCCTGATGCACGACATCCTCGACGGAACACCCCCGGCAGAAGCCGTGCCTCTGCTTGTATCCGGGGTGAACCCCGACGATCTGAGGGCATGGAAAATCGCAAACAAGATTTATCTCAGAACAACCTATCAGCTGGCTTCTCCCGCTTTTAGCGACCACCAAAGCCTCTACGATACAACCGCATACGAAATACCCAACACGTCACGGTTGTTGGTCTCGTCTGCAACAAAGCAGGGAATACCAGTTTCCTTAAGGGAAGATGTCCATGAGTGACGCTGATGAAATGGATACAAAATCCCCGCTTCGAGCCAGCTTTGAAAGCTCTCGCTCACTCTTGAAATATCTCATTGCTTTAGCATTATTCGCTGTAGCTGTTTTTTATTACTTTAGTCACCGGATGGTGGATAAACCGCATTCAGCGGAGCTGCCTGCTCCTGCGATGGTCAGCCCTGCTGGGGGCAACATTCAGATTAAAAAACTGGATCAGCTTGCCTCTAAACAGGATCAGCAGGCATCGATTGAAGCACAGAAATCAGGGAAATCCTACACAGCATCACTCACTGGGAAAGAGTTCCCCTCTCCCGCAATTATTCCCGAAATTGGTGCCGGCCCGACAAAACCACATAATACGGAACCATCTGTTGCCCAGACGGATAAACCTGCTCAACCAGCATCAGTGCCCAATCCGTTTGTTGAGCGTGTAGGTCCCAGAAACGTAACGCCCCATAATGAAAGTGCTGGCACAGCAGCCACTCAGCATCTGTCTACTCAGGCAGAAATCGAATTGCTTGAAGCATGGGCGGGCCGACCAGCAACAATTGAACGGGTCAGCGCCAATTACAAAAACCCGACAAGCCGCTCTGTTGGTAGCGACAAGGATGTTTCCACGCACGCGGTGACTGCGACATCCGTAGGGAATGTAAATGCCAACATTGGCAAATCAACAACCCACGGTACATTGCTGTTAGCTGGGGGGAGAGGCGTTTATGGTCATTCTGTCCTAACGTCGAATAGCGACCTTGGGCACGAAGTACTCGTTGAAGTTGATACCGGGCCATTCAGAAAAGCCCGGATCAGCGGCACGTTCTCGATGCAGAATGATAAGCTGGTCATCAAATTCAACTCCCTGATGATAGGTGATAACGACCCAATATCCGTCTCTGCATATGCGGTATCGCCGGAAACTGCCGAGACAGGTGTCGCATCTGAAGTCAATGAACACCTGGCCACCAGAATAATACTTCCTGCTGCCTCTGCTTTCGTTCAGGGGCTTGGGAACGCCATGATGAGCGCCAATACATCAAGCTATACTGGTGGGTATGGCATGACCTCCTTCACCCATCTCAATATTGCCCAGCAAATGGGTGCAGCAGCCGGCAACCTCGGACAAGAGATGGGACAACTGCTGCAAAAGCAGACCCCTCAAACGGCCACCGTCAAGCTGGATAAGGGCGATACGGTCGGAATCCTGTTCGACCAGCCCGTTTACGGTCCCTGATCGTATTCACAACCCACCAAGCGATAATGAAAAAAACAACTGGAGTTTCCCCCATGCGAGGTAACGTCATGACGATTCAACCTGAAAATTCTTCCGTGACAATGTTGCGTACAAATCCCCCGGAAAATCCCGGGCCCAATTCTCGACAAGGCTCGACACAGACGAATACGGCAGGCTTCAGTCCTCCCCCTCCCAAGGAAGATGGTAGCCCTGAGCTTTCTTCCAGCACACGGACGGACACGGACGCAGTTAAGCCCACCAGCACTTTCAAGCTTGCCAAGCTTAAGAACCCGGCCTGTCTTCTTGTCGCATCAGCGGCTACGATTTTCATTGGTGTAAAGGCAACAGGGTTTCAGATTCCCTCCATGGGGCAAAATTCCACGAAGGCAGTTGCCGCCGTCCAGCCCATCCAGTCCGGCCCGCGGAATACATCAGATATAACGCCTCCTGACATGGCACCAATACCTATCATCCCTGCAGCGCATAAGCCTCTTCTGCCGCCCCCTAGCCCTCACATTGAGACGGTGCCGGCGCAGATCAAAACCCCGCTTCAACCTTTGCTCGTGCCCCCCTCTCATCCTCTGGCGGATGCAACCGCTATAGTATCTCCTTCAGAGGAAGGCCGTGAGAGCACACAACAGACTATCCCTGATGGTCATTCCATTCCTGATTCCCATTTTGAAAACCGTATGGATACCGCCGCAGCCTTAAATCCCCCGGCCATTGTCCAACCACAAAATCAGGACAGTGCCAGTGACCGCCTCTTCATTGAGATGCATCGACAGTTGGCTGATATGTCCAACCAGATGAAAGAGCTTCAGACCAAGCTGGATACGACACAGCAGGCCCTTAATGATCGCGTATCAACTGGTCTGGGAAAAATTGACGGGCGCCTGGATGAATTGCAGCACCGCGAGGATCTGATCGAAAGTCAGAAACGTCCAGAACCCACTTCGTCTTCACCGGGAGCAACGCCTAAAGCTGGGCTCCCTGCTGATGCCAAAGCCAATCCAGTGTCCCCAGCAGCCAATGAGCATCACGCTGTCAAAAAAGTCACCAAAGACCCAGCACCGGCACCCCTCCCCCATTATAGCGTCCAGGCCGGAGCCCCGGATATCGCCATCCTGATGGACAGCTCTGGCACCCCTTTACGCGTACAGCCAGGCAGCAACATTGATGGATGGGGAAATGTTCTTGCCGTGATGCCATCCGGTAATGGGTGGGTCGTCAAAACCGAACATGGCATCATTCGATAAGGAGAGAGAGCAAGATGGAAGCCCTTTTTTCCTTCGCACAGGAAATTGGTAACTCTCTAGCCTATCTGTTGCCAACACTGTGCTACATCACGGGCTCATCTTTTCTGGCAGGCAGCGTCTACGGCATTTACAGTCGCGGCAAAGGGGAGAATGGCCCAGCCAGCAACCTTTTTGTTTGCGCGGCCCTATTTACCGTTGGTGCGTCATTTCTGTCGTTCCCTGACTTTCTGAACATGGGCAATAAATCACTGGGTTTCACTACAACCGCCAGTCTGGCTGGAAGTGGTGCAACACCTATGAAGTTTTCCGCTCAGGATATCCAAACCGGAATTAACAAAGGCCCTACAGCTTTACTTGTCGCCTTTTTACACCTCTTCCGGATGTATTTCGCCTGCTACGGAGCCCTGCTGGTCTACTGGGGAATGGTCCGCCAGATCGGCCGGATGAAAGGGCAAAACAACACGTCTACATCTGTAAACTTACTGATCATTGCCGGTTCGTTCCTTCTAATGAACGCAGACACCGTCGCTGAGGCAACATGTAAAAAACTTGGATACCTCACCTAGTCCAGACGCCAAACTCTTCGGGGGAAATTATGCGTAAATTGCTTACAAAGAAAAATATATGCCTTCTATTGTTCATATCCGTAGCCCTGATGCCAATACTTCTGGGGCATGCACATGCTCAGGCTATTGATGAAGTTGCCGAACAAGCGACAGACCGTGCCAATAAAGCTTTCGGCTACATCTTAAACTCATTTTGTTTTATTGTTGGTGGAAGCCTACTCGCAGCTGGAATACTATCTCTTTATCAGAAACATCGGAACAATAATGCTGGAACCAGTATGGCCTATATTGCCAGTGCGTTCCTTTGTGGTGGCTTCCTGATCGGATTTCCATTTGTTGTCAGGACGGCAAGCTTTTCTTTCTGGAATACCACGACAACGGTTACTGGCGAACAGCGCATGATGCAGTTTGATAAATAACATGGTGGACTTCATACACCACTGCCTTGCCCCATCTGGGTCTCTGACGTTGTCGTCAGAGACCGTTGGCCCACATACACAATGTTCCTGTTGTGGCGGAATGGGCGCCAGTGTTTCTGTTTCTGGTGCAAAACTCTGTATTGTCTGCGCCCCAGCGTTCTGTGTCGATGAACCAGACACAGACAAGGTCAGCACTCTTATCTGGCTTCCTCAAATTGATCAGGGTTTTGTGAACCGCCTGCTACGATCGGCTTATCAGGCTCGATATGTGCCGGCTTCCTCGCCCCCCGAAGCCGTCGAGCGTGCCTCTCGTGCCTATGACACACTGACTGAACTCGAAAACCTCAGATCAGTAGCCAAACAGATAATTGGCACAGACCGGGTTAGTGTCCTTCGCAAACTAATCCCGAACATTCCACAACATGACCTTTTTTTCCGACTTAAACGTGTCTCGGGTCTGCGTGTGCTACCACTCGGACCATGGTTCGACCTCCATGGAGAGGACTTCAGAGCACTCATTACGTCCCGGAAGTGACCTATGTTCAAATCCTCCTCCAAAAAGAAAAATAAGTCTGAAACCTCCTTCAAGGAAGTTACATCGTCAGGCTTCAAACCGTTTGAATCTTTCCTGCGTGCGTGCGCCTGGATATCTCAGCTAACGGGCAAAGATCTCGCATCGTTTTGTGATCTTGCTACCACTGATGAAAAGTCTCTCATTACTTTCAAAGGAGATTACGCCACCCTTCTCAAAGTTGGTGGTCTGCAACGCCTTGCCAGTAAGGGTGAAGTTGAAGCTGCGGCAGAGCAACTCCGCATAGATCTGTCTGGAGTATTCAAAGAGGCCGGTCATGCCATGCAATTCAGTTACATCTCTGATCCAGATGCCTCGGCATACATTCAGGACAATATCAACGAACGACGCACTATCGCCAATGCACTTGAGGCGGATTTCGAGGACATCTTTACTGAGCGTGAAAGGGTTCTTACGCCTTACATGCGACAAGAACGCATTTGGCTGGTCCTGTGGAGTAGAAAAGGCTGCCTCTCAAAAGCTGAACTTTCCATAGCCCACAAACGCCAGAAAAAAGCATCGCGTTACCTGCCTAATCTCGGAGACGCCCAAAATCCATTACTGGGCTCTCCTGAACTCGCCACGGTCCATAATGCTTTTGTCGAACATGTGCTGAAGGTCTTCTCCAGTAGAGGCGTGCTCCTCAATACATTACCACCGAAAACAGCGTTGAAGGTTATCCGCGAAGAAATTTATCCTGAAACAGCAGGAGAGGATTGGTCTCCCATTACCCCTTCTGACCCTCCTCCTGACGTTATTCCTGAAACTGACCGCCCTGCCGATATCAGTGCAGCACTCTGGCCTCCATTGCGCGAGCAGATATTCAAAGAGGATGCTTATACCCCTGACTTTCAAACCATCCGGTTAGGGTGTGCCGACTGGACGCCAGTGGATATGACAATGGTTTCCGAGGAAGTGCGACCTTTCACTGAGTTGACTTCCCATCTTGCCCACTACCGCCTTCCATGGCGTGTTACCATGCATGTTGAAGGCGTCAGGCCCTCTTATATGGTCTGGAAAGAGCATGTCTCAACCCTGCTGCGCTTCGGGAAAAACCGGGCGGTCTATGATGCACTCCAGGATATCGCTCACAGACGGGCCCGTAGAGAAGCCGTTGTCAAACTCCGGGTATCCTTTGCGACATCCGCTACAGCGGGAGACGCTGACACATTGCGCGCCCGCGCATCAAGACTAGAACAGGGTATCAACGGCTGGGGCGGCGCTCAGGCGACACGGCAGTGTGGCGATCCCCTCGAAGGGACAATGTCTTCCGTGCCCGGTATTGCTCTGGCGTCTACAGCACCACCTACAGCCGCACCATTGGACAAAACTCTTGTCATGGCTCCTTGGGCGCGACCGGCAAGACCGTGGGAATATGGTGCGACCTTGCTAAGAGCTGCTGATGGAAGGATCGTCCCCTTTGATCCCGCAGGAAGCGGACGTGACGCCGTTCTCGACCTCTTTGTCGCACCGTCTCGGCGCGGTAAGTCCATGCTGGCCAACGCGCTCCTTCTTGCTACTGTCCTCAGCACAGCAACACTCACTGATACAGGTGTCCAACTCCCCCTGATCGGGAAGCTGGACATTGGTGATGCGACAAGTGGTTTCATCGACCTTATTGTCCATGGCCTACCGCCAGAACATGCCCATAAAGCCATCTACATCCCGTTTGAGCTCAAACCAGAACACGCCTATAATATCTTTGACACCGAGGCATGCTATCGCAGGCCCTTGGCATATCATCTCGGGTTTCTCAAAAATTTCCTGTCGTTAATCTGCATGCCCGTGGACAAAACTCCCTTTGAAGGCATGGACCAGATTATCCATGCTGCCATTGAAGCAGTTTATGACCTTTATTCCGATGGTCCATCCGGACGCCCCAAACCCTATCGTCAAACAGAAAACAGACGGTTGGATGAAGAATTGGACAAGTTGGGCTTTCCTGTTGACCGCTCCACAACATGGTGGGATATCGCCGACTTTTTTGGCAAACGAGGCGACATCCGGCTTGCCCGCATGGCGACACAGCATGCTGTACCAGTGATAGAAGAACTTCTTGAGGCCATTCAGGAAGATAGGATTTGGGCCAATTATGGCTCCAATACCCCCACGGCCGGAAATGAGAAAGGACTGGAAATCTTCCGCCGCTACATAATCTCATTCATTGGACAATACCCGACACTCAACAGAGCTACCCAGCTTGATCTGGGTGACGCCCGGATTGTCGCATTGGACATTCATCGTGTAGCCCCCGAAGGGTCGGGGAACGAACGTCAGACAGAACTCATGTATCTCATGGGTTTTCAGATTATCTCCCGCAATTTCTTTCTTGACCCAGAACATGCCAAGCATGCTCCGGAATTTGTCCGCGACATCCATCGCAAGCGCTTCAGGGAGTTTCGTGAAAGTTTCAAACGGCTTGAATGTGATGAGTTCCAGCGCACAATCAAAGCACCGTTCATTCGACAAGAGTTTGAAGAAGCCGCCCGCCGTGCCGCGAAGCTTAATGTTAAAATTGGCCTTACAAGCCAGAAAATCACAGATTTTGGCGAATTCCTGACCCAACATTCAACCGGACGTTTCATCCTTGGTGCCGCTAACCCCAAAGAAGCGACTGAAGTGTCCACTCTTCTGGGCTTAAGTGAGGCGGCCACTGCTATTGTCCATCACGGTCTTAAAGGACCAAACAAAAATGGCACTGGCTCCCCGCTTATTCTTCAGATCCTGGTGAACAACCAGATGTATGAAATGTATCTCCTGAACATGCTTGGGCCTATCGAATTATGGGCTTTGTCCACTAATCCGGAAGATGTCGCACTCCGAAGGCGCGTTTATGCCGCTCTTGGTTCTGGTGAAGCACGCCGCAGGTTAGCGCGCGTGTTTCCCAAAGGAACAGCATCTGACGAAATTGGTCGCCGACGCAATGATATGATCCGGCAGGGAATGGATGCAGCGCAGGCTATGGGTGGTGTGATCTCGCAGGTCAGTAAAGAAATCTGCGACGCAATCGGAATTGGCGCGCTCCTTAGGGAAGCTGCATAGGTTCGTGCGCGTATTCACAACCTGATGTCGGATACTGGGTATATGAAACGATGCTCAGTAGTCCTCATGGTGGTCACGCCACTCTTCGGATGCGGGTCGGCTGAAAACGCCGCACCCGTCACCGTTGCCACACCGGGTCTTCCATCACCCGAACACGCATTACAGGATAGCCTGGATCGTGTGCATGCTTTCATGGCGAGCCTGAATGAGCGCCTTGATAAACCTGCGCTCGTAACTGGGTCATTTCCTCACCCTGCCGATGTCGCTCCAGTCAGCACATCAGCGGGTGAGACAAAAACAATTGTCCAACCGACCCACCCTCACCTTTCAGCCATCCCTCTCATTGGGAAGGGAGGGATCACATGGTTCGCGTTTGGCGATGGGACGCCAACCATAACCTGTCGTTACCCGGATATCTGCATTGTTCGTCTGGATCGTGGTGAAACTGCAACCCAGACAGATCTAAGCGTCGATGACGCGGCGAATTGGCATGCGGATCTGGTGAGAGGAAGTAAAGGCATTCATGAGGGTTGGGCCGTAGCCCTCTCTCCTGGTGTCAACGCCACAAAGACACCCCTAACCCTCAAAGCTAGTGCACATACCTACAGAATGCTTCTGAGTGCTCAAAGTCCGAGCATGAAAACAGTTGCTTTCACCCATTCACCGGGTGAGCCTTTTAGTCAGCCTGAGATAACACTCAAAACTGGCCTGACCGGTACACCCGACTTTGCCTATCACATGAGCGGATCTGCTCCATGGAAACCCATGCGGGTCTACCGCGAAGCTGGACACACCTACATCCAGTTTCCCCCTGGCGGAATTACCGCCGCACCACGCCTGATCGTGCTCTCACCCAAAGCAAAAAACACTCAGGACTACACAATCGTTGGAGACTCTTACGTCATTCCAAGGGCGGTCGATGACGCCCTGCTCATTGGAAACGAACCAGAGGCTCAGCAAATCCACATAACCCATGGAGGTACGGAGTGAACCGCCTCACCCGTCATATTACAACAGGTGCCCTGTTAGTTCTGGTCTCCGGATGTGGGGAAATGCCCCCCTCCACGTCATCGCATGTAGCAGGAGCAACCTTTCGCGACGCATCCGCCCTAACCGTATTTATTGCGGATATCCTTGCTAACAGCATGGACGGGCCAAACAGCATTATTCGGCTGGCACCCTATGATGGTCCAGACCCCAATCATACTGAAGTGCTCCTCATGGACACTTTACGCGAAAGAGGTTTCGCTTTGTCTCCTGATGGGATGTCCTACCCCGGCGCACACACCGTACGCTACGCAGTCAGCCCGGTTGGACAAAACCTCCTGCTAGAGCTGGACGCCGATGATGCAGAAGCGACATGCCTCTATGGGCATAACGCAGATGGCGCACTCGAGCGCGCCGGCAGCTGCACGATCCATAATGGACAACATCTGATTCTGAAAATTCCCAACACGGATCAAATGCGCCCCATTCCGCTTAAACCTACCAACACCCAACCCGCTCTTGCTCAGGCCAAATTGCCATCTGAAGAGTGGACGCTGGTGGAAGGGCAACCCATTCGCGAACAGATGGTCGCATGGGGGGACCGTGCAGGATGGAAAGTTTTCTGGCCTCATGATCTGAACTGGATGGTACCGGCAATGACCTCCTTCAACGGGGATTACCAGAAGGTCATGACGGATATCATCCACACGATCTCTGACGAAGGGAAGTCCATCCATGCAGACTTCCATACGCCCAATCATACTCTAGTCGTGACCAGCCCAGGGGGGCGGAGCGAATGAAGTACCTCCCTCTGCTATTAGCAACAGCATCCTGTGTGACATTGTTAACCGGATGCGCCGACTTCAAAGCCGCCCGTCAGGCCGAGCATGAAGCCGAAACAGTCGATCACAATTACAAAATTCCACAGAACCCTGTCGTAACCGTGTCAGACAGACCTTGGCTTTTGGGAGAAAATGTCCACGAGGCAGAGAGGATTCCTGAGATCCTCCTTCATCCTGCGGGGATTACACTTTCCCGGCCGGTCTCATTAAGAGATGCAGCCATCATCGCCAGTCGCGTGACACACATTCCTGTCAGTGTAACGTCTGATGCCGAGCAGGACTTCTCGTCGTCCGGGGGGAGTTATAGTGCTTCAGACCTTCCCCCACCCCCAGCCGCATCTGGTGGTCAATCTCGCTCAGATACTGATTCCTCGCAGAGCCGGTCATCGGCGCGTTCTGAAACCAGAGTTTCCAACGCCAGCAATGAAACATGGTCTGGCATAGGGAATTGGCTTCAGTATCAAGGCACCCGTGAGGGTCTATTCCAAACACTCGCAACACGTTTTGGCGTCTGGCAACGTTGGACAAACGGACAGATTGAATTTTATCGCACTCTGACCAAAACGTGGCCGATCCCAGCCTTCTCCGGTGATACAACTTCTGACGCTTCGATCGTTGCCTACACAGGCGGTGGCAGTGGCAGTGGCAGTGGCAGTGGCTCGTCTGGCATGGGAATGGGCGGTGGCTCAATGATGTCTGGCGGGACATCAGGGGGCGGCATGAGCGGGAGCGGTGAATCTTCGGGTCAGTCTTCCGGTATGGCATCCATCATAGCCCACAGCAAAACCAACAGATGGCAGACGATCCAGAAGACTGCGAACGTGATCGCGGGTGATGCCCGTGTTGTTGCGGATGAGGGGCTGGGAACAGTGTCAGTAACAGGCACTCCGGACCAGATTGCTCGTGTTGAGGACTGGGTTCAGGGGCTGCGTGATGACATGCTCAAACAGGTCGCGGTTGAAGTGCATGTCTATACGGTCAAAATTAGCCATGAAAGTAACTACGGCTTCAGCCCGACACTCTCCTTTGCACCCCACGGTGGTTTGCTCGGAGTGACTTCGACCCCGGCCGCCATTCCACAACTCCAAACCTCTGACACACCATTCTCCTTTGGGGCATCCATTCTGGATACAGGTAAAGGCACTGGCGGACTTTTTTCGGGCTCGAAAGTTGTTGTTCAGGCACTCCAACAGCTTGGGAATGTAACCGAACAGTATGACCGGTCAGTCGTAACAACCAATAATCAGACAGCTCCTTTCCAGAACGGCATCAACACGACCTATCTGGCCAACAGTTCTTCTGTTCTGGCGACAAATTCGGGAAGCTCCAATTCACTCTCCCCTGGTGTTGTCATGTCTGGGTTCATGGGTTCAGTCACACCCAAAATTGTTGATAGCCGGATACTCCTTCATCTCAATTTCCTACTCCAGACATTGCAGACCATCACCACCATCTCGAGTGGTGGTTCCTCTATTCAGGCTCCCAAAACATCCAGCACGTCGTTGGACGATACCGTCGCATTGCAAAACAACAGCACGCTTGTGCTTAGCGGTTACGTCGATGATGCGACATCTCGCAAACGCAATGGCGTTGGCTCCGCTTTGGATTGGGTCCTGGGAGGCGGGGGCGATGCAACTCTTGAGAAAACACATGTTGTTGTAACCGTGGAGGCTCACACGCTGTGAAAAAAATCATCCTTACGTCTATGGCAACGGCGTTGGTCCTGCCCTTGCCCTCATGGGCAACACCACCAGAATGTGCGCAGCACCTGCAGGAACCTGGGATCGGCGGACGGCTGTCTCAGGAACAGATTGATGCAAATAATGCCTGTCTGAGCATCGTAGATACGCAGAAAAAGATTTCGGAAGGGTTGGCAACAATCGCCGATAATGAACGACGTTCAAAGGGTGGAGCAACATTCACCACGTCAAGCACGCGGAATGACCTCGCTACAGCGCGTGTGCCGTTCCCCCAACAACCTATGACACAACTCCATCCACTGCAGCAGAACATGCCTCCAGCACTGGAAAAACCTGACGATAGCGGGCCCACGGCCACCGTGGACGGCGTTCTTTGGGAAGGTGGGACTGTCATCACGGGGCTCATTCATCTCCAAGATGGCCAGTCTCTCGAAGCGATGAAAGGCACCACTTTGCCTGATGGGAGTGTCGTATCCGCAATTACGCAAAGCGGAACCGTCATTGTTACCCGAAACGGGAAACGGTTTTCTCTGCCGTCTTCCAAGCCACCCCAGCAATCCTCTCCTTTCGGCAACCCCTTGTAGGAAAGGCTGAGCAATGGCCGTATTACTCACTTTGCCCACAGGGAACCGGGTCTTCGTAAGCGGAATACGCTGGGTACCTCATGCTCGGCGCCCTTCCCTGCCAGCCATTCGACAGGAAGCCCTCGCAATGGGCATGACGAATTATGTGAGGCCAAAACAGATACCAAATCGGATTGGCTATCTGAAAATGGTTGCCGAGAGATCAGGCGAAAAAACAACCGGCAAGGCTAAAATAGAAAGCCTGCTTCTCGCCGTTCTATCCCAAAGCGGACCGTCAACCTACGTCGAATGCGACTTTGGGCCATCGGGCATATGGGTCATGGCAACGGATGAAAATTCATTACCCCTGCCCGGTTCAGATAACTTTTTCACTGACGAAGATCTCGAAGGATACCGATCGTCACTGGTTGGGTTCAATTTCAAACAAAAATTGCTTATCGAGCCGCAGAAAGTCGATGCGTTCATGGCGGCCCTTCCGGCAACGCCAGTTATTATCCGCTCTGTCTCATTCAGACCTTACTACATTGCCGCTAGTATTTTCGCGGTATGTGGTCTTGTCGTGCTGCAGAGTATGCACGTTCTCCACGAACGGAATCTGGCCCATCTGCGCGATGAAGCCCGTAGGAATCTACTTCTGGAGCAGCAGAAAGCTCAGGCCGCTACCCATGAGGGACCTTCGGCCGGAGAGTGGGTAAAAATCTGCATGCACAATGCCTACGCACTTCCTCCATTCAAAGATGGATGGACACTTAATAACTGGGAATGCGCAGGAAGAACATTAAGTGCCCTATGGGTTCGTACTGGCGGCACACTCGCTGATGCTCCAGTAGGACTAATGCTCAACAATGGGAACTCGGTCAGATCCCATTATCCACTCTTACCCTATGAGAAAATTCATGGAGCACCGTCTGATGCAACAGGAGATGCAAAAACCTTCATAGCTCTCGTGCAGCGATCAGAGGCCAATCTATCGGTTAAAACTGCGGATCTAGCCCATGACGATCACTCGAAGGCACAGAGTGCTTATATGATCACATTCCCATGGCAGGGAGACCCACGGGAAATACCATGGGATTTCTTTAGAGACATCAGTGTCGAACGTCTGGGTCGTGAGATCAACGCTGATGCACATGGTGCCCTTCAGAACACTGATTACCAGATTCATGTCGCCATCAAAGATGCTTCAGCAGCGGCAGTTTCTACGGAAAGTGGGGGGCATTGAACCATGGGTAATATCTGGTCACGGCTGTTTGCTAATCCCGCCAAGGGGCAGACGGATGAAATGGCGGCGTCTCAAGGCCAAGTCGTCATCGACATTCCTAGAAGTCTTGAAGGGCAGATTTTTATCGAAGCCAATGGTGATGACCGAATTGTCTTCGCCAGCAGGCAGCTTCAGGATCGGCTTCATTTTCTGCAATGGCTTGATACCCTGCGTTACGTTGAAGGTTTTCGCGGGGTCAAAGTCAAATATGTTCCTCTCAGTGCCGTCACGGAGCGAATGGAACATGCTCATCAGAACTCCGCAATTATGGAAACGCCCAAAGAAGATGTTGAAGTAAGGGATCGCGCTCTTGCCCTTCTGACCGAGATCGGTGGCTATAATTCATCAGACATCCGGATAAGACGGCTATCCAGACATACCGAAATAGCCTGCCGTATCAACGGTCGATATATGGTTGCCCACGAATGGGAAAATGCTTTTGCAGATCGTCTGATGCGCGCGATGTATCGGCTGGGTTCTTCACAGGCCGCCTCTGTCACCGACAGTCAGTTTCAGGATGGCGGCATATCCGGAGATATCCTCAAAGGCACCGGGCTAGATAACGTCCGTATTGTTCGCGGCCCCTGTGTTCCTCTCTCAGAGGGGGGCTGGTTCATGATTTTACGTCTGCAATCCATTAAACGTGGGGTCAACAGGCGCATCAGAGGAAACTACAGCACCCTACATCCGCTCCAGGGACCTCCTGGGCACCTGCGGTTAAAAGATTATGGCTTCAGCCAACGACAGATAGACCGTTTAATGGGGATCGCGATGTCTCCTTCAGGAGCTATCATCTTCACCGCTCCGACTGGTCATGGGAAGACCACAACGCTCTATGAAATCTGGGCAGAAAAAGCTCGTGTTCAACCCGGCCGAAACATCGTCACTATTGAACAGCCAGTCGAACTAAGTATGCCATGGGCCATCCAATTGGATATTCCCAACACAGACAACGAAGAAGAAAACGGACGCGCTTTGCGCGAACGTCAGCGTGCCACCCTGCGTATGGATCCTGACGACATTGGCCTGGGAGAAATGCGAGACGTTGATGGTGCGATAACCTGCTTTACCGCCGTTCAGACCGGCCATTTTGTTGCCTCAACCTGCCACGTGGATGATCCATTTGACCTTCCTTTTCGCCTCCAGATTATGGATTTCACTCGTCTGAACTTTGCGACAACCTGTAACGCATCCCTTATTCGCGGCATCGTTTCGCAGAGACTTGTACCCGTAATCTGTCCTCACTGCGCAGTGCCATGGACTACAGACGATAAGCGACTGGCAACAATAATCAATGAATCTGTTCCCACATGGTGCCCTGACCCATCTCTGATCCGGCGTATCGGTCCCGGATGTGAGCATTGTTACGGCACTGGGATCAGTGGTCGTACATGCGTTGCTGAAGTGATTGAAACAGATGAAGAACTCATGAGCGACTTTGTCACGCATGGCGTTAATGTCGCTCGGCATAGGTACCGCTCTCGTCCTGATGCTGATCCTTCTTTGCTCGAAACCGCTATGAAGCTCGTCGCCGAAGGCAAGCTTGATCCGTTCGATGTCAACACCACAGTCGAACGGATCCGTCCCCGTGAGAAGGTTCTCAAAGAACGTCGTGACGGCGCATCACGGGGAGCTCAGTAATGTTAATCCGCTATACTGACGTAGACTACGAACAGCAGCATCGCAGAAATTCCCTGTGGTTCAGGTTAAATGCTCTGATTTTTTTCAACTGGACTGCACGCGCCACGCTATATCAGATGTTGGCAGTCCGGTTGCGTATTCACATCCCTGAAACAACTATTTTACGGATGTTTGCAACGCAGGCCGCGCGGAAAAAACAGAAAGTTATTCCGCAGATTATCGATGACATCATCTATCATCTGAATCATGGCGAAAAGCTTGTTGACGCATTCCGACCCTATGTTCCAGATGATGAATACATGCTGATGTATGCTGGCGCCAAAGCCGGGACACTCCCAGAGGCCCTGCAGTTGCTCTGTGAAGCTAAAGGGCGATCCAGTGCAATGGTTCAGGCATCCATGAAAGCCGTCAGCCAGCCGCTGATGTATCTCGGTATCATCTATGTGTTTCTGAGAATATTGGGCACTCAAATTCTACCGGGCCTTGTTTCTGGCCCAATGGCACCAAAACATCCCAGTTCCAGTCAACAGATCCTCGTATTCGCTTCCAACCTCGCAACAGGTTGGTATGCACCAATCACGTTGGGATTTATACTTCTTCTGGCATTCGCGGTCTGGTTCAGCCTTCGGCGTGTTACAGGGCATACCCGCGTTATTCTCGAGCGTTTCCCGC
The DNA here is from genome assembly GCF_011516885.1 of Acetobacter lambici. GTDB lineage: Bacteria > Pseudomonadota > Alphaproteobacteria > Acetobacterales > Acetobacteraceae > Acetobacter > Acetobacter lambici. The sequence goes on along the minus strand of NZ_WOTD01000023.1, from coordinate 19,309 downwards.
CATGGTCCATCTACAGAGATGTTCAGGGATACGTCTGGATTACTGCTTTCCTATCACTCGTGCTGGCCCAGGTCCCAGATAAAGAAGCCCTGAGGATTCAGGCCTCGGCCGCATCACCATGGCTAAAGGAGCGGCTTGACGCGATCCTGACCAACCTCACCATCAATGGGCTGACATTCCCTGACGCGCTCTTATCAACGGGATTCGAGTTTCCTTCGCCACGTATCATTGACGACGTCGAAGCCAACTGGGTGAGCAAGGAAGGCTACATCCGGCTTCATGATACGGCAACAGTTTGGGCGACTGCGACAGAGAAACGCACCATCGCGTTCGCGAACAAGGCTGAAAACGTCTTCATCCTGATCATGATTGGTCTTGTGGTCATACTTGGTGCCGCCTGTGACAACCTGGGCGCTGACCTTTCCCACACAATGGCCTTCTAATCCTATAATTATTCATCCTGAGGAATTTCCATCATGGATCTTATTGTTTCCATTCTCTCCAAATACGGCCTTCAGGCACTAGCACTCGTTCTTGTCATGGCAGGCGTTTATGAAGCGTTCCATAAGTCGAACGTCCAGACTGCATCGGGATGGGAAAGTGAAATGGTCACTAATGTTGACGGTTTCTTCCAAGGAGGCCTGACATCAAGAAACTTCAGCGGCCTTAATAACTCAGTCGCAATCAAGGCCGGTCTTGTTCCCAAAGGAATGATGAATGGCGATGGAAGCACGCTCAAAGGCCCATGGGCAAACTCATATGTCACCCTGACATCAACCAATAATGGCATGGGTTTCACCGCCACATGGGTCGAAGTCGCAAGTGATGACTGCGCCACGTTTGCCCGCTCACAAAGCGCCAACATGATTAGCGTCAATGGTACATCAATCGACCCGACAAACAGCGCTGCAGCATCCAGTATCGCAATGGCCTGCAATGCGGGTGCATCCTCTTCAACGGCAACGATTACCTTCGAGCACGACAGCTAACGGCCATGGCCTATATCATTCTCGCCTTTGCCCTAATCCTTGGGGCCTTTGCTGACACTCAAGGGCTAGCCACTCTAGCCCTGCAGCAAGACATCTACATTGAGCCCAGTAATGCGGCTCAAAGATGGTTGGCCTACAGAAGTGCCGTGCAATTTTATGTTGAACGTCACCCAGACTTCTCTGGAAGTCTGGATCTGTCGGATATCGGCATGAGCAATGAAAAACAGTTTCTGCCGAATGCCGGGAATGATGTTTCCAAAGATAGCAATGGGACAACCATCGTAACATGGATGCCTCTTGCTCCGAATATTGTTGCCGACACAATCAGACTAGCCGATGGCGACCGAAGCATCGGAATCGCACACGATACGAGCTGGTCCTCTCCTTTCTTTGGCAACATGGGAAACCTGCCTGTTTCTGTCCCGGAAGGGGACATCATCTCTGTTGTCACATTTACAGGTCCGAGGTTCTAGATGCCCTCCATTATCGCCGTACTTGCAGCCATTCTTGTGTCATTATGGCCTACTGCCCGCTATTTCAACATGACACAGGACGCGAACAATCGTTCCGTGATTGCTGTCGCTGGAGGACAGTTTGATATTCTGCTCGCCGGAATTAAGAAATACATCCGGGCACATAGCGATGAACTGATCGAAAGCATCCCGGTTGGCAGTTCAACCGCTGTTTCACTGGCTACTCTGATCAAGGAACGTGATCTTCCAATCGGTTTTACCAGCACCAATCCCTACGGTCAGACATGGGTTGTCTATGCCACACAATCTGACAGTGGTGTACTTGACGGACGCGTCATATCATATGGGGGCCTCACGCTCTCGCCCAAGGATGCCGTTGCCATTGCCCTGAAAGCAGGGGCACAAGGAGGGTATGTCCCTCCAAACGGTCTGATTAGTGGCCTAAATTCCAACATGGCCGTTGGTGCGAGTGGAACATGGTCCCAGACCATTTCCGGTTTCCCTAACCCCGGTGCGGGGCATCTAGTCGGGCTTGTTGCATCTGCAGATGATGCAAACAACAATCCGAACTATCTATACCGAGATGCGATTGCAGGCCATCCAGAGCTTAACTCTATGGAAACGCCCCTGAATATGACAGGGAACGATATCAATAGTGCTGGTGACGTGCATGCTTACGGTACAGTCAGCACGGGCAATGACGACGATAATAAAGGCGTCAATGCATACGTTAGTGAAGATGGCAGGGTTAACGCTACGAAAGATATCCGAGGGCAGGTCTTTCGACCTAATTTCATCGCACAAAATGGTAGTCCGTGTGATGGGGTTGCGATCAATACTGGCGTTATGGACGGTGTTGAATCCAATAACAGTCAGGATACGTTCACAACCCAGATCGGGGACATCGCACGAGATGAGCGGGGGAACACGCTCAATTGTGTAAATGGAACATGGAGAGTTATTGGCCTGTCATTTGCCACCCTTATCCAAGCGTCCTGTGCTGGATGGAACTTGAACAATTTGAATTCCTCAGACCTGCCCATCCTTGTTGAAGCAATCATTTACGCTGGACATAAAGGCGCTACCGCTGACGCAGTTGTAAACCGGCAATCGGTTTCTCATATCGAATGGAGCGGTGACAATTCACGTGTTGACCAGAGTATGACATTCGTCGTCCCCCCTGGTCAGGCATGGTATATTAGCCCAGAACACCGGGTTAGCAGCGTTTGTTATCATGTCTATCAATAACAAACCCGCCATATCACCAGCCAGTCAAACCAAATAATTGCCTCAGTATTCGCGCGCTCATAAACGTCAATGTTATGCTTAATGAGTGCGCGGACTACATGGGCTCTTCCTCGTCGAGACCTGCCATGATCATACCGCCATGTGTTGACCAGATTGCTGAATATTATCATGTTCAGCAATCATCCATCGTGCAGATCATTCAAAAACAACATGATGGTCTAATCGGGCCAATGGGTATCCAGCCCGGCTGGATGCCTATTCTTGAAAAGGCTGGTTTTTCGCCTGAGGCCATAAAAACTAATGTTTGCACAAACATCGCGGCCGGTGCGTGGATACTGGCCTATGCAGTCAGCAACAAGACGAAAGAAACTCCCAAAATAATACCAACATTCACGGTACCATCATCCCAGACAACGGCCTTATCTGGGAACTTGCGCACATGTGCTGTGGATGCTGCCAGCCAGTATAGGATTTCGGTACCACTCTTTCTGGGCCTTCTCGCAACTGAAGGTGGACATGTTGGGCAGATCGTAAGCAACAAGAATGGGACATATGATATGGGACCTGCCCAGATCAATTCGTCCCATCTCGTCGAACTCGCCGCAAAAGGGATAACGCGCGAACAGATCATCAATGACGGGTGCCTCAATATCCACGTTGGCGCGTGGATTCTGGCAAGAGAACTGGGAGGCGAGACCCCTCAGCATCCCAAAGAATTCTGGGAACGTGTCGGAAACTACAATTCGCGCACCCCTGTCCATAATCAGGCATACCAGCTCAAGGTCTGGAGCCATGTCGTCGGTATCTCGCATTCACAACCACATGGGTGATCATGGGGTATGACAATACCACCATGCACATCTGCACCCCTTCTGATCAGCCTCCTTTTTGTGGGAGCCTGTCAGCACCAGTCAGAACCTCCATCCCTCCATCAGCCCATATCGCTTGAAATGTCCACACTTCTCGGACGCATGGACACAATGGGGCAGGTTCGATTTCCAATGTTACGCCCGGGCTCAGTCCTCCCTGCGGAAATGAACCGGCCTATGCGCTGGGACTGGACTGGTTCACTGGATGCAGGGGTCCGGGAGATTGCCAAGATGGTGGGATACAAGGTCCTCTCACCCCCCATAGACCATGCTCCAGTTGTCAGCATCCATCAGACACATGCCACGGCCGGAGAGCTCATCAACGAACTCGCAGCAGCCGGCAATCCTGAACTGGATGTCGATGTCGACATTCTTCATCATACCATCCGGATTAATCAGCATGCGTAAACGCACCCTCATCCTAGGGTTAATCGTGTTGTCCAATCCTGCCGGGACACTGTTTGCCCAGCCCAACACGCCGATACCCCTCCCTGTTCCGGCCGAACCACAGGCAAACATGGCTGCTGCCAATCCACTCGACACCCCCCTAAGCGGTGCTTCCGAACAACCTGTCCTGACAGATACGACACGCCCCCCCTCTCTGGAGGCGCTCATGGCTGTTCGACCCGGCTACTCGCCACGCACGGAAAGTAGCAATGGCCGGGATGAAGCGCTCAAACAGGCCGCATGGGCTTACGGTGCTCAAGGAGGACTGGCGGCAAGATCGTTTGCAATCAACGACATGCTCCGCCGTTATGAAGCCGTGCTTGATCGTGAGTTTGATTTTCGTACTCTTGTCCTGCCAGCCGGGAATGGACAGACCCTCATTCGTCCACCTGTCGTCACAGAAGCACAAATGGCCTTCGCACTGGACGATAGTGGACAAACGGCTCGTGAAACACGGCAGGTCTACCGTATCACTCGCCAGGCGCAGCTTGTTTCCCTGCCACCTCAGTGGCGAACGTGGCTTGTCAGAAATGTCGCATCTCCTGATACACCTATTGATGCCCAGCGACCACGCACCCGACATGAGGTTGATGTCTGGCGCGAAGCCGTTGCTCGTGGATGGGCCGCAGGCGAACGACAGGCAGTAGAAGTCTTTCTTGATGATCTGGGACGGCTGCAGCGCGACATAATCGGCATGGCTCGGTACCGGGTGTTGTTAAAAGCCGGCAAAGTCGAACCGCCAGAGGTCGCTTTCCTCCATCGCGACACACAGGGAGGCCACGATCAGCTGCGGGTCGATGACACGGAAATCCGTATCCGCTCTCAACCTGGCCTTGATGCCAACCGGGCACATTGGCACGCAGGGGAGGCAAACCCATGAACGTGCCACAACAGCCCATCGGCACAGGACGGGATGTCGACCCGGAAAATATGATTCTAACGGCTCTTGCGGTTATCGTTGTCGCAACATGCCTCGTCCTGTTGCTCTGGTATGAGTTTCACACGCAGATTACTGAACTCGTCCTGTATTGCGCCGGTGCAGAACTGCGCATGATCTCTCTTTTTACCCACCAGTATGATCAGGTTCTGGTCAACCTTGCTCATGCCCAGCCCGAAAAAGTGTCCGGTAGGACATTATGGGAACTCTGCACTCTGACGGGGCAGGCTATCCTGCTACCGTCACTGGGGCTTTTTGTCGCACTTGGTATTCTCTGTGGGACACAGGCTCCTCAAGCCATCTACCAGCACCGCTTCGGTCTTGAAGGCATGACCCGCATGCTGGCCAAAATCCATCCTATTGGACAGGCATGGGTCGGGGGAGCCGCCAAACTGACGCCACCAGCGCCTGAAGGAAAGCCGTTGCGGCCCATGGACCCGGTTCTCACGCCGGTTGAGTGGCTCAATCGGTATGCTCCAGGACCACTGTCCGATGCTGAGACCGTCCACCAGTGCCATGATGCGCTGGTGCGTCAGTTGGGGAACCGATGGAGCAGTCCAGCAGAGCTTTCAGCCGTAGAGCTGTGCCTTTTTATGGTGTTCAGTCTTTATTACACCCGTCAGAAAGATCAGGCGCAGGCGATGCTGGAATCTCTCTCCACTGCTCTCTCGGGGCGATGGAAGAAAGGAGAGATCAGGCAGTTTGTTCAATTGGACAAAACCTTCACCCAGAAAATGAAGAAGGCCTACGCAGCGGAGAATTGGACAAGCGGGATCGAAATTGCATCCAGACATGCCTATGTCCGCCCTGCCCTGATGTCGCTTCTGCAGGAAGCCCGGCGCAAGTCAGGTGTTGTCAATCCCAGCCTGTTCTCAATTGTCCAACTGGTTGACCGGGATCTCTGGCTCATTCTGTGTGGCCTTTCGTATCCAATGCCTGGTCGTCCGCTTCACGCCATTGTCACAACAACCTGCACGGAGACGGCTGGCGCTATGGAACACTGGCGAGCTGAGTGTCTGCACGGAACACCATCTCCAGATCCGCAACTTGCGCTGACCTTATCCTCCCTGATGACTTTCGAGGTGACACCGCATCATGCCAACTGATGAACAGACACTCTGTGTCTATTTCCTTGCTGCCAGAAGTGCTGCCAGCGACCTGCGTGTCTGGGTCCTGAAACGCTATTTCCTGCGCGAAAGCCAACTCGACAGCAGTATGACAACCACTTTTACGCAACTGGATCATGTCACGCGTTCAGAAACATTCTACGGATACAGCATTTCTCAGGCTCCGGCCGCGCTGCGTGACCCCATCCAGCATTATATCCGCATGCTCTGGGACGGCCAGAAGGCAGACGCTGGTCTGGCATTTCCAAAGCATCTCCTCGACCAGCACAAACGCATTAGCCAGATCACCGAAACCGCCCATCAGCACAGTAAGGGATCATTCGATGTCTGATCTTCCTCTCGATGTTGATCTGAATACCTTACTGGTCCATTGCGCCAAATTGGGTGCATCCCGCGTCCAGATCCAAACGGATCAGCCTGTGGAAATCCGTGTTCATGGTAAAAATTCCCAATTAGGGAAAGATCGTTGGAGCCCGCGCCGTGTACAGGAAACAATACGCTTCATGTATGGCAGTGAGGTTGCCACGAGCGTCCTGACCCAAGCCGAAACCATAGACATATCACATACAGTCTGGCCCAACCGGAAAGGTCCGCGCCATTCGTTCCGTGTCAACGCGGTTTCCGCGACTATTGGTGCAGAAAAAGCCATCACCATCACTATCCGGCCACTGGTGGACATCCCCAGAACTTTGGACGAACAGAATGTTGAACCCCGCCTGAGAGATGCTCTCGAAGGGGACAATGGAGGCTTTTGGATCTGCGGTGCCACCGGGAGCGGCAAGACAACCCTCATCGGCGGGATAACGCGTGCCCGTCTCGAGAACCCAGATTGTCATTGCAATATCGTGGAAGGATCAGCCCCTCTCGAACTGCTGTACGATCTGGTTGACAGAAAAAATGCAACAATTAGTCAAAGCGAGATCCCCCGCCAGATTAAAAGCTTCCCCGACTTCATTCGAGCGGCGATGCGACAGGAACCCACCGATATCATCGTTGGGGAATGTCGAGACCCCGAAACGGTAGAAGCAGCCGTTCAGGCCATGATTTCCGGACACCGTCTGGTATCTTCGGTCCATACATTCGATCCGGCTTCAACGATCCGCAGGATTGAAGCCTTATGTCCACCGGATCAACGCGATAGCCTGACAATCGCGTTTGTCGAAAATCTTCGGTTGATCGTCAATCAACGCCTTCTTCCATCGACTGATGGCACGCGCACACCCATCAGGGAATTTCTACCAGTGACGCGAGCCTTCCGGAACAAACTGCTCGACACACCGCGCGATAGATGGCCTTCCCTCACGCATGAGGCGGTTGAACAGACTGGACAAACCTATGTCCAGTCCATCGCCCAAGCTCTGGCCGAAAAGCGCATTACAGATGCCGTGGCTGCTAAAGCCCGTGACGCGGAGATGTAATCATGTGGCGTTACTCTTCTGAACCAGTCCACCTGTTTATACTGGACTGCCGCTCTCTCGTGCCAATGGTGCTCTGGTTTGCCCATATGCGCGAGTGGGTCTTCATCCTCGCTGTAGTCAGCACCCTGATATTCGGCGTCATGGCATGGTTGGGTCTTACCCTTCCCGTGGCATACCGCATGGTGCGCGTCCTGTGCGTAGGCTCGCGCAGGCCTCGTCTACCGACATGGAAAAAGAGAAAATTCGCATGATCGACATTGAACGTCTGATTGATGCTCTCTGCGCGCTATTCGAACTGCGTTCCTATCGCATTATAGTCGGACAGCAGCAGAAGGGATGGACGCCGCGCCGTCTGCTAGCCCCTGATGCTCTTTTACCCGTCATCATTCGTCTGGCGGAAGATCAGTGGACCCCGACACACGGGCAGGCCAGCTTTGGTCTGGGGATTGACCATAATGAGAGTGCTTTGTGCGGCCACGTCCTGAACGCTGTCCACTACGCTCCCATCAGTGTCATCGTTCTTTGTGTCGATCACATGCTCCAGCAACTGGTCGACAGTAAAGGTCAGATCACCATTGAAGCCATGGAGGAATATGCTCAGGAACTGTGCTCCGACGCGCATTCACAACCTGTTCATGCAGAATGAACCATCATCCTAACAGGAGCCAGTCGTGATCATTATTATTCCCGAACAGGGTCAATCCATCACCATTCACCCCGGACAGCAGAGTGTTGTGATCCTCTCTCCGAAGCCATCATCTGAGGCAGTCGTTTCGGCCCCCTCACCTTGGCCTGACACTAACGTCGCCTTGAAGACGGAAGGGACACGGGCAACACGTCTCGCCAGGCGCATCGCGCCAGTTATCATCCTGTCCGCTTTCGCATTTTTGGGAGCGCTATATCTAAACCCAGCCCATAAAACTGCCCCCATCGAGACGCTGGATATCCAGAAGTCAGGACAAGCGCATTCTCAGTTAAGACCTGTCATGCCTGCTCCTATGGACTTGCCACAGAAACAGGCAATGCGGCCGCCGACAGAAGAAAATCCCAATTCTGCTTTTGGTCTGAATTAACGCAATGGGCTCTATTCGTCGCCGGATGGACGGCCCGCAAGACCGCCACGAACAACGTGGGGGGATTGCGTATCGCGATACCAGAACACTTTGGACACAGTTCCATGAAGCCCTGACATCCGAAATCTCGGCCATCGGCCCTGTTGCCTTTGCCGCTCTGGCATTTTCAGTCCCTGCCCTGACAACAGCACTAGTGCCGCTATCGCTTGGATACGCGGCCTACGTGCTCAGTCGCGGCACGATAATGCCACTACGGATTCCTGCCTGTTCGTCACGCAAAGATTATGGCAATCCCGTTCCAGACTCCAAACGTCCCGGTGTCGAAATCCCTGGGAAAGCAGAAGGGGACTGGCTCCTTGGCTGGGATGAAAATACCGGACAGCAGACATGGGTTGCAGGCACTGACCTGACCATGCACGGCCTGCTACCCGGCGCAACAGGCTCAGGGAAAACACAGTTCATCTATAGTCTGCTATGCAGCGCACTGGCACAGGCAACTGGCTTTTCCATTATTGACGGCAAAGCTTCCAACAACCTCGTCTTCTCGCTGCAAGCCTTGCAACGAAGATGGGGAGTTGAAGCCAACATGCGGGTTATCAATTTCCTTGTCTCCAGTGGAGACCGGAAAACCAACACATGGAACCCCTTTTCCTCCGTCAACGCCGAGGGGATGGCCGAACTGCTGCGTACCCTCTTCCTCCCGGAAGAAAAAGGGGGCGGAAATTCAGCCCATTTCCGAGATCGTGCCGAGGCCCTCTTCGGGAGTGTATCCCAAATTTTCGTCTGGATGCGCGATCATGTTGGTATTCCCATTACGGCCGCCACTATTCGTGCGAATTTCTCAGACATCCAAAGCCTGATTGATCTTGTCGGTACACAAGATACCGAAAACCGGCACCGACGGTTCTCCTACTTCAACTTCAGAACGCAAAAAATACTGACCATTCCTCTACCCGACCAGTTTCCCGAGGCCCTGCTTGTTCCCGTCCGGTCCTATGTTGCAGAAACTGGCGGATATTCCGCCAATAAAGGAGCAGCTTCCAACCAGGACAAAGTGCGCGAACAGCATTCTTATGTCGTGGGTGGGTTTGCTAAAACCTTCACAATGATGACCACCACCTATGGTCATATTTTTAATTGTGAGGTGCCCGACGTTGACTTTGCAGATGTGGAATACAACAGACGCAATCTGATTGTGCTACTGCCGTCTTTGGAAAATGATCGCAATACCAACGCTGCCATCGGCAAGACCGTTATCACCGCACAGCGTTATGCCATGGCCGCCGCACTGGGGGCGTCTATTGAAGGGGATTACGAGGATCTGGTCACAAACCGCCCCTCATCGGCAAAGACGCCTTATCTCCATATTTATGATGAGTTCAATTATTTCGCGACCAAAGACGTTAACGTCATGCTCGCACAGGCCAGAGAACTCAACATCGGTATGTTCTTATCCTTTCAGGAAGTGGGGTCATTATACGCCACGCTCGGAAAGGATGATGCTGCCCCCCTTCTTGGAAACCCCAAACTCAAGATTTTTGAAAATATTGAAGATTCCGGGCCAACACGGGAATGGGTCGAGCAGGCGGGCGGCACCATGCAGGTCAGTGTGCTCTCAGGTTACGACAACGCTCCAGTCATGGGCGTCTATTCCGATCAGATGAGAGCCGACATTCGCGAAGTCAAACGTATCTCATGGAGCGATATCCAAGGGTTAAGACAGGGACAGGCGATCATTCTTTTCCGGGGGAAGAGGATTTACACGCGATTGTTCTATGCCGGAATCAAACCCTCAGGAGTGAACCGGATATACACTCCCCTGATCACGCGCTCGGCCAACCGTCAGACCTCGCCGTCTCTAACCTCCAGCAACAGCGCAGAAGACCGACTGGTTTTCGAAAGCCTTTGTGAAGGCAAAGATCTGGTTGACGAAAATTACCTACCCGCCCTCAACGGTGGTCTGGGTGAAATTTACAAGCGATTAGGCAGGCTCTCACAAGGGAACACTGTCCCAGACGATGATCCACTGACCTTATTCGGAGAGCCACTTCCTGTACGCCCTTATATCCCCTTCGAATGTCTTTTTCGCAACCGGTCTACCCCCCTTCCTGTAGGCAACCGCGGGGGCGTTGTCATGATCAATCCTAATGTCGACAAATCGCTCTATGAAACACTCGTCAACTTCGAAATAAGAACAGGGGCATCAGAAGCCGCCGCCCGAAATATGGTGTCACAAGCTTTGAACCAGATCAGCACACATAATGCCTAAGTTGGCAGATGTATTTCCAAATGGCCTAGCTCTCATGAAAAAGGTGATGAAGGTAACTGCCTAGACCTTCTTGAGAGGCATAGTGTTCGCGCGCAGCCTTAACGAATGACTGGTTGCGCTCCAGCGCAATGGCGTCACCACCTTCTATTGGAGTGACGCCGTATGTCTTCACTGCCCAACTGATATCACATTTCCAGTCCTGAAATCGGCTACGGTCCTGCCACTGACCCATGGCATCATCAGCACACTTTTGGGCTTCAGCCCGTGTCCAGCCATTAAGTTCGGCCATCCACGCCAATGCCTCATTCTGGCGGCCATCAGTAGTGGTCTTGCCCCAATGGCGCACGGCATGGCAGTCTGGACATAAGGAAATCACACCTTTGAGGGTCTGAACCCGTGCGGTGTCATCGTATTGCCAGCCTTCATCGGCCTCTACTGGCCACTTTGGGCCACGACCACCGCACACACGACAGCGCGACCCAGAACGGGCATACGCATCCTTGCGGATACGGTCCCAATCGTCCTTGGCCAGCAAGGCGCGCAGGTTACGGCCCCATAAAGCCTGCGGCACCATCCATGGTCGAAGATAAGGCGGTTTTCTGTCAGGTCTGAAGCGATAAGGGACAAACGGCAATAAAGCCGTCAGATTATCCCGCGAAGCTTTCCAGCATTTTTCGGCACCATCAAAGACGGCACCTCCTGCCTGCGCCTCTTGGCGTCGGTTATACGGAACACAAAGAACAATTAAAGTGGACATAAAAACTTCTCACCGCCAATAGCTCTGAAAATACTAAGCCCCACATGGAGTTCGAGAATCTGTGCGATAATCCCTAGATGGATCATGATAATTTCTCTGTGAAAAACCAATACCCTAGGAATTGGCATTCCCAAAACACTTGACTTGGCGCTAAATATCGTTCTCTTTATGTTCCATCCGTGGGGAGATTGAGCATGGCTCGGCAGTATGCAGGCGACAGGACAACAGGCTTTGCAAGCCCGGCCGCAGATTCAATCGAAGGTTCGATTGATCTTTCAGAGATCCTCTCCTTGCGCAAACCCAGCCGATACCCTGTGCGCGTGCAGGGACTCTCTTTTGTGTCACGTGGCGTCCTGAGTGGGGACATCCTGATTGCTGACACGGCGGGCAATCCCGTCTCTGGTTCTCTGGTCATCGCCTGCGCCGGTGGTCAAATCATTCTCGCCGAACTCCAAAATCGTAATGGAAAATGGTTTCTAGTGTCGGGCGATGATGCCACGCAGCCCCTTCGCGTTGACCCCATGCGAGACGTAGAGATATGGGGGAACATCACAGGTCTGGTACGGACCGAAGTCTGAGATATGTACGGGCTCATCGACTGCAACGCATTTTACTGCTCCTGCCAGCGTGCTTTTGAGCCAAGCCTAAAACATAAGCCCGTTGTCGTTCTCAGCAACAATGATGGATGCGCAATAGCCAGAACCCGGGAAGCCAAAGACCTGGGTATTAAAATGGGCGATGCGTGGCATCTGGTCAAAAACACACCAAAGCTGGTCGATGTCGCATGGTATTCCAGCAACTACGCTCTCTATGCTGACATGTCTCGCCGCGTCTATGAGGTGCTTCTGGACCATGTGCCACGTGTAGAAGCTTATTCGATCGACGAGATGTTTCTTGATCTGGGCGGATTGCATGGAAACATGGAACACCGCTGCGAACAGATCCGGGCCTCAGTCGAACAAATCACCAAGATACCAACGTGTGTGGGGTGGGGGCCAACAAAAGCCATTGCGAAGCTGGCCAACTATATTGCCAAGGACCGTCCAGAACTGGAAGGGCTGTGTGATCTCAGTGACCAGGCATTAAGGCACAGATACTACCGCAATCTACCTGTCGGTGAGGTCTGGGGTATCGGCCGACGGCTGGTACCACGTCTTGAGGCGGCCGGCATCCGCACCATCCAGCAGTTTGTTGACGCAGATGAAGCGCTGGTCCGCAAGCTGATGATGATCACGGGAGTGCGTTTACAGGCCGAACTCCGCGGCGAAAGTTGCATGGCACTATCGGAAATTGTCGAACAGCGGAAAGGCATGACCTGCTCTCGCTCGTTCGGGCAGCCCGTCACAGACTACGACGACATGCGCACAGCCATAACGACATTCACCTCCCGAGCAGCAGAAAAGCTGCGGGCAGAGGAGTTGGACACAGCGCATATTGTTGTTTTCATCCAGACCAACCCGCACAAACGACAGGACGGGTGGTATGCGCCTCAGGTTTCAATAACCTGCGAACCGACTAACGACACATTCGCACTGGTGGCCCATGCCATCCGATTGTTGAAGGTCATGTGGAAAGACGGGTATCGCTATGCCAAGGCCGGAGTAAGTTTTAACGATCTGGCTCCAACCAATCGACAGAACACTCTGTTTGCAACAGGCGGTGAGCGCACTCGGCAGGCGACTAAAGCTATGGACGCCGTCAATCAGCGCTTCGGCAAAGGCACCATGAGCTTGTTAAGTGCGGGGCTACAGAATAAGTGGAAGCCCCGGCAAAGTATGCTGTCGCAGCGTTATACCACCAACATCAACGAGATCATGGAAGCTAGAACTTTTTAATGGATTTATTCCGGAGTTAGATTGTTAATTATAACACGACCTCACTGGTTATATCGGCGTCGTCATTATTGGAGCTGTTTCCAACAGGCCATACATTTTGCAGATATTTACTGCGTGAACCACATCAGGACGGCTTGATGATTTTATCTTGACATGGCATGGCCTGTTTGCCTCGAACTTAACAAGGCCCTTCTTAATTCCCCCATTTTCAATGGCCTTCCGTACCTCAGCACGAGTTCCACGGAGAACTGAAAAGTAATTCATGAAAGGTCGTCCTTATGGGAGCTCTTGCATTCGTGGGTTATTCATTATTGCGCCAGTAAGTTACGCCATCATCACAGGAATAAGCCGTTTGAGATGGTGTCTCGGTGTCAGTGCTTCCTAGACCTTCCAACCATTCCTCTCATGCCAAGCCTCATTAACCAAAGCTGCCAGAACCCCTTGATCAGTTTTGGAATAGATCAGATCAGGATGCTGCATAAGAAAGTAATAAACTGACTGCATATCAGTGCGTCCCCAGTTCGGCCGGTCATTAATAAACTGCCTCAATCCTTCAAGGGCATCCTGATTGACATCTTCAATCCGCCGTCGAAAAACGCGATATTCCTCACTACTCTGGCAGTTTTCCGCCTCACGCTCCATAGCGATTAAAGGAGCAATCGTTGCAATCAACTGCTCCATTTCCATCACGTCATCATTCATCATGATCTTCTCCAGTCACAAATCTGGCTCAGCGTTACGGCTTCTGCCTCTTTCACGCGCCTGCTCCTGCCGGCGCGCATGCACTTTCTGCTGGTCCCGTTTGAGGCCATCAACCGATTTCTTGATCGTCTCTGCAATATTCTGGGCCTGGTAAGCCTGCCGCCGAAGCTTGCGGCTTACATCATCCCACTGTTCAGGCGTTATCGCGCGCAACCCCCTGCTTGCCTGTCGTGCCCTTTGCTTCTCACCTGGGGATCGACCGTCCTGCCTTGCCTTCTCATTGACATGAGCCTGCGTGATCCAGCGACGCAGGTCATCCTGATATTGAAGTTCCACACCTTCAAGATCTATCGCCAGTGACTTATAGGGGTGCTTGCCCATGTCACCGGCAATGCGATTTAGAATATCCTCAATCGTGACTGGTGTCTTATCTCCCAACGGACGAGAAAAGGTTTCTGCTTCTGTGACTGGTGCCTCAGCTATCTTCGTCCAGCAGGTCAGGACGTGACGGCTCTCGGCCACATAAGCCGTGAACCCCGTAACTGCTGCAGTCCCTCGGGGCATGGCGTTAATATGTTCATCTGAAGTAATCCCCTGAGCAGCATCAATGGTCATGGCATGACCAAAACCCAACTTGATCCGTCCGGTTTCACGGTCAGCCAATCGCTCCCATGGCACAAAACCCTCAACCCCTTTTTTATTCTTCAGAACAATACCTTTATCGGTCCACCCCTTCACATCGACAAAATCGCCATTGTTGCCCAACTGGCGCCAACGATTGCGGTCATTTGTTCGAACCAGACAGTTCGTCCGTGAGAAAAGACGGACCCTGTCGCCAACAGAGAGAGGCAGATCATATTCTTCCCCTCTCTGATCTATAGCTGCCCGAACGATCTCTTCTTTACCAATCTCGTCCCGAATGCGTAGCCTTTCACGCACGGCAATACTCAGTGCCATCACATCTTCATTGGTGGGAGCCGACATTGTAATCCCACGCTTCGACCCGGCCGCCGTCAGCATGTCACGACGCTTGAGGTAGAAGTCCGCGATCTTTTCCACGACCTGAGTATGATCGCCACCAACCAGACTGAACGTGCCATCTTTACGCTTCATGTCGATGGCCTGCCGGGCACGCTGGGTGTCCTGCTCTTTCTGCTTCGCTTCGGAGAGCGTCAGGTCTCGGCCTGAGCTCCGGAACAGACCAGCAATCTCACGACCCCGTGGCGTTTTCTGTCGAACGGTGCTGAGCAGGGCTGGCTGTGCTTCTTTGGGGAGCACGCGCATGAGCAACTCTACAGCATCACCGGCCTCAATCGCCTGTGCCTGTTCCCTGTCCGCCAGAATACGCAAGGTGAAACCTGCTTCCTGTTGATAACGCAGGATCTGTAACATCTGACCTGGTGCAATCTGGCTCGCTTCATCCAGAACCAGAACACTATCCGGGTCGAGGCTAAGGCTTCCATCCTCAATTTTCTTCAGAAGAGGGGCGAGAGCATAGCGCTCTTCAATACCAGCATCCGACAGGGCATCAGCCTGACGCCATGCCAGCGCTGCTCCGACCATGCGCCGCCCATCCTGTTTCCATGCATCCACCAACGGTTGAAGCAGGGTGGTTTTCCCTGCCCCAGCAACACCCGTCAGAAAGGCAAGCTGGCCAGCCTCCCCCATTGCATAGATGGCAGCAAGCTGCGCCTTGCCATGATCCAGCTCGCGCTCAAAATCCAATCCCGAACGCGCAATAGCCGCCGCAATCTGCTCGCTCGACAACACCCCTGTTTGTGTTCTGGACGCGAGGCCAGCCAGATCAGCCATTTCTTCTTCAAGGGCCAGTTGAGCCGTTGTCGCAATCTGCACAAGACGATCGCGTTCCTTCTCAACGAAGAGAACCATCTCGCCGTTCACAAGGATGCCCCGCTCCTCGATCATTTCCGCTACACGGTCGATGTCCGAACTGGATGCAATCCCTGCCGCAATCAATCCATGGGCTGCATGAACCCGGAACATGTTCTTATCCAGAACAGCCGCAGTACGAAATTCATCAGCGAGCAGCCTGGCCGCAACCTCATACGCTTTATCAAACCGTTCCTGCTGGGCAAGCTCCTGAGGCTTATCATCGGTGAGAACCGTTTTATGCTCCCAGCCCATTTCCTTGGCCTGCTCCCGCCAGATCTCCCGATCGTTAGTGCCGTCATATTTTTTGGACCGGAACGCGAGGTTGGCCTGATGCAAAACCTTGAACTTCTGATCGGCTGTCATAGTGTTCCAGTTACCACCCTGACGCTTCACAAAGGCCTTGGCCTGCTGTTCTGCCTGCCTCGACCGTTTAGAAAAAGCCTCGCAGGCCGCCTTAGGGATAGCTTCAATGACGACTGCTTTTCCACGGGCATCTGGGGCAACCTGTACACCAAGCTTACGCAATTCCTGCGCCAGCTCCGCCTGGAAATACGCCCCATAAAGATGGGCCGTAACATTCGTCAGGCGCGCACTGTCCAATGACCCAAGGTGCCCGCTCTCGGTAGCCACAGCGTTAAGCATGACGTTATGGATGTGCGCCTGCGGATCACCGGGAACCGGTATTTCCACCGATGCGGTCGCACCCGCCTCACCATCCTGAATATGTAGCGCTGGACGGGCGGTATAATGACGGAAGGAAATCCATGCCACCTCACCTTCCTCTTCAAACGCCTTTTCACCAGAGCCTCTTCTGGCAAGGCCTATCTCTGATCCTATAAGGCGTAGAGCCCGGTCATTGGCAAGATGAATGGCCTGCCAGATCAAAGCCTGTTCAGCCCTGGTCTCAGCGAACTCAGCAGCTAGCGTCACAGATTTGTCGGGCGATGCTGTAAAATCAAACCCGGATATTTCTCGTTTTCGGCCAGTATTGTCCCATGTCTCTCCATTATCTGCTCGTTTAGCTTCAAACAGCCGTGCCAACCCTTCATCCGTAGGGGGTTTGGTTGTGTCGATCCCTAATGCATCAGCAATGTGCCCCCCGATGTGAGGGGCCCAAGCTCCCTTTCCTTCCCTGCCTGTGTAATAAGAGTTTAGCCGATCTCCACTCTCCGTGTTTTTCTCCAGATCACGATCGGTACGAACGTCGTTTTCTGGCTCCAATTGATGCTCTCGCAAATAGGCCACGATCAGCTTTCCGGCCCCATTTGCTGTTAATTTGCGAAAGGTAATCATGCCAGTCCTCCCGATCTGGTGACTTTAACCAGATCATCGACTGACGCCTTAACGCCACTAAGTGTGTCAGAAAGCCCCGAAATAGCACTGGCCATCTGAGCCAATGCCTCCGAAATTTTTGCGCTTTCATCATCATCTTCTGAAGGGCTGACCATCTTTAGGATATCCTTGATATCCTTTCCCATGACATCCCCTTTTGACAGGAGCGCCACCAAAAGGTCCGCTATTTTTTGCTGGCTAGTATCCACCACGTCCATAACTCCTCTCCAATACGATGGAATGAGTATGGTCGATCCAGTTGTGAATACGGTTTGGTCAGTCCGTCTGAAAGACGAGAACCTTGCGCGAACGCCTTGCTTCACCCACAAATAGATCTCAGATCATACGATAGAGCGGTGGTGGCAGCACACCGTAAGCGACGATAGATTGATCTGTAGAAACTTGCCTGGCAACAGGGGGTGAGAGTGGTAGGGTCAAGCGCCTGTGTCAGGCCCGCATGATTCTGCGTGATGAAGATGATGGCCAATAGACAATCCTTGGCCTTCCTCCCACACGTGGTCAGCTTACCGGTGACATAGGTAGGAATACCGAAGAGCAAGCCCGATATCGGGTCCAAAAGCTCGCTTGTTACTGATCTCTGCATCCAGATAGGCATAACTATCAGGCGTCTCGGTCGCCGCAATTGCTTCCAAATCTACCTCGCTCAACTCATTGGGCAGGACAACACGGCGGGATCTGGCGAACTGCCTATGGTATTCAGCAGTGGACAGAACCACCAGCCTGCCCTTGCCATCACGGATAATCGTTACGGCCTCTGACAGGGCCTGATCGGGCATGGTTCCATAATTGCGAATAAACTCCGCACTGGGCACACGCATTGTCAGCTCTCCTTCAGGTCTGGTGCCAAGATATGTAATTTTCGAATTAGACAAATCTGACAATCCCGAAACCAGCATAATTTCTTCGACAATTATGCTGGTTTCTTAATCCGCTTATGTGGCCTGCAGGAGCCGCACCAGAAGTCGTTAAATATCTGCCCCGATCAAGAATGCGATTTGTTTTCGCATCATCTCCAACTGTTCAGGCCGAACAAAACTTTCGGTCGGCGCAACGCGCAATTTGGATGTCGTCGTAACAAGTGCACAAACCGCCCAGCAGACTTTTGGGCACCCGTTCTCAGGTGATGGGTCGAGCCTGACACTCAGATCAGGAATGACCAATCCCTCATCATCAGTTAGTGGGACAAGAATGACATTAGGCCACTCAGCCGGAAACAGATCGTCTTCCACGACAACGGCTGGGCGACGTTTATTTGGCTCTTTCGGAAGAGCATCTCCACGCCAATCAGCTAGAACGATCTGACCGGGACGGAAGATCATCGTGCTTGCTATTGGCCGATCAGAAGCCATTGCTATGGGCACTCCCAGTCTCTTCGAAAAGGGCCTGCCTCTCGGGTGTTTCTGCCGCATAGTGGGCGACCCGAGCACTGTCCTGCTGAATGCGTTGGCGCTTTGCCGCCCTAGCTCCGGCACTAAGGATGTCTCTCACCAGATTGCTCAGCGGGATACCTTGAAAACTTGCTTCCTGCTCCAGATCTCGCCGCAATCTGTCGTCAAGACGAATGGATAACGGTCCAGCCATCTTTTCCTCCCTACGTTATGCATAGACACTAACGTATTACGGTTTGGTATTACAAACAAAAAACACGTAATTCAGATACCTTCACTCGTTCGTCGCCGCAAGTTTTCCTGAGCGGGTTGCAGCATCAAGCTGCCCAATGTCGTGACAACGACATCCCCTCATGGCGATAGCGCGAAGCGCAAACCGAAAGGTTTGCATTTGTATATGGAAAAGTTTATGGAAAAGTTTATGGAAAAGTTTTTTTGTTGAGACTGATGTGATGTAGACCTGATGTATTGCGACAGCAGAAGCGAGAATGAGTTGATGTAAGACTGATGTCTTGATATAGGTCTTGCGCA
>NZ_WOTD01000022.1 GCF_011516885.1 Acetobacter lambici | reverse complement strand
GCGCCGCATCTGTCTGTCTCCCCAAAAAAACGGGAAAACAGTCAGCACACGCAGACACAAAGTACAACCCTCACGTGCCACTCTCAGGGCTTAACTGACGACACGCCGTAGAAAAAATTTCAAAAAAATAAAAATTAGGGGTTGCCGGGGGCAGGATGCTCGGCTAAATACCCCCTCACGGCGCACCCGTAGCTCAACTGGATAGAGCACCAGACTACGAATCTGGGGGTTAGAGGTTCGAGTCCTCTCGGGTGCACCATTTCCTCTTTATCATAAATCTAATGTATGCCACAGAATATTTTGTGGCTTTCCGTTGTGTACGCACCAGTTTTGTTGGCCTCCACGTAGCAGGCCAACCCTACGGTTATGGGCCAACAGATTAGTTTTTGAAAAAACCATTGATCTGGAAAAGTGCCATAACAGGCAAAGCCATATCCTGTGGTCTTTATTTTTCAAAAAACACGTAAGGTCCGACCTTGCTACGCCCCCGTTCAACGGGTTTGAAAAACCGAACAGGGCAAAACATCAAACACGCTTGCACAGCTTTGGTCAGAATTGCTGCAAAACTGATCAGATCACTCAACAAACAATTTGACCATTAAAAAACCGGGACGATAAAAATATCCCGGTTTTTCGGACACATTATTAAAGAGGCTTATTGTGCAACCGGTTTACACACAGGCTGAACAGGCTCGCCGTTCATAACCGCTGTTGTAAAGGCTGCGGAATCCACCATGGATGCCAGAACAGCCTGAGAATGGTCCTGTCCCTTATACAAATGGGCCTGCACCACTGTTCCAGCCTGACAGGCATCTTTGACCAGCATCAACTGGCCTTGGGGGGCTACGTCCCTGTCTGTCGTACCAATCCCGACAAATAACGGCACATCCAGCTTGAGGGTCGGGAACGCCATAGCTTTGAACGCAGGAGCCAGAGCCTGTGGCAAGGTGGGTTCAAACGCGTTGGCGCGGGTCAACCCTTCAGCTTTAATACGCTCCATAAGCGGGCGAGCGCAGATTTCTGATGCCGCGTGGAATTCAGGCATGGCCCGCTCCGTAAAGGCCTGCTCCGGGTTAAATGCCGGGTTCAGCCCGGCCTCTGACGCGCCAATCAACAGGGCATAAGCCACAACGGGGTCTATACCGCTCGCACTGTTCTGCGGTTTGGCGTGCAATACAGCCTTAATAACCTCGGGCGACATATAGGGAATGCCCGTGGCAACCACTCCACGCACATGCAATGCTGGCGCGTAGGCCGGTGCATAGGCCGCAGAGGCAAATGCCGCCCCCGCCCCCTGGGACTGCCCCACGATCATGAT
Organism: Acetobacter lambici; assembly: GCF_011516885.1. GTDB lineage: Bacteria > Pseudomonadota > Alphaproteobacteria > Acetobacterales > Acetobacteraceae > Acetobacter > Acetobacter lambici. The sequence continues at coordinate 34,972 of NZ_WOTD01000022.1, read as the reverse complement.
CGTGTTGCTCAGGTCTGGCAGACCGGCCAGCGCCGCTTTTACGCCATCTAGCACACTATAGGCTTCGGTCCGGGCGTTCAGATAAGGGTGCGTGCCCTCACTCCCTAACCCCTGATAATCGGTCGCGACAATGGCAAAGCCACGGTGCAGCCATTCACCCAGATATGTCTGGTCCCGTGCGGAGCGGGGGTTGCGTGATGGCGCGCAACTATCGGCAATACCCACCGTGCCGTGCGCCCACGCAACAATTGGCCATCCTCCCTTGGGAGCTGGCCCCGCAGGGTAAATAACAACACCTGTAACGGGTACCAGCCCGCTGCCTGAAACTCCGTTGGTGGACAGATACTTTATGCTAAAAGCCGGTCCACTGCCTGCAACTCCAAGATCAGACGCAAGCGGTTGGTGCTGCGTAAGTGTGCCTGACACCTGAACGGGAGGCACTGCCACCGGCTGCGATGGTGTCTGGCAGGCCGCTAGGGCAAACAGGGAAACAGCAGCAACAAGACGTGGTACGGACTTCATGAAATACCCCTTGTACGGGGCTAACCCGCCCCACATTGCACAAAACCGGACGTAGCTTGCACATTCCGCCAGTTTTATGCCCTCAGAGTTTCATCATCCCGCCACGGATGCAAGGACACAAAAAACCAAACACACCGCATGCAAGCCCGACTTAGCGCGCCTGCGTCACGCGCCACACGGTATTGCCCACATCGTCCGCAACAAGGAGTGCGCCATTCTGGTCGACCGCAACACCAACAGGTCGCCCATGCACATGGTCCTCATCCGGGGTCAGAAACCCTGTGAGCACATCCTGCGCAGCACCATCGGGCTTACCAGCGGCAAAGGGAACATAAATAACCCTGTAGCCACTTTTTGGCCGCCTGTTCCATGACCCGTGCTGCCCCACAATAGCTCCCTGCTGCATGGCCTCGGGCAAAAGCTTGGCGGTATTTGTAAATGTCAGACCCAGTGATGCGGTGTGTGGCCCAAGCGCATAGTCTGGCACAAGGGCGGTGGCCACCAGATCGGGGCGTGGAGGCTGCACCCGCACATCCACATGCTGGCCATAATAACTATAGGGCCAGCCGTAAAACCCCCCTTCATGTACCGATGTCATGTAATCGGGGACAAGGTCACTACCAATTTCATCGCGCTCATTGACCGCAACCCATAATGCGCCGGTCTGTGGTTCCCACCCCATACCGTTGGGGTTACGCAAACCCGTTGCATATGGCTCCAGCTTTCCTGTTTGCAGGTCAAGCCTGTCAATCCGTGCGCGCCCTTCCTCCACCGCCATACCATTTTCGGCCACATTGCTGTTGGACCCCACGGTCACGTACAGGAACCGTCCATCCGGGCTGGCCAGAATGTTTTTGGTCCAATGGTGGTTATACCCCGCAGGCAGATCAGCCACTTTTACGGGCGGGGCGGTAATATGCGTATCCCCATCATGGTACGGAAATTTTACAATGGCGTTGGCATTTGCCACGTACAGGTCATTCCCGACCAGCGCCATGCCAAAGGGAGAATCAAGGTGGTCCAGCAGGACCGTCTGCAAGGTAGCAGCTCCTTTGCCGTCCTCATCCCGCAGCAGCATGATCCGATTGGGGCTGGGCGCACCAGCACCCACGGCCCCCATGACAAAACGGGCAATACGGTTCTTGAAAGTTTGTATATCCGTCCCTGGAGAATTGCTCTGGGCTACCAGCACATCACCATTGGGCAGCACATACAGCCAGCGCGGGTGGTCCAGACCGGCTGCAAAAGCCGTCACATCCAGCCCTGCGGCGGGCGTTGGGTGTTCCCCCTGCTTCCAGCCGACGGGGCGGGCAATGTTGACCGTGGGCAATGGCCGCCCCGCAGGGTCAGGCAGCACCGGATTAGGCCCCATGCCCTGCTCTACGGCAAGGTTCGCACGCTCTGTGCGGGAATACTGAACCACGCTCCCGGCCAAGGCGGCACATGCGACAAGCACCCCCCCAGCCACCCAGATGCTCCGACTGCCCATAAATCCGTCCTCCATAACGCCCGCCACACATGGGCGCCTTAAGCCACAACGCAGTAGCCATGTGCCGGTTCACACACCAAAGACCACGCAGGCTGGTGAACCATAACACGAAATTTTATTGCATCCTCCCACAGGAGCACGCGTTACTTCAAACGCTCTCTCCATCATGAGAGAGGCTAACGCCTTGTTTGAGAACAATCATGTTCATACAGCCTCTAGCTCCCGTGGGCCACAGCCTGCTCCTCTCCTTTATTGTCGCGGCCTGCCCCATTCTTGTTACCCTGTTCCTTATGGGGGTTCTGCGCCGCCCTGCCTGGCAGTCCTCCCTTGGGGGGCTGGTTGTGGGGCTGGTTATTGCCATTGGCCTGTGGGGCCTGCCCCCTGCTCTGGCTGTGGCCAGCATTACCAACGGTGTGGTCTTTTCGCTCCTGCCGGTCATGTGGATTGCGCTCTGCGCCCTGCTTCTGTTCAACGTAGCTGTGCATAACGGGCGGTTTGACGCATTCAGGGGCTGGATTATCCGGCATGTCCCCAATGACCGCCGCATTATTCTGATCGTGCTTGGCTTCTGCTTTAGTGCGGCATTGGAAGGCGTTGCCGGATTTGGCACACCCGTTGCCATTACAAGTGCCTTGCTGATCATGCTGGGTTTTCTCGCACTGGATGCGCTGACCTATGTTCTGATCTTCAATTCAGCACCTGTGGCCTTTGGGGGGCTGGGTATTCCCGTAACCGTGCTGGGGTCCATTACCGGGCTACCGCCCGATGTGCTTGGAGCCACCATTGGCCGCCAGCTAACCCCCTTTGCCTGCCTTATTCCGTTTTATGTTATGGCGCTTTACGGCGGGTGGCGCTCCGTGCGCCAGATGTGGCCCATTCTGCTTGTAGCTGGCGGAAGCTTTGCCCTGACCTTGCTGGTGATTTCTGGCGCGGGCCTGTACAGCCTGAGCAATGTACTGTCCTCCAGCGTATCGCTCATAGCCAGCATTGTGTTCCTGCGCTTCTGGCAACCAGCACCCGACCCGGAATACGCCATAGACCTCAGCCAGATTAATGCGGAAAAGCATGCAAGCACAGCCTCCGTGCCGCTCTGGCAAGGCTGGATCCCGTGGGTTACGGTTATTGCCGTGGTTATTGCATGGGACGCACTACACATTGCTCGTATTGGCGCACTGCCCGTACACTGGCCGGGGCTGGACAACGCTGTTTTCATATCGCTTTACAAATCGGTTTATGCTGCGGTCTGGAAGTTTGAACCCCTTGGCACGGGCACGGCCATTCTGGTTTCTGCTATTCTTAGCGCCGTGTTCACCCGCACGACACTTGGCCAGTTTGGTGCCGCCATTGCCACAACCCTGCGGCAGGCATGGCTGGCGGTTGTGACCGTAGCACTCACCATCGGTCTGGCGTTTTTAATGAACTATTCGGGCATGACCTACACACTGGGTTATGCGGTGTCTTCCACGGGCATGTTCTTCCCGCTTATTTCGGTCTTTCTGGGCTGGGTGGCGGTGTTCCTGACCGGGAGCGACACATCGGGCAATGCGCTGTTTGGCAACCTGCAGGTTGCCGCAGCCCACCAGCTCTCGCTCGATCCTGTTCTGTTTGCCTCGGCCAACTCATCAGGCGGGGTCATGGGCAAAATGATCTCGCCCCAGAACATTACCACCGGCGTGTCCGTTACATCGCTTAAAGGCCACGAAGGTGTGGTGCTGGCGCGCACGTTCAAGCACAGCCTGTTCCTGACCTTTTGTATGGGGGTTCTGGTTGTTATCCAGCAGTTTGTCCTGCGGTAAGCCCCCAAACTATCCTGCGCACGGCGTTTCTGCCGTGCGCAGGAACTTGCACTCAGGCTCCGGCCACAGGTTGCAGAATATGAATCTGCACGGGCGCGTCCAACTGGCCCTCAAAGCTTGCAGCCAACTGTTTGAAATGCGGCGTTTCCATATGATCCGCCAGAGCCTGCCGGCTTGCCCAACGTTCAACAAAAATCAGTGTCTGCGGGTTATCCAGGTCACGGTTAGGCACATACTGGCGGTTTGTCGCCTCCGCGCGGGAGGGAGCTACACAGGCCGCCATGGCCTTTGCAACATCGTCCTCACAACCCACTTTGGCCTTGAGAATGGCAACAACCGTAATTTCATCACTCATGGGGTAAGACCTTATATCTTCCAGAAAAGGGATAATATCGGGCATGATAGAAAACTGACAGCGCCCTGACTACCAACCTTTGCCCTGTTTTTGCGCCCCCACACGCCCTGCCACGCATTTGCTGGGTTGGAGGGAACAGGCCCGCCCTTTATAGTCACGCCAAGACCCACCGCATCGGTGGGCCGGTTCCTGCTCAGATTGTCCTGATACCGGACCGCCCATAGCTCTGGCCCCTCGCACCGGATTGACCTCTCCATGCTTCCTGTTCTGATGTTTCCACAGTTCGACCCGGTGCTGGTGCATTTCGGGCCTTTGGCCGTTCGCTGGTATGCGCTGTCCTACATTCTGGGCATTGTGCTGGGGATTATGCTGCTCCGTAAACTGCTTGCCCTGCGCCCGCGCGCTGGCACACCGGAACTGGCGGACGATTTTTTAACATGGGTCACCATTGGTGTGCTTATGGGCGGGCGGCTTGGGTATGTTCTGTTCTACCAGCCGAGCTACTACCTCAGCCACCCCATTTCCATACTGGAGGTATGGCATGGCGGCATGTCCTTCCATGGGGGGGCGCTGGGGGTCATTACCGCCATGGTGCTGTTTACATGGCGGTACAAGCTGAATTTTCTGGCCTTTGCGGACCGGGTGACCGTGGCCGTGCCTATTGGGCTGGGGCTGGGGCGTCTGGCCAACTTCATTAACGGTGAACTCTGGGGCCGCGAGGCACCGGCAAGTCTGCCATGGGCTATGATTTTTCCCACAGGCGGGCCAATCCCCCGCCACCCCTCCCAGCTTTACGAATCCCTGACCGAAGGGCTTTTGCTGTTTTTAATTCTGTACACCGCATCCCGCCGCCAATCCGTGCGCGAACACCCCGGCTTTCTGGCGGGTATGTTCCTCGCAGGTTATGGCTGCGCACGATCTTTTTGCGAGTTTTTTCGTGAACCGGATTCCTTCCTCGGCTACCTGCCCGGCGGCATTACCATGGGACAGCTGCTCTGCCTTCCCATGCTTGTCGCAGGCATTGCCCTGATGCTGAACGCCCGCCACCAGCCCATTTATGGCGGCCTGCCCGACCCACAAGATCAACCCGCTGAAAAAAACTGAACGGACCTATGGCACCACACATCTACCACGCAGAGCGACTTGACCACTTCATGGCACGGGTGAACGCCCAGTATTATGCCGAAACACCGTTCCTGTCGGACTTTATTACCGCGCCAGAAATTTCTCAGGTTTTTGGCGAACTGCTAGGTGCGTGGGCCATTACGGTCTGGCAGGGCATGGGCAGCCCCGCCAAAATCATTCTGGCCGAAGCCGGTCCCGGCCGGGGTACGCTCATGGCCGATGCGCTGCGCGTTATTACCCGTCAGGCTCCTGCCATGGCGCAGGCGCTGAGCGTGCATCTGGTCGAAACATCACCCCGGTTACGGCAGGTTCAGGCTGAAATCCTGCACCCCTACGCCCAGCCGGTGTGGCACAAACATGTGGATGACATACCCGCAGGCCCCATGATCCTGCTGGCCAATGAATTTCTGGACGCACTGCCCGTCCGGCAGTTCATCCAGACCAACACGGGCTGGCATGAACACTACGTTGCCAACAAAACGCTCGAACTCATCTCCTGCGCCCCCCCCATCCTGCCAGACAGCCGCATACTGGAGCCGAATACGGTTGTGGAAGTGTGCGAACAGGCCCAGCATATTGTGCGCGACCTTGCCCACAGATTTGCCCACTCCCCCGGTGTTGCCCTGTTTATTGACTATGGGCACGACACCAATTCAACCGGGGACTCTCTTCAGGCCCTGCGCCATGCCCGCCCGACGCACCCGCTCAAAGCGGAGGAAGGAGAGGCCGACCTGACCACCCATGTGGACTTTACCGCCCTGCTTGCCGTGGCCCGCAAGGCAGAAGCCGCCACTTACGGGACGGAAAATCAGGGCGACTTTTTGCAACATCTGGGCATTATGGAGCGCACTGAACAACTTGCAGGTCAAGCAAGCCCGCAGGATGCAGCCATGCTGCGTTCGGCTGCAAACCGGCTGGTCGCGCCAGAAAAAATGGGGCATCTGTTCAAGGTCATGGCTATGGCCAGCCCTACCCTGCCCACTCCTCCCGGCTTTACGAAAGGTCCGGTTGCATGACCTGCCCGCCCGCCGCACCAGCCAGTCTGGCCCCGCTAACCAGCCCCTTGCTGGGGCAGGCCCGACACGGCTTTTTTACCCGCGAGGGAGGTGTTTCCAGCGGCCCATATGCCAGCCTGAACTGCTCCACCCGCTCGGGCGATACGGCGGAAAATCTGGCCCAGAACCGGGCCCGCGTTGCCAGCCACATGGATGTGCAGGCCAACTGCCTTCTGGGTGTTACGCAAGTGCATGGCCCAACCGTTGTGACCGCCGCCACCGCATGGCCCGCTGGTAGCGGTGCGGAGGCGGATGCGCTGGTCACCAACAACCCAGATCTGGCCATAGGCGTTATTACGGCTGACTGCGCGCCGGTCCTGTTCAGCACAGCACAGGGAACCATTGTTGGCGCAGCCCACGCAGGCTGGCGCGGCGCGTTAAGCGGTGTGCTGGAAGCAACAATAGAGGCCATGCTAGCCCTTGGCACCACGCGTGAAGACATACATGCCGTAGTCGGCCCCTGCATTGCACAGGAAAGTTACGAAACCGCCGAGGACATGCACTCAACCATAACCAGCACGGACAGGCAGGCAGCCCGGTTTTTTGCCCCCGGCAAACGGGCAGGACATTACCAGTTTGATCTGGCCGGATGGTGTGTTTTCCGCCTCCAGCGCGCAGGGCTCAAGCACACTGCCGCTCTGGGTGTGGATACGCTCATGGACGAAAATCGGTTTTTCAGCCACAGGCGGCGGACTCTGGCTGGCGGTGGCCCCATCGGACACCAGATTTCTGTTATCGCCACGGGAACCCGCAACGGATGAAACGCCGCCAGCAGTCTTTACGCCTTGCCCTGCCCTGCTCTGCCCTGCTCCTGCTGAGCGGATGCCTTGATGTCCCCCACCCCTTTGCGCACTCAGGCAGGAACGGGCCGGGGCTGGCGGCCAACGCGCCTCCATCGCGGCTGGATGTACCAACCCCACCCAATGCCCTGCTCTCCGATGCCAATGCCAGCCTCTGGGCAAAAGACGTGGCTCAGGAACTGCTCCAGCAGACCATTCCCGCCATAGCCCAGCCCACACGCAAAGGGGACTGGTGGCTAAATATGCAAGCCGAACTGCGTAACGGGCAGGTCGTGCCCGTCTATACGGTCATGACCCCAAAAAACACGGTCCGAGCCACGCAGGAAGGCCAACCCGTGCCCGTTGAACAATGGTCGGCGGGGGATGGACCATTTTTTGCATTGGTGGCTCAGGACGCAGCAAGCCGCATTGCCGCAGCCCTGACTGGTATTCAGGCCGACGATATGGAAAAAGACCCGCATAGTCTTAAACACCGTGCGGCAAGGGTCTATTTTACCGGTGTCAGCGGTGCTCCGGGGGATGGCAACACATCACTGGCGCAGGCCTTTACCGCTGCGTTCCGCGATAGTGAGGACACGATCCAGAACTCGGCCAAAAATGCTGATTTTATCGTAACCACGACCGTAAAACTCACACCCGGCCCGGCTGGCACTACAGGCCACCCCCAGCAGCATATTGAAATCGTCTGGCGTGTTGTGGACGCAAACGGCAAGGAAGCAGGCGCCGCCACACAACTACACGATATAGACGCCCATTCCCTTGACCAGTATTGGGGCGATGTGGCCGTAGCTGCGGCACAGGAGGCCGCGGCTGCTACAAAACAGATTATCGACCGGTATTCAGGCCGGGATAACGCACCACTTGCTGCCCCCGGCGCACCAGCACCAGCACCAGCACCAGCACCAGCACCAGCACCAGCACCAGCACCAGCACAGTCAGCAACCGCTGGTTGATAGGTCTAGCCCTGAATGCACCGAGTTTGCAGGGACCGCCCCCTGCTCAGGGCCTTGATTCGGGCGAAATAACAACACACCCGCTCAACCTGCGGCACGCCCCCACCGCATCGGTGTGCGACAGGTTGGTCAGGCGCGCGCGGTACAACCGCCCTTTTTTTGCCTGCACAACAGCAATCTGCACACGCGCGCCAGACAGGGATGTGTTCTGGTGCTGCGCCCGCCCAGACGCCTGTTGCGCCAAAGCGGCAGAACCAAAAGCCCCAACCTGAATAGCCCAGTTTCTGGTATCCACCCCTCGCACTTTTCTGCTCAGCAAAGGAGCGGGTTCCGCATGCGCACTGGAAAAGAGGCGTAAATTACCACCCGAGCGCCCTTCCCCCACCGCCACTCTGGCAGGTTCGGCAGCAGCCGGAACAGATTCGGCTACCGGAATACTGGAATCCACAGGATCATCCGTGACCTGAGCCACCTGTACCGGACCATCCGGTGCTGTCTGGGATGCAGCCCCCAGACGCTTGGCCCATATGGCCCGTACATCCGCCGGGCTTTCCGTCAAGCCATCCACTCTTGTTTTACGTGAAACAGGATGCCAGTCCTGCCCGTAGGTAGCAGGTGCCGCACTGGTAGTATCCGTTGCGTCATCCCCAATGGCGTCAGCCACCTGCACGGGTTGCATACTACCCTGCTGCCTGCCCGACCAAGCCGCCCGCACAGCGCTTATCCCGCCCTGATTGTGGGCAGATATACCCCCGACCGCTCTTTGGGTGAACGAATCATGGCTGGCGACCTGCATATCGGCCTGAGAACGGTTAAGCGGTGAAATACCCACAATACGCCGCCCGATGGAGGCCACATAATTCCGCGTCTCCCGCGGCAGGGTGCGGTTGCGGGTTATAAAATCTTCCAGACGCCCCGGCCCGGCATTATACGCCGCCAGAAAACCGGGAGAGCCATACACGTCGTACAACTGTCGCAAATATGCCGTGCCCGCCATAATATTATCGTGCGGTTCGTAAGCGTCCCCACCCAGATTGTAGGTGGCGCGCATTTCATCATAAGTGGGGGGCATAAGCTGCATCAGCCCCATCGCACCGGGGCCGGAGGTCACAAGCTGACCATCATGGAACAGTTTGCCACCGGATTCCTGCTGGATCACGGCACGCACCCATTCCTCGGGCACATCAAAACGTTTGGATGCTTCGCGAATATACGGTCCCCACGGATCTTCCGCCGGGCCGGGGGGCGCGTAGTAGGCGCGGGCATGGGCGCGGTAGAACTCGGCTTCCTGCGCTATGGGAACATCCGTATCGCTGCCGCCGGGCTGGTTGGCGCAGGCCGCCAGCACGGCCAGCAACCCCAGAGCGAGCGCTTTTTTGACCATACGCCCAACCTTGGGCACGGGACTGACGGCACAACAGTCCTGCATCCTGAAAAGGGCCTGTCTGCCTGTCATGCTGTCCAATCCATCCTTGCCGCGGCACAGGAAATTCGACCCGATCCATGCCCGGTCCCGCATGTCCGGGCCAAAAAATACGGCCATGTATTTATACAGGCCACACCCCACATGCAAGAAAACGCTCCCACCGAGCCAAGCCACCCATGGCGGAACCGGCTCCAGTGTGCGCAAAAAACACGGGCATGACCACTTTTACCCAAGCGAATATCGCGGACCATCACACTGTGCCCGATATTCCCAATCGGCAAGCCTACTGCACGACTTGGCTAATTTTATGGCACGCTCAACCGTATGCAGCAATTCCGGTTACAGCCATATTGTTATCCGCCCTGCATAGCAGGCAGGTTTTACAAAAAGCGGATCAGTTTGAGCAAAAACCATGTACCCATCATGATGAGAAAACACAGACCACCCGCATCAACCGTGCCCCACGTACCATTGGTCAGGAACATGCCACCGGTATTCATGCCAAAAAAGCCGGTTACCAGCGTTGCGGGGAGCATGAGAATGGTACCCACGGTCAGAATATACAGCCGTCGGTTGGTTTCTTCCGCCTGATTGGAGGTCAGTTCATCCTGTAAGGAGCGCGCACGATCCTGAAGAGCAAGAAGGTCATCGAGTGCCGCATGAACCTGCCGGTGCGAGCGGTCTTTCAGGTCATCTTCCGCCCATTCTGGCAGTTCCAGTTCCTCATCACGGAAAATACGGTCCACGGGGGCCAGAACCCGCCGCAGTTCAGTGGAACGGCGGCGCACCATACCCAGCAGACCGCTCATGCGGCCCAGATCCGTATCGCGGTCAAGCATCAGCAGCACGTCTTCCGCCCGATCAAGCTGGTCGTCCAGTCGGGCAAAGTCACGCCGCAGCGTATCGGCAAATTCCAGCAGGGCACGGTCCACCACCTTGGCGGGGGAGCGGGGCACCAGACCACGCTTGAGCTCGTGGAACACCACCCCAAGGGCTGGAATGGGGTGGCGGCGGGTTGTTAGCAACAGGTCAGGCTCAAGGGCAAAGCGCCATGTACTGACATTGCGGTCATCATCGGTGGAGGTGTCATCAAACGCGGGGAGCGCGCCAAAAACAATATCCTCCTCGCTTTCCAGACGGGTGCTGCGTTCAAGGTTGGTCAGAACCTGCCGCACTTCCTCTGGCAAGGAGGGAATGGTCTCGATCTGATGGCGCGACATGGTGTGGACAATATCAAAATGAAACCACGCCCAGCCTTCGCCCTCGGCAAACTCGGGGGGGAAGTTCCCGGTTGTCAGGCGGTGAACGACCACATCGCGCTCAAGCTCCTGCGGCTCCTGACCGGGGCGGCAGTAAATGGCCCAGACCAGACCATCACGCAGCAGGGTTCCCCCTTCAGAAAGCAGATCCGTCAGTTGAGACAAGGTGGTTCCAGCCAATTCCGATCTCCCTGCTCTGCTAATCTGTTATGGGGGTTTTTCCAATATACCGCAGAACACCTGATTCTGCGGCAATGATGACGCCAAAAAACGCTACAACACGCACAAGCCACACAAAAAGGGGAGAGGTCAACCACCCCTCCCCTTTCCATGCCATTATTTAAAGAGACCGTATTGTTGGACGGCGCGGAGCATTCCCCCGCTCCTGTTTGGGCCGGGCGGCACCACTGGGGCGGTTGGATTTAAGAACGGGCGCCGCTGTCAGCTCGGCTTCAAGCTGGGCAATGCGTTTACGCACACTCTCCTTGAGTGCTGGAGATGTGTGGGACTTCATGGCAGCCAGCGTTTCCTTCAGGTCACGCAGCTGCTTCTGTTTTTCCGGCAGGGAGCGCCGGATTGGCTGGTTATCAGACATCTGGCCGCGAAAAGCGCGCATGAACAGACCCTCCATCAAATCAAGACCGTGCGGCGGGGTGTGCGGCACGGTTTATGTCTTAAAAATTTAATACCTAGCCGCCTTGCAGCACCTGCCGCGCATACTGCGCCGTACAGGCCCGACCAGAGGCGTAACGGCTGGACAAATGACCAGTCAGTTTTTACGAATTGCGAAGAACACTGTCGCGCAAAACATCAAGCAAGGCCTGACACTGCTCCTGCGTTCCAACCGTAATGCGCAACCACGCCATTGTGCGTTCACCCTTAAGGTGCCGGACAAGAATGGCCCGGGCTCTCAACTGCGCTGCGAGTTCTCCTGCATCACGATCGGGATGGCGAGTGTAAACAAAGTTTGCCATGGACGGCAAGACTTCAAAACCAAGCTCACGCAGCCCCTCGCTCAACATGGCACGGCTGGCCATAACCCGCTGCACGCTCTGGGTAAACCATGCCTCATCCTCCACCGATGCCAAAGCCCCCGCCTGCGCCAGACGGTCCAATGGGTAGGAGTTAAAGCTGTCCTTGACCCGCACCAGAGCCTCAATCAGGTCAGGCTGACCGAAGGCAAAGCCCACCCGTGCTCCCGCCAGTGCGCGGGATTTGGAAAAAGTCTGCACGACCAGCAGGTTGGGGTAATCCCGGACCAGTTCCACCGCACTTTGCGCGCCAAAATCCACATAGGCTTCATCCACCAACACCACCCGGTCGGGGTGCATGTCCAGCAGCTTGCGAATGGCGTCCAGCCCCAGCGCAATACCCGTTGGCGCATTGGGGTTGGCAATAACCACACCACTGCACGGGCCTGTATAGTCCTCCACCACCATGCGCATGTCCGCACTCAGGGGCACCATACGGTAGGGCAGTTTGTACAACCCGCAGTAAACCTTGTAAAAACTATAGCTGATATCGGGGAACAGCAGCGGCTCCCCATGAGCGAACAGGGCTTGAAAAGCGTGGGCCAGCACCTCGTCCGAGCCGTTACCCACAAACACATGGTCCGCGCCCAGACCCACGCGCTGGCCCAGCGCGGTACGCAGGGCCAGCGCCTCGGGGTCGGGGTACAGGCGCATGCTGTCATTCGTAGCGGCTTTTATGGCGTCCAGCGCATGAGGGGATGGGCCATAGGGCGACTCATTCGTATTGAGCTTGATCAGATTGGCAATTTTTGGCTGCTCACCCGGCACATAAGGCGTGAGGGTGTGAACAAGAGGACTCCAGAAGCGGCTCATTCCGATCATTCCATGCACATAAGTTGAACGGCCTGCGCTGGCAGGCCGTTGCTCAAAAAAGGCTCAGTAAAAAAGAGCAGGCAAAGCGCAACCTTACGGTCGGGCCTGAGGCAGCGTCAGGCAGACACGCCTACCGCTTTTTTCAAATCCAGCAAGAGCGCGCCATTCCCCTGCCTTTGCGCCAGATCAAGCGCGTTCAGGCCCTCGCCATCACGAAGCAGCACATTGGCTCCCGCTGCAAGCAGCACACGGGCCACATCGTCCCGCCCGAACATGACCGCGAACATAAGTGGGGTGCGACCAACAGCGTTGGCGGCATCCACCTCGGCTCCGGCTTCAAGCAGCATGTTCGCCAAAGCGACATCCCCTTTAAAAGCCACGCCAGACAGGGCGGTGGAGCCTTTTTCATCCTTCAGATTGGCATCAGCACCACGGTCAAGCAGCACCCGCACCGCATCCCTATGCCCATTATAGGCGGCCAGAATAAGGGGGGTGTAGCCTTTTTCCATTCTCTGGTTCGGGTTCATCCCCGCTTCCAGAAAACGGGCCAGCAGGTCCGCATCCCCTTCTCTGGCAGCGTTAATGAACAGGGCTTCCACCTGCTCACGCGTAAATGCCTGCCCGCCTTCTCCGGCTGCCGGATTGGCGGGGGCCTGCTCGGACTGTGCCCGGGTAGACTCTTCTGTCATGGCTGACCTCCGGAAAAAACGGTTTATCCTGTAAGGGGCAGACCCCTGCCCCGTGCTGAACATCTTGTCTGGTTGCGTGATCGTTTCATTTTGCCACATCGCCCACACGCCGCAAAGCAACTTGTTGGCATATGCCGGGCGGGTGAACATGGCAGAACAACAACTCTTTTGATATAATGGGTTGAACTGGATAACTCCGCAAGGGTTCCGCTTTGGGCAAGCTCGTCTCTTGCCGAAAAATGCAGAACCGTGGAATTGTGCAAAAACTTCTTTTATGGGGCCTCATGCGCAGGCCCCGACCCTATATTTGCGGGCTTTGGCACTAAAGCCCAGCTGGAGGACAGGCCCGCTATGCGCGTTTCTTTTTCTACCCCCCTTCGTGCACCAGCCGGAGCAGAAGCCGGTAGCGTGAACAACCCGGATACACTGTGCATCAACACCATTCGCACACTGGTGATGGATGCCGTGCAGAACGCCAATTCCGGCCACCCGGGTGCCGCCATGTCCATGGCCCCCATTGCCTATACCCTATGGCAGAACACCCTGAACTACGACCCCACGGCACCGCTCTGGCCCAACCGTGACCGCTTTGTGCTGTCCATTGGCCATGCCTCCATGCTGCTGTACGCGCTGATCCATGTTGCAGGCATCCGCCAGGTGACGGACGGCAAGGTAACGGACGCCCCGGCCCTGAGTGTGGAAGACCTCAAGCAGTTCCGCCAGTTTGGCTCCAAAACTCCCGGTCACCCCGAATATGGCCACACCACGGGGGTGGAAACCACAACAGGCCCGCTCGGTGCGGGCTGCGGCAACTCGGTTGGCATGGCCATTGCCGAAAAATGGCTGGCCGCGTGCTACAACAAGCCCGGCTTTACGCTGTTCGACCACCACGTGTACACACTGTGTGGAGATGGCGACATGATGGAAGGCGTGTCCAGCGAGGCTGCATCGCTCGCGGCACATCTTGAACTGGGCAACCTGACATGGATCTACGATTCCAACCGGATCTCCATTGAGGGCTCGACCGAAGTCGCATTCACCGAAAACGTGGCCGAACGCTTTGCCGCCTATGGCTGGCAGGTGCTCGAACTCAAGGACGCCAACGACACATCTGCCTTTCTGGACCTGCTGGCCCAGTCCAAGGCCCAGACCAGCAAGCCAACCCTGATCATCGCACATTCCGTTATTGCATGGGGTGCGCCGCACAAGGCGGGCAAGGCTTCCGCCCATGGCGAGCCGCTGGGCGCTGAAGAAGTGCGTGAGACCAAAAAGTTCCTCCATTGGCCAGAAGACAGCAGCTTTGCCGTGCCAGACGCGGTTCTGCCGCACATGCGCGCAGGTCTTGGCGCACGTGGAGCCGCAGCCCGCACGGCATGGGAAAAACTGTTTGCGGACTACCGCACCGCCCACCCGCGTGAAGCGGGCGAGCTGGACGCGATTTTCAGCGGTTCCCTGCCCGAAGGTTGGGATGCGGACATCCCGCTCTACCCGGCGGACGCCAAGGGCATTGCCTCACGCGCAAGCTCTGGCGAGGTGCTGAACGCCGTTGCAGGCCGCCTGCCGTGGCTCCTTGGTGGCTCGGCCGATCTGGCGCCTTCGACCAAAACACTCCTCAAAGGGCAGGACAGTTTTCAGCCCGCACAGTGGGGTGGCAGCTATGCTGGCCGTAACTTCCACTTTGGTGTGCGCGAACACGCCATGGGGGCCATTGTAAACGGCATGGCCCTGTATGGTCTGCGCCCTTACGGTGCGGGGTTCCTGATCTTCTCGGATTACATGAAGGCCCCTATCCGCCTGTCCGCCCTTATGGGGCTGCCCGTAACCTATATCTTCACCCATGATTCCATTGGTGTGGGGGAAGACGGGCCAACCCACCAGCCCATTGAACAACTGGTGCAGTTGCGTGCAACCCCCGGCCTGACCACCCTGCGCCCGGCCGACGCCAACGAAGTGGCCGAAGCATGGCGCTACCTGATAGCCAACCGCTCCGGCCCCGCCGCGCTGGCCCTGAGCAGGCAGAACCTGCCCACGCTGGACCGCACGCGCTACGCACCTGCCTCTGGCCTGATAAAAGGTGCTTACGTGCTGGCCAGCAGCGAACAGACCCCAAAGGTTATTCTGATCGCAACAGGCAGTGAACTCTCGCTCGCGGTCGAAGCGTATGAAACCCTGAGTGCTGAGGGCGTGCCCGCCCGCGTGATATCCATGCCGAGTTGGGAACTGTTTGAAGCGCAGCCACAATCTTACCGCGAAAGCGTTCTACCCTCCACCGTAACGGGGCGCGTGGTGGTAGAAGCCGGCTCCCCCATTGGATGGGACCGTTACGCTGGCCCCACGGGTGCCATTATTGCCATGAACGGCTTTGGCGCGTCTGGCCCGGCCAGCCAGTTGCTCAAGCACTTCGGCTTTACCGTGGACGCCGTTGTAAACGCCGCCCGCAAACAGGTGGGCTGAACCAGACAGCCAGTCTGGCGTAATGGTTACAGGATAAAGCCCGGCATGCTCCTTGCGAGAAGCCGGGCAGGATAAGGATATACACGTATGACCGCCTCTGTGCCCACAGGCAGCAACCCGTTACAGGCCCTGGCCACGGTCCATCAGTCCCCCTGGCTGGACTTTATCCGCCGCTCCTTTGTGGAGGACGGATCACTGGGCAAACTGGTACATAGTGGCGACATACGTGGTGTGACCTCCAACCCGGCCATATTCCAAAAAGCCATGGGCGAAGGCACGGAATATGACCCGCAGATGCGTGATATTCTGACGCACGAAACACTCTCCCCCGGTGCTCTGTACGAACGGCTTGCCGTAACCGATATTCAGGCCGCAGCCAGTGTGCTGGCTCCTGTTTACGAACAGACCAGAGGACGGGATGGCTTTGTAAGCCTCGAGGTCTCGCCCTATCTTGCGCGCGATGAGGCCGGGACGGCGCATGAGGCAAAACGGCTCTGGGCGGATGTGAACGCCCCCAACCTGATGATCAAAATCCCCGCAACACCGCAGAGCATTCCGGCCATCCGCCAGAGCATTGCTGCGGGGATCAATGTTAACGTCACGCTTATCTTCTCACTCTCGGCATACCGGGATGTGGTGGAAGCGTGGCTGAGCGGGCTGGAGGACCTCAAGGCCCGTGGGGGAAACCTGTCGCGCGTAGCCTCGGTCGCATCGTTCTTTGTCAGCCGGATTGATGGCAAGATAGACGCCGCCATAGACCGCCGGATACAGGCGGGGGACAAGGATGCGGAGCAGCTTAAAGCCCTGCGCGGCAAAGTGGCCATTGCCAACGCAAAAATGGCCTATGTCTACTGGCAGGAAATTATGCAGACCCCGCGCTGGAAAGCGCTGGAAGATGCAGGCGCGCAAACCCAGCGCCTGCTATGGGCTTCCACCGGCACCAAGGACAAAACCTACAGTGACGTGCTGTATGTGGATACACTGATTGGCCCACAAACCGTCAACACCCTGCCCCCCGCCACCATGGATGCCTTCCGTGACCACGGCACGGTCAGCGAGAGCCTGACACGGGGCGTAGCCGAAGCCCGCAAGGTCATGGAAGACGCCGAGCGCCTTCGTCTGGACCTGACCGGCGTGACCTCCACCTTGCTCGATGAAGGTGTCCGTGCATTTGAAGATGCGTTTGACGCACTCCTTGGCTCGGTCGCGGGCAAGCAGATCGCCCTGATGGGCAACAGGCTGACCACCCTGAAAACCAGCCTGCCAGCCGACCTGCAAACCGCACTGAACGCAGGGCTGGAAGAATGGCGCAAAGGGGGCACCATCCGCCGCCTGTGGCGCAAGGACGCCTCCGTATGGACAGGCAAATCCGAAGCAGACTGGGTGAACTGGCTGGGCGTTGTGGATGAACGGCTGGCCCATGTGGCCGAACTGGAGGCTTTTCAGGCCGAAGTTCGGGCGCGCGGCTTCAAGCAGATTCTACTCATGGGCATGGGTGGCTCCAGTATGGGACCAGAAGTGCTGGCCATGACCTTTGGCAAGCACGAAGGTTTTGGCCACCTGTATGTGCTCGACAGCACGGACCCCCAGCAGGTTGCCGCCTTTGAACGCAAGATAGACCCGGCACATACGCTGTTCATCGTTGCATCCAAGTCCGGCAGCACGCTTGAGCCCAATATTATGCTGGCCTATTTTCAGGATCTGGCCAAACGTGCGCTCAAGGAAAAAGCGGGCTCGCATTTTGTCGCCATTACGGACCCCGGCTCCAAGCTGGAAGCGCTGGCAAAGCAGGAAGGGTTCTGGAAAGTTTTTGCCGGAGACCCAAAGATTGGGGGCCGCTACTCCATTCTCTCCAACTTCGGGCTGGTGCCTGCCGCAGCGGCAGGCGTGCCCGTACGTCTGTTTTTGGAGGACGCCCTGCGCGGCGTACGTCTGTGCGATGCCAGTGTGCCGCCAGCACTCAACCCCGGCGTGCAGCTTGGCGCCCTTATGGGCGTTGCGGCCACGGCTCAGGGGCGCGACAAGCTGAGCATTATCTCCACCCCGCAGATTGCCGATTTTGGCGCATGGCTGGAACAGCTTGTGGCGGAATCCACAGGCAAGCACGGCAAGGGCATTATCCCTGTTGATAACGAAACACTCGGTGGCCCCAGCCGCTATGGCCATGACCGCCTGTTTGTTTACCTGCGCCTTGCCCCCGAACACCGGCATGAGCAGGATGAGGCCATTGCAACCCTGATCGAGGCAGGCCAGCCGGTCATTACCATCAACCTGCACAACAAACGCCAGATTGCGCAGGAGTTCTTCCGCTGGGAAGTGGCCACTGCCGTTGCGGGCGCTTTTCTGGGCATTGACCCGTTTGACCAGCCCGATGTGGAATCCACCAAGATCGAAACCCGCAAGCTGACCGAAGCTTACGACAGAACCGGCGCCCTGCCCGCCCAGACCCCGTTTGCGGAATTTGGGCCTCTCGCCTTTTTTACGGACCCCGCCAACGCTGCCGCCGTAAAGGCCGAAAGTGCCTCTGCCATTCTCAAGGCGCATTTTGACCGCGTAAAACCCAATGATTACGTGGCTCTGCTGGCCTTTATCGAACGTAACCGCGAAACGGCAGAATGGCTCCAGCACATGCGCCTACATGTGCGTGATGCCAAAACCATTGCCACATCCACGGGTTTTGGTCCGCGCTTCCTCCACTCCACAGGGCAGGCTTACAAGGGTGGCCCCAACACGGGGGTCTTTCTCCAGATTACGGCAGACAACGCGCGTGACCTGTCCGTGCCCGGCACCGGCTACACGTTTGGCGTGGTCAAGGCCGCACAGGCCCGTGGTGATTTTGACGTGCTGAGCGAGCGCAAACGCCGCGCCCTGCGCGTACATATCCGCGGCAATCTGAAGGAAGGGCTTGCGGCTCTGGCCTCCGCCCTGCATGACGCCCTGTAAGCAAAGACTGAAAGCAAGAGAGAAATCATGCAGATTGGCATTGTTGGGCTGGGCAGGATGGGGGGCAATATTGCCGTCCGCCTGACACGCTTTGGCCACCACGTTGTTGTTTACGACCGGGATGCCTCGGCCGTGGAAAAAACCGTAGAACGGGCAGAGGCCGGGCGTGCAACGGGGGCCTCCAGTCTGGTCGACGTTGTGGCGCAGCTTTCTGGCCCAAAAAAAATTGTGTGGTCCATGCTCCCCGCTGGCGACATTACGGAAGAGACCATTATGTCCCTCGCCGGGCTTATGGGCCGGGGCGACATCGTGATTGATGGTGGCAACACCTATTACAAGGACGATATCCGCCGTGCCAAAGTGCTGGCTGAAAAAGGGATTGATTACCTTGATATCGGCACATCAGGTGGCGTGTGGGGGCTGGATCGGGGCTACTGCATGATGTATGGCGGCGCCAGAGAGGCCGCCGACCATATTGACCCCATTCTGGCAGCCCTTGCCCCGGGCATGGGCGACATCCCCCGCACCCCCGAGCGCGACCGCGACGGGTTGGACCCACGGGCGGAGCAGGGTTACCTGTATTGCGGTCCCGCCGGGTCGGGCCATTTTGTTAAAATGGTCCATAACGGTATTGAATACGGCATGATGCAGGCCTTTGCCGAAGGTTTTGACGTCATGTACCGCAAGGACTCCCCCCTGCTGGCCGAGGACGAACGCTTCTCGCTCAACATGGCTGACATTGCCGAAGTCTGGCGCCGGGGCAGCGTGGTTTCCTCCTGGCTGCTGGACCTGACGGCGCAGGCCCTTGCCAATAATGGCGAGCTTTCCAAATTCAGTGGGGAAGTCAGCGATTCGGGCGAAGGACGCTGGACCATTGAAGCCGCTATTGAAGAAGCCGTGCCAGTGCCGGTCATGACGGCGGCCCTGTTTACGCGCTTTCGCTCACGCAGTGGCAACACGTTTGCCGAAAAAGTGCTGTCCGCCATGCGTTTTGGCTTTGGTGGCCACGTAGAAAGCAAAGGCTAGAAGCGCCTTTAATTCTTCCCCTGCTCCTAGAGGGCAGGGGCACGCAGGGGAGCAGAACAATGGCAGGCTTTGGGCAAAACAGGCATGGCCCCGAACGCCCCCCTGCCCGCCATATCCGCCTTGTTGTGTCCGACATGGATGGCACATTACTCACCCCGGACAAGCAGATTACAGCCCAGAGCGTAGCCGCCGCACAGACTTTGCGGGCTGCGGGAATTCCCCTCTGCCTTGTCAGCAGTCGCCCGCCGGGGGGGATGGAAATGTATTTCGGGCAACTGGGGCTCAACACCCCTTATGGCGCGCTGAACGGAGGCACCCTGTTCAACCCCGACAGGACCATACGCTCCAGCCTTGCCCTCGACCCACAAACAGTGCTGGACGCGCTGAACCTGCTGGAAGCTCAGCAGGTGGATACATGGCTGTTCCGTGGGCACGAATGGCTTGTGCGCAATGCACAGGCCCCCCTTGTGCAGGCGGAAAGCCGGACCGTGCAGACCATACCCACACAGGTTACCGACCTGCGGGCCTGCGCGCACAACATTGGCAAGGTTGCAGGCTCCACCGCAGACCACGCAGCACTGCATGAACAACAAACAAAAATTGGCCACCTCCTGACCGGCCGCGCCAGTGTGGCTCTGTCCAGCAAATGGTTTTTGGACATTACCCCCCTGCATGCCAACAAAGGGCACGCGGTCCGCCAACTGGCCGCTGACTACGGCATAAGCGTGAATGAGGTTGCCTGCCTTGGGGACATGGACAACGATATTCCCATGCTCTCCATTGCAGGACTTGCCATTGCCATGGGGCAGGCCACACCGGATGTGCAGGCCTGCGCGCATTACGTAAGCAGCCCCAACACGCAGGAGGGCTGGGCCCGTGCCATAACGGACTTTGTGCTGCCCCGTTGCACCACAGGCGTCACCTTGCGCCATGCCCCAGCCACTCCCAACACCCCGTCACCCCAATGACCACGAAAGACCCAACCATGCCCGGACAGACAACCGCCACTGGCACCATGCGTGTTTTCCCGCAGATGGAAGCGCTCATAACCGGACTGGCGGACTGGCTGCTGGAACGCAGCCTTGCCAAAAGTGGCTCCACACCGTTCCGGCTGGCACTCAGCGGGGGTTCCTCCCCCCAGCACCTTTATGCGCTTATGGCCAGTGCGCCTTATGTGGAGCGCTTTCCGTGGCGGAACATGCAGTTTTTTATCGGGGATGACCGGTTTGTGCCGCATGACCATGCCGACAGCAATTTTGGCATGATGCAACGGCTCCTCTTTTCCAAGGCCCCCATTCCAGCCGCCAACATTTTTCCCATGCCCGACCGTGGTCCAGCGGAGGAAGCCGCCAAAACCTACGAACGCACGCTCAAAAACCTGTATGGCGCGGAAAACTTTACGCCAGAACGGCCTTTTTTTGATGTGCAGCTCCTTGGCGTTGGCACGGATGGCCACACAGCATCACTTTTTCCCGGCCAGCCTGTGCTGGACAACCATAAGGACTGGGTTGCCACCTGCGTGCCACCTGCCGCCCCCCATACTCGCCTGACGCTGACCTACCCTGCCATCCACGCAAGCCAGCATGTTGTTTTTCTGGTGGAAGGTGCCGCCAAGCACGATATTCTGGCACGCATTCGCGCACAGGACCCCGCCTGCCCGGCCAGCGCCATTACGGCCCAAGGCGAACTGATATGGTTTACAGACCGGGCTGCAGCCCCATCGGACCAATAAGAACAAGGATAAACAGACTGATGACAGCCCCAGACCCCGCAGCAGCCTTTAAGCAGCAATCCGCCATTAAAGCCGCATCCCTTGTGCAGACCGGCATGGCCGTGGGCCTTGGCACCGGCTCCACAGCCAAATTTGTTGTGGCTGAACTCGGCCGCCGTATCCGTGAGGAAGGGCTGAAGATTACGGCTATTCCCACATCCATCGTGACCGAAAAGCAGGCCCGTGAGGAAGGGATTCCCCTCACCACCTTTGGGCAGCAGCCCGAACTGGATCTTGCCATAGATGGCGCGGACGAAATTGAACCCAAAACCCTGAACCTGATTAAAGGGCTGGGTGGCGCACTGTTGTGGGAAAAAATCGTGGCTTCAGCCGCGGCCCAGTTTGTTGTGGTGGCCGATGCCAGCAAATATGTGGACCATTTGGGCATGCGCTGCCCGCTGCCCGTGGAGGTCATTCCCTTTGGGTGGGAAAATGCCGCGCGCAAGCTGGGGCACCTGGGAGCGCAGGTAACACCGCGCCGTATGCGCGATGGGTCTTTTTTCCTCACGGATGAAAAAAACCTGATCATGGACTGTGTTTTTCCCGCCATTATGGAGCCAGAAAAACTGAGCCACGCCCTGTACAACATTGTTGGCGTGGTAGAACACGGCCTGTTCCTGCACATGGCCACCCAGACCATTACCGCAGGCCCGGAAGGGATTCGCATCATCACGCCACAAGGGAGCTAAGCATGTCCTTGAACAGTTCAGCTTTTCCACCGGGGCATGTTCTGCCCGCACAGCCCGCAGCACATGGCATTGGCAAACGCCTTGTTGTGGTCATGGGCGTTTGTGGTTCTGGCAAAACAACCATTGCCGAAGGACTGCATAACGAACTGGGCTGGCCGTGGCTGGATGCGGACACCCTGCATGATGCGGACAATATTGCCAAAATGCGCGATGGCGTTCCCCTGACCGACACGGACCGCAAGGCGTGGCTGGAACGGTGCCATGCATGGCTCAAATCCTGCGCGGAGCAGAATACAGGTGGTATTCTGGCCTGCTCGGCCCTCAAACGTGCTTACCGTAACAGGCTTTGCGCACAGGGGCTGAGTGTGCAGTTCGTCTATCTGCACGCGGATGAAAACACCCTGCATGCACGGCTGAACACGCGCACGGGGCATTTTATGCCCCCAAGCCAGTTGCCCAACCAGTTGGACACGCTTGAACCCCCACACCCTGATGAGGCGGCATGGTCGCTCCAGACCCAGCACCAACCGGCAGAAACCATTGCCGAGATCATGGGCCTGCTCAAAGCCAGCAAACACTGAAAGACCGCCAGTTATGGGGCATAATTACGCCAAGCCGCTTACATCGGGCCAAAAAATGGAACGCCTGTTAGGGCGCATTCCCCCTTCATGGCATGTCGTGGTGGAGCGCACGGCGGGGGAGGCCACATGGCGTGCGCTTACCCATGCCCCCGGTCAGGATGGCGCATGGAGCGCCCCCCACCCGGACCCGGCTGATGCGCTGGAAGAGAGCTGGCGCCGTAACCGCACTCTTCTGGCCTGACATTTTATACACACCCCAAGCACCCCGCCGCACAATCGGGCGGAAAACAGCATTCATGCAGTGTGTTTTACCGCACGTTTACCGGAGCGGGGGCTATTATAAGGCTGGCCGGTCAGGGGGTTCATACGCACTGTGCGGGCACGGGGCGGCGTTTTATCGGGCACAACATAGGCCTCTATGCCCTCCGCCTGCCGGGCACGGGCAAAACGCTGGGCGTGGGATAACTGCGCCGCATAGTACAGCACCCTGTTCCCCACCATAACACTATGTTTGCGCATAATCCGCCTCCAGCCGTACCAGCCATTGGCCCGCCGCCCGCTCCCGCCAATGTGGCTTGCAAGCCCTCTGTCCATATTTTAATATATATAAAATTAGGATAACCGCATGACCCTCCACCACCCCAAATACTCTGGCCTGCTGCGTTGTGTGGCGGGTCTGGCCGCAAGCCTTGTTCTGGGCGCTCCCATGCATGCGCACGCACGCCTTGTAACTGATATGAGTGGTGCTACGGTTGAGATCAAGGATGGTGCTCCCCCCATTGCGGACCTGTGGTTTGCCCACAACGAAATAAGCGTGATGCTGGGCGCTGCCCCACGCATACAGGTTACGGCGGAAAACGCGGGCGACAACCCATGGCTGTTTAAAATCTCGCCCGTTCTTTACATGGCGCATATGGGCGTCAAGCCCGATACGGTGAGTGCCGAATACCTGCTGGCCAACAAAATTGGTCTGGTGTTCGTGCCCACCAAGGCCAAGGCGGAAGAACTCAGGCGCGCAGGCGTTGCAGCCCTTGCCGCCGAATACATGACCATGCCGGACATGCTGACATCACTGGACATGAGTGCGGAAGCCATTGGCACGCAAGAGGCCCATAACACCGCCAAACGCTACCGCCAGGAGATGGAATGTGTGCTGGAACTGCTCAGGTTCCGCACAGCCCAGATCCATGCTTCCGAGCGCCCGCGCGTACTCCACATTGCGCGCTTTTCCCCCCTACAGGTGGATGGCGAAAAAACCCTGATTGACGCATGGATTCAAGCTGCGGGGGGCACCAATGCCGCAAGGATTGCCGGGAACCACAGGCCCGTCAGCTTTGAGCAGATCGCGGTCTGGAACCCCGATATTGTTATTGTGGACTCCTCCGCCGGAGAACTGCCCGAATCCTCCCCCCTGCGCACGCTCAACGCCTTCGCGCAGAAAAAATGGTGGACCAACCCCAAAGGGGTTTTTGCATGGGACCGCTATGGCTGCGAGGAACTGCTGCAAATCCAGTGGGCAGCCAAAAAGTTCCACCCAACCCTGTTCGCGGATTTGGATATACCGACCGCCGTGCGCAATTTTTACAATATTTTCTTCCATTATCATCTGAGCGAGGATGACATCTCGCGCATTCTGGCAGCCCAGCCCCCCGCACCATAATATCCGGGCAAAAGCAGGCTCCCAATAACTGGTATGACATTCATACTACTTATTGGACGCCCCGCCCCCATGCTGTTATGCCATGAAGCATGACAGCGTTGCTGGAACACCTGCGCACCCATAAGACGCCCGCCCGGTGGCTTACGGCCCTGCGGGCTCTGGTGCGCACGGATTCGCTCTGGCTGCTGGTTCTGGCCGCCATAACCGGCGCTCTGGCCGGGCTTGCCGTCAGTCTGATCACCTTTACCACCCTGCTGGCCCACAACATGCTGGCACCAGGTTACAATCGGCTGTCCGGGCTGGAACATGTGGCTCCGTGGCGCGCCCTGTTGGTCCCTGCCACCGGCGGGCTATTACTGGGCCTGTGGCATTACACCTTGCAGCGCCACAACCGCCACAGACCCGTGGACCCGATTGAGGCCAACGCCCTGCACGGCGGTCGCATGTCCCTGCGCGACAGTCTGATCGTCACGGGGCAGACCATTCTGTCCAACGGTTGCGGTATTTCCCTTGGGCTGGAGGCCGGGTTCAGCCAGATTGGCTCGGCCTTTGGCTCGCGCATTGGTCGTAACCTGCGCATGCACCGAGCCGATGTACGCCTGCTGGTCGGGTGTGGTGCGGCAGGCGCCATTGGTGCGGCCTTTGACGCTCCTCTGGCCGGGGCTTTTTATGCGTTTGAGCTGATTATTGGCTCCTACGCCTTTCCCCTTCTGGCCCCGGTTGCCTGCGCCTCTCTTTGCGCTCTGGCGGTTGTGCATCTGACGGGGGAAACCCTGCCTGCCATCACCATGACCATTCCACAAAGCATACCCCCGCTGGCATACCCGTTACTGGCAGTACTGGGGGGGCTTTCCGCCCTGATCGGCGTTGCACTGATGAAAAGTGCCGCCTACGCGGAACAGATTTTTGCTGTATGTGTCAAACCTCTCTGGCTGCGCCCCATGGTGGGGGGGCTGCTGGTCGGAGGACTGGCTATTATATCACCCACCGTTCTGTCTTCCGGCCATATTGCCATGCGGGAGGGGCTGGTCAGCCCGCCCCTGTTCTGGGCGGCGTTAGGCCTTTTGCTGCTCAAAGCGGCGGCATCCACCCTGTCTATTGGATCGGGGTTCAGGGGGGGGCTGTTCTTTGCCTCGCTCTATCTGGGGGTGCTGACCGGGGCCGCTTTTTCCAGCGTAGTCGCCCCGATTATGGACCTCCCCCTTGCCCTATGCACCGTTGCGGGCATGTGCGCGCTGGCAACCGCCATTATTGGCGGCCCGCTGACCATGATCCTGCTTACGCTGGAAACCACCCATAGCGCCAACCTGACCGCCGCCGTGGCCCTGACTGCCCTTGTGGCTTCCTTTACGGTCAAACGTATTTTTGGCTACTCCTTTGCCACATGGCGCTTCCACCTGCGGGGCGAAAACATCCGCTCGGGCGTGGATGTGGGGTGGATGCGCACACTCACCGTCAGCCGCATGATGCGCACGGAGCTGGACACGCTGGCCGCCAACACAACCGTAGCATCTGCCCGCACAATCTTTGCCGGGCGCATGCCCCGCTACATTGTGCTACACAATGCCCAGAACCATTATGCGGGGCTTCTGGAAAGCAATCTGATCCAGTCGATTACCATTGCCCCCGATCAGCCCCTGTCCGCACTGGTGGAAAACGACGGAGAAGTCCTCTCCCCCGACTTTTCAATCGGGCATGCCGTAGCGGCCTTTGAGCGCACGACCCGCCCGGCACTGGCTGTAACTGACCGGGAGGGGCATATTCTGGGTATTCTGAGCGAGCGTTACGTACTGCGTCGCTACGCGGAAGAACTCGAACGCACCCGCCGCGAACTGGCGGGGGAAAAACACGGCAAATAACCCCCTGTCCATGCAGCGCCACGGCACGTAGCACGGACGTGATCACCCTCCCCCTTTTACCCCGCCACCCCACACGCCATACTCATAGCCTCTGTATTTTCCTAAAAACCGGCGGTGTCCCATGCCTGCAGCACCCGTTGTTCCCCCATCCATGCAAGCAATCTGCTTTACCGAACCCGGTGGACCAGAGGTTTTGCACCTTGAAGCATTGCAGGTGCCCCAGCCCGGCCGTGGGGAGGTATTAGTCCGTGTTATGGCCGCAGGCGTTAACCGCCCCGACCTGATGCAGCGCAAGGGATTATACCCCCCACCACCCGGTGCGTGCCCGCGCCTTGGGCTGGAAGTGGCGGGCGAGGTTGTCGCCTGCGGTCTGCCGCAGGAGGGCACACCCATGCCCGCCCTTGGCAGCAGGGTCTGCGCCCTGACCAACGGGGGCGGCTACGCACAATACTGCCTTGTGCCCGCAGGCCAGTGCCTGCCGTGGCCCACGGGCTTTAGCGCCGAACAGGCCGCAGCCCTGCCAGAGACCTATTTTACCGTCTGGTCCAACCTGTTTATGCCCACCCTGCCAGCAAAGGGTGCGCGAGTGCTGGTCCATGGTGGAGCCAGCGGCATTGGCACAACAGCCATTCAGCTTGTTAAGGCATTTGGCGGGCAGGCTTTTGCCACCGCGGGCACGCCTGAAAAATGCGCCCTGTGCGAAGAGCTGGGGGCAACAGCCATTAACTACCGTACGGAAGATTTTTTAACCCGTATCCGTGAACTTACGCACGATCAGGGCGTGAACATTATTCTGGACATGATCGGGGGGGCGTACTTTAACCGTAACCTCAAATCCCTCACCATGGATGGCAAGCTGGTCATTATTGCCCTGCAAGGGGGGGCCAAGGCGGAACAGGCTGATCTGGCCCGGATCATGACCCGTCGGCTTACCGTAACCGGTAGCAGCCTGCGCCCGAGGGACAGCGCCAACAAGGCCCGCATCGCGCACGAACTGCACGAACACGTATGGCCCCTGCTGGACAAAGGCAGCATCAAACCTCTTATCCATGCGGTTTTCCCTCTGGCCAGAACAGACGCCGCCCATGCGGCGCTGGAGGAAGGCAACCACACGGGCAAAATTGTGTTGAGCGTCTCCGCCGACTAAAAGGGATGGAGCAGCAGCAGGGTAATAGCCCTGCCCTCCATCTTTTTAAGGAATTCCGGGGTCCCATGGATACGTCTCTCCCTTCCCCCTCCTCCACCATTGCGGAGCGGCTGAATGCCGTACGGCGCAGCATGCAGGCCGCAGCACAGGCGGCCGGGCGTGACCCGGCCGAGGTGTCTTTGGTTGCCGTATCCAAATTCCACCCCCTGCAAAGCGTGCAGGAGGCCCTTGCCGCCAACCAGTGCGTGTTTGGCGAAAACAGGGTGCAGGAAGCCGCAGCCAAGTTCCCGCCCCTGCGCGCAGACCATCCCAACCTGCGGCTGCACCTGATCGGTGGGCTACAGACCAACAAAGCGCGCGAGGCCGTACGCATTGCGGATATGATTGAAAGCCTTGACCGCCCCGCACTGGTGGACGCCATTGCCCGCGCGGCAGATGCCGAAGGCCGCCTGCCCGATCTGCTGGTGGAGGTCAATACAGGGGACGAACCCCAAAAATTTGGCGTACCAAAGGAGCAGGCCGATGCGTTTATCCGGGTCTGCATGCACCGGTTTGGCCCTTCATTGCGGGGGCTGATGTGTATTCCACCCGCCGGACAGAATCCGGTACCGCATTTTCAGCTCCTGCGCTCCATGGCCCAAACGCACGGCCTGCCGGTGCTGTCCATGGGCATGTCGGCTGATTTTGAGCAGGCTATTGCACAGGGCGCGACCCTTGTGCGGGTCGGCAGCGCCATATTTGGCCCCCGCCCAGCACTAGCCTGAACGGCCCATTCTCAATAATGGTAGCCGGTATGCCTTGCCTCTGGCACTCTCCCCACCTTATGCAGGGCATCCTAGAATTTCTTTTTTCTTCTTCTGCCCCTGACGCGGAGCCAGAAATGCCATGACCGACGCCGACAGTACAACGCCCACAGGTTCCGCCCCGGCTCCGGGCGAGACGCACCAGACCACCGGAGCACCAGAACCACGGCGGATTGCCGAGTTCGACGCGGATCAGCCGCAACATGCCATGGCTCCCGTGGGCTTTGCGGCCCTTCTGAGCGTACTGGGCGTTGTGTATGGTGATATTGGCACAAGCCCGCTTTACGCTTTTCGGTCCACGGTGGAGGTTATTTCCGACCACCATAAGGTGGAACCGTGGGAGATCATGGGTGTTGCCAGCCTGATCTTCTGGACCCTGATCCTGATCGTGACCGTCAAATATGTTCTGCTCATTATGCGGGCCGACCATAATGGCGAAGGCGGCATTCTGGCCATTATGTCCCTTGCCCAGCGCGTAACCACCAGTGCGCGAACGCGGCTGGTGCTTGGCATGGTCGGGATTATAGGGACCTGCCTGTTTTTTGGGGATGGCATTATTACCCCCGCCATTTCCGTGCTCTCGGCAATTGAGGGGGTAGAGGTCAGTCTGCCCGCAGCACATGAGGTGGTCATACCAGTTGCCATACTGGTCATTATCAGCCTGTTTAGTGTGCAGTGGGTAGGTACGGGCCGTGTGGGCACCATCTTTGGTCCGATCATGCTGCTCTGGTTTGGCACGCTGGGTGTGCTCGGGCTTATTCAGGTTCTGCATCACCCGCATATTCTACTTTCCCTCTCCCCCACCTATGCGCTGGAGTTCGTGTTCTACCACGGTAAGCTCTCCTTCCTCGCACTTGGCGCGGTTGTGCTGTGCGTAACCGGGGCAGAGGCGCTGTATGCGGATATGGGGCATTTTGGCCGCGCACCCATCCGCTACGCATGGCTGTTTTTTGTGCTGCCCATGCTGGTACTGAACTATTTTGGGCAGGCCGCACTGGTAATTGCCGACCCCAAGGCGCTGGCTAACCCGTTCTTCCTGCTCTGCCCGCACTGGATGCAGGCCCCCATGGTCGTACTGTCCACGCTGGCTACGGTTATTGCCAGTCAGGCCGGAATTTCGGGCGGGTTCTCACTATGCCGCCAGCTTATCCAGCTTGGTTACATGCCGCGCCTGCGCATTACCCACACCAATGCGGAGGAAGAGGGCCAGATTTACCTGCCCGACTTTAACCGTTTTCTGGCTGTGGGGGCCGTGCTGCTGGTTCTGGCCTTCCGCAGTTCCGATGCTCTGGCCTCGGCCTACGGTATTGCGGTTACGGGCACGTTTATCTGCACGTCCGTGCTGGCCATTGCGGTCTTTCGCAAGCACTTCAACTGGCCTGCATGGCAAGTGGGCATGGTGTTTGGTGGCTTTTTGCTGCTGGACGGCACGTTCTTTACCGCCAATGCGCTCAAAATCCCCGATGGGGGCTGGGTGCCCGTCATGCTTGGCTGTGTGCTGACCCTGATGATGACAACCTGGAAAAAGGGGCGCGGCCTTATTATTGCCCGCCAGCGGCAGGATAGCCTGCCCATGGGCTCCTTTATCGCCCGCCTGCCCCAGTCGCGCACCATTGTGCGTGTGCCCGGCATGGCCGTATTCATGACCAGCACACCAGACTTTGTGCCGCCATGCCTGTTGCATAACATGCGCCACAACAAGATCCTGCATGACCACGTACTGTTTGTAACCGTGCAGAACCTTGACCAGCCAGAAGCCGAACGCGGCCACCGCGTGACGGTGGAAGAACTGACCACCGATGTGTACCGCGTGATCCTGCGTTACGGCTTTATGGAAATGCCCAACATCCCCCGCGCACTGGAAGAACTGAAAGCCAACGGTGTGGACTTTGACGCCCTTCAGGCTTCGTACTTCACCTCGCGCGAACTGGTGACACGCTCCTCCGTGCCGCGCATGTCGCGGTGGCGGATGTCCATCTTCCTGTTCATGCTCCGTAACTCGACCTCCAGCATGGAATTCTTCCGTATTCCGCCTGACCGCGTGGTGGAACTGGGCGTGAAGGTCGCCATCTGAGCGCGTGCAGAACGAACCACTCGCCCTTTACATCCACTGGCCGTTCTGTCTGGCCAAATGCCCGTACTGCGACTTTAACTCCCATGTACGGGACAAGATTCCACAAGCCCGGTTTGCAAGCGCACTCCGGGCAGAACTGGCGTATGATGCCGCACGTCTGGGACGGCGCAGACTGACATCCATTTTTTTTGGTGGTGGCACCCCCTCGCTCATGGCGCCAGAAACCGTGGCCGCCCTGATAGAAGACGCCAGAACCCTGTTTGATGCCGCCCCGGATATGGAAATTACGCTGGAGGCCAACCCGACCAGTGTTGAGGCCGAACGCCTGCACCAGTTCCGTCAGGCGGGTGTTAACCGTGTGTCCCTTGGCATTCAGGCGCTGGATGACCGCGCTCTGACCTTTCTGGGTCGTGAGCACTCGGCCACACAGGCCCGCGCAGCATTGGAGACAGCCCGCAGCCTGTTCCCCCGCCTGACATTTGACCTGATCTACGCCCGCCCCGAGCAGAGCATTGCCGCATGGCGGCAGGAACTGACCACCGCCTTGCAACTGGCGGACGATCACCTCTCGCTCTACCAACTGACAATCGAGCCGGGAACGCGGTTTGAGGCCCTTTACCGCCAGGGCACATTCACCCTGCCCGATAATGATACAGCCGCCGCCTTGTACGACACCACAGCGGAACTGACGCACGCCCACGGCATGGCGGCCTATGAGGTCTCCAACTATGCAAGACCGGGCCGTGAGAGCCAGCACAACCTGACCTACTGGCGATATGGGGATTATCTGGGCATTGGACCGGGTGCGCATGGCCGTCTGAGTTTTGGTAGCGCACTCAAAGCCACACGCCGCCACCGCGCGCCCGAGCCATGGGCCGAGCGGGTGGAAAACACAGGCACCGGTCAGACGTCGGAAGAAGACCTGACACCACACGACCGCGCACAGGAAATGCTCCTTATGGGCCTGCGCGTGCATGAAGGTATTAACCTGAACCGTTTTTATACCCGCACCGGCATGGCATTGGATAACGCGGTCGACCAGAGTGTTCTGGCTCAGGCCGTGCAGGAAGGTTACCTGACGCGCACCCCGCAAACACTCAGTGCCACGGCAGAGGGCAGGCTACGGCTGGAAGCCCTTCTGGCGGCCCTTGTGCTCTAGGTCTGGCCGTGTTGCTCCCAACCCTGCCGCCCCTATATTGAGTGACATGATAAACCTGATCAAACTTGTTGTTGGTGTGTCCTCCCTTGAGGAACTGGCCGAGCGCCAGCTTTTACCCACCAACCAGCGCATGCATGCAGCCACCGGCAAAATGCTGCCTGTTGTGCATACACGGACTTTTCCCAAACAGGCGGAAGAGCTGTTGCAAGGTGGGTCACTCTACCGGGTTATTGCCGGGCTTATCCTGTGCCGCCAGCGCCTTGTGGACATTGTATCCGAAGTCCGGGCTGATGGCACAAATGGCACTCTGCTTTTTCTTGACCCGACAATCATCCGTGTGGAGGCACGCGCCCTACGCGCTTTTCAGGGGTGGCGCTACCTGCGCCCGGCCGACGCCCCGCCAGATCTGAGTGGCACCACAGGGCACAACAGCCTTCCGCCAGCCCTACAAAAAGAACTGGCCCTGCTGGGGTTATAAAATTAAAGCCACGCGCTGCATGCTGCTTAGCCCCCCGCTGGGCGGTGCTCCGTATGGTCTGGCGCCGTTCCTCAAAAAAAATGCACAAATGAAATTTAGCTGCTTGACGCCCCCCAGATTCCACTCTAAACAACGGCCCAACAACGCCTCTTGTCCCGTTCGTCTAGAGGCCTAGGACACTGCCCTTTCACGGCGGCAACACGGGTTCGAATCCCGTACGGGACGCCATTGTTTTCATTGGCTTTTTTGGCGAAACTCTTCCAAAAAATATTAGTTTTTGCACCATTTTTGCACCATCGCGAGGAACGTCGTAGTGTCTTCTCATGGTGGAAGATATCAACACGCCAGCAGGTGATGTCATGAGCGGGCGCACGGACCCCGCCACAGGCAAGGCTTTACCGCGCGGTGTGAGCTATCGTGGCCCCAAACAATACATGACCCGTAAGGTGGTCGATGGTCGCCGGGTGCAGCAGACTTTTTCTACCGCGGCACAGGCCCGACGCTGGCTCAATGAAACAGCCGCCAAAGCAGAACTGGGCCAGTTCACAGATACACGCCCTCTCGACAAGATGACGATTGGCACACTTGTTGAACGGTATCGCGATGAGTGCATGGCCGATCGGAAAGCCGACCGGATCGGGCATATCCCAGCCATTCTGCGCGACACCGCACTGTCTTCGGTACGGTTATCGAAATTCTCAGCCGCAGACGTCCGTGGCTTCCGTGAACGCATGACCGCAACCGGATATGCAGCCGCGACTGTGGTGAAACGCCTTAATCTTTTGGCTTCTATTCTTCAGCATGCCATCTCGGAATGGGATATCGCCATCGTCAATCATGCGTCTGGCCGCGTTGTAAAACGACCCGAGGGAGCTGACAAAAAGCGGAACCGACGCCTCAAGGAAAATCGGGATTCCTCTCTTCCAGGAGAATTTGAACGCCTGATTGAAGCCGTCAGCGGCTCCCCTCACCCGGATGATGTCTGGCTTGTCCGATGGTCGATCGAGCAGGGCACACGCCGGGGCGAAGCCCTGCAACTTCGCTGGGGCGACATTGACCTTCAGCGTCGCACCCTGAAGCTGGGCGGCGAAAGCGGAAAGACCAAGACGCATCGCCATCAGGAAGAGCACGGGCCAGAGATACGCCCCCTCACGCCGGGCGCACGTCGCCTCCTGATCGAGAAGCTTGCAACGCTTCCGTATCAGCCCAAGCCAACACAGCTCCTCTTTGATGTCGGGTCTGAAGCGGCGTTCAGTGTTCGATATGGCCGTATGGTACGAGATGCCGGACTGAAAGATCTGACCTTTCACGACCTGAGACATGAAGCAACCAGCCGGTTAGCAAAATTGCTGCCCAATCCGCTCGACCTCAAACGCGTGACCGGTCATCGCGACCTGAAATCACTGGATCGCTATTATCAGCCCGTTCCTGAAGACATCAGTCGTCAGATTGAAGAGGCTGAACGTGTGTTGGGTATGCTGTCAGAAGAGAAACTGCTGAAGGACTGAGGTCTCTTCATCTCCAGTCAGATCCCCCTCACTTCGCCAGAAAATGAAATAAAAGATCAGAGAAAGAATTTTCTTTCTCTGATCTCTCGTCCTGTGCTATCAGGTTTTCACGGTTCAACACCGTTCTTCTCCCCCAAAAAAACAATCTGAAATCTTGTGTCTTTTGGGGAGTCCTGCATCCTTGACCCAGTCACCCGTCACGCCTAAAGTTTTGCGCTATCGCGATGCCGCAACCTATCTGGGCATTAGCCATGGTCGATTACGGAATCTGGTCAGCGAGGGACGTGGTCCAGCTTCCGTAACCTATGGCAAACGGGACAGGGCTTTTCCAATTGCCGCTCTGGATGCGTTTATCGACCAGCGGACAACTGGCTATCAACCTGTTAGGCCAGAACCCATCGCGGTCAAACGTCGACCAGGCCGCCCCCGCAAGACCGAACAACGCAATCAGAAGCAGATGGCGCATTGGACCGCAGTCATGATGGCACTGTTCATGACCTATCTTCTCTGGGCCTATGGTTTTCTTGGTCTTGCAACAGGTTTCATGACAAACTGAGAACCATTAAAAAAACAGCACTCCTCGCTTTTGCCCGCGAGAAAACAAGCCTGTCATATCCGGAAGGTTCTGTTCGCTCCTTGGACAAAATACAGATGCATCAGATCTCCTGACTATCACCAGAATTTGCACTGAATATAACTTCCGCTTACGCCTCATCCCAGTCATTCATGCGGTTGTGATGGTTGCCCGAAAGCCGACATTGTTAGGCAAACTGCGATCGGCCAAATTTTGGAAAAAAGTGACGCTGCCCCAAACGTGATCTCATTGTGTAATGTGAGAAGTGAGAAACTGCTATCTGTGGACCAATGGGTTAAGTGGAGATTCTAGGCGTGACCGACGACAGCTTTCCAGACGAACCACATGTCAGACGAATTGCAGCAGCCTTGTGGTCTCGGGAGCCAACCGGAACTGCAGCATTGCTGGTCGGTGCCGGGTTTAGCCGTAACGCAATCCCGCAGCGTCCGTCTGCGGGAATTATGCCTGGATGGAACGACATTTACACCACGATGGTAGAGCAGCTTTATCCGGGAGGCTCGACTAGCGATATCACAGGACGGCAGGGACCGCGAGAATGGTTGCTGCGGCAGGCAGGAGCAACCAGCGCCTATCTGCGAGTGGCCGAAGAGTTCGAGGCCCAGTTTGGGCGAGGCGCGCTTGACAAGCTCATCCTGCAATATGTTCCAGATCAGCAGTTTAAGCCGGGCAACCTCCACCGCATGCTGGTCGAGCTACCGTGGGCTGACATCATGACGACCAACTGGGACACACTCATCGAACGCGCTGCGGAAAGTGCCGAAGAACGCGTCTACGACGTCGTACGGACTATCGACGCGGAAATCTTCTGTGGTTGCCGTCCGTTATGCAAGAGTTTTCTGACCCATATTGACGTGTGATCGTGTGCGGTCTTCTGTAAGGCCTGTTGATGTGGCCTTTCAGAAGCCACTGGCC
>NZ_WOTD01000021.1 GCF_011516885.1 Acetobacter lambici | reverse complement strand
CACTCTGTCTGCATCGGGTTTTCTTATAGCTTACGAAAATTTCTTTTGTGCAAAACAGACTTTTTCATAATCTAACCCGATGTACAACCCTTCTGTGAGATTTCCGCGTCGTGGAACTGGGATTCCACATGCTCAAAGTCCACATCCTTGACCAGAACAATGGACCCCTGCCGCAGCGCGGACATGGATTTGTGCACCGAGTTGGTCTGGTACACCCGCAACCGCACCGCGCGCGGGTCGGGAACCAGCCGCGTGCTCAGCAGGGTTTCATCATCCGGGGTTTTGCCCAGTGTGCTGGCCTGTTCGTCCCATGCCTTTTGAGCTTCAGGCCGGGCGAGGGATTCGGTCAGGGCGGCGGCGGCCCCCATGGCGGTGCGCTGGCGCAGCAGGGGAGACCAGTGCGCAAAGCCAAACCATGCCTCATCCCACAAAAAGATCAGGTCCGGTTTAATGGCAAGGCATTCTTCCATAACCCGGCGCGTATCATAAACATGGCCGTCAAATGTGCAGTTGGTCAGATCGACCATTTTTACGCGGGCAAGGTCGCCATGGGCCTTGAGCGTCAGCAGCGCCTGCTTGATCGTGCGCAGGGGCACACCACCATACATGGAGTATTCCACAAGCGGGAAGGCTTCCACATAGTAAGGCTGCGCACCGGCCAGCACACACCCGTAATGGTGAGATTTGTGGCAGTTGCGGTCCAGAATAACAATGTCGCCCGGTGCCAGCAGGGCCTGTAGCACCATCTTGTTGCTGGTGGACGTGCCATTGGTGACAAAAAAGGCGTGGTCAGCCCCAAAGGCCTGCGCCGCCATGGCCTGCGCGTCCTTGATGTTGCCGGTTGGCTCCAGCAGGCTGTCCAGCCCACCGGTTGTGGCGGAGCTTTCGGCCAGGAACAGGTTGGGGCCGTAGAACTCGCCCATGTCGCTGATCCAGTTGGACGTAAAGACCGACTTGCCGCGTGCTATGGGCAGGGCATGGAAGGTGGCAATAGGGCGCTGTGCATAGCGTTTGAGGTTGTCAAAAAAAGGCGTTCTGTAGCGGTTGCGAATGCCTTCCAGAATGGAAAGGTGCAACTCCAACGGTTCTTCCATCTGGTAGAAAATACGGTTGAAAAACCGGCTTTCGGGCTTACCGGCCAGTGTTTCAATATTTCTGTCGCTCAGAAGGTAGATATCCATTTCCGGGCGGATTTTTTTAATGGCCTGTGCAAGCTGGAGCACAAGTGTTTCGTCATCCTCAATGCTTGAGAAGTCGATCACACTCTGAAAAACCGCCAGAAGGGGGTTTTCCGTCGGGCTTTGCGCGGCAAAGCCTTCGTACAGGACCACAGCCCCAATATCGGGGTTCAGCAGGATGCCGGTCAGCGCATCCTGTGCGTTGCCGACAATAACCGGCTGGTAGATAAAGTCGTCTTCAGGGCGGCGCACACCGCGCGCTTCTTCCTGAATGAGCGGCCAGCGCGAGGGCGCGTGCGGCACAACGCTCAGGACCTCAAAATACGGCGTGTTTTTAAGGTGCGTTATGGCCTATGGCAGGCGGTTGAGGGGTTCATCCTCATGGTCATCCATGTTCCAAGATGACGCATCGCGGTGGTATTTGCGCGACACAATGGTGGTGGAAATGCGCTGGGCAAGGCGCAGGAAGGCCTTGTTGTCATCATCGCTCAGGCAGCTTTTAAGCCGGTCGAGCAATTGCGCGCCCGGATAGGCAAAAAACCGTTCAACCTCGTCAAGTTTTTCTAAGGAACTGGAAAGGCTTTTTTTAATGTCTGCCCCATTGGCCGCAGACCATTTGCGTGCAAGGTCAAGGACCAGAAGCCACCGGTCCGCGCGCAGGGCGGGCGTTGCCAGAGAAGTGCTGATAAGCGAACGCGCAGGCTGATCGCAAGGAGTGCTGGACGTCATGAAGATTTTTCCTGTTTTGTGAAAAACTGAAGAAAAATAAGTTTGTTTTGGTGGGGTGGTGTGCGGCCGTAGTGTTCCGTCATTTGTTGACGGGAATGGTCACTACGGCTCCGGGGTTCAGGGTTGTTTTGGACAACTCAAGAAGCATCTGGGTAATGGTAAAAGCCAGTTTGCTCTCAAAATCTCCGCGATCAATCCAGTAATAATAATGGTCGTACAGAATGGCCACAAACGCATTGTCTGGCTGTTTGTGGCCCGAATGGACATCTATAAGGGATTTGCCCCCAGTACTACCGGCATTATCAACAGACTTACGGGTATTCCCGGATGAGACTTCGTCCTCAGGGATCTGAATCTGGTAGGCAATCTGGCCAAGAATGCTCAACATGCTTCTGGTCAGCATTTTGATCTGCCCCGGACTGGGGGCACCAACGCCGTAAACAACTTCCATCCGGTCGTATTTGGGCGAGAAGTTGAGCTGTTTTCTGGTTTTTTCAACAAGAGCGGACAGGTGCGGGTCTGTTGTTGAGGAAATGCTCATGAAAACACGATTGTTTTCGCTTTCTTTTCCACCCGCTCCGGGTGTCTGCTGCAACTGGATATTCAGTAAGCCCGCAGCCTGCAAAAGGCGCAGATCATGCAGCAGGCTGAAAAAATCAGCGCTATGAGCATCGATCTCGGCATCAAGATCGCCCGAATTGCGCGAAAATGGTCGGTTATTACTCATAAGATCAATAGACTGCACAGACAGGCGCAACAGCACATCTATGGGCAGGCCACCCATGGCCAGCGGCAGCAGGCTGGCGGGGGGCAGGGGGCGTAAAAAATTATGAGCGTAGGCATCACCCGTTACGGGCTGGAAAGTAAAAGTCGGGCTTTCCTGCAACTGTGCGGCGATACCCCCATTGGGGCGGATGGGAAAAGTGTCTGATGCAACACCAAGAAAACCACTTCGCTGTAACTGGTAACCCGATATGAGCTGTGTTGTATCCAAAAAGCCGGGTGTATCGGCATAACGCAGGCGTACCAAGTTGGAAAGTGTCTGCCGTTTACTGGCTTCGATCATGGAACTTGCGTATTGGTCCTGGTCTTTTCCTAGTTTGTAACTTCCAATACTATAGCAGCCACTTGTGAGTAAAATGAGAGAGCTACACAATATTCTTTCAGCTACACGTTTCATGTGTCACCTTTCAGAATGCTGGATGGGCTCAAACATTCTATAGCAAAGATATAATAGACTGTTTTAGAGCATCATTTCTGTGTGTGGGCAAGGTGGAATGGGGTAATAACTTTTTTTTGACACGCTTTTTCAGGTGCAAATTGTTTAGTATTTCATAACTTGTCAGGTAATACTTAACATGAATTTTCCCGGCATGGCGGCTCTTTGTGTTCTGGCGCATAGCACGCGCAGATGAGGCGGCGGGATTTTGAGTTCATAAAGATACAAACAGGTTTTTTCACACGCAGGCACCTGTTGCGGTGGCATTTGTCATGGCAGAAAAAGGGGGAATGTGTGTGTTGGTGTCCGCGGCGGGATTCGAACCCACGGCCCCAGGATTCATCCCACTACAGCTTTCACTGCCGCTGCGTTGCCGGAGCGTTTGTGGGCTGGACTGTCCCTTTACCATAGACCTGTGTTTGCAGGTCTTTAGGCACCGCCCGTCCAGTCTCTACACCTTCCGTTCATAAGGAACGGCTTGGCTCGGGATTGGCAAGGCCCTTGCAGGCCGTAGCGTTCCCCGACTTTGAGCGGATTCACCATAGTGTTTCCAGTTATGGTGCCCAATTAAATAGGAATCCTGTGCTCTATCCTACTGAGCTACGCGGACACACCCTTTTTGTATACTGAATGCCCCCCCGCCGGACAAGGGGAAAAGCAGGAGTTAGCGGCGGCTGTACAGGGCCGCGCGGGCCGCCAGGGTGGCAATGTGGCGGCGGCAGAGCAGCACATCGGGGGCTCCCGTCTGCTTGCAGGCCAACTCCAGCGCCTGAAGTGCAGCAAGCTCCTTGCTCAGTGCGGACAGGGACCAGAACTCCAGCGCGCGGCCAAAGCTTGCCGTGCGTTTGAAAAACACAGGCGGCCGCAGAGTTTTAAGCGCGTCACTCCGGCTCTGCCCCGCAGCCATGGCGGCACGGACCCGGCGCAGGCGGTGCATATGGCCCATAAAGGCGCGGATAATGGCAATGGGGACGGTCCCTTCCGCCAGAGCGCGTTCGAGTGCCGTGTCGGTCTCTGTCCGGTTGCCCTCGGTTGCGGCAAAGGCTGCATCTTCGACCGATACGCTACCTGCATCGCCAATACACGCACGCACGTCTTCTAGCGCCAAAGTGCCTGTGTCCCCTGCGTAAAGGGCCAGTTTTTCCACCTCGCTGCGGGCAGCCGCACGGTCAGCACCCAGCCTGCCCGCCAGCCAGTGCAGGGCATCTGCATCAATTCTGACCTGATGGGCGGCCAGCATCTGGGTAATGGAGGATTCCAGATTGCGCCCTTCCTCGGGGTAGCAGCCAATACTGGCACACTGGGGCTGTTTTTCCATAAGCTGGCGCAGCTTGGAGCGGGAGGCAAGGCCGGGTGCCTCCAGTATGACCAGCGTGTCCGTGTTCTGGGCCAGAACATGCTCAACAGGCTTGAGTAGCGCGTCCGAGGCATCGCGCACACGCACAACGCGGCGACCACCCATAAGGGAGAGGGCGGTTGCTTCCTCTTCCAGCCTGTTGTGGGTTTCCCGGTCCAGCAGGGCAATGCGGAACGGGTCGTCCAGCGTGCCTGCCAGCCGGTGCGTGGCCTGTAACGCGCGTTCGCGGATCAGGCCTGTATCTTCCCCATGCAGCAGGATGACGCGCCATGCTCCGGGGTCGTTCAGAACACGGGGGGTGCCTCGGGCATCTATTTTCATGACCAGCCCATCTGGTGGTCAGTCACCGGTGTCGATGGGCGCGCGCCCGGTCGCCATGTCCGGAATGGCGTCTGCGCCTTCCTGCTCCATGGGGGCACCCTTGTCGGTATCGGAAATGACGTTGGGCGAGGGATAGAATGTTTTGGGCTGGTCGTCAGGTATGGCGGCGGGGGTGGAGTGGGTTTTAAACCACGTGGCCACCTGTTGCGTAACCTGTTCCCCCAAGGCCTGCGCCACGCGGCCGCGAACACTTTCCATGTTCAGGGCTTGGGCAAAATACTGTTCGTAGGTATTTGTGTACCCGTCCAGTGTTTGGGTGTACCCTTGCGTGACCAGTTGGGGGGTCTGCTCAATTGTCAGGAGCTGCCAGCGCGCAGTGGCCAGCATACGGGTCCGCCCGGTGGTGTTGTCACCATGAATATCAATGGCTTCGGCGCTGATGGTGGGCTGGACGACAAGCTTGTATTTGTGGGGATCTTCTGGCCCGTCAGCCGCCATCTGGCTCTGGAGTGCGAGCCGGAGCTGCTGGCCAAAACGCTGCGGAATATTGGCAACGTAAATGTCCTGCAACTCGGCGGACACATCAACCCCGCCCTTTTCCTCCCCGTATAATGGCTTGAACCCGCACCCGCTCAGCAGCAGGGGGGCTGCCATAAGAGCGGTTGCGGCCAGTGTGGCCTTGCAAAGGGAAAAAAGGGAGCGGGTCCGGGTCATCAGCCTGCCGTTACAAAATTTACAATGCGGTTGGGCACATGCACGCGTTTGACAATGCGCTTGCCCTCCAGAAGCCGCGCCACGTTGGGTTCGGCCTCCGCCCGAGCCAGCACGGCTGCGGGGTCTTCATCAGGTAGGGCCTCTATGGTGCCGCGTAGTTTGCCCAGAATCTGCACGGCTATGGTGACCTGCGTTGCCGCCAGCAGGTCGGGCTGGGGCATAGGCCATGCCTGTGTTGCCGCAAGGCCCGCGCCGGGTTCCAGACTTGCAAACATTTCCTCGGCCAGATGGGGCATCATGGGGGCGCAGAGCAGGCACAGAATGCGCGCGGCCTCGCGCCGGGCAAAGTTCATGCCTGCAACACTGGCGGTTTTTTCCGCATCCGCCAGAGCGGAGGTCAGTTCGTGAATACGCGCAACGGCCACGTTAATGGCAAAGTTTTCCAGCGCTTCGGTCACGGCGGCAAGAGTGCGGTGGGTGGTGCGGCGCAGCGTGTCGGCCTTGCGGTCGATATCCGCCGGGCATGGGGTGTTGGCAGGCACGCTGGCGGCAACGCCACATACGGTGCGGAACAGGCGCTGGGCAAAGCGCGCGGCCCCGGCCACACCGGCCTCGGTCCATTCCATGTCCCGCTCGGGTGGGCTGTCGGACAGGACAAACCAGCGGGCTGTATCGGCGCCAAAGCGTTCGATAATGGCCACGGGGGCCACTGTGTTGCGCTTGGACTTGGACATTTTTTCCACCCGGCCCACGGTCACGGGGTCGGTGGTGCCGCGTTTGACCACGCCTTCGGGCGTGCGCTCCACTTCCTCGGGGTACAGCCAGTGGCCTGCGCTGTCCTTGTAGCTTTCGTGGCTGACCATGCCCTGCGTAAACAGGCCCGCAAACGGCTCATCCACATTCAGGTTGCCGGTGCGGTGCATGGCGCGGGTAAAAAAGCGTGCGTAGAGCAGGTGCAGAATGGCGTGCTCGATCCCGCCAATATACTGGTCCACGGCCAGCCAGCCATCGGCTGCCTCGCGCACTGTGGGGGTGGCGGCATGGGGGGCGGTAAAGCGGGCAAAATACCACGAACTGTCCACGAACGTGTCAAACGTGTCGGTCTCCCGCGTGGCGGGCTTGCCACAGCATGGGCAGGTGGTGTGCTTCCATGTCGCGTGGTGGTCTAGCGGGTTGCCCGGCTTGTCGAAGGTGACATCCTCGGGCAGTTTGACGGGCAGTTGCTCGTCGGGTACCGGCACCGCGCCACAGGTGGAGCAATGAATGACCGGTATGGGGCAGCCCCAGTACCGCTGGCGCGAAATGCCCCAGTCCCGCAGCCGCCAGTTGACAACACCTTGCCCCACGCCAAGGTCCTGCAACCGTTCAATGGCGCTTTTGCTGGCCTGTGCGGTGGTCTGCCCATCCAGAAAACCGGAGTTGATCATGGTGCCATCGCCCGCATAGGCGTTGGTGGTAATGGCAAAGTCTGCCTGATCCTGCCCTTCGGGGAGGACCACGGGAATAACCGGCAGGTTGTATTTGTGCGCAAAGTCCAGATCGCGCTGATCGCCCGATGGGCAGCCAAACAGCGCGCCCGTGCCATAGTCCATGAGCACAAAATTGGCGATCCAGATGGGAAAGCTCTTGTCCATGAACGGGTGGTTCACGCGCAGGCCGGTATCAAACCCACGCTTTTCGGCGGTTTCCACAGCTTCGACCGATGTGCCAAGGCGGCGGCATTCGGCCACAAACTCGGCAGCCTGCGGGTTGCCCTGCGCAACCCACTGGGCCAGCGGGTGGTCGGGGGCAATGGCAAGGAAGGACATGCCAAACAGCGTGTCCGGGCGGGTGGTGAACACTTCCACCGCGTTCAGGTTGGTGTCCAGCCCCGCAGGGGGTTCGTGCAGCGAGAAGGTGAGCTTGGCCCCTTCGGAGCGGCCAATCCAGCGTTCCTGCATGGTCCGCACCCGCTCGGGCCAGCGGTCGAGCGTTTTCAGCCCATCGAGCAGGTCCTGAGCAAAGTCGGTAATGCGCAGGAACCACTGGGAAAGTTTTTTCTTCTCAATTGGTGCGCCAGAGCGCCAGCCCTTGCCATCCACGACCTGTTCGTTGGCCAGCACGGTCTGGTCCACCGGGTCCCAGTTCACCCAGCTTTCGCGCCGTTCCACCAGCCCGGCGTGCATGAAGTCGAGGAACAGCTTCTGCTGCTTGCCGTAATAGTCGGGCAGGCAGGTTGCGATCTCGCGGTCCCAGTTGAGGGAGAAGCCGAGCCGCTGCAAGGTGGCGCGCATGGCGGCAATGTTGTTGAGCGTCCATTCCTGCGGGTGCACGCCGCGCTCG
Organism: Acetobacter lambici; assembly: GCF_011516885.1. Classification (GTDB taxonomy): domain Bacteria; phylum Pseudomonadota; class Alphaproteobacteria; order Acetobacterales; family Acetobacteraceae; genus Acetobacter; species Acetobacter lambici. Next base: position 28,890 of record NZ_WOTD01000021.1, on the reverse strand, counting down.
CGCGCGGCATTTTCCGCCGGCAGGCCAAAGGCGTCCCAGCCCATGGGGTGAAGCACCGCAAAGCCGCGTGCGCGCTTGTAGCGGGCAATGACATCGCCCAGCGCATAGTTGCGCACATGCCCCATGTGGAGCTGCCCCGAGGGGTAGGGAAACATTTCCAGCACATAATATTTGGGCTTATCCGCCGGAGGAACATCGGGGACGGTAAAGATATCGGCTTTTTCCCACGCCTTCTGCCACTTTGGCTCAACTGCGTTAAAGTCATAGGAAGGGGATGGGCTGGAAGGCTGGGACATGGAATTTGGATCTACGCTTGCAGGCTGTAAGGAAAATCAAGGACGAACACGGCCGGAGCCGGGGGTGTTAGTCCTGGTTGCCGTTATCGGCGCGGAGTTTGCGTGCGCGGGAGAGAATGCGCGTGGCAATATCGGACGCCGTGTTGGGGGCGGGGGGGGTATCCACCCATGTGCCATCCTGTTTGAGTTGGCGGAACACGCTCAGGCGTAGCGCGTCCGAGCGCAGGCGGCGGTCCAGCACAAAGGCGGTAATTTTGAACCGCTCATCATGTGTGGCGGGGGGGGTGTACCAGTCCGTCAGGATCAGCCCGCCTTCCGCATCGGCCGTGGCTATGGGCATGAAGGAGAGCGTATCAAGTGCTGCGCGCCAGAGGTAGGCGTTGACGCCCCCTTTCAGGCTGGCTTCTCCACCAGATGCGCCGCGGTCTTCAACCAGCAGGTGGTTGTGCGGGGCGGTAATACCATTCTGGGAGTGGTCAAAGAGTGAGCATGCGCTCAGCAGGCTGACTCCGGCCAGAGCGGTGGCGGTGGTCATCCATTTGCCAAGAGGCATGGGGTGGGGGCGACTTGCAGCGGCATGGCTGGGCATGAGACGGCGAAGCATGGCGTTGATGTGGCTCCTTGGCACTTGGGTATCCGTCTTTCCCGGTCCGCCGGATAAAAAAGAAGTCAGGTCTGGCTGGCGGCACAGGTGTTCCTGTCCGTCTTCATATCCTTTCAACTCTTTTCCGCCAAGCGTCTGCGTGGCCTGTCTGCTCTGGTGTGGGCGTGCGTGGCGTCTTCAGGGCAGGGGCAGTTGCAGCCCGCGGTAGAGTTTTTGCCGCATAAACAGGGGCAGATAGGCATAGTGCCCCTCCATGGCGGAGAGGGTGAGCGGGGTTTGCAAACGGTGCAGCCGCTGGCGGTAATCCTGCGCTAAAGACTGGTGGCCCAGCATGTTGGCCGCGGCAAGTGCGGGGACAAGAATGGCCGAACGGTCGGGAGAAGTCGCCAGAATGCCGCGTGCGTGGAGCAGGGTTTCCTCATACTGGTCAGCCAGAAAACACGACAGAATAAATTCCTGATCGGGAGCACTAAACAGCGGCACGGTGGAGGTCATGCTAAAAAAATCGGTGTAGATGCGGGCCGCGGTCACGGCGTCCCCCCGGCACAGGGCGTCCAGCCCATCGGGCAGGGCCAGCATGCTTACGGGGGAATCGGTGGGCAGGCTCAGGTGCATCTGGGCGAGCAGGAAGCGCGCCTCATCAGGCTGGTTGGCGTAAAACAGCCCGGCGGTCAGCAGGTAGCGGGTTGCGATATTGCCGGGGAACAGGGCAAAATTCTGCTTGAGCATGGTGATCATGGGCCGGATGTAGTCGGCCACGGGGGTATGCCATTCATCATACATGCGGATGAGCAGGTAATGCGCATGGACAAAAAACAGGAACTGGTTTTCCGGCGCGCGTTTTTCCGCCTCATCAAGCAGGTGTTCAATCGTGTGGTACAGGCCCGGATCGGCGCGCATGCTCAGGGTAAAGGCCCGCAGGCCCAGCCCGAAGGGGGAAAGCTCGGCCACGGGGGTGCTGGCCATTCTGCGCGCTTCGGTTTTGAACAGGCTGAGAATCAGCATGGCGGCAAAACGGTTGGACAGGGCGGGCAAGGTGGTGGGGGTCAGGGTCAGCCTGTGGCCCCATACGATCGTATCGTTCAGGCGGGTGTCAAACGCCTGCAAAAGACACGTGAGCGCAGACCCGCTCCCCCCGGTTATGGTAATACCGATCAGAAAGTCCCACCGCCCCCGCGCGGGGAGCGACTGAAAAGGCGACGCGGCAAAACGCTCGGTCTGTACGCTCACGTCCAGTACGCCGTGCATGGCCAGGTCCAGCCCAAGTTCGCTGCGGAACTGCTCAGCCAGAGCCATGCTCTCCGTGTCGCCCTGTTGTTGGGCGCAGGCCAGAAACACCGTGGCGCTGAGCATACGCAGGGACTCGTCCGCCACCACCTGCGCGGGGGTGGGCGTTTGGGGCAATGGGGGCAGTGAGTGCTGGGCTGCCTGCGTGTTCTGGAGGTGTGTAGCCCGCAGCTTTGCAATCAGGCGCATGGTCTCCTGCCCCGGTGTGGTGGCAATGGCGTCCTGAAAAGTGCGGAGGCAGGTTTCCGCACTCAGTAAGGCGGTACCTTCCTCCTTGCTGTGCATGGCTGCCAGAATGCGCGCGCGCCATGCACCCTCGTTCAGCGGGTTCAGGCGGAGCAGCCTGCGTGTTGCGGCCATAACTGTGGCAGGGGCTGGCGTGCTGGCCAGCAGGGCCTCAAGCTGGGCAATCTTGTGGTCAAGCAGGCGGTTGCGCTCTTCCTCCAGCCATGCGGCAAAGCCGGGGTCTACCGCGCTCAGATCCTCCAGCAGCGGGGGCAGGGGGTCGGGCAGGTCCATGACCGTCTGGGGTGTGGTGCGGAGCACATGCTCGGTGTCAATGTCGGTCAGGTCGGGGCGTATGGCCAGTGTATGGCGCTGTACGTCCAGCACCTCCGGGCCAAGGGGATGGAGGATCTCCATCAGCCGGTGGATTTCCTGCCTTAAGGACGCGCGCGCCTGTTCGGGTGCCCGTTTGCTCCAGAGCAGTTCGGCAAGCCGTGTGCGGGCTACAGGCCGACGGTTGGACAGGGCCAGAATGGCCAGAAGTGCTTTGGTTTTGGTGCCCGTGGGTAAAAGCGAAAGCCCCGTGCTGGACAGGACGCGCATGTGCCCCAGCAGGGAAATGCTGAGCAGGGGGCGGTCTGGTTGTGCGCCTTTATCATCGGGGGGGGCGTGCATGGGCAGAAGGGTCCGTTGGTTACCAGTATTAGGTACCGGTCACGAACATTAAAATTATTCACGCCGGTCAGAAAAAAATTGTTTTAGTATTCCCCTGTAAAAAGAAGGTTTTAGCAAAAAGTAAACTTAACAGTCATGTAATATTTTAGGGTGTTATGGCAACGCAGGAAAGTCCCTGCTGCCGCAGGGTCGAGCATATGGTGTCGCTCTGCCCGGAGGGAAGCCCCGCAAGCCGTGTACGCCAGACCGGCGCGCGCCCGGCGGGTGTAACCTTTTCCACCCGGTTCTGGGCGTGGCTGAGTGCGGGGGAGGACTGCCGGGCGATGGCAATGGCATGCATGGCCCGCACAGGGGTGGAAAAAGCCCCGATCTGGATAACGGCGTTGCCCGTAGCCCCCGCAGGTCGCCAGACAATGCCCGACCCGGCAAGGGGGGCCGTACTGACGGCCCGGTACGTGGCGGGCTGGTAGCTGGCGGGTTGGAGGTCGGAGTCGTCTGCCACCTGTGGGGGGGAGCTGTCTGCTCCGGCGGAGGGCGGGGGGAGTGTGTCATCCTCCATAGGGGGGGCGCTGGCCGGGCCATAGGGCTGGGGCGTGTTCTGGACCACCTGCACCGGGGCCACCTGTTCTGGCGCCAAGGTGGGCTCGGACTGCACGGGCAGGGAACTGGGGGGCACGGGGTCGTTCAGGTGGGGGGTAATGGCGGCCATGTAAGTGCGGGCATAGCCGGGCAGGGGTGTCCCGCGTGAGCGGTAATTTTCCATGCATTGCGGTCCACAGTTATAGGCGCCAAGGAAGTCGGGCGAGCCAAAACGGTCATAGAGTTCGCGTATGTAACCGGTGGCGGCCATAATATTGTCGTGCGGGTTATAGGGGTCGGAGCCAAGGTGGTAACGCTGGGCAAGCTCGGAGTAAGTGTCCGGCTTGATCTGCATAAGCCCGACCGCACCATGTGCCGAGCGGGTCAGATGCCCGTTCATATACTGGTGGCCGCCCGATTCCTGCTGCATGACAGCACGGATCCATGACTGAGGGACGGAAAACCGGTCCGAGGCTTCGTGGATATATGGTCCCCACGGGTTAAGGGCCGAACCCGGAGCATTGTACGATGTTTTGCCCGGCCCCGCGCAGGCGGACAGCACAGCCAGCCCGCCTAGAGCGATAAGGGAAAAGGCCCTGCGCCAGACACGCTGGTCCGCACAGGTAAAAACACGTGGCAGCATAAAACCCATGGTGCCCTTTCGGGCGGGCGGATGCAAATAGTCATGCCGTGCAGGGGGTTACCCTGCCGGGGTTATTTGCCGCGCTGGCGCATGCCTGCGGATATGTCGTTCATCAGGTCCGGGTTTGTGCGGCGGATCTGGCCTGCACGCAGCACACTGGCTGCGGTGTAGCGCGGCCGGGTTGTCCAGTTTTCCAGAAACTGGAGATCGGACAGGGTTTCTGGCCCATGCTGCCTCAACGTTTTCAGGGCGGCGGGGGTAGTAATCCCTGGCGTGGTGCCGGGTTTACGCAACATAATCATAAGTCCTGTTAGTTAAGCTGCTCTGCTATTGACTGTTGCACAAGAGTGCCACTGCGCATCTGGCGCGGGGTCTTAAAACACCGACAATGTGTCAATTTCAAGCGCTAAGCGGCTTTGTCATAAAACCATGACAATAAAAGAAATAACTCTTTAAATTTGTTAGGTTTTTTTTATCATGGCCTGTAAAATTTCCGTGCCCAGCCGCTCCAGCGCGGTGCGGAGCGAATCATCTGGCATGTCGGGCAGGGCGCAGGTGGGGGCGTGGTTTTTGCGCGCAGGCTGCCTGCGGCGTGTGCCTGCCGTTGGGTCCTGCACAAAGCGCAGCCGCGCCACCAGTGGCTCCCCGCACCATGTGTTGATCCGCGCCATAAGCATGTCCGCCTGATGTTGCAGTTCCATGGCAACAGGTCCGGCGCAGGCGACGGTCAGCGTGGCGGCACTCAGCCTGTGGGGGGTGGTAACGGCGGCATGGGCGGGGCCTACAATATCGGCCCAGCGGGCAAACAGCATGGCCCCCGTGGGGGAGCGGCGGCGGAAGGCGGGGGCAGTCACGTTGGGCAGCAGGGCCGCCAGTGTGCGGGCCTTCATCACCCTGCGGGGTGGTGGGGGCGGTGCCTCTTCCTTCGCACGCGCACGGGGTGCGGCTTTGCGGGTGGTGCTGGCCTGCCGTGCGGGTGTGCCCGCCTTGCCCGCCTTGCCCGAATGAACTTCCTTCGCCATAACAGCCTCCGTGATTACGCCACCCGCCCACGCCCTGCTGCACTGGTATGACAGACACCGCCGTACCCTGCCATGGCGGTGCAGGGAGGGGGAAACACCCGACCCGTATCGGGTCTGGTTGAGCGAGATCATGCTTCAGCAGACAACGGTCAAGGCTGTCGGGCCGTATTATCTCAGATTTGTGGAAAAATTTCCAACTGTTCAGGCGCTGGCCGCCGCCCCGCGGGATGATGTGCTGGCTGCGTGGGCTGGGCTTGGCTACTATTCACGCGCGCGCAACCTGCATGCCTGCGCACAGGCTGTGGCGGCTGTGGGGGACTTCCCCCGCACTGTGGAGGGGCTGCGCGCCCTGCCCGGTATTGGCGCGTACACAGCCGCCGCCGTGGCCGCCATTGCCTTTGGCGTGCCGGTTGTGCCGGTGGACGGCAATGTGGAGCGCGTAACGGCGCGCCTGTATAACGTGCAGGACCCACTGCCCGCCGCGCGCAAAACACTGGCGCAACTGGCCAGCGGGCTGAATACGGATGCCCCGGCCCGCGCCCGCCCGTCCGATTTTGCACAGGCTCTGTTTGATCTGGGGTCTTCGCTGTGTTCGCCGCGCCAGCCCGCCTGTGGGCTGTGCCCATGGCAGGGTGTGTGTGCGGGGCATGCACAGGGCACGGCGGCCACATTGCCGCGCAAGGCCCCCAAGGCTGAACGCCCCGTGCGTTATGGCGTGCATTTTATGGTTATGGACGCGGCAGGCCAGGTGCTGCTGCGCAAACGGCCAGAGACCGGGTTGCTGGCGGCCATGACCGAACTGCCCGGCACAGACTGGCGCGCAGCACCATGGACCGAGGCCGAAGCTCTGACCCATGCACCCGTTGCCGCCCAGTGGTGCAACGCGGGTGCTGTTAAGCATGTGTTCACGCATTTTACGCTTAATGTGGTGGTTTATGCGGCCCGTGTGGAGCGTTTTTCCAATCAGGATGTCGGGGAGGGATTTTTGTTGCCTGTGGCGCAGGCCAAAACCGCATCCCTGCCATCAATTATGCAAAAATGTATGTCAACAGGATATGACTTCCTGCATCGTGCATGAATTAAGGCGGTGTCAGCACACCCGGTAAACGGCCCTTCGGGTCGGGCCGTAAAAAGAAATAAAGAGGTTGCATGGTTTTCCACCATATTCCGCCACAGGCCCAACAGTCCGCTCAGGGGCAGCCGTCCCGTGGCAGGCCGGGTGTGCTGCTGCTTAACCTTGGCACGCCCGAGGGCACGGGGTACCGCGCCGTGCGCGCCTATCTGTCCGAGTTCCTGTCTGACCGTCGGGTTATCGAGGGCTCTCCCCTGTTCTGGCAACCTCTGTTGCAAGGTGTCATCCTGACCACACGGCCCAGCCGTAGTGGCCGGGCCTATGCCCGTGTGTGGGACGCCGAACGGAACGAAAGCCCCCTGCGCACCTACACCCGCCATCAGGGCGAAAAACTGGCCGAACAGTTTGTAGCCGATGGCGTGCCGGTGGCGTGGGGCATGCGCTATGGCCGCCCATCCGTGGCACAGGCGCTCCGCTCGCTTATGGAGCAGGGGTGTGACCGCATTGTGTGCCTGCCGCTGTACCCGCAATATAGTGCAACCACCACGGCCACGGCCAATGACCAGCTTTTTCGGGTGTTGATGAAGCTGCGCAACCAGCCCGCCATCCGTACCGTGCCGTCCTTCCCCGATGATCCGGATTTTATTACCGCCGTGGCCTCCTCCATCCGCGAGGAGCAGATGCACGCGGACCAGCCGTTCCAGATGGTTGTTGCCTCCTTCCACGGTCTGCCACAGCAATATGTGGACAAGGGCGATTCGTATCTGGCGGAATGCACCCGCACTGTTGCCGCCCTGCGCACCGAACTGGGAATGGACGAGACCACCCTGCCCATGACCTTTCAGTCCCGTTTTGGGCCTACCAAATGGCTGGAACCCTACACCGCGCCCTTTATTGCGGCACTCCCGGCCAAGGGGATCAAACGTATTGCGGTGGTCACACCCTGCTTTATGGCCGACTGCCTGGAAACACTGGATGAAATTGGCCACGAAGTGCGCGAGGAGTTCCTGAAGGCGGGCGGCGAGTCCTTTACTCTGGTGCCCTGCCTGAACGACAGCCCCGCCAGCATCAGCCTGCTGGAAAAGCTCGTCCGGCGCGAACTGCTCGGCTGGCTGTAACGCCCTTTGCTCCGCCCAGCCCCGGTTACAGTGCTACACGTGGGGCTTTGGGCCGGGGGAGGGGTGTTTTATCGGGGAATAGGCAGCTCTGCTGTGCCGCGCACCGCCAGCACTCGGGCTTGCGCGCCTTGCACACGTAACGCCCCTGTAGAATGAGCCAATGGTGGGAATCGCGCACCATGGGGAGCGGAATGCGTGCTTCCAGCTTTTTTTCCACGGCCTCCACGGTGCGGCCTCGGCCAAGGCCGGAGCGGTTGGCCAGCCGGAACACATGCGTATCCACCGGCACCGTGGGCTGGTTGAACGCCACATTCAGCACCACGTTGGCAGTCTTGCGCCCAACGCCTGCCAGTTTTTCCAGCTCTTCGCGCGTGTGGGGGATCTGCCCGCCATGCTCGGCCAGCAACTGGTGGGAGAGTGCGACCACGTTTTTGGCCTTGTTGCGCCATAGCCCGATGGTGCGGATCAACTGCCCCACCTGCTCGTCCCCCAGTGCGGCCATGGCCTGCGGGGTGGGGGCGGCGGCAAACAGGGCCGGGGTTACGCGGTTGACCGAGGCATCCGTTGCCTGAGCGGACAGCACAACAGCCACCAGCAGCGTAAAGGGCGTGGTGTAGTGCAACTCCGTCTGCGCATCCGGCCATGCGCGGGACAAATCGGTCAGGAACTGGTGGACCTCTGCCTTGCTCATATCACGCGGGGCGGTCTGGGGGGGAGTGCTGGTGGGGGCCGCTGCCGCAGCTTTTGCACGGGGTTTTGTTGCGGTCTTTCTGGCCGATGTGGCTCCGGTTCTGGCCACAGCGCGGGAGCTGCCGGGTTTGTCGGTTTTTTGTCCCGCCTTGCCGCCCGCTTTGCGTGCGCGCGTGGCGGAACCGGGGTTCTCTGATGCGGCAGGTGTTTGCGTGCGGGGCTCGGCCATGGGGCCATCCTGTGCGGGGGCGCGTTGCGTGGCGGAGGGGCTGGTCGCGCTTTTGCGCGGGCTTTTGGGGGGCATGGGGCTTGTGTATCGCAAAGGGGCGGGGGACGCCATTTTTCCAGCAGAGGCGGATTTGCGCAATATCGCGCCTTCACGATACAGACTGATCACTTGCCCCGCCGGTGCGGATGAATGTGCTTTTTTCGGATTTCTGGTTCATGGTCACTTCTGCTTCGCGCACACCCTCTACTGCGCGAAAAACATCCCTGTTTGTTGATGTGCTGGGTTTTGTCATCCGCCTGTGGCTGGCTTTTCCCCTGCCTCTGGCGGTTACCGTGGGCACGGTGTTGCTGGCAACACTGGCGGATGTGCTGATGCCACTGGCGGCGGGCCGTCTGGTCTCCGACGTGGCGGAACCGGCCAGCCAGTTCGCCCGGCTGCATGATGCGGTGTGGATGGTCGCAGCCCTTGCTGCCTGCGGGTTTGGCAGTGTTGTGGCTAAACGTTACGCTTATCTTGGCATTACGCGGCTGACCACGCGGGTCATGCAAAAGATCGGCACGGAGTCTTTTGCGCATGTGCAGCGCCTGAGCACGGACTGGCACGCCAATACCTTTGCAGGCTCCACCGTGCGGCGGCTGACACGCGGCATGTGGGCGGTGGACATGCTGGATGACACACTCCTGCTCATGCTGCTGCCCGAGTTCTGCCTGCTGGTACTGACCACGCTGGTGCTGGGCTGGCACTGGCCCGCCATGGGGGCCATGCTTGGGGTTCTGTCGGCACTATTTGTGGCCCTTTCGTGCATGCTGACGCTGCGTTACGTGGCCCCTTCCGCACAGGCCGCCAATGCGGGGGACAGCAGGGTGGGGGCCGCCCTTGCCGACGCCATGACCTGCAATGCCGTGGTCAAGGCGTTTGGGGCGGAAGCGCGCGAGGAAGAGCGACTGGCCCACACACTGGACCAGTGGCGCACCGCAACCGCGCGGATGTGGATACGCGGGACCGACAGCGCCAACATCCAGTCCGCCGCCGTGGTGGTCATGCGTCTGGCTCTGGCGGCAGCCGCCGTATGGTTGTGGTGCAAGGGCCGTGCGGGGCCGGGGGATGTGGCCTATGTGCTGACCATGACCTTTCTGGTGCAGGGCTACCTGCGCGATATCGGGCAGCAGGTCTCGGTCGTGCAGCGTTCGGTCAACGAAATGGAGGAGTTGCTTCTGCTGTGGCGGACACCCGCCGGGGTGCCAGACCCCGCCCAGCCCGTTGACCTGCACGTAGCGCACGGAGCCATCGCGTTTGACCACGTGACCTTCCAGTATCCGGGGCAGCAGACCCCGCTTTTTACCGACCTGTCGGTGCGGATTGCACCGGGGAGCCGGGTTGGGTTGGTTGGGCCTTCGGGGTCTGGCAAATCCACCTTTACCAAGCTGCTTTTGCGCCTTTACGCGCAAAACAGCGGGCAGGTGCTGATTGATGGCGTGGACACGGCCACTGTGCGCCAGTCCGACCTGCGGCGTCAGATTGCCCTTGTGCCGCAAGAGCCCATTCTGTTCCATCGCTCGCTGGCCGAAAACATTGCTTATGGCAGGCCAGACGCCACGCCTGAGCAGATTGCACAGGCTGCCCGTCTGGCCAACGCCGCGGAGTTTATAGAACGCCTGCCCGAAGGCTACGCAACACTGGTGGGGGAACGGGGTATCAAGCTCTCGGGTGGGGAACGCCAGCGCGTGGCTATTGCCCGCGCTTTTCTGGCCGATGCCCGTATTCTGGTGCTGGACGAGGCCACGGCCAGTCTGGATTCCGAGTCCGAGGCACAGGTGCAGGAGGCCATGGAACGGCTGATGGACGGTCGCACGGTGCTGGTTGTGGCGCATCGCCTGTCCACTGTGGTGGGGCTCGACCGCATACTGGTGTTTGACCACGGCCAGATTGTAGAGGATGGCCCACACGCGCAACTGGTTCAGCAGGAGGATGGGCTTTACCATCGCCTGTATGCTTTGCAGACGTTATAGGATTTTAATATATATTTTAGATTTTTGTCTGGACGGTCTGCGGGCTTTTTTAAAAAGGGTTGGCCTGCGTGGCTCTGTTTTCAGACGAAATATAAAGTTCATGAAAAAATATGAAATTTTTCGTTATTCCAAAAACGGATGCGGAGCCTCCCGTGCCAGTTTTTCGGCACGAAAAAAGCACGTTTGCGTTTACTGAATAGCACGATTGCAGACCAGATAACCTTGTTATGTCCCTCGGATACGCAAATTATGGCCAATCCGCCGTGGGGCATGGTCTGGTTTGGTAAAAACCTGAGCAGGAACCCATGTATAAAAATAACTTTATATACTGACAAAGTTTTCCTTATGATTACGCCTGCACTTTATTATGGACTTGATGCTCAGGGGAATTTTTACTCTTCTGATGATCAGGCCGGTCGCGCTTCTCTGGTTATTGACATGCTTCAGGCGGCCCCACAGGTTCTGGCACCTATGTGTGAAGCATTGCACAAAAAGCAAGCAGAGTTACAGCGCCACCACACGGATGTTATTCTGCTTGTTTCGGGCAGGGGTGGTGAGTCCTTTGCACAGTCCGTGCAAGGTGAAGCAGGTGATTTATATGCCGGTATCCGTATTCTGGTCTGTCCTGATCAGGCGGTTACATTACCCGGCAACGATCGTCAGGATAGCATTGTGTCTGTTGTAAGCCGTGCGCTGGATGTTGTGTATGCAACAGCCGTAACGGCAGAGGAAGACGCGATTGCTCAGGCCGTTGATGCAGCAAAACAGCTAAATGTAAGACATAATAAGGACGTACCCGTACCTGTTCTTTTGTCTCCGCTACTGTTCGGTCAAGATTTTTTCCGTATGTTGATAGAAAAATTTGAAAATTCTGTTCACACAACAGGGGGTATGGCCAGTACGGATACGGATGGAAAACCGCTCTTTCGTATTGACCGGACAAAAAAGCACAGGAGCGATTTTTTGCTCCCTCAAAACAGCCCGTTAGCACAGGCTATTACCGATGTTCTGACTGTGCGCTGTGTGCCCGAAATAAAAAAAGCGTTCCAGTTTGAGGCAACCTGCATCGACCGTATTCTTATTGCCCGGTACGATGAAACCGGCGGATATTTCCGGCGGCACAGGGATAATAATGCGCCCCAGACAGCATTCCGTAAATTTGCGCTTTCGGTTAATCTGAATGAAGAATTTGAAGGTGGGTCCTTGTTTTTTCCCGAATATAATGACCATCACTTTACGCCGGATACGGGGAATGGAATCATATTTTCCGCCTCTGCCCTGCATGAGGTCTCTCCGGTCACACAAGGTCAGCGTTATTGCCTTCTGACCTTTTTTGCCTGAAGGCGGACCTGCTTGCCATGTTCGGGAGTGAGAGCAATACCCCAGCGCTGAGCAGTTGAGAATGAGCGCGAGGGAACAAGGTCGCACTGGTCAGTCAATGGGGCGGAGCTAGCCTGCCCCCATTTTTCTGGTAAGTGGACTCGGCGGTTGAATAACCAGCAAGACTTACGCCCACATTCACACCATATTGGACCGACTGGCCTGCGATAAATCGCACAGCACATTGGATTGGCCGATACGCGCGCAAATCTGGTATTTTTATTGGTGATTTTAGCTGGATTGTAAGGAGGCTTTGGCGGAGGGGAAGGGATTCGAACCCTCGATACGACTTGACATCGTATAACGGTTTAGCAAAACAATAATTATTATTGTTTTTCATATTCTTAATCATATAATCATCCACAAGATGCAATCCCGATGCACTTTTATGGCAGGTTGATATCATGAGCATTTATAAGCGGTCAGATACTGGAATGTGGTTTGTCCAGATCAGACGGAAAGGCTTCCCAAATCTTAGTAAAAGCTTCGCTAAAAAAGGCGATGCAACTATGTGGGAACGTAACGTGCTGGCCGAGATAGATGCATGTCGAGCAAATCCGCATCGGCCATTCGATCAGATGAAATTTCTCAAACCTGAAACACCAAACTATATCGAAATTGATAATCCTGAACCTGTTGTCTTTTTTGATGAGGACGGCAACAAAACAGGAACCGCTGAACTACTAACAAAAGAGGATATGGATAAATTAATCCCGCTAGGATTAGCAATTAACAGATACATTGACGAAGAATTACACAGATTTAAATCGTCTAAATCAATGTATGATCGTCTAAAAATGTGGGAAAATAGCGAATTTGGATTGCAATCCATAATCGACATCACACCAGAAGCATTATTCAAATGGATGAAAAACAGACGAAAAAAAGATGGTTCTCCCGCATCTCCTTCGACAATCAGGAACGACCTGTTTCAGTTATCTGCTGTCTTTGAAATTGCAATCAAACCGATTACAAAAGGCGGGTGGAATATCGAAGGACTAAAAAATCCAGTCAAAGACATCCAGCTACCACCATCACCACCACCCAGACAAAGACGACTCAACAGAAACGAAGAAAACGCACTATTTTCCGCATTGGCTGGCGGAACCCATGCCAGCGAAATGATACCTTTTATTATTATCTCATTATCAACTGGTATGCGGAAATCCGAGACACTCAGAACAACAGTATCAGAAATTCAAGATGGTCAATTCGGTTACTCTATTCGAAAACAAGATACAAAAAATGGACATCCTCGCCTTGTCCATCTGTCAGAAAATGCAACAGCTTGCGTTATAGAATTAATGAGAAATAAAAAACCATCCGATAGAATATTCTCAATGTCTGAATCAGATGTATCAAACGATTGGGCAAAAGCCAGAAAATTAGCAGGATGCCCCGACCTTCGACTGCACGATATCAGACATGAAGCACTCTCAAGATTGGCAGATGTCGGCTTAAGTATCGGAGCATTGGCTAGTATGTCAGGACATCGAACAGCACAAACACTTCTCAGATACGTCAATGCATCCGAAGCTGATATCAGGGAAAAACTTACAAAGATTTCGTAAATAACAAAAAAAACGGGGTAGATTTCTCTATCCCGCTTATTTTTGTGTTACAATATTCTCTAACGGTTGGAACCACCCAGAACTAACCAAAAAGGGAATTTGAACAATGTTATTTTTATATAAGACATTATACACAATTTTCAAGAATAAAATCAGCATCTGGGGAATTGTAGGGAAATGTGCGATATGAACAAATTGAGATATATCTAAGAAATTATTATCCGAATTTATGGAAAAATTTATTATCTCTACATCACACTTATAAAAATTTAATCAGTCAAAAAATCGCGGAAAACTGCCATTCTTACAGTCTGGACGAAGTAGCTGAACACATTGTCGAATTCATCGATTCAATGCCAAATGACATTGTAAACGGCTTTGGATTGATGTCGTTGTCATACGATGAAATACGAGAAAAACAACGAATCACAGGTAAGAGATTAACCAGAAAATCGAACTTATTACGTAGGAATTTCAGACGATACATTAATGTCAGACCAGAAGATGATCTGTTTCAACAGCAATTTGATACAGATAAACAGGATTCCGAGAAATCTTATATCATTATTCCAGATTCGAAGAATGAAGATTCTGGTTTATCTGCTCATGACATTAAGCAATTTAATCAGAGAAAAAAATACGCTGTTAATCATTCGATAGCTGAACATGTTGATGATTTTGCTATAAACTTTTTGCAGTATGAAGGGTTGTTTTTATCGCTAACTCTGGAAAGTGAATTCCATAATTGTTCATATGAAACAGCTAAAAACGAAATATCAAAAAGATGGAAAAAGATAAAAAGAATTCTAAAAAATAAAGATATTCTCTTATTAGGAATGTCAGTTCTTGAATTGCAAAAAGATGAAACACCACATTATCATATCCAGCTATATGTATCATCCGAACATCGGGAATATGTTGAATCTGTTATCCTTCAGCAGTTTCCGAATGAACAAGACAGACGAAACGAAGCAATTAAAGACATCTGGCAAGCCTTTAATCTGATATCATACGCATTAAAAGATTCAAATAAATCAGACACTTATATAAATTTCATCGGTTTGCAACGCGATATAAAAGCCAGATATAATGCTGTTTATCATAATGAAAAATACAAAGATTTATCAGATAAGAGGATATCAATATCCCATAAGCTAATGATGAAAAAACAACCGAACGGTATGATACTTCTCTTAATTCGTGGGTTTTCAGATGAAAGATTAAATCTGTTATCTGCTAGACATAAAGATTTTCATTATCTGAAAACTCACATTCAGAAAATTCAGATAATGTATTTACATTGTATACACTTTGGGGAATTCAAAAATCTGATTGATAATGAGTTCTCTGTATCTATGAAATTGAGAACATATAAAATTATCAATGAATTCGGTGATATTTATAACTATGTTCCATGTTGGGTATATAATAACCAAGAATGTATGCTGGATAATTTTTATTATTGGGAATGTGAAAAATCTAGGGGTCAGCCTCCTCCTTCTGGAGAAGGAAAAGGCTTAATCAGACCAACGCAAGGCAATAGTATCAGACATTTCAGCAGATTGGCACAAAAATCACATATTGAGAGAACAAGGTGCGGAATCTCAAAAAAATCTGATATTAATTTGAAGCTACAAAATTATTGTGAATCAGAAAATCTTGGGAGACCTGCCAGAACTGAAAATCTGGCGGGATTTATCTCAATAAACACGAGTAGGAAAACGACTATCTACAGATTTAGTTATTCCTGATGGAAATTCTGTTATCCACATAGGGTTATACAGATAATAGACCTTGTGAAATCCATGTATATTGGGAAAAAAATCATGAGGAAGAGATGCTTTTCCACTATTCATCAATGCATCAGCTACTACTAGCAAGCGTATATCTTCTATTTTTCCTTTGTAATCAGAAATTTTTTTTGCTTTTGTATCTATGCACTTCTGGAAATTGTCCGCGCTCGGATGAACCCATCCACACATATCATTTACATAAATCCATTCGTCCCCATATCCCTTGCTAATAAAAAGGGTTCCTAATTTATTCGGGAGACCAGATTTTTTTAATATTCCAATAATATCTATCGTCTCAGAATTTTCAGAGTTATCTTGATTTATAGTTTTTATAGATTGTATTATTTCATCTTCTGGAATTGTTCCAGTATTTGAAACATACTGGAATCTCCAATTTTTTATATGTGGATATATAGAAATACATTTCTGCTTTATATTTTGCAGTTCCCGATCACGCGTGACTTCTTCCCTAACAGCTTGTGAACCTTTTTTTTTTGAATATTTTCCCGCGTGACATTCCGTCACTTCAAGACCGAATTCTTCAACTTGAGTTGATATAATAAAATCAGGACGCTCTGTGGAGTGGAGACGCCAATTTTCATCCAAAAGTTTTGATGCTTGCTCCACAAACATTCTTTCGCGTAATTTCTGTTTTTTAGACAACTCTCTTACCTCAAAATGAAAATTCACCAATTGTTTAGACTTGATTCCAGACGGTTCAACAGGCGGAGCCTTTGCCAGCTTATCCAATGCGATTGTATCGCGTTGGGTAGGGCTGGCTACTATAAAATAAGGTTATTTCCGTTTACCCGTCAAATGCAAAAATATCTGATATAATGTATCTCATTAAAGGAATAAATTAATGAAAGATAAAATGATTCACATACGAGTCTCAGACGAAGAACATCAAAGAATTCACGCATATGCAAAGCAAAGAAAAAAGAAAGTCTCGGTTATCGGTAGATCGTCATTTCTGAATGACATCTCAGGCGGTGCAAAAATTGCTGATGAACTTGCAGGAATACGCAAGGAACTGGCTCAAATCGGGAATAACATCAATCAAATTGCTCACAAGCTAAACGCTGGCGAAAATGCAGATATCAGCAGATTACCCGAAATTATTAACAGCTTGCGAAATAACGTAAATGCAAAATTGAAAAGGGTCAGATGATGAATCATGATTATTAAATCTAATCCGATGGTATCAGATTCAAAGGCTTCTGATATCTATAATTATTTTGCTACAAATGATAAAAATGAAGAAATTGAACTGCTTAAAGGCAATGAACAAGACGTTCAAGATGCACTTGAAGACGGAATTCATTACGACCGAAAAAACGCTATCCGACATTTTCAATTATCAAGCAAAGAGCCACTCACAAACGAACAATTCAAAGACTTGATAAAAAATTATGTTCAAAAAGAATTAAATATCTCAGATGATGATATTCTTCTCGCTTCTATTCATACCTACACAGACCACCAAAGCGACAGAGACCCGCGTCACCTGCATTTGGCGATCCGATTAGTCGATCCAGAGAACGGACACGTAAAGAGATTTGATAATCTGTATCAAAGACAGGAAAAAATCGCTCGTATGTTCGAGGTCGATAATGGTCTCGAACTTGTAAAAGGTAGGCATAACGTAGCTGTATGGCACAATGTTCCAGACGAATATAAAGATAAATTATTTCATCTAACGCAAGGCGAATTGCCAAATAGCTTTTTACGCGATGGACAATATCAAAAACAACAACGTAACGGAATGAACAGTTTCGAAATCAGAAACACATGCAAAGAATTAGTCAAAACTTGCGATAATCTTCAGGCGTTTGCTGGTGCAATTTCAGAGTATGGCTGGACAATCGAACAAGGTCAGAAAAAGTTAATTCTGAATGATGAAAACGGTAAATTAGTCGGATCAGTCGACCGCATTCTTGGCATGAAAAAAGATGAATTCGAGAAATTTAAAGGAGATTATGAAGTTGCCAAAATAGAGGTAGCCAGCCCTACCCAACGCGATACAATCGCATTGGATAAGCTGGCAAAGGCTCCGCCTGTTGAACCGTCTCAGAAGCCTACAGAACAGCACCAGGAACAAGTCCAGGAGCAAACCACACAACAGCCACAGACAGCGCCAGAACAGCCAGAAATTGGCACTGGAACAGATACAACAAACGAAGCGAAAGCAGAAGCCAGCGAAGGCATGAGCAGAGAAGAAAAATTAGCTGTTAGCGAATTCAATAAAGAACAATCTGAAAAAGAAAAACTCTTAAAAGAGTCATTAGCAAACCAGAAAAAATTTGCTCAACAAATGCTCGAAGATATGAAGAAAAATAATAAACCTGAATTAAAACCGTCATGGAATGACATATTAGACGATAGAGAAAAATCACTAGTTGATATAATAGATCAACCGCATCCTAAGTTGAAAACAATCACAGATAAACAAGTCCATAATTTTTTATACAAAAACTTTAAAGAAGAACTCGATGAATTTTTTGATAAGAGAAAAACACTCAGATCAATTCAAAGCGATATAAAAAACTTAAAAGAAAACGCTTATTTCTTCAAAAACAAACGAGTCGCTAGTAAAGAAAAACAAGAAGAAGAAGAACGTAAAAAACTTATATTATTAGCGATGTATATCGTTCACTGCATGATGCACAAGATTGGACTGAATCCAAATAAGCCAGTTGCTTTTGACTATCTTACTGATGAACAAAAAAATAATTATAAACTTGAATATGAAACAAATAAATATGCAAGACTTCTATTCGAAAATCAGGGACGTGCAAAGTGTCTTGATTCAATAGCTGTTTTAAAAGTGTTCGAAAGAGATAGCGAACTCATGCAATGGAAAAATAGAGATGAAGTTTTTCACGCAAAACTATCATTGCAAAAGCTAAATATCGTCAGAGATATCAATATTCTAACACTGGACGAAAAAGGACAGAAAGAATTTAAAGAAGCACAGGAAAATCTGGACATTGAAAAAGCAAGGAAAGCCGTCATTGAAGCACATAAACGCGAAGAAAATCGCTATTTATTAGACATCAGACCAGAACCAGAAAACGAACAGGAACAAAATAAAGATAATGATAGAGAAAAATCTAATGTTGTCGAATTTCCAAAAAATTCAGGACAAAAGAAAAAGAAAACATTTTCATATGGTCGATAAGTTTTTATATATTATGTTATAATATAAAGAAAAAAGAGATTAAAAAAATGAAAAATGAAGATGAATATACAGATGTTAGCCCGATAAAATTTATATTTTGGTTGTTTATTTTTCCACCGCTTTTTGCAGTTGGTGCGACTGATTTATTAGAGTTTTTGATGAATTTTATGTAAAACATATCAATGATAATTTTGCATATCTGTTATGATATTCTAAAAATAGTATATACAAACATATAAAAAGTCTCGGTATTTATTCATTTTTTCCAATTATTATTAATTTTCAAAAGTAGCGCGACTTTATGATATAGTAATAAATAAGAACACATTATTATGTGTCATAAAAAAAAGGAATAAAAAAATGAGTAAAGATAATTATGGCAATGGGCCAATGAATCTAGATGAAGATTTTTACGGAAATCCAATTCTTTCTGGATATAAAAAATATAAATCATTCAAAGATAGTTGGGGGAATACTCTGCATGACACAGGTGAAAGAACAATAGACGGCGATGTTATCTGGATTGATGATGACGGTAATTTAGAGATTTAATTATAGGATTATAAAAATGACTAATAAAGAAAAAATAGATATCATCATTAAAGAAATTGATGATCTGATTAATGAAAAGATTAAATTATCTTCTCAATCTAATCAACACAGACGAGAATACATAAAATTTATGAATTATAAGACAAAAAAACAATATGAAAAACTTATATACAATAAAGAAAAATGTGATGAATTAGAAAAAGAAATTAAAAATATTTCTAAAGATTTAACAGAGAAATTTAAAGAACTTCATCGTCAGAAAATAATCAATAACATTGTAAAATAAAGGATTAAAAAAATGAGAAAAACAATAAAAGAGGATGGCACTCGTCTGACATCATCTGAAAAAAGTAAAAGATACAGACAGAACAAGGAAAAGAAACATCAAGATTTTCTCAAAAGTCTAGTTAAACGTGTTGAATTCAATACAGAGACAAACGAATTTATCGAACTTCATCCCAATGATGATGGATATTATTCATTTTGGTATGAAACATCAGATTATCTGCTTTATCGTTTAAAACTCTTAGATAACTCGAAAAACAAGACAACAGACGAAATCAACGAAATCAGAATTATCGAAAAATTACTAAAAGATATTTTTCCAGATATGTTTTGATATGTCGTATTACGCCCGTATTCCGACATACCTGACACTGTTTTATCAATGTCAGGATTTTAAAGGCTGGTAGTGTCGCAAATAGCTATGTCGGTTTTATGATATAATAATTTTATATAAAAAAGGAATTTTAACAATGATTTATGGATATACAAGAGTCTCAACAGAAGAACAAAAACAGAACCTCAAAAACTAGAATTGGTTAACTCTGGCGTGCCAGAAAATAATATTTTCTCGGAGCATATCTCTGGCGGAGTTGTCGCACATTCTCGGCCAGTCCTTGGTAAATTGCTCGGAAAACTCCAAAAAGGCGATACGCTAACAGTCATAAAGCTAGATAGATTGGGACGCGATGCAATTGACGTTCTCAGCTTGATACGTGAGTTAAAAGATAAAGGTATCGGCGTCCGTATCCTTCAGCTTGGAGCAGATACAAGCGGATCAGCAGGTTCCCTGATAATTGGGATTCTTGCCAGTGTTGCATCATGGGAAAGAGAGATCATCAAGGAACGAACAAAGGCAGGCATTAAGTCATTCAGAAACGAGAACGGCGGAAACTGGGGAAGAAGGAAAAAGCTATCTCCTTCTGCTCGTGATGACGTGCTGAAATCACATCAGGAAGGCCAAAGCATCAGAGCAATCGCACAGCGTTATCGAGTCTCTAGGGATACCATTTATAGGACTCTTGCAAGCGATTAACATAATGTCATCGGATGGCTTCATGGATATAAAGCGATTCAATGCACAAAAATTTCGATGCATCCGATGCACTCTCGATGCACTTTTTTAGCTAATTTTTAAACCGTTTTTATGCTGTCTCGATGCACTCTTGATTTTTGAAGCCCATAAAGGCCAAGAAAATCAAGGAGTTGGCGGAGGGGATGGGATTCGAACCCACGATACCAGTTTCCCGGTATAACGGTTTAGCAAACCGCCGCCTTCAGCCTCTCGGCCACCCCTCCGCCGAAGAGTGCAGACACGACGTTTGCACTGCTGCTTTTAGGGGGTTTGGCGCGTTCCGTCAAACCCCCAGATGCGTAATTTGGTGTTATTTTTTATCCCGGCGCTTTTATGCGTCCAACTTGGCTTTCAGCGCTTCGTTCACCATGGCCGGGTTTGCTTTGCCCTTGGTTTCCTTCATGACCTGCCCCACAAAAAAGCCGAACAGCTTGTCCTTGCCGGAGCGGTATTCGGCCAGTTTGTCTGGGTGTTTTTCCAATACGGCGGTAATGGCCGCATCAATCGCACCCGTGTCGGTGACCTGCCGCAGGCCCTTTTTTTCCACGATGGCATCGGGGCTTTCACCCGTTTCCACCATGTCTTCAAAGACTTCCTTGGCAATTTTGCCGTTAATGGTCTTGTCGGCAATCAGGTCCAGCATTTTGCCCAGTGCGGCCGCGCTGACGGGGCTGGTTTCTATGCTGTTGCTGGTGCGGTTGAGGGCGGCAAACAGGTCGCCCATGACCCATGTGGCAGCCAGCTTGCCATCCCGCCCACGGGCTACGGCCTCGTAATACTCGGCGACGGCCTGCTCGGCTACCAGCACCCCGGCATCGTAGAAGGCAATGCCGTATTCGGCCTGAAAGCGCGCGCGCTTTGCATCTGGCAGTTCGGGCAGGTTGGCGGCCAGTTCGTCCACCCATGCCTGCTCCAGCACCAGCGGCAGCAGGTCGGGGTCGGGGAAGTAGCGGTAGTCATGCGCGTCTTCCTTGGAGCGCATGGTCCGGGTTTCGCCCCGGCCGGGGTCGAACAGGCGGGTTTCCTGATCAACCTCGCCACCATTTTCCCAGATTTCCACCTGACGGGCAGCTTCCACCTCGATGGCCTGCATGACAAAGCGGATGGAGTTGACGTTCTTGATCTCGCAGCGGGTGCGGAAGGGTTCCCCCGCCTTGCGGACAGAGACGTTTACGTCGGCCCGCATGGAGCCTTCTTCCATGTTGCCATCGCAGGTGCCAAGGTAGCGCAGGATCTGGCGCAGCTTGCGCAGGTAGGCCCCGGCCTCCTCTGGTTCACGAATATCAGGTTCGCTCACAATTTCCATCAGGGCCACACCGGAGCGGTTGAGGTCCACAAAGGATTTGGTGGGGTCCTGATCGTGCAGGAGCTTGCCTGCGTCCTGCTCAATATGCAGGCGGGTAATGCCGATCTCGCGCACATCGCCATTCTGTAGCTCAATGCTGACCACGCCCTTGCCGACAATGGGGTGCTCGAACTGGCTGATCTGGTAGCCCTGAGGCAGATCGGCGTAAAAGTAGTTCTTGCGGTCAAAGCGGCTGAACAGGTTGATCTGTGCGTTAAGTCCCACCCCGGTGCGCACGGCCTGAGCCACGCATTCGTGGTTGATCACGGGCAGCATGCCGGGGAATGCCGCATCCACCAGACTGACCTGTGTGTTGGGGGCGCCCCCAAAGGTGGTGGAAGCCCCGGAGAACAGCTTGGAATGGCTGATGATCTGGGCATGGACTTCCAGCCCGACCACAATTTCCCATGTGCCGGTACGGCCTTCAATTGTGTAGCTCATGCGCCTGCTCCCGCATGGACGGACGGTACGTGCGTAAACCCTGCCGCCGCTTCCAGCGCGCCGCCCACGGACAGCACGGTTTCTTCATCAAAATGCTTGCCAATAACCTGCAAGCCCAGTGGCAACCCGGCATCATTCAGCCCCACGGGGACGGAAAGGGCAGGCACACCGGCCATGCTGGCGGGTACGGTAAAGATGTCGTTGAGGTACATCTGCACCGGGTCGTCCATGTTCTCGCCCTGTGCAAAGGCCGCGGACGGGGCCGTTGGGGTCAGCAGCACGTCTACGGTTTCAAACGCGGTTTCAAAGTCGCGCTTGATCAGGGTGCGGACCTTCTGGGCTTTCAGGTAGTATGCATCGTAATACCCGGCGGACAGAACATACGTGCCCATGAGAATACGGTTGCGCACTTCCTGCCCAAAGCCTGCGGCACGGGTGGCTTCGTACACGCCGTCCAGCGTTGGTGCGTCCTTGCGCATGCCAAAGCGGATGCCGTCGTAACGGGCAAGGTTGGAGGAACATTCGGCCGGGGCAATAATGTAGTAGGTGGTCAGCCCGTAGCGTGTGTGGGGGAGGGAGACATCCACCACCTCGCACCCTGCGGCCTTCAGCCACGCAATGCCCTGTTCCCACATGGCCACCACATCGGCTGGCAGGCCGGGGGCGCGGTATTCGGCGGGAATGCCAACGCGCAGGCCCTTAACACTTTTGCCCACGGCCTTGTGGAACTCGGGCACCGCACGGTTGGAGCTTGTGCTGTCCTTGGCATCAAACCCCGCCATGGCTTCGAGCATCAGCCCGGCATCGGCCACGCTGCGGGTCATGGGGCCTGCCTGATCGAGGGAGCTTGCAAAGGCAATGGTGCCCCAGCGGCTGCACCGGCCATAGGTGGGCTTAAGGCCGACAATACCGCAATAGGCGGCAGGCTGGCGGATGGAGCCGCCCGTGTCGGTCCCGGTTGCGGCCAGCGCCATGCCCGCGGCAACAGCGGCGGAAGACCCACCCGAGGAGCCACCGGGCACCAGAGCCGTTGCCTCATCCCCCTTGCGCTTCCATGGGTTGGTGGTCGGCCCAAAGGCTGAGTTGATGTTGGCCGAACCCATGGCGAATTCGTCCAGATTGGTCTTGCCAAGGAACACCGCACCAGCGTTCAGCAGGTTGGCGGTCACCGTGCTCTCATACGGGGGCACAAAGTCGGCCAGCATTTTGCTCGCTGCCGTGGTGCGCACGCCCTTGGTGCAGAACAGGTCTTTTACGCCAATGGGCAGGCCGTCCATAATGCCTTGGGTGCCTGCTGCGTAGCGGGCATCCGCTGCATCCGCGCTGGCCAGCACGTCGGCTTCGGGCAGTACGGTAATGTAGGCGTTAAGGGCGGTGTTCAGGCGGCCAATGGCGTCCAGATGGGCCTGTGCCAGCTCCCGCGCGGAAAATTTGCGGGTGGTGAGCCCGGCACGGGCTTGGGTTAGGGTCAAACCGGTCAGCATTATTCCACCACCTTGGGTACGGTATAGAAGGGGCCAGAGGTTTCGGGCGCGCAGGCCATCAGGGCGTCGCGGCAGTTGCCGTCGGTCACCTTGTCTTCACGCTGGCGCAGGGTTTCGGTTTCCGTTCCCACCATGGGCGGCACACCCGTAACATCCACCTCGGCAAGCTGGTCAATCCAGCCCAGAATACCGTTCAGCTTCTGGCGCGTGGCCTCCAGCGCGTGTTCCTCAAGCCCTATACGGGCCAGTTTTGCGATGCGTCGGGTGGTCGCAAGGTCTAGCGACATGAGAGTGGGCCCCTCTTTCTTCAGTCTGAATAGAGAATTGCACCTAGCATAATCGCGCGGAAGGCAACATACCATGGGGCATGACTCTTCTCACTCTTCCCCAATTGGCTGCCACCCTGCCCAGACATGCCCGCTTGCTGGGCATAGACCCCGGGCGCAAACAGGTCGGACTGGCGTTGTCTGACGTATCCCGCATAGTTGCCTCCCCCTTCCAGACCGTAAAGCGCGGCAAGTTGGGGCAGATGGCCACCCTTATTCGCGCTATTGCGCAGGAGCATGGGGTGGTGGGGCTGGTTGTGGGTATTCCCCTCTCGCTCGACGGGTCGTTCGGCCCCGCAGCACAGGCTGCCCGGGACTGGACCATGGACCTGTCCACGCAGACCGGGCTCCCCGCCTGCCTGTGGGACGAGCGCCTGTCCTCCTCTGCGGTAAACCGGATGCTTATTCAGGAGGCGGATCTGTCGCGCGCAAAGCGGGCGGAGGCGGTGGACAAGCTGGCCGCGGCCTACATTTTGCAAGCGGCACTGGACAGCATGCCCGGTGATGTCACGCCTTTCTGATTACAGATAAGGAAGGGGCTTACATTTGCCACAAAGGGGCTTCAGACCTAGGCAGCACAAGACGTTGTCAGATATTTAAGAAGGAATGGCCTAATGACCAAACAGTCGTTTGCTACCGCTTTGATGACCATGGTGGGTGCGGCCGTATTTGCTGTAAGCCTGCCCGCAGCCCCCGCACATGCGGAAGAACCCGGTGCTTTGACCAAAGCATGGGATTCTACCCGTCAGGGCACGGAAAAAGCGTGGGACAAAACAAAGTCCGGCACATCCGAAGCATGGGACAAGACCAAAACAGGCACGTCCGAGGCTTGGGACAAAACCAAAACCGGGACGGACAAAACATGGGATAAAACCAAGTCCGGAAGTGCCAAGGTCTGGGACAAGACCAAGTCCGGTACGTCCGAAGCTTGGGATAAAACCAAAACCGGCACCACCAGCGCCGCACATGACGTGGGCAATTGGGGTGAACGGACCGGCCAGAAAATTGGCAACACGGGCAGTGCCGTCGGGCACGATATTCACAACGGCTTTACGGACGACGATAAAAAGTAAGCCCGCGTAACCCACGGCAATAAAAAACCCGCCTTCCGGTCTGGAATGGCGGGTTTTTTACGGGCGCTGCAAAGAGCCCCCAGATTTTCCGGTCAGAAAATCAGGCGTACGTATCCAGACCGCTGGTGTCGTTCTGTGCGGAGTCGGATGCCGAACCCGAGGAGCCACCCGTGGTGGTTTCGGACAGGATATCCCCAGCAGCGTCTTTGACGATGGTTGTAATGGACCCATCGGCATTGAATGTCTGGCTGGTGGTCGTGGTGGAAGAAGAGGAGGAGGAGCTGCTGCTACCCGAGGCAGAAGAGCCCGAAGACGTGCTGCTCGAAGAAGATGTGCCAAACAGGCTGTTAACAGCGCTGCTGCCGCTCAGGCTTGAAATGGAAGAAGACATGAGGATGCCCCGTTTATTCTGATGATTTAAAAAACACGCGGTATTGTCGAACCTGAGCGCAAGGAATGTCAATCTTTATAAGCCATGCCTGGCATGGGCGCACATGGGCCTGCGCGCTGGTTGCATATCAGTGATCCGCGTTGCGGACCCGCCAGAAGGTGCGGTGCGCGGTACGGAGCCTGACAAGCCCTGTTTTTAAGGCCTGCCAGTAGGCTGCAAACGCGGTCATGCGCTCCTCTCCATCAGTTTAAATTCTTTTTTAACCTAATGGATAATCATGGCCTGACTATGACCTTTCTCCCGCTTTTGCCCGTAATGCGTTGTGGCAGGGGCAAACAAAAAGGCGATGCCCCGCCCCCATGGGGGAAGGGAATCGCCTTTTGCTCAGGAACCGGCCGTCAGGGACGGATGATCAGACTTTGGCGTCTTCGAGCAGAATCTGTTCAATAATATCCAGACCTTCATCCAGCAGCGCATCGGAGGCGGTCAGGGGGGTCAGAATGCGAATGGTTGCACCCTGTACGCCGCAGGCCAGCAGGATCAGCCCTTTTTCGCATGCCTTGGCGCAAACCTTGGAGGCAAAGCCCGCGCGCTGTTCCACGCCTGCGTGGCGTTCCAGAATGTCAAACGCGATCATGGCCCCCAGCCCGCGCGGCATGCTGACGGGCAGCAGGTCCGTGCGCTTGTGCCATGCGGTAATGCGCGCCTTCAGGCGTTCGCCCATGGCGTTGGCACGGTCGAGCAGTTTTTCCTCGTCAATTACGTCCAGCACGGCAAGGGCCGCCGCACAGGCAAGGGGAGCGCCCGCGTAGGTGCCGCCCAGCCCGCCGGGGGGGACGCTGTCCATCAGGTCCGCACGGCCAATAACACCGGAGAGCGGCATGCCCCCGGCAAGGGACTTGGCAACGGAGATCAGGTCCGGTTCCACGCCGGAGTGTTCAATGCCAAACAGCTTGCCGGTCCGGCCAAAGCCGCTCTGCACTTCATCGGCAATCAGTTTGATGCCGTGCTGGTCGCACAGCGTACGCAGGTGCTTGAGCAGGGCTGTGGGGGCAACGCGGAACCCGCCTTCGCCCTGCACGGGTTCAATAATAATGGCGGCCACATTGCTTGGCGCAATATCGGCGGCAAACAGGAAGTGCAGCATTTTCAGGCTGTCTTCGACCGTAATGTCATGATCGGGGAAGGGGATGTGGTACACTTCACCCGGCAGCGTGCCAAAGGGAGCCTTGTAGGGCAGGACCTTGCCGGTCATGGCCGAGGCCAGCAGCGTGCGGCCGTGGAAGCCACCACAAAAGGCAATAACGCCGTTACGGCCGGTTGCCGCACGGGCGATCTTGACCGCGTTTTCGGTCGCTTCCCCACCGGTGGTGAAGAAAATGGTCTTGGCCGGGCCAGAGAAGGGCGCGCGCGCATTCAGCTTTTCGGCCAGTTCAATGTAGGACTCGTAAGCCGAAACCTGAAAAGCCGTGTGCGTAAAGCGTTCGAGCTGCTTTTGCACCGCAGCCATAACCTTGGGGTGGCGGTGGCCCACGTTCAGCACGGCAATGCCGCCGCCAAAGTCAACGTAACGGCGGCCTTCCACGTCCCACAGTTCCGCGTTTTCGGCCCGGTCGGCAAAAATGGGGGTGGAGGTGGAAACCCCGCGCGGCACGGCGTTGTTGCGGCGGGCCAGCAGGTCTTTGTTGGTGGTGATCATTCAGGTTTGGCTCCGGTTGGCGGTCATATGGTCCGGCCCGTGGTTGGGGCGGGACAAACATGTTCGTTCCGTAAGTGTTTTTATTGGCAGATGGGAGGCGATTTTTTGGTGCGTAGGTGGTGATAAAAAATCAACACCGCATCCGTGCGGCACCAGACCTGCTCTGGTCTGGGCCCTCAGGCCGGAGGGTGCAGGGGGTTGTCCATCTCCTGCGCCACCTGTTCCATCAGCCAGTCGCGGAAGGTGCGCAGGGAGGGTTTTTCCCACATCTGTTCGGAGGCGCGCAGCACGTAAGCGCCCAGAGGTGTGGCCTTGAGCGGGGTCTGGGTGGGTTGCACGCGCACCAGCCGCCCGGTCAGCAGGTCATCTCCCAGCAAAAACGGGTTGCCAAGGGCTATGCCCTCGCCCGCGCGGGCGGCGGCCAGTGTAATATGGGCCTGCCACAACCTGCCCGCGGTGGGAATGACGGAGGCATGGACCCCCTGTGCCGCAAACCAGCGCCGCCATTCCGTATCGTCCTCCTCGTGCAGCAGGGGGGCGTCCAGCAGGTCCTCCGTTGTGCGGGGCTGGCCACCAAGGGCCTGAATGCAATGGGGTGACGCCACGGGAAAAACCGGCGGCCGGGCAATGGCCATGTGGCGGATGGTGCGTGGCTCGGGCGTGGTACTCCCCTCGCGCACATAGCCGATCTGGGCATGGTTGGTGGATTCCACGCCACTTACATGGAACGCTGCACTGGCATCGACCGAGCGGAGTAGTACCTCCATATGCGGGTGCGATTTGCGAAAAGCATAAAGCCGGGGCAGCAGCCAGTGGTAGGCAAAGCCGTGCGCGCAGGTCACGGTTAGCGGGGCCACGCGGTTACGCATATCCGCAGTGGCGGTAGCCAGCCCGTCCAGCAGGGGGGCAATGCGGTCGTAATAGGTCTGGCCTGCCTGTGTCAGGCTGCCAGTAGTCTTGTCACGCAAGGAAATGCCCAGCGAGAGTTCAAGGTCACGGATATGGCGGCTGATGGCCGCATGGTCCACGCGCAGTTCCGTAGCCGCCCGCCGTATGCCACCGGTGCGGGCAAAAGCGACAAAGGCGTTCAGGGCGGACAGGGGGGGAATGCGGTAGCGTGGGTCCATGGGTGGGTCTGGTGTGTTGGGTCACGTTTGGGGGGGTTGGCCCGCCATTGGAGGCCAAATGGCCCAAAAAGCAAGGTCCGGTCCCCTGTTTGCGTTGCGCCATAGTGGTGGGCCGTGGCGCATGGGGTGGGTTTTTGCGTTGCAAATCGGGTAAAATATGGGCTATTGCGCATGCATCATAGCCAACGGTCCCGCGCAAGCGGAGTAAAAGGGAATGCCGTACTCTCCCCCAAGGGAGATTCAGTCGGCGACTGCCCCCGCAACTGTAGGCGGAGAGTATCTGGCCCGAGCGGTGTTCCACACCGCTGCCACTGGTTGCCCAGCAACCGGGAAGGTTGGGCCTGATGCGTTGATCCGCAAGTCAGGAGACCTGCCGTTGTCGCTCATACCTTGATCGCCGGACGGGGGTGCCGGAGATGGATGGTCGACCATGCTACTTTATACCTGACAGCTCTTTTTCCCACACGCGCATTCAATTCAACAGCACACCCTGACAAGGGGTGGGGAAAACAGGCTTGATTCCATGATATTTTTACGAAAAACATCCCCCCTGCGGTGGCGTCTGGCCCTTTTGTGCCAGTCCGTTAGCGTGGCAGGTGTTATTTTGCCAACAGCGGCGCTAGCGCAGAATGCGGAGACGCAGTTGGAGCAGGACCGCCGCCGCCTTGGCAATTCGGGTCCGCTTGTGTCCGAAGTAGACCCTGCCACGGTGCGGGACAGC
>NZ_WOTD01000020.1 GCF_011516885.1 Acetobacter lambici | reverse complement strand
CTGCCTTCTCAGGCCGTGACACCCTCACTGCGTTCAGAACCCGCCGCCAGAAGCAGAATATCGTCAATATTCCAGATCGGGCTCCTGTGGGATGACTGAATTCTACAAAATAACCTGAAATAACCCCAAGTGTGAGAAATCCGCGTCGAGGCAACAATCTCGTCATCCCACGCGTGGTTGATGATTGCCCATATCCGCAGAGTTCTGCGAAAAAACAATCAAACCCCTTTCTGATTCAGGCTCTAAAATCGTAATAACAGCAATCAGAGCAGAAAGTATGCCATATTCAACAGCAGTTGCTCCAACATCCTGCTGTATTTTCTTTTTATAATAAATCATATTTGAAATCCTCCTTTGTATATATACATATTTATTGTAATATATATTCATGAATAACTTCAATTATATCGAACTATTTGAGAAAATTCTTTCAGATTGTAGACATAAAAAAAGGAACCCCGAAAGGTTCCCCGTTAAAGTCTTGTGATTGATTCTGTGGATTAATGACCAGCAGGAGTAGAAGCAGGAGCAGGAGAAGTAGTAGAAGAGTTAGATACCAAAGAATTATTGACTTTATCAAATGTGTCCTTTACGTTTGTTCCAACATTCTGAACAGAACTGATAATTACGACTGAAATCAAGGCAGCAATCAGACCATATTCGATAGCGGTTGCTCCAACCTTGTTTTTAAATGTTTTAACTAAAGTTTTCATATGAAAATCCTCCAAATATTAATATTGAACACCATGTAATTATGATGCCTTAAATATATAATAATAAATGTATTTGCTAATATGCAAGAAAATCGAACTTTTTTAAATTATTTTCTTGACATTATCTTTTTGTTGTTTAATAATAATTTTATGTTGTAGCGACATGTGACCATCAGACCCCCTCCTAAAACGGTCTGGTGGTTTTTTATTGCCTACTTACGTTTTTTGGCAACCTCATAAGTCATCAAGACTAATCCGGACTATCTGCGGGTTTTGCTTTCTTTCTCGGATGAGAAGCTAGGGGTTTTCCATGCAGGAACGCCACCCGGATAAAGTGGCATTCCATCACCTGCTATCAGGCTACCTTCCAGTGAGTCATCTGGTCTTTCATAATGACTTCAACATACTGACGCATGGAACGCAGGTCTTTGGTGCAGTAGCGTTGCACCAGTTCCTCTTCTTCCTGGCTCAGGATGAACCATTGCGGGAGCAGGTCACGTTCCCTCGCAATTTCAGCCATAATCCTACGTGCCAGAAGGATGACATCCTGACCCTGTGGCTGTTCAACATGCACAATCCGACATCTGGAACGAAGAGGTTCTGACACCTGTGCAAGGTCATTGGCTGTCAGCACCCAACGCACATAACCCGCATTGACTGGCAGGTTCAGATACACGTCATTGAATGACCCGGCTTCCATCCCTTCAAGGAACTGAAGCATGACATCCTGCACATTCCCATGCTGTCCACCCCTTGGGGCTTTGTCGATTTCATCCAGGATGATGCAGGGATTAGCCAGTTCCGTGCCTGCCATCCATTCCGTGACCAGAGAAGGCTTGGCTTCCCCAAAACTCTGATGCACCCCCATCAGGGACAGGGCATCTGTCATGCCGGATACATTGATGGTTTTGACAGGGTAGCCAGCCATTTCATGGTAAAGCCTTGCCACTGTGGACTTGCCACACCCCGGAGGCCCAAACAGAAGCACGGGACGCATGGGAACTACCTTTCCCCATTCAGCCCATTCCTCATCGCTGGAAGCCAGCACCTCGACAGCCTGTGGAGCATGTGGGCACGCTTCCATGACCCTTGCCTTCAGGGTGGAAAATTTGCGTGGGGTATGGAGTTTGACAGGGTTTTCCAGCCTTCTGACGCTGGCAAAACGGTCAGTCCGTCTTGAGGGAGAATGTTCAGGAAAACTATGGTCTTCGGGAAGAACCTTCAGGCTGGTAAAGCCAGACCGCTCCTCACCAACAGGGTTTTCCTTATCCGGGACAATGCCCAGGAGTTCTTCAAGAAACGCTTCGGAAGAAAGAGAGTCTGTCTGTGTATCGGGAGTATTGCTTTGGGTCATCTGCCTGTTCCTGTTGTTTGAGAAGGGAAGAAATGCAGAGTGACGGTCGTATGGTCATAGTCTACCTCCAGAAATTGAACGCACCTGTCCTGTCAGAATGAAAAACAGAACAGTTAATAAGGAAGGATGAAGAACAGACAGACAAAGCTGTCAGGGAATAATCTGGAAGGATATTCGCCGGTTCATCATAGAAAGGATTATACCACAAAAACCATGCGCTGAGAGCCGGGACTGGAAAATTTTCTTTCAGAAGTCCATTTTAGGTAATGGCAAAAATACTTAAATATAGACTGTTTCAAAAACTTGCCTTTAGGAACACAAACCCCTTACACTGTAAACATAAGGGTTAAATTGTATTCAATACTATGTATTCATAATTAATTTTAAAAATTAATACCTAATCGATAATTTAAGGAGGATATTTTAATGGCAATTTATGGTTACGCACGTGTCAGCACCAGAGACCAGTCCACTGATATGCAGGTCAATCGATTGCTGGAAAGCGGGATTCCAAAAGAAAGAATTTTTACTGAAAATATATCTGGTGCAACAGAAGACAGGCCGGAGTTAAACAAATTATTAAATCTGTTGCACAAGGGGGATGTTGTGACTGTCTGGAAAGTGGACAGGCTTGGGAGAAGAACAGCCCATCTTGCACGATTGCTGGAAGAATTTAACGAAAAAGGGATTACAGTCAGGAGTCTGACAGAAGGGGTTGATACGTCAGACAGGTCAAGCCGTGTCAGTTATCTGCTGATGTCTGTCATTGCTCAAAATGAGCGTGAAACCATTAATGAGCGCATCAGGTGTGGTATAGACCATGCCCAGAAATATGGGACAAAATCAGGTCGCCCCATAGGCAGACCCAAAGTTAGTTCTGTTAAAGTCCAACATGCTCTGGACCTTTTAGCCTCTGGAAAAAGCTACAGACATGCGTGTTCCATTGCTGGTGTGTCTTTAGCCACATTGGTCAGACGTGTTCAGGCCATGCAACAGAATAACCAGTTCACACGCCAGACCAGTATTTTTGAGGCATTGAAGTAATTTTAATATTTAATAAGGAGAATTTTTATGACAATAAATAAACAAAAATTTAAATGCTACACGCTTGGAGAAATACCAGAAGATATTATCAATGCAAAACTTCCAGATGATATTGTTAATTATCATTGTTCTATGAAATGTGTTGAAGGGCGTTCAATATTTGGAGGATTTTGTGGTGCATGGCTTGCACAAAATAGAGTACAAGCCTTGCAGGAAGGACTAACATCCATCGAAGATATACGTAAATTAATTGCTAATTTCACTAGACCAGATAGAGCGAAAAAAATAGAAAAAGAAATGGAAAGACGCAAAAAAGGTATATATGGTTAAAACCCGTTTTTAAGTCCTGGATTAAGGTGATATCTTGCCTCTTCAAGAGTATGGAATGTTGTACTAAAGCCTGAGCTATCTATGGCAACATACTTTATGTTGCCATTTTTGTTGTTTCTATACCCATAAATAATTCCATTTCCTGTTTTTTCTATATAGATACATACCCATTCAGGTTCAGGGTAAAAAGCCATAAAAAAATTGAGAATTTCAATTCTATTTTCGATATTGTTTGCTTCTATAGTATTCAAAAGTTCATCATATCCTTGAAAATTATATTCCTCTCCATCCACAATCAGAACAAAACCATTTCCGTTGGCTCTAATTGTCCACATGATCAAACCTTCTTTGACAGATTGATGATAATCCAGCCTATCCTATCAAGTCTGATTATCAAACCATCAGGCAGGATGCTATTTAAGGAAGACCCCATTCCTGTCTGCCAGATGGTCAAGGAAAATGGGGTATTTCACCTTATCCAGAAAAGCCTGTGCTTCCCCTCCGGAGAGGTTGGAACCATATCCAGCCCCAACAGAATCCGTTTCATGTCCAAAAATTTTATTGATGATTTCCATGTTCAGGTCAGAGGTTCTTAAAGCCTGTCTGAAGGTATGACGGAAGGAATAAGCCACAAGGCTTTTGTCTGTCAGTCCAATATCTTCAAGATAACGGTTGATACGCTTTGACCATGATTCAGGCTTGATAACCTCCCCTCTGCGTGACTGCATTAATCCCAGACCAGCCTGGGCCTGTTTCTGGACATAGTGAAGAAAGCCAATTTTTCGCAGTTCTGGCAGGATTGGAATCAGACGGGGGCTGTTTCCTGTTTTTGTTCCTGTCTGGCGTAAATCAAGGCAGGAAATCCCTTCCAGGTCATAGAGTTTGGCAGGAACGTCAGAGATTTCCCCAATTCTGGCACCCGTCAGGGCAAGAACACAGATAAACCAGAAATCAGTCAGACGTTTTTTCTGGTAGCCCGGTCTGCTTTTAAAATGTTCGCTATGGTAGCCAGAAAACAGAGGGCTGTTGAAAATCTGTTTCAGTTCGTCATTGGTGAAAGCCCTGCGAACTTCTTCCTGTCTGGTCAGTTTTTCTTTCTGGGTCTTGGCTCTGGCTTTGACATCTGCAAAGCCTTTATCCTCAATCAGACCTGATTGGACGCACCATTTCAGAAAAAATTTTACTTCCCCAAGATGTCTGACAATCGTGCCATGACCCAATGTTCCCCCACGTAAGGAAGGCTTGTTTTTCAGCCAGTCCGCATAGGCTTTAATGTCCTGTTTGGTCAGGAGGTTCAGGGCTTTATTGCCAACAATTTCCTGAAACTGTGTGAAGGTAATGCGGTAGCTGACACGTGTTTTTTCTGTCTGTCCCGGATTATCGTCATGGAAACGTTCAATCAGGTTTGTCCATGGTTCAGAGCATTCTGTGCTTGCTGATGGAGTAGGGAGGATAGAGGGAGCAGGAGGAGCCTGTGTTGCCAGTCCACCAAGGGAAATGGCTTTTTCCATCCCTTCCAGCATTCCCTGTTGTTTGGCCTGTTTCCACATATCTGCAAGGGTTGCTGTCATGTCAGCACTTTCGCGGACATCCTGCGCTTCCTGTGTCTTGCGTTGCATGACAACGTTGAGCCAGTCGGAGAAGTGTTTTTTGACGTTATCCGGCATGGCTTCGATTTCTGAAGCGTGCTCAAGCACAAAGGCTTTCATCTCTTCAACAGGGATTTCCCTGTTGAAATAGGCTTGAAGCTTTTCTGCCAGTCTTTGTCTGAGTTCCATCCAGATACCATTGAACGCTGAAGCAAGTCCGAGAGCTTTTGCCCTTGCAACTGTTCTATCACTGGTTTTGAGGGAACGAACAATATGCTGACCAGCAAAGGGTGTCAGATCAGCAGGAACCCGAAGCCTGAGATACCAGGTATGGTGTCGTCGAACCATGTAGGGTGTAGGCAAAACTGGCGTCCCTTATGTAACACAGACAGGTTACACAGTGAGGGAAGACAGATTGGATTTTTGCTGAAAAATCAATGCCTTATAGGTAAATGGTGTCCCGTACGGGATTCGAACCCGTGTTGCCGCCGTGAAAGGGCAGTGTCCTAGGCCTCTAGACGAACGGGACAAGAGGCGATGGACAGTCTCCTACTGTAAAATGTTCCCCGACACAAGCGTAATTACTGGATATGAAAGCCAACGGGTATACGGCCCGTTACCACAGCGGACTCAGGGGGTGTGCAATGAAGGTTTTTTACAGTTTGCAGCGCCTGATCATCCAGATCGTCATACCCTGTACTTTTGACCAGCCTTGCCGCAATCACCTGCCCTTTGCCGTTAATGCTGACCTCGGCCACGGCCTCGCCTTCCTCATGCAGGTGACGGGCCGATACGGGGTAGTGTGATTCGGGTGCCGAGCAGGATAGCTGGAAACCCCCTTTTTGCCCAGCAGCAGCGGCACTGGCTGGTGCGGCGGCCTGAGCGCCCGTTGCCGACCTATCTGTTTTTGCATGGGGGTGGGCTGTTGCGCCCTCTCCCACCGTATGGGCAGCGTCGGTCTGGGGTTCCTCTTTCATATGCGCTCCCTTGTCATGCTGCATGGCGGGGGGAGCCTTAACCAGCTTTTTGGGCATGGCGGACACAGGAGGCAGATGGTCAACCTCTGGCCGCACAGAGGGTGGAAGAACCACACCTTCGTCCTGCGTCAGCGATTGCGCATCCATATCCGGCATATCCTTCATGGGGAGAACTGGCTGAATTGGAGGTTTGATCGGTGTCTGGTCTGCCTGGGCCTGTGCTGCCTCGGGCAATGGCGCTTTGGGGGCCTCAAACAGCATGGAGACCGCAGCGGGCTGCTGCGTGCCTGTCTGGGGGGCAACACTCATCATCAACCACACGGTCATGGCCACGTGTGCGGCAATAGCCAGTGCAAAGGCCAGCAACCAGACAAGCCGGTTCTGCCGGGACAACCCCAACGCAAGCCCATGCTGGCGAACAATGCCTGCCAAACGTTCCACAGGCACACACAGGGCCTGCGCATGTTGCGCTCCCGCTGGTTCGGGTCTGTCTGTATGCCATATGCTCACGGTGGGCCTCCGCCCTGAATTATGGCATAGCCCTGTTTGATTTGACAGGGGGTCCAAAAAAGCGCAAACATGGCACAACTTTGGCAAAGTGCCTGTTGATACCTGATTGTTGAAAAGTTTCTGATCCGCCCCATGTCCCGTCGCAACCCCATTATTCGCGCGCTGCTTGTATGGCCGCTGGTCATGGTAACGTTGGCGGGCCTTCTGGGGCTGATGGCGCTCCAGTCGCTCTCCCTCCCCGAAGAACTGCCACGTGCAACGCTTATCCGGCTAACGGGCATAGACATTGCGCCACGCATGGTGCAGCCACACGGCACGAACACCCACTGCGCCGCCATGCCCGGCGGCATGCACCACATGCACTGCATGGCCAGTGCACAAAAAAACCAGCCCCCCCACCCCACCCATCACCATGATGAGGCAAGCTGCCCGCTTTGCCCGCTGCTGGCGTTTTTTGCTGCACTACCCGCTGTTTTTCTGCTTCTACCAGCGCCAGTCCTACGCTGGATCCGTCGTGGCAGTGCGGCCTCCGCCCCACGGGCACCCCCTATTTGCGTTCTGGGCCTCCCCCCTTCACGCGGACCACCTTTGACCCTGCTTCAGGCTTTCTGAAACCTCGTTCTCTGGCCTTGTCGCGCCCGTGCGTTTGCGCATGCGCGCCTTTGGTCGGAGACCCTCTCAGTATGCTTTGAACAGGGTTTTTCTGTTTTATGTCCTACCCATTTTTTGACCGCAGCCAGCATAACTGGCTGTGGCTTGCGGCTGTATGCGCGCTACCCTGCGCCGCCAGCCCCGGCTTTGCCGCAACTGTTGTGACCCTCCCGCGCGTGGATATTTCCACAGCACAGGAAGATGCTTCCATAGCGGACAGTCTTTTAAGCGGCTCCGTGGTCGACAAAAGCTCGGCCCGCATGTCCCGCCTTTCCAGCCCCGATGCGTCATCGCTCTTTCGGAACCAGCCGGGCTTTAGCAGTTATGGTGGCGGACGGCTGGCCAACCTGCCTGTGCTTAACGGTATGGCGGATGACCGTGTGGCAACTGTGGTGGATGGCATGCGCATCAACCCCGCATGCCCCAACCACATGAACCCCGCCCTGTCCTATATCGACCCGGACAGTGTGGAGACCGCAACCGCTGTTGCAGGGCTGACATCAGTCAGCAACGGGGGGGACAGCTTGGGCGGCACCATTGATGTGGAACGCGCGGACCCGCGCTTTGCCCGCCACGGCAAAATCCTGTTTACCGGACGCGCCCGTGGCACCTACCGCAGCAATGGCGGCGGATACTCCGCCGCAGGCAGCATGACTGTAGCGAACGATACATTCAGCCTGCGCTACAATGCCTCCTATGACCAGTCGGAGGATTACAGCGGGGGGGGCGGCATAGGTAAGGTCGGCTCGACCGAATACCTGCGCTACACGCATGACGTAACCTTTGGCGTGCATAAAAAAAACCACCTTCTGGTGCTGACCTTCGGGCAGCAGGACGCCCCGCGTGAAGGGTTTGCCAACCAGCACATGGACATGACCAACAACCGCTCCACCTATGTAAACGGCAAATATGTGGGGGACTTTGACTGGGGCACGCTGGAAGCCCGCGGCCACTGGCAGCGCGTAACCCACGCCATGAACATGCTGGATGACAAAGGTGGACACACCGCCACCAAAGGCATGCCCATGAATGATGACCAGCGCTCAGCCGGGTATTCGATCAAAGCCACAATTCCGCTGGGTCGGCAGCATTTGCTGCGTCTGGGCAGTTCCTTTGACCACGAAGGGCTGAAGGACTGGTGGCCCCCCCTTACTGGTGCTGGGATGATGGGGCCAAACACCTACAACAACATCAATAACGGTCACCGCGACCGGCTTGGTCACTTTGCGGAATGGGAGGCCCAGTGGACGCCCCGCGTATCCACCCTGCTAGGCCTGCGCAATGATCTGGTCATGATGAACACGGGCGATGTTGCGCCCTACAACATGATGAACGCCGCCAACGTTAATGCCGCCAACACCTTTAACGCCACCAAGCACGGACGTTCGGACATAAACTTTGACGTAACCGCCCTGACCCGGTGGAAAACTACAGACAGCCTGACCATAGAGGCAGGATACGCCCGCAAGTCCCGCGCACCCAACCTGTATGAGCGCTATTCGTGGGGCCAGAGCCAGATGGCTTCGACCATGATCGGCTGGTTTGGTGATGGTAACGGCTATGTTGGCAACACAAATCTGAAGTCAGAAGTCGGCAACACCGCCAGCATAACATTTGACTGGCATGACCCGACGCAGGCGCAGCGATGGGGGCTTAAGGTGCAGCCCTATTATACCTATGTGCACAACTACATTAACGTACGCCGCCTGAGCAGCTTTACATCGCAGGTCTCCCTGCTCCAGTTCGTCAACCATAATGCCCAGATGTATGGCATCAACACGTCAGGGCATTATACGGTGTGGAACACCAGCCGTTATGGAAAGGGCGAACTGACCGGTGTGCTCAACTGGGTGCGCGGGCAGGACAAGGTCTCCCACACCGGTCTTTACCAGCAGATGCCCCTGAACGGCACTCTGGGCCTGAACGAAACCGTGGGACCATGGACCGGCCGGGTGGAAATGAACTTTGTCAAAGCCAAGGACACAGTGGACTGGATACGCAACGAACCGCGCACCCCCGGCTATGCCCTGCTCAACCTCAACGGCAGTTACAACTGGAAAATGATGACCCTGACAGCAGGGATCGATAACGTGCTGAATCAGCCCTACTACATGCCCCTTGGTGGCATTTTAACGCATGATCTGGGCAATGCGGGAACAGGCTCGCGTATGCCCATGCCGGGCATGGGGCGGTCCTTTAACGTCAGCCTTGCCGCCACCTTCTGAACCTGCTGGCGATAGTCAGATACAAAAATACCGTGCGCTGCAACAACGCACGGTATTTTTTAAAACCTTTAAAAAGCCAGACCTGTTTTAGTAAGTCGAAGCTCTGTGCAGGCAGGACACCAGCTTGATAATGGTATGGGCCCGCAAAGCAGCAGGACCACCCTCCGTGCCGTAACCGGAATCCTTGATCCCGCCAAACGGCACTTCAGGCACACCAATGCCGTGGTGGTTAATGGCAACCATGCCTGCTTCAAGCTTTTCACCAAGCAGGCGCTGGGTGCGTTCGCAACGCGTGTAAACATACGCCGCCAGCCCATAAGGCAGACGATTGGCCTCCCTGATGGCATCGGCCAGATCGGTGAACTCATCCATAATGGCGATCGGGCCAAACGGTTCTTCCTGCATAACCCGCATTTCCAGCGTTGGCTTAAGCACCAGCGTGGGGGGGAAGAAAAAGCCTTTGTTTGGGAGAGCCGTATCGGGCTGCCACAGTTCGGCACCCTTGGCGCGGGCATCATCCACCAGTTCGGTCAGGGCCTTTACGCGGCGCTCGTTAATGAGCGGCCCCATGGTTACACCCTCGTCCAGACCACGGCCAATTTTGAGCGCGCTCATCTGGGCCTTGAATTTTTCAATAAAGGCGGCGGCAATGTCCTTGTGCAGCAAAAAGCGCGTGGGGGCTATGCACACCTGCCCGGCATTGCGGAACTTGGCAGCAGCCACACGTTCGGCCGCCTGATCCAGATCCGCATCGCGGCACACAATAACCGGACCGTGGCCACCCAGTTCCATGGTCACCGGCTTCATCTGCCCACCAGCCAGTGCCGCCAGATGCTTGCCCACGGGGGTGGACCCGGTAAAGGAAATCTTGCTTACTACGGGATGCGCAATCAGATACTCC
This sequence comes from Acetobacter lambici, assembly GCF_011516885.1. Lineage (GTDB taxonomy): Bacteria > Pseudomonadota > Alphaproteobacteria > Acetobacterales > Acetobacteraceae > Acetobacter > Acetobacter lambici. The sequence goes on along the minus strand of NZ_WOTD01000020.1, from coordinate 35,555 downwards.
GAAATTTCCGCCGGGGTGCCATAGACAAGCGAGACCGCGCCAGCGGGAATACCCGCATCGCAAAAACAGCGGATCAACTCGGCGGGGGAGGCCGGGGTATCTTCCGGAGCTTTAACAATTACACCACACCCGGCCCCAAGAGCGGCCCCAAGTTTGCGGGCAATCTGATTGATGGGGAAATTCCACGGCGTAAAGGCGGCCACCACACCAATGGGGCGATGCAGCACGCGCTGTTCAACATTTGGCACGCGCGCGGGCACCAGTTCGTCGTTCAGACGGCGGCCTTCTTCGCCAAAATATTCAATCACTCCGGCTGCTGCGTTAATTTCAACCACAGCCTGCGCTAACGGTTTGCCCTGTTCGCGGCTCATGATCCGGCCAATAGTATCGGCCCGCTCCCGCAGCAGTTCGGCTGCCTTGCGCATGATCGTATAGCGGTCCCATGCGCTCAGGTTGCGCCATGCCTCATACCCTACGGCGGCACCGGCCACTGTTTTGTCCAGATCGGCAACAGAGGCATGGGCCACCTTGCCAATGGTCTCACCGCTGGCGGGGTCCAGAATGGGGAGTGTACGACCATCGGCCGCATCCTGCCATTGGCCCGCAATCAGAAGCTGAGTGTTGATTGGTGTTTCCGACATATGCATCTCTCATCCAAAATGAACGGGCTGCGGGCAACCCGGATCTGCCTACACAAGTATCAGCCACTCACCATCTTCCGCCACGGTGCGCAAGAGGTTTGTCGTATTTTGCGCACCACTGCGACCAAAGCTGCAAATGGTCCTGCCAGCATCATGGCAGACCACACGCAAGCGAACAAAGGCGACACCCCCTATTGGGTCTTCAATTCTTCTCCAACGGAACTTACGGAAAGAGAGGATTTATGACCCTCCGAAACAGTTTGAACACCATCGTTCAATCCGGCCTGATCATGATATGTACAGACCCATTCACGATAAATAAAAACCTGCGAATGATTGAAAAACCATTCCAAAAAACAGCCTTACACTGACCTTAACATTCCTGAGAAAATCCATCGTTCTTGAGCACCATCGGCAGACCCGCCGCCACAAAAACCACCTTACCCACATGGGCTGCCAAACGCTGGTGCAATCGCCCGGCCTCGTCCCTGAAGCGCCGCCCAAGCGGGCTTTGGGGCACAATACCCAGCCCGACCTCATTCCCCACCATGACAGTCGGGGCACTGCGCATATTCAGGCTGGCAAGCAGGCTCTGGGTCGGACCTTCCACGTCCTGCCCGTCGAGCAAAAGGTTGGTTAGCCATAGGGTCAGGCAGTCCAGTAGAACCGGGATATTGGAGTGTTGCTGGAGCACCTCCGCCACATTCAGGGGTTCTTCCACCGTCTGCCAGCCCACCTTGCCGCGCTCGCGCTTATGCTGGGCAATGCGTGCGCGCATTTCATCATCAAACGCGCGGCCTGTGGCCAGATAGATCCATGGGCCGGACAGGGCTGTTATGGCATTTTCCGCAAAACGGCTTTTGCCCGATCTTGCGCCCCCCAGCACAAGCAGGCTACCAGCCACACCACCATGCCCGAGGTTGAGACGTATGCTGCTCATGCGCTCATCCACCCCTGTTTCCATTTGCGTGAACCCCCATAACAGCACACAATTGCCACCATGCCCTCTTCTTCCTTCCCCGCCGTGCCCTGCATGCCCTCATCCCTACCCGCGCTCAGTGCCTTGTGCATGGACCTTCCTCCTGCCAACACGCAGGTACAGCACACCATTGCGCAAAGGGAGGCCGAGCTGACCAAACCGCCGGGTAGCCTTGGCCAACTGGAGGAGATGACACGCTGGCTAGGTGGATGGCAACACCGCACAGCCCCCCGGCTGGAGCATGTGCAGGTGCTCATTTTTGCGGGCAATCATGGCGTTATGGCGCACCGTGTCTCGCCATGGCCTGTGGACGTCACGGCCCAGATGGTACGGAATTTTGAGCATGGTGGTGCCGCCATTAACCAGATTGCCCGCATGGCACAGGCGGAACTGGCTGTTGTTCCAGTGCACAACCTGACCCCCACGGCGGATTTTACCACCGCCCCGGCTATGAGCGAGCAGGACTTTCTGGCAGCCGTGCAGGTCGGTTTTAACGCCGTGCCCCAGACATGCGACCTACTTTGTCTGGGCGAGATGGGCATAGGCAATACAACAACCGCATCCGCCCTGTGTGCCGCCCTGACCGGTCAGAGCGGCACAGACTGGGCAGGACAGGGCACAGGGCTGGATACGGCGGGCACGGCGCACAAAGCTAGGGTCATAGATACAGCACTGGCTTACCACGCGGCCCATCTGGATAATCCGCTGGAAGTGGCGCGTCGGCTAGGCGGTTACGAACTGGCGGCAACACTGGGGGCTACCCTTGCCGCCCGGCTGATGCATATTCCCGTCATACTGGACGGCTTTGTCTGCACCGCAGCCGTAGCCCCTCTGGCGCACCTGCACCCCAACGCGCTGGACCATACAGCGCTCTCCCACTGCCCGACAGAAACCGGCCACACGGCCCGGCTGGCACAGCACCTACGTATGCGGCCAATCCTGAGCGGACTGGGCCTGCGCCTTGGCGAAGGTTCGGGGGCTGCCCTTGCCATTCCCATCCTGCGCGCAGCAGTTGCCTGCCACACGGGCATGGCAACATTTGCCCAAGCCGCTGTTTCTGAAAAAGCATGACACGGACGCCACCCGATTGTCTGTTCAACCGGTGCAGGCTGGACCTTGCCTGCGGTCTTAGCCTGCTGACACGCCTCCCCGCAAACTGGCTGACCCCAGCCGCCTGTGCGAGCAGCACGCAACCATGGCCAATGGCCAGATCAATCTGGTGCTGGCCGCTAATCGCAGCTCTGATAGGAGCCTTTACCGGCGCCATACTGGTAGCCCTACGCTCAGCACATGTGCCAGCCCTTGTTGCCGCCGGGCTGGCTCTTGCCTGCCAGACCATACTCACCGGTGGGCTGCATGAGGACGGGCTGGCCGACATGGCCGATGGCTGTGGCGGTGCAACACCAGAGCGCAGGCTGGCCATTATGCGCGACAGCCGCGTAGGCAGTTACGGGGTTATGGCACTGGGCCTGAGCCTGCTTATCCGCGTGGCGGCTCTGGCGGCACTCCCGATCTGGGCGGGCATTGGAGCCTGCGCCATAACCGCCTGCCTAGCCAGAATGGCCATGCTGCTGGTGCCCGTTCTTACGCCACCCGCCCGAACAGAGGGGCTTGCCAGCATGCTGTGCCCCCTCCCCCAATATTCCCTGATAGGTGCGCTGGTTGTAACGGCGGGTGTTCTGGCTGGCCTACCTATAATAGAGCACATTGGCGCGGATTTGCCCGCATGGATGTACCTTGCGCTCATTTTTGCACCTGCTGGCATAAGCTGTGCCACAGCACTACTGGTCGCAACCTGCGCCAGACGCCTGCTTGGTGGTTTTACGGGGGATGTACTGGGCTGCTGCGCCGTTGTGGCAGAGTGCCTGCTCCTGAGCTTTTACGCAGCTCTAGCCTAGACCCCGCCAACAAAGAGGTCTGTTAAAACAAACCCGCTGCGTGCCACTCTGGTAAAAGAGCGGCACGCAGTATGTCTATTCAGGCTTTGGGGGCTTCTTCTTCGTCTTCTTCGTCCCAGTCTTCATCGTCTGCTTCAAAGACCAGTTCTACGGTAATGGTTGCATCATCACCTGCCTGCAGGGCTTTGGCGTCTGCTTCGGCTTCTTCCACCTTTTCGTAGAGCTTGCCTTCGTTGGGGTCTTCCTGCCACTCGTTACGCGGCTCCCAGAACGACAGTTCACCCTCTGCGTCTTCACGCTGGATGAGATAACCTACGATAACTTCGTCTTGGTCTTGCATGGCGTTATCCTTTTCTGCCTGTTTCCTTCTATGAACCATGCCGCAAAAAAGGGAAGAGGAAAGCGTGACAAACAGTTTGATGAAAATATGACAAGGCAGGAATATCCGAACAAAGGGCCCAAAAATCCGCCGCCATTGTGACCACCAGCCCAGTTATGCGCTATGGTGGAGCGTCTGCCATGCCTTGAGCGCGCATTCCAACCGGTTCCACGCAGCTTCATTGGCAGGCAGGCCAATACGCAGGCAGTGGGGGCGGTCTGCAAACCGGCGGGTCACAATGCCATAGCCGCATAAATGCGCCCACAAACCATAAGCATGGGCCAGATCAACCAGCGTAAACAAGGTGGAATGCCCCCGGCATGCAAGTCCTGCTTTGCGCAGCATGCCAGTCAGCCGGTCATGGGCCATCTGGGCTTTTTGCGCTGCCTGACGCAACCACTGTGTATCTGCCAATGCCTGTCCGCCTACGGCAAGAGCCAGCGCCCCAACCGGCCATGCCCCCAGCATGGCCCGCGCCTTTTGCGCAAGTTCGGAAACAGCAAGCAAAAACCCCAGACGTACGCCGGGCAGACCATAGGTTTTGCCAAACGACCGCAGCACAACAAGCCCCGGATGCGGTAATAAGGACGCCACGCTCTGGGTGGAAAAATCCCCGAATGCTTCATCCACCACAAGCCAGCTCCCGGCCTGAGCACAGCGCTCAGCCAGAGCGGCAAGGGTCTGCACGTCAAGCAGCCGACCATCGGGGTTATTGGGGTTGCAGATCACACACACTGTTCCGGCCTGTTGCGCGGCGTGGTTTATCTGCTGCACATGTTCAACGTCCGCACAGGGTACGCCATTATGCTCCCAGGCCAGCCTGTGCCCGGAATAGGTTGGCCCCAGCACACAGGCCTGCCTTACTGGCAACAACCTTGGCAGCAGAGCAATAAGGCTCTGGCTCCCCGCCCCGATCACCACCATATCGGGCGTGGGCACGCCGTAGGCATGAGCGGCAACCTGTTGCAGTGCCTGTTCCTCACCCTCCTCGGGCAGGTGGTGCAGCACATTCGGGTCTGGCCAGACCAACGGATATGCAAACGGGCTGACCCCGGTGGACAGGTCAATAAAAGGCTCCGGCGCACCCGCAAAATACCGCATAATAGCCTGAACCTGCCCGCCATGGCTGGGTAACGGCACGTGTGGAACACCGGTTAGGGAGGACAAAGCGTTAGGTGGCATGCCGTCGTGCATGGTAGCGTCCGTGATCTTTTGTGTCAGCCTAGTGTTCATATCCGCCTCCCATGCTGTTCTTCTCTCTCTCCACCACCCTGCCCGTTGCAGCCCTTGCCGCTGGCATGGAAGCCCTGTGGGGCTACCCGCCCCCCCTGCTGAACCTGATCGGCCACCCCGTTATGTGGATTGGCGCGCTAATAGACAGGCTAGAACACGCCCTGAACAGGATGGACACACCAGAACGCACACGGCGGTTGCTGGGCTTCGTGGCGCTGGCGCTGATCATTGGCATACCCGTTACCGTAACATCCGGTCTGCTTGGGGTGGGTTATACTCTTTTGCCCGCCCCTGTCATGCTGCTTGTGCAGGCGGCGCTGGCCAGCACGCTTGTAGCGCAACGCTCGCTATGGGTGCATGTGCGCGCGGTGGGCACGGCCCTGCGCCACAACGGCCTGCCCGGTGGGCGCAAAGCCGTCAGCATGATTGTGGGACGGGATACCTCCGCTCTGGATGAAGCTGGCATTGTGCGCGCGGCACTGGAAAGTCTGGCCGAAAACTTTTCCGATGGCATTGTGGCTCCATTGTTCTGGACAGCCCTGTTTGGCCTGCCCGGCGCTGTTTTTTACAAATGCGTCAACACGGCAGACAGCATGATCGGGCACCTTAACCCCCGTTACAAAGCCTTTGGCATGGCCTCCGCCAGACTGGATGACCTGATCAACCTGCCCGCCTCCCGCCTTGCGGCCCTGTGCCTGATGCTGGCCGCCCCACGGCAGCAATGGCCCCATATCTGGCACACCATCAAGCGCGATGCCCCACGCCACCGCTCCCCCAACGCAGGCTGGCCCGAGGCCGCCATGGCCGCCGCCCTGAACACCCTGCTTGCAGGACCACGCTCCTACGGTGGCAAACTGACCAAGGACCCGTGGATTGGCAGCGGCACATCTGGCGCAACCGTGGCAGATCTGGACCGGGGGCTACGCCTATACCGGCGCGCCTGTGGCCTGCTTATTGCCTGCTTGCTGTGCGCAGCACTTGGCGGCATGATAGGGGCATGAACGCACCCTCCTTCTCCCCCGCTTTTCTGGCAGAACTTGAGCAGCTTTTTACGTGGCGGAGGGATGTGCGCCATTTTCGGACAGACCCACTGCCCGAACATACCTTGCAGCATCTGCTCGAAACCGCATGTCTGGCCCCTTCGGTTGGTCTGAGCGAGCCGTGGCGCTTTGTAAAGGTGGACAGTCCGGCCCGCCGCCATGCGATCCGCGAGAACTTTGCCCACAGCAATGCGCGCGAACTGGCCGGTCGCGGCGGGGATGACGCGCAGCGTTACGCATCGCTCAAACTGGCCGGACTGGACGACGCCCCCCACCACATCGCGGTTTTTTGCGAAACCAATCCCACGCAGGGCCGGGGTCTGGGCCGTGGCACCATGCCCCAGACCACAACATGGTCGGCCGTTATGGCCATTCACACATTCTGGTTGGCTGCAACCGCGCGGGGCATTGGTGTTGGCTGGGTTTCCATTCTGGACCCAAAAGAGGCCAACCGGGTGCTCGGTATTAATCCTGAATGGCAGTTTCTGGCTTATCTGTGCGTCGGGTATCCGCTCGAGCCAGCCAGTTCACCTGAACTGGAGCGCCGTGGCTGGGAGCAACGCAACCCTGCACGCCGCAAATGGATTACCCGCTGACACACCCCGTTTGGGGGGCATGCCCCCCGTTGCCATTACGTGGCGTAAACCGGCAGGCTGGCCAGCGCCAAAAGAGCATCCACATCCATGTGGTGTTCCAGATGCTTGGCCAGATGGTCCAACGCCGCCTCCACCGTGCCATCATGGGTGGCGGGCAGATCTCCCCCCGCCTGTGCCCACAGACCTGTGGGGGCGAACGCAGCCCCACCCACACGCTCAAGCAACGCAAGCCGCGCCGCACGATGCGTAAAAACACCATGCAGGTAAGTACCCCAGACCAGACCGTTATCCGACACACATCCTTCCGCCTGCCCATTCAACCACAGTAATGGCGCAAGCCCATCGGGGTTGTCCGTCTGGCCCAGATGCATTTCATACCCTGCAACAGACTGACCACCATCGGCCAGAAAACCCGTGCCATATTCAAGTCTTTTATCATGACCTAAAATGGTATGAATGGGCAGAAGCCCTAGCCCCGGCTCAGTACAGGGCGCACCCTCCGTGCCATGCGGATCGGCAACGCTATGGCCCAGCATCTGGTAGCCACCGCAAATACCCATGACCGCACCGCCTTTTTGCGCATGCTCCAGAATCTGCCCGGCCCACCCACGTGTACGCAAACAGGCCAGATCAGCCAATGTGGCCTTGGAACCGGGGAGCAGAATAACATCGGCCTCGGGCAGAGGTTCCCCTTCCAGAACGGGAATAACCTCCACCCCCGGCTCCGCACAAAGCGGGTCCAGATCATCAAAATTGGCAATCATGGGCAGCACGGGCACAACCACGCGCAAACGGGGCGTGGCACCACCAGCACTACTCCGCAGCCCTCTTGCACGCAGGGTGTCCATCAGATCGGCCGCGTCCTCGGCTGGCAGGTCATGCACCTCTGGCAGATGTGGCACCAGCCCTAGCGCCTGCCAGCCGGTTTTTTGGGCTACAAAGTGCATACCATCAGCAAACAGAGTTGGGTCTCCGCGCATGCGGTTGACCACAAACCCCTTGATCCGCTCTGCATCTTCGGGCTGCAAAACAACCTGTGTGCCCACAAGGCTGGCAATAACGCCGCCCCGATCAATATCCCCCACCAGCACAACAGGGGCACACACGGCACGGGCAAAACCCATATTGGCAATATCGTGCCGCCGTAAGTTTACTTCCGATGCAGAGCCCGCGCCTTCGACCAGAACAATATCCGCCCGGGCCGCCAGATTTTTAAAACTTTGCAGAACCTGCGGCATAAGCTGCTCTTTGCGGGTCTGGTAGTGCCGGGCCTCCACCGTGTCCACACGTTGGCCGCATACCACAAGCTGAGCCCCTGTTTCGCCCTGCGGTTTGAGCAGCACCGGGTTCATGTCCGCCATGGGGGGCACACCACAGGCCCGCGCCTGAAGGGCCTGTGCGCGCCCGATCTCTCCACCATCCAGTGTTACGGCCGCATTGTTGGACATGTTCTGTGGCTTGAACGGCAACACCCGCAGGCCCCGCCGCGTCAACGCGCGCGCAAGCCCTGCCACCAGTGTGGACTTGCCAACACTGGAGCCTGTGCCCTGCACCATAAGAACACGGGCACTCAAAACTCCACACCCTCCTGCGCCTTGATCCCGGCCTTGAAGTGGTGTTTGACCAACGTCATTTCCGTTACCATATCTGCTGCGTCCAGCATGGGCTGTCTGGCGTTGCGGCCTGTGACCACAACGTGCTGCCCCTCTGGCCGGGCATCTATATCGGCCAGAACCTGCGTGATATCCAGATACTCATACCGCAGGGCCACATTCAGTTCATCCAGCACCACAAGCGCCACATCCGGCCGCGCAAGGGCCTGCCTTACCACGGCCCATGCGCGCTCGCACGCTGCCACGTCCCGCGCGCGGTCCTGTGTTTCCCACGTGAAGCCTTCCCCCATGCTGTGCCATTCCACCAGATCGCCAAAGCGTTCCAGTGCACGGCGCTCGCCTGTATGCCATGCCCCTTTAATAAACTGCACCACCACCACACGCCGGTCATAGCCCAACATGCGCAGCGCCAGCCCAAAGGCTGCCGTGGACTTACCCTTGCCCGGACCTGTGTTAACCAGCAGCAGACCTTTTTCCACCGTTTTGCCTGCGACTTCCTGATCCTGCACAGCCTTGCGTTTGCGCATTTTCTCTTTGTGGCGTTCGGCGTCATGTTCTGCCGTATTATGCTGCTCTGCGCTCATGGTACCCGGTATTCTTTGCCTGATAATATTGATACGGTCTGTTCAGCCCACGCCCATAGGGACCATGGCGGGGCGGACAACCTTCTGCTCGACCATAAACAGCCGCGCAAAACCCTGTGGCATGGAGGGGGCTAGCAGTTCTGGCCGCTCCCCCGCAGCCAGAGCGCTGAGAATACGCAGCGGCCCCCCGTGCGAGAGCACACAGGTGGCCTCTCCCTTATGGTGCATATCCTGCCAGAAATCGGTTGCGCGCTGGCACAGAGCCAAACCACTTTCTCCCCCCGGCGGGGCAAAGCCTGATGGGTCACGCGCCCATTCATCCAGTTGCCTGCGTTCAATATCCTGCCAGCGCAGACCTTCCCACCGTCCAAAATCCAGTTCGGCAAGGCGTGGGTCCACGCGCAGTTCCATACCACTGGCCTGTGCCAGACGTTGCGCCATCTCCCGGCACCGTTGGGCTGGGGAACTATACAGCACGCGGCAGACAGCCCCTTTGGCCAGAACGGAAAGCCCGGACACAATTTTCTCCCACCCCGGACGTAACGCCACATCCTGCCTGCCGTAGCAGACCCCCTCGGGCAGCAGCACGGGAGCATGTCTTACCAGCAACACCGGAAAAGACTGCATGGCCTGTCTCCTCTTTTCATCTCTGTCCGTTGTTCAACCCTGCCAGACAGGCAAAACAAACCAGATCTTACTTGCCCCAACCACCTTGCCTGCAAGCCAGACGCTCCACCACCCCCTTAATGCGCGAGCAAGGCATGGTGATCACGCGCTACCCCGGCATGCTCGCCAGCACATGGAAAAAGGAGCCGGAAACAAATCCGCGCTGGCCACCACAAACGCCCAGTTCCTCCCCTATGCCAGAGCACAGGCTGGCCAGCGGCGCATCCTGCCCCCCGTCCAGCACTGTTGCGTAATGGAACTCATGCCCACGCAGGCGCGCCCCGCGCGGCCCCAGCACACCGTTCCTTAAAAGGGTGGCCTCCCGGTAGCCCAGATTCAACTTGCGCCGCGCAAAAGACGTGGTGTGGCCAAGCAAACCTGCCATGCCATGCATCACGCCCTGTGCATCTTCCAGCCCCTGCCCCAGCACCATAAAGCCCCCACATTCACCATGCACCGGCCGCGTCTGGGCAAATTGCACCAACCCTGCGCGAAAACTGGCGGCTCCCGCCAATGTTCCCGCATGCAGTTCGGGGTAGCCACCGGGTAACCAGCAGGCCGTGCAGGAGGGGGCTGGCGCTTCATCCGCCAAGGGGGAAAACGGCACCAGTTCAGCCCCTGCCTGCCGCCAGAACAACGCCAGATGCCCATACAGGAAGGAAAAAGCCGCATCGTCCGCCACGGCAATCCGCTGCCCCGGTGGAGGCACCAGCCCCGCTGGCAGTGGAGGTTCCTGCCCGGTGCCAACAGGCCGGGCAGATGCCAAAATACCGTCCAGATCTAGTTCCCGTTCGGCTTTGTCCGCCAGATCGGCCAGCCAGCCCGCAAGGTTGCCATGCTCACGCGCCTGCACAAGCCCCAGATGCCGCTCGGGCAGGGTTTGCCCTGTCTGCCGCAGGAGCGCACCATATACGGGTAGCTGCGCTGCCTGCACAGCCTCTCGCCCCAGCCGTTCATGCCGGGGGGAAGCCACGCGGTTCAGCACAACACCACTGACCTGCACATGGGGCGACCATTGCGCAAACCCCTTGGCAACCGGCCCCACGGACTGCCCCTGCCCTGACATATCGAGCACAAGCAGCACCGGAATATCAAAAAACGCGGCAATATCGGAGGGAGCACCCCTGTGCCCATCGGGCAGGGAGAGACCATCAAACAGCCCCATGGCCGATTCCACGACCAGAATATCCACATCCTTGCACGCAGCATGCATGATGCTGTGCAACAGGGCATCGGGCATGCACCAGCTATCCAGATTAAGGCCGGGGCGGCCGGTAATGGCGGCATGAAAAGCCGGGTCTATGTAATCCGGCCCGGTTTTGACCGCGCCAACACGCAACCCCCGCCTGCCAAAGGCTGCCAGCAGGGCCAGTGTCAGTGTTGTTTTGCCCCCACCCGAACGGGGAGCGGCAACCATAAGAACCCGTGTTGTCATGCTTTATTCATCCCCATCGAGCACACAGGCAACGCTGTTGCCACGCGGGTGCCACAGGCCACGCCGCATGGCCTCGGCAAAGCGCTGGCGCATGGCCTCCCTTGCGGCAGGGTTGGCGTGGCGCAAAAACGCATCACACGCCGCATTGCCCAGTGTTGCGGCAAACACCAGATCAAACTGCAGGTCAAAGCGCTGGGGCATGGTGGCGGCAAAGCCGTGCAGTGCATCCAGCCCACGCGCCAGTTCGGCCGCACCAGCGTAGCCATGCTGTTGCATGCCCTCTATCCATTGCGGGTTGGCCAGACGCCCGCGCACAATACGCGCCACCTCATCCGCTGTCGCGCGCAGACGGGGAGCCTGTGGGCGCGACGTATCACCATGCAGAACGGATGGCGCACCACCAGCCATATGCGAGGCGGCGGCCAGCCCGCCTTCATGCGCGGCAATGTCGGGGCTTTCCAGCAGATCGGTCTCGGCATTGTCCTGCACATGCAAAACGGTTTCGGCCCGGCCCAGCAGGGTGGACAAAGCGGCCTTATCCTGTGTGCCGTCCCGCCCGCCGCCATACATCCATGCCGAGCCTTCCAGCCATGCAGCGGCCAGATCTTCCTGCCTGTCCCATGTGCCGTGGAGCAGATGCTCCTCAACCCCTGTGCCGTAAGCTCCGGTTGCAGCCCCAAAAATACGCGCGGTTGCGCGTTTGAGCGCCTCGCCTTCCAGCCCTCTGGCCTGTGCGGCAAGGGGATTCCACTCCTCTGGCTCACGCCGGGCCGCCACGGCGCTGACCGCCTGATCGAACAGGGCAATCTGGTCGGCAAAGGCATCCCGGAACAGGCCGGAAATACGGAGCGTGACATCCACCCTAGGGCGGTCGAGCACTGGCAGAGGAATGACCTCAAACCCACAAACATGGCCCGTACCCGCGGCCCGTTGCACTTCCACCCCCATCAGGCGCAGGGCCAACGCCAGATCCTCCCCCCCCGTGCGCAGGCTGGCCGAACCCCACATATCCATAACAAGGCGGATCAGCGGTTCGCCATGTTCTTGCAAGTGGCGGGTGAGCAGCAACTGCTCCATCCGGGTCGCCAGCACCACGGCGGAGGGTGTGGGCAGGGCGCGCGGGTCCACTGTAAAAAGATTACGCCCGGTTGGCAGCACATCAATACGCCCGCGTGTGGGCGCACCCGCAGGCCCCGCGGCTACCGGCCGCCCGGCAAGGGCGGCCAGCAGGGCATGCATTTCCGCCGTGCCACACAGGTTTATGCGCTGGGTCACATCGGCCACAAAGGCGGGGTCCTCCTGCCTGCCGCACGCCTGCGCAATGGTCTGGACCAAGGGAGCGGCATGTGGTGCGGTTTTGCCAAAAACATGCAGGCCATCACGAATTTGCAGGTCTTTGACATCACACAAATACGCATCCAGCCGTGCCAGTGCCTCGGTCTCGTCCAACTCCCCCGGTCGCACACCACTTTCGGCCAGCACACCCGTACGGGTAGCACGGTCCAGAATATCCGCCCGCAACAGGGCGCCGCGGCGGGGGTCCAGCCCATCGGCTTCCGCGTACTCATCAATCAGACGTTCGAGTTCGTGCATATCGCCCGACAGGGTGGTCTGCATGACAGGGGGCGTCATATGCCCGATTGTTACAGCACCCAGACGCCTGCGGGCAGCAGCCGCCTCCCCCGGATTGTTCACAATAAAGGGGTAAATAACCGGCATGTTCCCCGTAAGCACAGCAGGCGCACAGCTTGGGGAAAGAGCCGTTGCCTTGCCCGGAAGCCATTCCAGCGTGCCATGCGTGCCCAGATGAACCAGTGCGTCCAGTTTTTTAACGCAGCGCAACCACAGGTAAAACGCCACATAGGCGTGGCATGGGGGAATATCCGGGTCATGGTAGGTGGCTTTGCGCTCAGCCACTTTTCCCCGGTCAGGCTGCACGGCAAGGATTATGTGACCCAAAACGGCAAAACGCAGGTGGAATGCTCCATCCTTTACCGCGCCATCCTGCTCGGGCTGGCCCCATGCCTTTGTAACGGACGCCATAAAATCCGTATCCAGCCCGGCACACAGCGCTTTATAGTCAGCCACAGACAAAACCACCTGCGCAGGCTGGTGGGCCATAAGGCGGGTCAGTTCCTGCACCGTTGGCACCGGTGACCCACCTACCCAATACCCCTGTTTTTGCATGTGCTGCACGATGTTGTGCAGGCTGGCAAACCCGTCCAGACCAACTGCGTGAGCCACATGAGCACCCGCCTGCTCCAGACCCGCGCCGGGGTAATCCGAGAGCACAATCCCAACCTGCTTTTGCTCCACGGTTTTTTTGCGCAACCGTGCCCATGCCATGGCCCGTGCCGCCACCATGGTAATACCCCCCTCATACGCCACACGCTGCGCTGGTAACCCCGGTGCCTCCTCCTGACGGAAGGAAATGGGAAATGTAGCGATTGTGCCATCCAGTTCGGGCAACACCACCTGCATGGCAAGGTCCGAACGCCCCAGCCCACGCGCGCTACTGGCCCACAAAGCCTGCGTGCTGCCCGGCTGCAACACCTGCAACACAGGCGCATCCGCCCCATCCAGCGCAGAGAACCCCTGCGCCCCCCGCGCGGAAAAGCAGGTGGCGTTCAACACCACATCGGGCTTTGCACGGCGCAGATACCCGGCCACGCCCTCCGCTACGTTCTTGTCCTTAAGAGACGTCACAAACAGCAACGTCACGCGGCTGCCCTGCCAGGCCAGAACCTCGGCCAGCCGTTCCAGCCCAGCCATGTCCGATGCCTGCAGATGCGCGCGGTAAAATACCAAAACTGCCGAACAGCCATCACTCCCCTGCGGCGCGGGGTAAGAGCGATAGACACCCCATGCGGGCAGAGGCTCTGGCTGTACGCCATCATCCTCCCCACGTCCGGCAAGGACTGCCATGAGACGCAGGGCGGCGGCCATGTTGTTTGGCCCGCCATAAGCAAAAAAACCGTTCAGGCGCTGGCGCTGTACTGCCTGCACACCGTACGACAAGTCCGCCAGACGGGTGTCATCCACCTCCGCCCCTACGGACTGCCCTACGCTTCCACTCCCTGTATGACCGGGCAAAAACACTACGGGCACATTCTGCTCACGCGCCCAGACGGCCAGTTCCTCCGCCCCGTAGCGCCAGTAGTCCACCCCACCCAGCAGGCGCACCACCACACATCTGGCCCCCTGCAATGTACTTTCCACATACAGGTCGATCGACATGGGGTGCCGCAGGCGGGCAAGGTTTGTCACCTGCGCGGAAGGTAGGGAGGCATGCCCTTCTTTGGCACGTATCTGCCGCTCTGCGTGGCGCAGCCCCAGCAGATCGCTCTCTGTAAAGGACAGGACAACAATATCCGCACCGGGTAGCCCCAGATCCTCGGCGGTGTCCTGTTCATCCAGCGTCCGGTTTTCGCGGACCAGAAGGTGCATGCCCGGCCCCCTTACGTAGCCAAATGGCCAGCAAGAGCAGTGGCAATAGCCGTTGCATCAAGCCCTTTCTGGCCGATGACCACAATGCGGCCCGTGCGCTCTTCCGTTGCTGCCAGAGGCCGGTCAAATTCGTGCCTGAAGCGGCTCCCCACCCCCTGCACCGCCAGCCGCATGGGTTTGCCTGCTACGGCCGCAAACCCCTTCATGCGCAGTACATCAAAGCTGCGCGCGGTATTTTGCAAGGTGGTCAGGAACTCATCAACGCTCCGCTGCTCTGGCACGGCAACCACAAAGCTTTCAAAATCATCATGTTCGTGCTCACCGTCCTCTGCATCATGGTGGGAGGGACGGGTCGCAAGATCGCTCTCGGCTGCGGCACCAATACCCAGTAGCACGGCGGGGTCCACCTTGCCTTCCATTGCCCGCACAATCTGTATGGGCCGGGGAGCATGGTCGCGAATATCCTGCTCAACGGCTGCAAGCTGTGCTGCATCCAGCAAGTCCGTCTTGTTCAGAACAACCAGATCGGCGGCATTAATCTGATCTTCGAACACTTCGGCCAACGGGTTGTCATGGTCCAAGGAGGGGTCCTCGGCCCGCTGTGCTTCCACTGCCTGCGGGTCATCCGCAAAGCGCCCGGCAGCTACGGCGGGTGCGTCCACCACGGCAACAACACCATCCACGGTCATGCGGTTGCGCACCGTGGGCCAGCCAAAGGCTTTGAGCAGGGGCTTGGGCAGGGCCAGACCTGATGTTTCGATCACCACATGTTCGGGTGGATCGGCCCGGTCCAGTAAGGCTTCCATGGTGGGCAAAAAGTCATCCGCCACGGTGCAGCACAGGCAGCCATTGGTCAGTTCGACAATATCTTCCTCGCGGCAGCCCTCCACTCCGCAGCCCCGCAGGATTTCGCCATCAATGCCGAGGGATCCGAACTCGTTGACCACCACGGCAATGCGGTGCCCCTGCGCGCGGCTGAGCAGATGCCGGAGCAGGGTGGTTTTACCAGCCCCCAAAAACCCGGTGATAATGGTTACGGGCACACGTGTTCTGGCAGCGGTCATGGTTTTTCCTGTTCATTATAAAGTATTGCGGGCACACGCCCCTGCACCATATTGGCCAACGATTCCGGGCGGCGCGACGGCATGACGGTCCCTTTGGCGGAAGCCGCATACAGGCGGGCATAGGCCAGAATATCTTCCGCCTTTTCCTCCCCTAGGTGGCCAAGCAGCCATGTCCAGCGCCCTGGCATGGCTATGGCCGCCGTACAGCCCCGGTCACACGCGGCTAGGCAGGCCACTGGCCGCACAGAGGCCGATGGTGCCAGCCCCGCCAGATGTTCCGCATCCAGCAGGCCTTGCAGGCGTTCAAGCAGTTGCGCGCCCGGCGGGCAGTCCATGGCAGGCCCGCCCCGCCTGCACGTAACGCACACATGCAGCACAGGTGGCCCGGCATATGCCGAATTATCGGGAGGAGAAGGCGAGGCGTGTTCCGCAGTCATGCGTCTTTCCAACAGGCCATTGTTCCACAAGGCGGGACAATGGCAGGCATGGGGGCAGTAACAACCAGCCCTCTGCCACGCATATGGCAAAGAAAACGCACCATCCGGTGCATTCGTGCCCGCCGGGCACCCCGCCAGCAAACAACGCCAGAACGCAGCCATTCCCCAAGGAACAGCCCTATAGACTTGTGATGGCAGGTCTCCTGGCTTGTACCCTGCCTGCCCCGGCCTTTGGCTGGTGCAGAGCGCCGTTCCGTGCCTTCCCGATTCCATGGCAGAACCAGTGGCTGCTCCTCAGGCAAAACCTGAGCGAAACGTGATGGGTACTTACAGTTGCGGGGGCAGCGACGGTTTTGCACCGATCTTCCCTTTTCACCCCCCATCAGGGGGCACCATCAAGTGTGTGCATGATGCGCACAAAAACCGCGCCGGTTCAAGCTATGCACCAATGTGGCAGGCCATACCTGCGGCGCATAAGCCAAGCTGGTTAGCACTATGGGGTGCGGAACATGATTGACCCATACGGAGGGTTGTCCTATTTTGCGCATATAGTTTTTATATCAACTATAATGACACTAATTTAATGGACCGCATGACTGACCGGCGCAACGCAGCAACACTGGATGAGACGTATTTTCCCGGTATGGCGCTCACCTTCCGGGTTATGCGACTGGCAACGCTATGGCGCACACGTCTGGACCGGGCCTTGCGCCCGCATGGCATGACTCTGGCCGTCATGCGCCCCATGGCCTACCTGCGGATGCTGCCCGAAGGCGCCACCCAGCGCAATCTGGCCCAGACCATGAACATAGACTGCTCGGCATTGGTGCGTGTTCTGGACCTGCTGGAAAAACAGAACCTCATCACCCGCCAGCCCGATACGCAGGACCGCCGCGCCAAACGCCTGTTCCTGACAGATGCCGGACAGGAGCAGTGCAGGCTGTTCCACAACATTGCAGCCGAACTGGAGCAAGACATTCGGCGTGCCCTACCGCCCGTTCAGGCCGATACGCTCGCCCATCCCCTTTCCACCCTGCTCGAAGCGCACCATGCCCACACGCTCTGACCTGTCCGCCCTGCCCGGTCCGTTCCTGCAATGGGTGAACAACCGTGTTGCGCCAGCACTTTTTGCGGATGACGCCCGCTGGAATGGCTTTGTGGCCACGGCGGGCTACACCATGCGGGTTTTCCTTTCCATTGGGATTGCGCTTTTTCTGGCCTTTGTTTTTCAGCTCCAGTCCCCGCTCAGTGCGGCAACAACAGTGCTTATTGTCTCCAACCCCACGGTTGGGGCCATGGTTTCCAAAAGTGTGTGGCGTATTGTTGGCACCCTGATCGGGGCTGCGATCAGTGTTGGGGTTATGGCTGTTTTTGTGCAGTCACCCGTCCTGTATTTTGCGGTGTTATCCGTTTTTGTGGGGCTGGCCTGTATGGTGGCCACGTTTTTGCGGTTTTTCCGCGCCTATGCGGCCGTGCTGACCGGGTACACCATTGTTATTATTGCAGCACCCGCCTTTGCCAACCCCGACGGTATTTTTCTATCCGCCATGAGCCGCCTGTCCGTGGTGGCAACGGGCATTGTGGTCACGGCCTGTGTGTTTATGGTCACCTCTCCGCGCAGGCCCAGCACGGTCCTGCACAAACTCGGGCAGGCGTTCAGGGACACGGTTCTGCACGCCAGAACTTTTCATAAAGCCGAAAGCGAACGCGCCACTCCCGAGGCGCTGGATGCCACAGTTACCAGCACACTGGAAAAACAGGAGCAGAAAGCCCAAAGCGCGAACGCGGCTTTTCGTGGTTTTGGCTCACCGATCTATGATAGCCGCAGCAAGTTGCTGGCCAACATGAGCGGCCTGACCCCCGCCATAGAATTTGCCGCAGCAGACGACCCGGACATGCAAAACCGCGTGCGCAATCTGCGCCTGTGTCTGAGCCGCCTGACAGGGCTGATTGTAAGCTACCACCCCTACTGGCTGACCTTCTCCTCCGGGGTGGAGGAAACGCGTGCCGTACACCTGCTGGTTGCCCAAACTCTGGGCCAGATACTGGAACTGACCGAACACCCCGACTGGCTGACAAACGCCACCCCGCTTTCCACCTGCCTGCATGACGCACTTAAAACGCTCGAACAGCTTGCCCGCCAGACCACCAGCACCACCACACTGGCCGCACTGGACAACACGCGTGATGCACTGGTGCAGATGGATCTGGCCCTGCATGACCTGACCAGCCTGCGCCCGGACCGCACGCAGGCCAACATCCAGCCTTATCTGGAATGGCCAACCGCCCTGCGTAACGGCGTGCGTGGGGGCTTTATTGCCCTGCTGGCAGGCATGTTATGGTATGTTCTGCACTGGAGCGCAGGCCCGCTGCTGATCATTTATACCGTTGCCGCATCCAGCCTTTTATCCACCACCCCTTCTGCCGCCAAGGCCAGCCCCATGATGGCGACTGGCACCGTACTGGCCATTCCCATGGGTTTTTTGTGCCATGCGCTGGCCCTGCCACGCATAGATGGTTACCCCCTGCTCTGGCTGAGCCTCTGCCTGTTCCTGCTACCGGGGGTATGGTTGCAGTTCCACCCGCGCTACAGCATTGGTGCGTTTGGTTATGCCGTGTTTTTTACCATGATGCTCTCGGTCGATAACCCGATTGTTTATGATGACCTGACCCTGACCAACAACTGGATGAGCATGCTGGCTGCCTGCGCCCTGCTGGCCATTGTTTTTCGGGTTATTCTCCCTGCCGATCACAGGTTGGATGCAGCACGGCTGGTCACATCGCTCACCCGCAGTCTTCAAAAACTGGCGCGCACACCCTATGGCCGTACCGAACCATGGGTGGCGTGGGAGGGCATGCAACTGCAAAAAATCTCCCGCCTGATGATGCGCCTGTCCTTTATTACAACCAGCGTGGACCGGCAGGGTTATACGGATGCGGCCTTTGCCTCGCTCTCTCTTGGCAGGCTGATTGTGCGGCTTAAATGGAACGCGGCCCACGCAACGCTGGACCCGCAGGCCCATGCCGCACTGGCAAACGCCTTTAACGCCTTTGCTCAACTGCGCCACAACCCGGCGGCAACAGCCCTTGCACTCCGCCATGCCGCGCAGGCCATACGCACCATTCCAACGCAGGAGGCCGGGTTATCCCTTACCCGCGACCGCACCCTGTCCTGCCTTGAGCAGGCGGCCAACATTATTCTCTCGGTCCCCGGCTTTTTCCATGATCACGGCCCCATTCAACTCCCCGAAGATCTGGCACGGCCTATGGTCCCGGTTTCCGTCCATCCGGCCACGCAGTAGCACTTTTACTGACCTCCGCCTGATTGAATGAGACACAATACTGTAAAAAACAAATTTAAGAGAGCGGTGAACTTTATAGAGTCATTTAATAAATTAGTTTTTACGCCGTTAATTTATTTTTTATGGGAACCGAAGGTAACAACACCTCTTATAACCGAGCCATTACATTAATCTCCATAAGAAGAAACACCATGGCTCAAACCGATTTTGCGCTCCCCCCTCCCCTGCGGGCTAACCCGGCCCCCCTCGGTCTTATGGGGTTTGGCATGACCACCATTCTGCTCAACCTGCATAATGCGGGGCTTGTGCCCATGGGGTCCGCCATTCTGGCCATGGGCCTGCTCTTTGGTGGCATTGCCCAGATTATTGCAGGTATTCTGGAATACGGTGTGGGCAACACCTTTGGCATGACAGCCTTTATCTCCTACGGTGCATTCTGGCTGACGCTGGTTGCCCTGATCGCCATGCCCCATACGGGTATTGTGCCCGCCAGTTCCCCCGCACTGGTTGGCAGCTACCTGCTGCTCTGGGGGCTGTTCACCTTTATCATGTTCTTAGGCACACTCCGGGCCACACGCGCGCATCAGGTTATTTTTGGCACACTGGTCATTCTGTTTGTGCTGCTTGGTCTGGGCGACCTGCTGGGTGAGCCTGGACTAACCATAATTGCTGGCTACGAAGGTCTGCTCTGTGGCCTGTCCGCAGTGTATCTGGCTGCTGCCGAAATTCTGGAAGCCCAGTTCAAATGCCACGTTCTGCCGGTAGGCCCGTACACACCCACTGCGGTCTGAGGTCACGCACTCCGCACAATCAAGAACACACATTTAAGCCCTTACCCTGCGTAAACCCGGGGTAAGGGCTGCTGTAACTTGTGCCCCCCCGGCTCCCTCAAGCAGCCAATATGGCCTCCAGTGCCGCAACATCCACCGCAGCCAGAATGGCGGGCTGCCAGAGAGGCGCATTGTCCCGGTCAATCAGGCGGGCCCTTACACCTTCGGCAAAGTCGGAGCGTTGGAGCATGTAGCGCACCAGGCGCCCCTCTATGGCAAAAGCCTCTTCCAGCGAGCCGGCACGGCGCGCGAGCTGCCAGCCATACCAAGCCGCAAAAATGGATGTGGGGCAGGCGCGGGAAATATCCAGAAAATCCGCTTTGGCCACAGTCTGGTCCGAACTTTCCAGCCCCCGCACAATCTGCTCCAGACTGGCCGATGGGTCGTATTCCTCCAGCGCACAGGCATGCTCTGGCAAGGACAATGGGGCGATCAGCCCAAACACGTCCTCCACCGGACGCAGGGCCAGCAACCCACGCAGGTCATCCAGACTGTCTGAAGGGACCAGATGGTCCGCAAAGCCCATGGCCACGGCCTCTACTCCGCTCATGCGCCCGCCGGTAAGCGCAAGCCGCAGCCCGGCACCACCGGGAGCACGCGCCAAGAGCCATGACCCGCCTGCATCAGGCACCAGACCAATGGATGTTTCGGGCATGGCCACAATGGACCGCTCGGTTACAACCCGGTAGCGGGCATGCCCCCCCAAGCCCACGCCGCCCCCCATGGCTATGCCATCCATGAACGACACAACCGGTTTGGCATACTGCGCAATATGCAGCATGGTCTGGTAGACGCGATTCATCAGGTCAAACGCCACATCCGGGCCATTGGCCTGCAAAACATCCCGTATGGCCTTGAGGTCCCCTCCGGCACAGAACGCACGCGGCGCGCTGCTTTCAATCAGCACAGCCTGCACGGATGGATCATCCCGCCATGCCGTAAGTGCGCGCTCGATGCCGGTTGCCATTTCCAGATCAACAGCATTCAGGCGTTTGGGTTTATCCAGTATGATGCACCCCAGATGCCCCCGACGGGCCGTTCGCACGCAAGCCGTGCCGGAAAGGACATCCTCGATCATTGCTTTCCTCTTTGTTTCATGCACAAACACGTAGCCATCAACCGTTATGATGAGGACAGCAGATGTTGGCTCCGGAGACCAGTGCCTATCGTGAAGCCATGGCCAGACTGGGGGCGGCCGTGAATATTGTAACTACAGGAACACTGGATAACCCGGTCGGGTTTACCGCATCCGCTGTTTGCTCCGTGACCGATACCCCACCCACATTGCTGGTCTGCCTGAACCGCAACAGTCGCGCACGCACCGCCTTTTATGAGGGCGGGGCCTTGTGCGTCAATGTTCTCACGTCCAGCCAGCAGGACCTGTCCAACCATTTTGCAAGCCCGAACAGCATGGCTGAACGCTTTACCGCAGGCCACTGGCAGACACTGGCAACCGGTGCCCCCGTCCTGCACGAAGCCGCCGCAACCTTTGACTGCCAGATCAGCCAGATTGTGGAAGTGGGCACCCATAGTGTGATGTTTGGCGTTGTGCAGGGTATTTTATGCCATAGTGGCGCGGAAGGGCTTGTTTATTTTAACCGCAGATACCACTCTCTACCTTATCATCAGGGCTAAAGGCGGCCTGCAAGGCACTGCCGCCCTGTTTATATAAGGAGCATAGCTGATGGTCCGTAAACATTCCCAAAGCCGCGCGGTGGCCATGCCCGCCACCCGTAACCAGATGGTACTGGCCCTGTATGCGGCCCTGACCGCCTCTGTTGTACTTGGCACAGGCCTGAACTGGCTGCTCACTTAAGTGCCGCTCCTGCCTGCCGGGCTCTAACGCCCGCGCAGGTGGGCCACACCGTTGGCCGTGGCAAAAACCACGCTGCCCAGCAACGCAATCCAGAAGGATGCGGGGCAGTCACTTAACCACGACAGGCACAGCCCGCCCCATGCCTCGAACAGAGCAAGGGCTGAAGCCACCACCATGCCCTGCATGGGGCCAAAGCCCAGACGCAGGCTGGCGGCCGCCGGGGCAACCATAAGCGTAAACACAAGCAATACGCCGGTAATCTGTGAACACATGGCCGAGGCAATGCCGACCAGCGCCAGAAACAGCACATCCAGCAACCGCAGGTTAACCCCTTTTGCCTCCGCCACCTCGGGCTGGAGCGAGGCAAATAGCAAGGGTCTGCTCATAACCGCAAGGCCCGCAACACAGCCAATTGCGAGCACCCCCAGCCAGTAGAGGCTGGACGGGGAAATACCAAGAATATCACCAAACAGCAGAGCCGTGGCAGCCCCCGCCGAGCGGGTGAGAAAATGCAGGCACAAAGCCCCCGTGCCCATGGCAAGCGAGAGCACAAGCCCGATCATGACATCCCGCCCGATCACGCGGTCACTTGCCATGCCCATGCCCATACCGCTGAGCACAGCACTCAACCCAAAACCCAAAAATGCGGGCTGGCCCCATAACAGTGCCGCCGCAGCCCCCGCAAACCCGACATGCGAGAGAGCATGGCTGGCAAAGCTCTGCCCCCGCAACACCAAAAACCAGCCTACAGGACCACAGACAAAGGCCGCCAGAAAAGCGGCCACAAACGCCGTGCGCATAAACTCGTAGGCAAACATCAGCGCGTGTGCTCCGCACAGTCACAACAATGCAGGGTATCCGCCCCGCCATCGGCCACCACAAACAGGCGGCCATCTGCACGGACCACCTCAACCGGCGCACCATACAGCGCACTCAGGGCCGGGGTTGTCATAACGTCATCCACACTCCCCAACAACACCTTGCCATGCGCCAGATAAAGAACGTGGTCCATAAATCCCATGAGCGGGTTAATATCATGCGTGGAAAACAGAACAGTCAGCCTCCGCTCGCGCGCAAGATCATAAATCCTGCGCGTTGTCTCACGCATGCGGGCGGGGTCCAGACTGGCTAGCGGTTCATCCAGCAGCAGAATACGCGGCTGGTCCAGCAACGCCTGCGCCAGCAGGAGCCGCTGCCGTTCCCCCCCGGACAGAGACATAACCGGCCGCATGGCCAGATCCCGCGCATCCACCGCATCCAGCGCAGCATCAACCTCCGCCCGTGCGCGGGCAGAGCACCAGGGCAACCCCCATGTCCGCCCCTGCAATGCGGCGGCCACCATGTGCCAGCCACTTAACTGCCCGGCAACCATGCGCCGCATCTGGGGCATATACCCCACTGGCATGCGGCCCTTGCCAAAGTTCTGCCCTTCTACCCGCACATAGCCCTGTTCTGGAATAGTCAGCCCCAGAATGGCGCGGAACAGCGATGTTTTGCCAGCACCATTCCCCCCCAGAACAGCCACAAAGCTACCCGGCTCAATGGCAAAGCTGACCTGATCAAGCACACGCCGCCCACCATACGAAACACTGAGCTGCTCGGCCTCAATAGCCGGAATGCTCACTGTTGCACCCCGAGCAACTGGCCAACCTGCGTTAGAATATCATGCACCCAGACCTGCCAGTGCTTGCGTGGGGGCAGCATTTCCGACAGAGGCAGGGTCGGCACATTGGACTGCTGGGCCAGTTCCAGCAGATGACGGACCGACGGCTCCTCCACCTGCTGGTTATAGACCAGCATCTTCAGGCGGTGTTCTTTCAGATCACTTTCAAACGTCGCCACGGTGGATGGGGCAGGCTCCACATCGTTCATGACCGCAAGCTGGTAGGCCTGTTCATCCATCTGCAAACCCAGAAGATCGGCCAGTGGCGTAAACAGCGGTTCGGTTGCGGCCACATGCATGCCCGCAACATGAGCCTTCAACAAGCCCGCATGGGCCTGAATGGACTGGATGGCCAGTTGCATTTTTTCCGCCCGACCTGCGTATCCATCCGCGTGTTCGGGGTCTATGTGGGCGCAGGCTTCGGCAAAATGTTTAACAAACGCGCTGACCGCATCCACATTAAACCACAGGTGCGGATTCCCGCCCTCCTGCCAGGGCGACCACGAATCGGCCTTAACATACCGTGCAGGCAGCAGACCGGATGCCGCGACCAGCTTATCGGCCCATGTATCGTACCCCGCACCGTTGGCCACAACCAGTTCCGCCGCCGCAATCATGCGCGCATCGGTCGGGGTGGCCTGATATTCGTGCGGGTCCACCGTGGGGGAGGACAGAATGGCCACAACCCGCATGTCTGGCGCGGCAATCTGCGCGGCAATATCACCCCATGTATTTTCCGCCGCCACGACCAGAGGCATTTTAGCAGCTTGCGCAGCCCCCCCACCAAAGCCGAGTGTTCCGGCCACACCCAACGCGCAAATAGCTGATTTTAACCAGAAATTCTGTTTTTTCTTAACCGGAAACGCCATGATGCCAATGCCCCAATCAATGATATGTAATAATATTACATTACTTCTCACCATCCGTCACCTCATCACGCATGTCTGGCCTTCCCCTTCTGGCTCGTTTACGCTAGAAATAAGAGAGAACGGATGATGAACATGCAGACCAGAACACCACCCTCCTCCGCCCCGGATGACGGCTACGGTTTTTCAGACCGTATCCAGCACCAGCTTGACCATGCCGCACGCCAATGTGCTGAGCAGGGTGGCCGCATGACCCCGCAGCGGCGTGATGTTCTGGGCCTTATCCTGAATGCGCCAACACCTGTTGGAGCCTATGACCTGCTGGAACAGCTTAAAACATCGGGCCGCAAACCAGCCCCCCCCACCATTTACCGCGCTCTCGATTTTTTGCTCGAACATGGACTTATCCACCGGATAGAGCGCCTGTCCGCCTTTGTGCCCTGCACCCACCTCCAGCATGACCACCCACACGACCACACGCAGGCCATGGCGGAGACCTGCCTGCACAGCGCGCAGTTCCTGATCTGCCGCAAGTGTGGCGGCGTGACCGAAATTGCAGATGCGCCACGTGTTCTGGACGTGCTGAAAAACATCTGTGGCAAAAAAAACTTTACCATGCAAAGCGCATCGGTCGAAGTGGAAGGCCTGTGCGAGGACTGTACGCAGGCCGCCCCCGGCCAGAAGGGGCATTCCCCAGCCCCCAACTGATGGAACGCACCCCCAAACCCGGCCCTGTTCAGCCAGACCTGCTGCCTGCCCAGCTTGCTGGCAATGCCTGCAAGCCCATCCGGGGGAGCAGAAAAGCGACCAGAGCCAAAACAGTTTCCACAACATTACCCCCGCAGCAGGCTGACCTGTTTGCAATGCCGCTCCCCCCGCTCCCGCGCTCTCACTTCATGCCCGATGAAATTCGCCTGAGCTTTGTGCCTTCACCGGAAAAAATACAGCCTTGCGGGGAAGATGCTTTTCTTTACATGGTTGTTACGCAAAACCATGCCCAACACCTTATGGCCACGGGGCTTCCATTAGACCGGCGCGCACCTCTCATGCTCACGGAGCGGGCCGGAATTTGCCCATGGCTGGCCAAAACAGCCGATACTGCGGGCAGTGATTCACATAGCATGCCCGTAGTGCTCAAACTCAAACGCTCCCTTGTCGCGCAAGCACTGGAACTGGAGCCGGATCATACGGCGGAATTTTCCACAGCATGCTACCTGCTCAGTGGCGAGCAAACACACTAGGTAATCAGGCCAGATTTTATGACAGATGACGTTCTTCTAGCCCAGACAACCCGGAATGGCATTGTGGAATCCAGCCATTACGGGGCAGCCATTATTATGGATGCCCACGGCAAAACCGTTTTTTCTGCTGGAGACTGCGCAACACCCATTTTTCCGCGCTCCACGGTCAAGGCATTGCAAGCACTCCCCCTGCTGAGCGAAGGTGCGGCAGACCGCTTTGCCCTGCCCGATACCGCACTGGCGCTGGCCTGTGCCTCGCACCAGGGGGAGCCTGAGCATATTGCGGTTGCCTCCGACATGCTGGCCCGCACCGGGTATGACTATGGCGTGCTCGAATGCGGCACACACTGGCCACTGGATAATACCAGCGCGCGCGCACTGGCGGCAGTAGGGCAAACACCCTGTGCGCTGCATAACTGCTGTTCGGGCAAACATGCGGGCTTTATCTGCCTTGCATGCTCAACCGGGCAGGAGGTGGCGCACTACACCCGCCCCGAACACCCCGTTATGCAAACCATTGCCCGCACACTGCAAGATGTAACCGGAGCCGCCCACACCGCAGCAAACATGGCCGTGGATGGATGCGCCATTCCCACATGGGCCATACCGCTCTCAGCTCTGGCGCTGGGCTATGCCCGTTTTGCATCAGGCATCGGGCTTTCCCCCGACCGGGCGGAGGCCGCTGGCCGCCTGCGCCACGCCATCGCACATAACCCGACCATGATCGCAGGCACCGGTCAGTTTGACACTCTGGTCATGCAGGAGCTTGCTCCCAGAGTGCTCACCAAAATGGGTGCGGAAGGTGTTATGATTGTTGCCCTGCCAGAACAGGGGTTTGGTATTGCCATAAAATGTCGGGATGGCAGCGTAAGAGCGGCAGAAACTGCGGCAGCGGCCCTGATCGCCCGCTTTGCCCGGATCGAAAATTCACCGATCTTGGCGCATTATATGCGCCGCCCTCTTAAAAACTGGAACGGTCAGCGTGTTGGAGAGTTACGTGCCTCCCCTATGCTGGCAGAGGATTTTCTGCCTTCCGCCATATCAGATCAGACCTGACAACAAAAAAACCGGATAACTCAAACGGTTATACGGTTTTATAAACTTTTCATGTCGGCTTGGTCCATCATGAACCACCGCGCAAATCAGTCAAACCCGACAGACAAAAGCAGGAATGACCAACCATTTTTCGGTCAGCCATGCCTGCTTTTTTAACCTGCCAGTCCCTTATGCTTTTGCTGCACGGGGCTTACGGGGGGTTGCGGCCTTGCGCTTACGTGCGGGTGCGGCTTTTTCTGCTTCTGCCGCAGCTTCGGCAGCCAGACGTTCGTAGCGCTTACGGCGGCGGCGTTCCTGCACAATGCGCAGTTTTTCAACCGCGGACATGTTCTTTGTGCTTTCTGCTGCTTCAGCCTTGTCGGCCCGCTTGCGTGTTGCCTTGACAGCAGGCTTGGCGGGGGCCGGAGCTTCCACAACCACTTTGCGCGTGGTCTTGCGTGCACGCGTGGGGGCGGCCTGCACAACCTCTGGTGCTGCTGCCTTGGCGCGGGCCGTGCGGGGAGCGGCTTTTGCCGTCTTTGCTGCTGTGCGGGTTGCCTTGACCGGCGCTTCCGCCACAACTGCGGCAGCTTTTGCACGACGGGCAGGCTTGGCGGCGGCTTCAACCGGTGCGGCTACGGGCTTGCTGGTTTTTCTCGTGGTTGCGGGCTTGGCCACTTTTTCCACTTTAGTGGTTTTGCGTGCCGCTGCCGTCTGGCGTGTTTTGCGCGCGGTGAGGGCCGGAGCCTCCACTTCAAAAATTTCTTCTACAACTTCCACTTTTGCACGCGGCGCGCGCTTTTTGGGGGTAGCAACAGTAGCGGCGCGGGCCGGAATACGTTTACTGGCAACAGCCTTGCGGCCTTTTTTGGTCTCACTCATTCCTGCATCCTTTTTTCATCTTCTTTTAAAAATTCAAGAAGAGAAAACATCTTTTCAAAAAACTAAAAAACAAATCCGTTCCCGGCACGGTCTGCACCATCAGCAAAGCATGCCTATTTCTCCCTCTACATAACAAAAATGAACGCAAATGCAAAAAAATACTCTCATCTTTTCAAGAATAGACTGAGCGGATTCAGTCATTACACAACATATGTTCTACTCATGTTCGCAAAACTGTCATGCCATCAGGATATTGCCCCCGCACTCAAAGAAACCCTATGATCAGTGATTGATTTTTTATCTTCCGCCACCGGGAACCATGACCATGAAAATTAACGGCACACCTTACCGCAGCGTTTGGGTTGATGAAAAAGACGGCTGGTCCGTGCATATTTTTGACCAGACCCGCCTACCTTTTGCTCTGGACATTCTCCAGTTGACCACACCCGAGCAGGTTGCCCACGCTATTAAAACCATGCAGGTCCGCGGCGCACCTCTTATTGGCGCGGTCGCCGCCTACGGGCTGGCCCTTGCCCTGCGCACGGACAGTTCCGATGCGGCTTTGGAGCAGCAGGCCGCCATGCTGGCCGCCACGCGCCCCACGGCTATCAATCTGGCCTGGGCTATCGAGAGAATGCTCAATCATCTGCGCCCCATTGCTCCGGCACAGCGCGCCGCCGCCGCCTACGCAGAGGCCGGGCGGATCTGCGATGAAGATGCCGCACAGAATGAGGCCATTGGCCTGCACGGGCTGGAACTGCTGCGCACACTAGCCGCACAGCGCGGCAAGAATGACAGAATCAACATCCTGACCCATTGCAACGCGGGCTGGATTGCCACAGTGGACTGGGGCACCGCACTCGCCCCCATTTACATGGCGCATGATGAAGGCCTGAACGTGCATGTATGGGTTGATGAGACACGCCCCCGCAACCAGGGTGCGGCCCTGACGGCATGGGAGCTTGGCAGCCATGGCGTGCCCCACACCGTTATTGCCGACAACGCAGGTGGTCACCTGATGCAGCATGGGCTGGTAGACCTTGTTATTGTTGGGACCGATCGCGTAACGCGCAATGCCGATGTCGCCAACAAGATTGGCACCTACCTGAAGGCTCTGGCCGCACGGGATAATAACGTGCCGTTCTGGGTTGCCCTGCCATCCACCACCATTGACTGGCGCGTAGCCGACGGGGTGCGTGAAATTCCCATTGAAGAACGCTCGGGAACCGAAATTACCCATATCCATGGTCGGGATGATCATGGGCAGATCAGCCGGGTCCAGATTACCCCCGACGGCAGCAAGGCCGCCAACCCGGCGTTTGACGTCACCCCCGCACGGCTTGTTAGCGGCCTGATAACGGAAAAAGGCTGCTGCCCGGCCACACCCGAAGGCCTGCTCTCCCTTTTTCCCGAACAGGGCTAAGCCCCCAGATCATATTGGAAAAACGACCCGTTATGTCAGACACCGATCAAACACCAACCACATGTTTTCTGGATGCATACGCCGTACCTTTTACCATGCATGATTATGATTACGTATCCGATCCAGGCAAGATTGGCCTGCATGCAGCTGCTGGCATAGGCATTGATCAGGCAAAGGTTTTTAAGACCCTGATGGTGGAAATCGACAAAAAACAGGTTGTCTGCACCGCCATTCCTGTCCACCTGAAAATGGATCTGAAAAAAGTGGCCGCCCTTTTTGGCGGCCGTAATGCCCGCATGCTCGGGGCCGAAAAAGCCGAAGCCCTTACGGGTTTTCAGGTTGGCGGTATCAGCCCCTTTGGTGCACGCACAACCGTGCCGGTTGTGTTTGATGAGAGCATTCTCAAACTGGACAAGCTCTACATCAATGGTGGTGGCCGGGGTCTTGTTGTGGAGCTTGCACCGGCTGATGCCATACGCTGCGTGCAGGCCCAGACCGCCAGCATTACCGTGGATACCCCCCAGAGCTGAACGAACAAAAAAGGGAAAGACTGGACAAAAGACACATAAAACCTCTTCCACCCTCCATTAAGGACGCCTATTCCTTACCACAGGACTTTAGCCTTGGTGGCGGTCGAACCAGTTGTCCGGCCCCGCTTAAAGTCCTGTTCTGGTATGGAGACAAGATGCCACGCAAGCTGACTGTGGCCCTTCTGGCACCTTTGTGTCTGGCGGCCTGCACCTCCCAGCCCTCCTCGGGGGGCGGTTCATCTGCCCATGGAGGCGGCGCATCTGGCACCTATGGTCCAAACAGCCATGTGCCGGACTTTGCCACGCGCAACTTTGAACCATTCAACCAGCAGGATGTGGTGGCCATTGCCATGCGGGAGTGGCGCCTGTTTGGCAGCCCGGTCAATGATGATGACCCCGAACAGCGCCCCGAACCACAGGTCGCCGCGATCAAACCCGAACGCGCACCCGGCCTGTGGCAGCGTGTGGGCGAATACTGGTGGATCGGCATGGACCCCAGCATGACCGAGGCGTCCTGGAGTGGCAAACACAACGCCAATGGCCAGTTGACCGACTTTGTGCATGACGGATTTTTTGCCTGGTCGGCCGCGTTCATCTCCTACGTCATGCGGATTGCCGGAGCGAATGACCGCTTTCCTTACTCCCCCAACCATTCCACCTATATCAATGCCGCAGCCTCGGGGCTGTCCCCCATCCTGCGCGCGCGCGACCCCGCAGCCTACACCCCAAAGGCCGGAGACCTGATCTGCGTTGCCCGTGGGCGTGGCAGGCAGACCATCCGTTTTGCAAGTCTGCCCACATCCTACGGCTTTCCCGCGCATTGCGGCTATGTGGTGGCCACAGGCCAGAATGGCCCGCCCTTTGGCCACCAGATCAGCATTATTGGCGGCAATATTGACGATGCCGTCGCCCTGACCCACGTTCCCACGGATGAGCAGGGCCGTCTGGCCAGCCCCGCCGGGCAGAGCTACGACCCACGCTATCCTTGGTGTGCGGTTTTGGAAGTGCTATATGATGCACCAGAAGAACCGGACGCGGGCAGGTAGGGGGCAACCCCGAACACAGACCAGCCCCAATCGCCCAACCTGATCATAGCAAGCAGGGTATACAGATGACCGAAAGCGCAGCGCCCTCCACCCATTCCGGCTGGACATCACTCTCGCCCGATATGCCCGGTGCGGTAGGTGGAACCCCTCTTATTCTTCTGCGCAAGGCTTCTGAAGCAACGGGTTGTCAGATTTACGGTAAGGCGGAGTTCATGAACCCCGGCGGCTCTGTAAAAGACCGCGCAGCCCTTGCCATTATTGATGATGCGGAGCGCCGTGGCGTGCTCAAACCCGGCGGCACCCTTGTGGAAGGCACTGCGGGCAATACCGGCATTGGCCTTACACTGGTGGCCAATGCCCGTGGCTATAAGTGCGTTATTGTTATGCCCGAGACGCAAAGCCGTGAAAAAATCGGCTTTTTACGCATGATTGGCGCCGACCTGCGTCTGGTGCCCGCCAAACCTTACCGAGACCCCGGCAACTATGTCCATGTCTCCCGCCGTCTGGCGGAGGAAAACGGCTGGGTCTGGGCCAACCAGTTTGACAATACCGCCAACCGCGAAGGCCACCGCGCCACAACGGCGCAGGAAATCTGGCAACAGATGGATGGAAAAGTGGATGCCTTTACCTGCGCATGCGGCACAGGCGGCACACTGGCGGGCATAGCCCTTGGCCTGCATGACGCCGCCCGGCGCGATGGCGTAAAAGCCCCCCAGATTGTACTGGCCGACCCCGAAGGCTCCGGCCTGTACGGCTGGGTCAAAAGCAATGACCTGTCCGTGGCTGGATCCTCCATTACCGAAGGCATTGGCCAGTCCCGCGTGACCGGCAACCTTGAGGGAGCTCCGATTGACGATGCGGAGCGCATTCCCGACCCTGAAGCGCTGGATATTATTTACAGCCTGCTGGGGGAGGAAGGTCTTTCCGTTGGGGGGTCTTCGGGCATTAATGTGGCGGCTGCCATCCGCACCGCACGCAGGCTTGGACCGGGCCATAGGATTGTGACCATTCTGGCAGATGGAGGGGCGCGGTATGAATCCAAACTGTTCAACCCGACCTTCCTGCGTGAGAAAAATCTGCCGGTCGCTCCATGGCTTGATCAGTAAAGATGCGCCCCCTGCCCCATAACGTGCCGCTAAGGTGCTTTTGGGGCAGGGAGCATCAGATGTTCAGTTCAGGTCATGTCTGTTTTATGGATCACATCAGGGAGCATGCCCCGGTTTTCTGGCATGAAGTATAAATGACAAAAAGCGGTCTTCCCAAAAGCTGGCCTGTTGCGGTGTTCTGCTGCCTTGTCAACCTGAGCATTTCCATTGCCGCATTTTGCATTGGCATTGTTGTTATTCAGGACTTTAACATTCTTCCCGGCTTTCTCTGGCTGGTTGTTTCCGCGCTTACGCTGTGGTTATCCGATGTCTGCATAGACTGGCACAACCGACCGTAATCCAAAAACTGCTAGAGTTTCTGGCGTGTCATACATCTTAAATCCATAGTGTTCCGAAAGAGATTTTTATGACATCGCCCGCCTCCCGCACTCAGCAGACAGGCCACGATTTTACCTGTTACGAAAAAAACCAGACCTTCAACCCCCTAGTTTCCTACCTGCATACCACCCGGTATAAGCATTTAATCAAACTGTTTACCGAACTCTCAGCCAAAGACCTTTCCCGTACTTTACGGGTCGTCGATATTGGCTGTGCCCATGCCAAAGCTTTTCATATTCTGAACAGCCGTTTCAATATCGACTATACCGGCATAGATATTGATGAGACATTACTGAGCATTGCAACAGAACGATATGCGGGGCACAAAAACTTTAGAATAATCAATGATTCCATTAACAATCATTATGCCGAATTCCAGAATGCCGATGTAATTATTGCCCTTGAAGCTCTGGAACACATTCCCGAAAACATTGTTGTCCGGGTTATTGAACAAATAGCCGCCGCCAAGCCCGAAGCTTTTATGTGCTCCGTGCCTAACGAAGTTGGTCCTATTATCTGGCTTAAAAATATTGGCTCACTACTAACGGGCTATATGCGGCACAAAGAATATAAATGGATGGAAACCCTGCATGCAGGCCTGTTCAATCTGGACAGGGTGGAAACGCACGGCATTGGCCACAAAGGGTTTGACTGGCGCTGGCTGGCACAGACCATCCGCCACAATATGCGTATTACAAAAATATGCACAAACCCATTTGACTGGCTCCCCAAAACCTTTTCATTTTCCATAATCTTTATTTGCTTGCGTGAACCCTGAACCTTCTGCCCGCACACAAATATCGCCGGGCATGCCACCAGATGGACCATAAGGACTGAGCCATAAAAAACAGGGTGCATCTTTGCTGATGTACCCTGTTTTTTAATCTCTAGCGTGGCAGCTAGAAAACAGCCGCCTTATTGAAGTGGGGCTTTAACTCTTATTCCCACTCGATTGTTTATATCTGCATAAAGATGATATTTATCAATAATTTATAAAATTCTAAATCAACAATGCCATGATTGATACCATGCTCGAACTAACGACCCAGAGGCGCTCCCTTTTGCCGTTCAACAACGACTCGCCACAACTACAGGCGGACGTTCGAAATATGGCCGATCTTGGGACTTTCGAGACTGTCTGCTTCGGAGCGCAAAAACAGAAAATCAGACATTCGGATCGCATCTACCTGATGGTCACATCCGCCGCCATTGCTGCCGTTCGAGCCCTCAGATAGCGTCCTTGAAAGCTGCCTACAGTTCATCTCCAGCGCTCTTGGGTAACCGAGGACGGCGTGAGATCGGTGCCATAGAACCGATCTCACGCCGCGCCGCGTTAGTTCAGAAGCCGCGCGTAGCTATGGGCTTCAGCGTCCGTCCCCTTGATGAGCTCGTAGGTCATGCCAGAAGCGACGGCCATCTGTTCGGCAAACTCGCGCTTGGCCTGCACGACCGGCGTGTCCACCTGGTGGTCGCCCTTGACCTCGACGATAACCATCTTTCCGTCTTCACGCTCGAAGAGGAAGTCGGGGTAGTAGGTCCGAACGGCTTTCGAATCTGGGTCGACGTACTGGATGAAGAAGTCGCTCTGCCCATGGGTGAGCATGCCGGTAAAATAGAGCTTGCGCACCTTACCCTCGCGGATGAGGTCCCAGAACAGCGTCTGCTCGGGCTTTGAGTCGAAGCAGTAGGTGTCGAGGTGGAAACTCTTGTGAGCGACCGGAACAGCAGGCGCGTCGGTCTCCCGCACGATCTTGTCCTTTTCGGCCGTAACCCGGTAGAAGCCCTCGGCAGGAACCTTCACGAGGTCCACTTCGTATTCCTCCGGCGTCACGGTCGAGCTAACCGTGAACAGGTGGCCGAAGAGCTGCGGGATGATCAGATCGTGCAGCAACTCGTTATATGCGTTCACGGCCTCTACCGTGGCGTCCATCCCTTGGACAGAAGATGCAAGGAGGCCCTCCACCTCAATGGGACTGCGGTTCAAGTACCGCGCGACCTCGGACACGATCATGAGGGGTGAATAGGTCAGCTTCGACCTCTGTGCTGTAAGGTCGGTTATTCGGTCGCTGATCTTCCCAGGCCCCAGTTCGGTCCTGTGCGTTACCATCAACCGATAGCGGTCGGTCAGATCGGCCCACGCCGCCTTGTCGGCCATGTTGAACTTGAGGTCCGCCCCTTCCGTGAGGACCTTCTCTTCCAAATGAAATTCGCGACGGACGCGCTTTATCTTGATCCTGACAGGCTCGTTGACGCGGACTTCGACGGTTTCCTTGTCCTTGGCCGCGTCCTTCAGATCTTCCACGGTCATGCGGAAGTTCTGTTCGAGCTCGTTATTGAGAATCGCCAGGTTGCCTTCCGACAAGTAGATGTGGCCGGTGTGCTGCATATCGCCGATGGCGCGCAGACAGCGCATCGACGCCTGAAGGACGAACACCTTCGATGTCGGCTGACGGTAAAGGGCTACGCCGAAGAGCGACCGGCAATTCCAGCCCTCGCGGCCCTTGTTGACCAGGATGATGAACTGCTTCTCGCTCTCGGGGTAATCGAGGCGTCGGAAGGCCCGTTCATCGTCATTGCTGGTATGCTTCGCGTCACCGACATTGACGAGGATGCGGCTCGTGGGGATACCCCGGTCGATAAGCGCCTGCTCGACGGCCGGTTTCAGCTCGTTCACGGCCTCGTCGATGCTGGCTGCGAAGAAGGCCATCTTCGGCGTCAGTCCTTCGGGCAAAAGCCCATCGGTCTGATCGCAGAAGTCATCTACGGCGATTTTCACAAACTCGGAAGTGCGGGAGTTCGTGTAGCCCTTCAAATCGACGGTCTTGAGGTACTGGTTGTTGATTGCGTCCTTCAGGCCGTAAGCGTAGACCACTTCAGGAAGGACGGTTTCCCCGACATAGGGGGTGCCGGTGTAGTTGAAGCAGGCCACGACCTGCGTTCCGGCCGACTTCAGCTTGGCCGCAAGCTTGTCGATGGTCGTGCGCAGGCTGGTATCGGTGGCCTTCGCCCCGATGCCCATGTCCTTCGCCAGGTCCTTGCCGAAGGCATGGTGCGCCTCATCGACATAGATGCCGAGCTGTTCGAGCCGGGTCAGCTTCTCAAAGCGCTGGTTGGTGGTCAGCTCCGCCTCGTCCTCGGGCTCGTCGAACCCGTACAAATCGGCTGCATCGGCGTAGACGGAGCCCGCCTCCTTGAACACCTCCGGGGTGGCCCGGAAGAGGGTGTCGATGGCGCTGTCCTGCTTGTGCTTCTTCTTGAGGATGATCTTCTGCACATTCGAGACGATCACATTGAAGCGCGACTGGTCGAGCGTATCGACGCGGAAATCTCACAGAAGGGTTGTACATCGGGTTAGATTATGAAAAAGTCTGTTTTGCACAAAAGAAATTTTCGTAAGCTATAAGAAAACCCGATGCAGACAGAGT
>NZ_WOTD01000019.1 GCF_011516885.1 Acetobacter lambici | reverse complement strand
TATCTCATATTCACTTGTCAAAGACCAAAGAGCCAAAGAACTTAGCAGAAACTCTCATCCCCGCCAAGACTGCTTCGTCTCGGTGAAGCAGCTTCTATACCCCCAAACACCCACCCGTCAACACTACCCAACAAAAAAAATGAAACAAAATCATAACCTAATCAAAAAATCCCTGAAAACCGCCATATTCCATCTCAACCATTCCTCACGCAAAATAAAAACGGGCCCATAAGGCCCGTTCTTGGTTTGAAATATCTTATACGCTCAAGCGGTTAGGCGTGTTTGGGCTGCGCAAGTGGGAAGGTTGTCTGCCATCCCCCACCCAGCGCGTTATACAGGCGCACCAGATCGTCCGAGATGTTTGCCGTGCTTTCGGCCAGACTGGTCTCGGACGAGAGCAGCCTGCGCTGCGCGTCCAACACCTGGAGATAATTCTGCAATCCATGTTTGTACTGACTTTGCGCCAGATCCATGGAACGCCTGTCTGCTGCGACCTGATCGGTCAGGCGCTGGTTTTTTTTCTGTTCCGCCTGATAAGCCGTTAGGGCGTTATCCACCTCGCGCCATGCATTGAGCACCGTTTTGCGGTAGCTCAGGGCTGCGGCCCTCTGGGACGCCTTTTTCATCTGCAACTGCCCAGTCAGGCGGCCACCCTGAAAAATGGGAATGGTAATAGACGGCCCCACGTTCCACATGCGTGAGCTCCACATGCCCATATCGCGGAACGAGAAGGACTGGAGCCCAAAGCCTGCATCAATTGTGACCTTGGGGTAAAAATCAGCCATGGCCTGCCCCACTTCGGCCGTTGTGGCATGCAGTTCGGCTTCTGCCTCGCGGATGTCGGGGCGACGGTGCGCCAGTTCGGACGGCAGACCAATGGGCACGGTGGGCGGCACCAGTGGAATACCAGCCGTTTGGACCAGTTCGGTATTCAACCCGCCCGGGGGTGCCCCCATAAGCAGATTGATCGCGTTGATCTGCATGGCAATACGCTGCTCAAACTGGGGGATAAGCGCGCTGGTGTGCTGGAGTTCGGACTGCGCGCTATCCACATCCAGTTCACTGACCAGACCAGTTTTGTAGCGCGACTGGCTGAGTTGCAGCAGCTTGGCCGCCACATTGCGGCTGGCAACGGTAATGCGCAACTGTTCTTGCAAGCTACGCAGCACCATGTAATCGGACGCAAGCTCGGACTGGCGGGCGATCAGAATGCCGCGCCGTTCCTCCATGGTGGCATCTGTGTAGGATTTGGCAGCCTCGTACTGCCTACGCACACGCCCCCACAGATCAACCTCCCAGCTCGCCTGCACGCCATCCTGCCAGTTGTTCAACAGGGGAATGGTAGCCTCGGAAGACTGGCTGGTTAGCATATTGCCCAACTGGCTGCCTGCGGAGTGCTCGCCAATGCGCTCCACAATCCGCTGCAACTGCTTACTACTGTGCTGCACACGGCTATACGACCCGGAGGCCGTAAGATCTGGAAAACGCTCGGCGCCGGCCAGCAGCAACTGCCCACGACTGACAGCAAGCTGCTCGGATGCCTGCAACACATCCAGATTCTGTGCGGCCAGACGCTGTTCGAGCGATGTCAGCTCCGGGTCATGGAACACGGACCACCATTGCGCGTCCGGCTCCTGCTCCGTAGGCACGCTCAGAGCACTGGTGCGTTCCTGCGTTGCAGCCTTCTGCCACTGTGAGGGAGACCACGTCTGGGGCTTTTTATAGTCTGGCCCTACGGCACATCCTGCCAGAATAAAACCGACTGCCAGTGCGCCCGCCCGCCGTGCATTCCTTCTTGCCACCCGCTTACCCTCGTCGAAATTATGCGCCTGCTTTAATATGCGTTATAACCGCTACGCTGACCGACCAGTTCGGTCAGGGCATACCCTATCGTCTTTCCCTACCGCGTCAATCACCAGTCTCCAAAGCTCGAAAATCCATGGCTCCATCCTCCCTCCTCCCAACACCCTCCTGCTCCCCCTGCGCGGGCGAGTCCGAGCCCAAACGACAGCAGATTCTAACTGGTGCCAGCGCGGTGTTTGCCGAGCATGGCTACGAGGGGGCAAGCATGTCCGCCATTGCGCGGCAGGCCGCTGTATCCAAGGGAACGCTGTATAATTACTTTACCAACAAGGCTGATCTGTTTGCCGCTTTTGTGGAGCAGTGCTGCCGGGAAAAACTGCCCGTGGCTCTGGCCCCCGTGCAGGAGGATTCGCCCCCGCGTGAGACACTGACCGCCGTGGCCCGCGCCATGGTGCGCCTGATTACCCAGCCAGACAGCCTGATGCTCTACCGGATTATTGTCTCCGAGGCACCGCGCTTTCCCCAACTTGGGGCCGTGTTCTGGGAGAATGGTCCCCGAGTCGCTATTGCCACGCTGGCCAACTGGATACGCGAGCAGGAAGCACAGGGCGCATTACAGACCGAAGACCCGGTTTTTGCCGCCGAACAGTTTTTTGCACTCTGCCAGACACGCATCGCCCATATCAGGCGCTTTAACCTGAGTCAGGAAAACAGCACCGAGGACGAGGAAAAAGTGATCCACGCCGCGGTCAAGGTGTTCATGGCCGCCTACGGGCGCGAATAACCCCATGAAAAAGGCCCGCATACCACCGGGTATACGGGCCTTTTGAGCATGGATCAGTGGAGAGGCGCTTACTTTTTAAGCTCTTCCACCAGTTGCGGCACAACCTCGAACAGGTCGCCCACAATGCCGTAATCCGCCACCTGAAAAATAGGGGCTTCGGGGTCTTTGTTGACCGCTACGATCACGCGGCTGTCCTTCATGCCTGCCAGATGCTGGATCGCGCCGGAAATACCGAACGCCATATACAGTTCTGGCGCTACGATCTTGCCAGTCTGGCCGACCTGCAACTCGTTAGGCACAAAGCCGGAATCGACGGCCGCACGGGACGCACCAACAGCGGCACCCAGCGCGTCGGCCAACGGGTCGAGCGCGTGGAATTTTTCCTCGCTGCCCATACCGCGACCACCGGAAACCACAACGCGGGCCGATTCCAGATCGGGGCGTGCGGAGTCGGATAGCTGAACAGCCTCAAAGCGCGACACGTCCGGGCTGTCCACCACCGCCACAGCTTCGATCGGGGCACTGCCACCTTCAGCCGGTGCTGCATCGAACGATGCGCTGCGCACGGTCAGAACCTTTTTGGCATCGGAAGACCTTACGGTCGCCAGCGCGTTGCCTGCATAGATCGGGCGTACAAAGGTCTGCGCGTCCACAATGCTCACCACATCGGGGATGGGCTGCACATCCAGCAGGGCAGCGGCACGCGGCAGCACGTTTTTGCCCGTGGCACCGGCTGCGGCCACAATATGGTCGTAGCTACCAGCAAGCGAGACAAGCAGGGCTGCCAGAGGTTCAGCCAGTTCGTGCGCATAACGCGCATCGGCTGCATGCAGGACCTTGGACACACCAGCAATCTGGCTTGCGGCCTGTGCCAGAGCGGCATCGCCCGTGACCAGCACATGCACATCGCCCAGACGGGCAGCGGCGGTTACAGCAGAAAGGGCTGCCTTTCTGATCTGGCCGCCTTCATGATCCAGAAGAACAAGAGCGGTCATGTTCAGATCACCTTTGCTTCGTTACGCAGTTTTTCCACGAGCTCCGCAGCGGAGCCAACCTTGATGCCAGCCTTGCGTTCGGCCGGTTCGGCAACGGACACAATGGTCAGGCGCGGGGCCATGTCCACGCCAAGATCGGCGGCAGGAATGGTTTCCAGCGGCTTTTTCTTGGCTTTCATGATATTGGGCAAAGAGGCATAGCGCGGTTCGTTCAGGCGCAGATCGGCCGTGATAATGGCAGGCAGAGCAAGGGAGACCTGCTCCGTGCCGCCATCAATTTCACGGCTGACATTCACGCGGCCATCGACCACATCAACCTTGCTGGCAAAGGTACCCTGCCCCCAACCCAGCAGACCGGCCAGCATCTGGCCCGTTGCGTTCATGTCGTCATCAATGGCCTGTTTGCCCAGCACAA
The DNA here is from genome assembly GCF_011516885.1 of Acetobacter lambici. GTDB lineage: Bacteria > Pseudomonadota > Alphaproteobacteria > Acetobacterales > Acetobacteraceae > Acetobacter > Acetobacter lambici. The sequence continues at coordinate 46,027 of NZ_WOTD01000019.1, read as the reverse complement.
CCAGCGAGGGGCCTTCTTTTTCGACCAGCGTTTTCAGCACCTTGGCAACAGCCAGAGGTTCGGGGCTTTCATCGGTCAGCACCAGAATGGCCCGGTCAGCGCCCATGGCCATGGCGGTACGCAGGGTATCTTGGGCCTGCTGCACACCAATGGACACAACAACGACTTCCGAAGCAGCACCTTTTTCACGCAGGCGCACGGCTTCTTCCACCGCAATTTCGTCAAACGGATTCATGGACATCTTGACGCCAGCGGTTTCCACTCCGCTGCCATCCGCCTTGACGCGCGGTTTGATGTTGTAATCAACAACCCGCTTTACAGGTACGAGTATCTTCATGACTTCTTTCGCTTGCAGACGCAGGATGGTTCGGACGGTTCTTTATCGTACTTTGACCGAAATTCACATACCAGCCGGATAATTGGGCCCACCACCCCCTTCTGGCGTGGTCCAGTCTATGTTCTGGGTGGGATCCTTGATGTCACACGTTTTGCAATGCACGCAGTTCTGGGCATTGATTTGCAGGTGTGGCGCGGTTTGTTCATCTGCCACTTCGTACACACCTGCGGGGCAGTAACGCGCCTCTGGTGCGTGGAACACATCCCAGTTGACCGTTTTCCACAAGGACGGGTTTTTAAGCCGCAGGTGGACCGGCTGGTCTTCCTCATGATTGGTCGCGGACAAAAACACGGAGGACAGGCGGTCAAATGTCAGCTTGCCATCGGGCTTGGGGTAAAACGGCTTTGTGCACAGGTCCGCTGGGCGCAGAGTTTCGTTATCCTGATGTTTGAAGTGCAGCGTCCACGGTGCGCGTCCACGCAGCAGCATGGCGTCCAGCCCCGCGTACACAGCGCCACCCATGGCGCCAAAACGTGCAAAGGCCGGGCGGATGTTGCGCGCGGTGCGCAGTTCCTGCCACAGCCAGGACTGCCGGACTTTTTGCGTAAAGGACCCCGGCTCCACACGATCGGTCTTTATGGCCTCCACCACGGCTTCGGCCGCCAGCATGCCCGACTTCATGGACGTATGTGTGCCCTTGATCTTGGGCACGTTCAAAAAGCCTGCCGAATCCCCGATCAGCGCGCCACCGGGGAAGGTCAGGCGCGGCACGGACTGCAACCCGCCTTCGGACAGGGCACGCGCACCGTAGGAAATGCGCCGCCCCCCTTCCAGATGATGGCGGAAAGCGGGATGCAACTTGACGCGCTGCATTTCCTCAAACGGGGAGAGCCATGTGTTGGCGTAGTCCAGCCCAACCACAAAACCGTAAGAGACAAGATTTTCACCAAAATGGTACAGCCATGCGCCACCATAGGTCTTGTCGTCCAAAGGCCAGCCAAAGCTGTGCTGTACCAGACCGGGGCGATGGTTCTCGGCCGGGATTTCCCATACTTCCTTAATGCCAAGGCCGTAGGTCTGCGGGTCCACGCCCTTGCGCAGGTCGTAATGGGCCATGACCTGCTTGGTCAGGGAGCCACGGCACCCTTCGGCGAACAGGGTGTAGCGCCCGCGCAGTTCCATGCCCGGCTGGTAGTTGGGGCCGGGTTTGCCGTCACGGCCAACGCCCATGTCCCCCGTGGCCACACCCACCACACGGTTACGCTCGATCAGCACTTCGGAGCCAGCAAAACCGGGGTAGATTTCCACACCCAGCTCCTCGGCCTGCACGGCCAGCCAGCGGCAGACCTCGCCCAGACTGACAATATAGTTCCCGTGGTTGGCCATGTGCGGCATGACCTTGTCCAGCATAGGCACACGGATACTGCCTGTTTCGGTCAGGTAGAGCATGTCTTCCGCCGTAACTGGCGTGTTCAGCGGTGCGCCGCGTTCACGCCAGTCTGGCAACAGTTCGGCCAGAGCGCGCGGCTCGATAACCGCACCAGACAGAATGTGCGCCCCGATCTCGCTCCCTTTTTCAATCAGGCAGACACTGGTCTGGGGCGAAAGCTGGCGCAGACGAATGGCAGCAGCCAGTCCGGCGGGACCACCGCCAACAATGACAACATCGAACTCCATCGACTCACGCACAGGTTCACTCATTCCCGTTTTATCCCCGTTGAAATTTCTGTAGCTTTCCTAAACCCGATTTGTCACAGAATTGCAAAAAACGGGCATCCCGGCCCGTTTTGCGCCATTTCCGCCAAACAGGAAAGGTCAGGACCGGGCCATACGTGGCCCAAAGGCCAGTTCGTGCACGGCACGCCAGTTTTTATCGACAAAATTGACAATCAGGGTGCGTCGCGTTCCCCTGATCGGGCGCTGGACAAAACCATGCCACGTCCTGTCAGACGGAATGAACAGCACCCCCGAATTGAACACCCCGGATGCACGGGCCACGGACTCGCCTTGCGGGGTCATCAGGTCCGTACCCCATTGCTCCGCCTCATCCCCGGTGGAAAGGGAGATCAGCAGGGTCAGCTTTTTGGCCCCGATATCCGTATGCGGCTCCAGCCAGAATCCATCCGTGTCCAGACACAGCTCCAGACGTAGGGCTGCTTCATCAAGCGGGGTTTCGCACACGCGTTCGAATGTTTCGCGCATGGAATCGGAGTCCAGCAACCGGGCCATACGGTCCAGCCGGGTATCCCTTGCACGCACCGCAGGGTCCACAAAAACGCGGAAGGCATTGCGCGTTTCCCGCCGCCCGCCAACATCCCCCGCTATGGCGGCCTCGCCCGGATTCCACGCCACCAGAGCATCGCAAGCAGGTCGTTCCAGCACGTCGTCCAGCATCCAGTGAGGGAACGGATGTGTGGCGGCAGGTGTGTGGGGCAGACGGTCTGGCAGGGTAAAATGTCCGGTCTGGCCGGGCAAAGGAGCATCAGGACGCATGATGTCCGATCCTTCCGCTGAAACAGAAAATATGGTGGAGAACCAGAGGTGCAGGGCTTTTTGCAGCATTGCCTCTGCGGTTCAGACGCTGTTCCTCAATGCGCCAAAACAACAGGATGATCAAGTTGCATGGCAGAAATGCCAATTTGAACGGTCTGTGTTTACAGCGCGCCGGAAAAACGGGGCGCTGGCGATTTGCCCGTGCTTGCCGCAGCCAGTTCTTTTTGGCGCGTATCAAAAACAGCGGCAACGTTACGCAGGAACGGACGCCCTTTTTCCGTTACCTCTATGCGGCTGTCAGTGCGCGTAATCAGCCCATCGCGCTCGAACAGGTGCAGGCTGGCCAGTTCCTCCACAAACCCGTCCATGCCCGGGTTGCCGGGAATATGGTGCGCGCTCAGGTCCACTGCCAGATCGCACATAATGCGTTCGATAATGGCCCCACGGTAACGGTCTTCTGCCGTGCAGGCAACGCCGCGCATGACCGGCAGTTCCGCCGAATCGGCCAGTGCGCGGGCATAGGTGGCAACGGTGGGAATGTTCTGGGCAAACCCTGCTGGCGCCATGGAAATGGCCGAGGCCCCCATACCCAGCAGAACCGGGCAGGAATCCGTTGTGTAACCCTGAAAATTACGATGCAGGGAGCCCGCGCGCGCGGCCTTGGCCAAGGCATCGTCCGGCAGGGCGTAATGGTCCAGCCCGATGGCCTGATACCCCGCCGCCTGCAACACCGCATCAATCTGCGCCCGCTGGGCCAGCCGTTCCGACGAACCCGGCAGAGCATCTTCAGGAATAAGCTTCTGGCGCTTCTGCTTCCACGGAATATGGGCATAGCCAAACACGGCCAGCCGGTCGGGGCGGAGCAGGGCAATCTGGCGCGCCGTCTCGCCCACGCTTTCCACCGTCTGGTAGGGAAGGCCGTAGATCAGGTCGATGTTCACACCCGTTACACCGGCTGCGCGCACCTGTTCAATACAGCTCCGGGTCTGCTCGAAGGACTGGTGGCGGCCACAGGCTTCCTGCACTTTTTCGTCCAGATCCTGCACACCAAGGCTGATGCGGTTGAACCCCAGAGCCCCCAGTAGCGCAGGGTAGCCTTCGGGCACATGCCGGGGGTCCATTTCCATGGCCAGTTCGGCATGATCGGCAAAACGGAAGAAAGTGCGCACAGCCCGCATAAGCTGGCGGAGCGATGCGGGGGGCAATGTGGTGGGCGTGCCACCGCCAAACTGGAGATGATGGACCGTACGCTGCTCGCCCGTTAGGGCTACAACCCGGCGCATTTCCTCGCGCAGCAGGTCGCCATAGGCCACGCGCCCGTCCTCATGCCGCATAACGGAGGTATTGCACCCGCAAAACCGGCAGAGCTCATCACAGAATGGAACATGAAAATAAAGCGAGACAGGCAGGTCTGCTGGCAGCGTACGCAGCCAGTTTTCCACGTCCTGAGACCCGACCGCATCTGAAAAACTCGCAGCGGTCGGGTAACTGGTGTAGCGCGGCAGATTCCCGCCGTAGCGGGAAATCAGGTCAGAGACGGGGTCCGCGCTCATCAGCTTAGATCAGAAGCGGTATGCAATACCGGCGGACACCACGGTGGGGTCCAAAGATTCATGAACGCGAACCTTCAGGCTTTCGTCCTTGTTTTCAGCCCATGCATGCATACGCACAAAGATCTGCTTGACGTCGGCGTTGAAGAACCAGTTACCAACCAGCTGATAGTCGAAGCCAACGTTCACAGCCGGGCCACCGGTGAAGCCGGAGTTCAGCTTGGTCAGACCACCGCCAACCTGCGGCAGAGCACCTGCACCACGCATGTTGTGGAACCACATGGCGGTTACACCCACACCCACATACGGGTTGAAGCGTTTGTGCGGACGGAAATGCCAAGCGAAGGTCAGGGTCGGGGGCAGCACCCAAGCGGAACCGATATCCAGCACGCGCGAACCACCGTTCAGGGGCTGCAGATCGCTACCGACAGCATTCACACGGTGGTGGGTGCTGGTGGCAATCAGGTCAACAGACAGGTTGTCGGTAAGGAAGTATTCAAGCGTCAGTTCCGGCATCGCCTGATTGGTGGTGGACAGATGCGTGTTGTTCAAGTGACCAAGGGCATTAACCCTCACGCTGCTGTCACGGTCCTGCGGCAGAACGCCAACGCCGGACAGACGGACCATGAAGTCACCTTTACCCAGACCAATTTTGGTGCTGGCGCAGGTTTCAAAAATCCCGCAGTGGCCAGAGCCTTTCTGCGCATCGGGGATACGGTTCATGACCGGGGCATTAACGTAGGCAGCATTGGGTTTTGCTGTCTGCGCCTGAGCAGCACCCGTCAGGGCGGCCACACCAGCCACTGCGGCTGTCAGAAAGGAACGGAACTTGACCATTGTGTTTTGTCTCTTCCACTGCACTGTAATTCTGTGCCGGAAAGACCACGCCCACGCCGTCGCAACCTTGATTTAGATCAAGTCTGCCCCATACTGGTTAAAGATGAGTCAAAACTGTGTCATTTTGAGCACAACCCCCGGTTTCGACTTTTTTGCAGTTCTGGCCTGCAATTAAAATAATCCCTTGGCATGATTGATTTATGTCAACAAAAGCTCAATGCTGCGGTGCGACCTTCTACTGCCCCAACCGTTATAACAAGCCGCAACTGGTTAATACTAAACGGTTTTCTGGATTTATCGCATGACATCTTCTCCGCAGACATCTGCCTTTGCGCATCCCGGCGGGGCCGCGTACGCCCCCAAAGCGGATGTGGATGTCATGCGTTGCCTTGTGTGTGACATCCGGAACAGGAGTCTATGCAACAGTATGGATGAGGAGGGACTGGCCGCCCTTGCCCATTCCTCCCGCCAGTTACTGCTGCCGCCGGGCACCACCATTGTTGAGGAAGGCGAGCCTGCGCTGGCGTTTTTCAATGTGACGCGCGGCACGGTCAAACTGTTCAAATCCCTCCCCGATGGCCGCAGGCAGATTACGGGCTTTGCCGATGCGGGGCAGTTTTTGGGCCTGAGCACGGCGCAGACCTACTCGTTTGGGGCGGAAACAGTGGATAACGTGCGCCTGTGCCGCTTCCTGCGCCCCCAGCTTGAGACATTACTGAGCGACTACCCAACATTTGAACGCCGCCTGCTGGCCGCCGTCACCGACAAACTGGCCGAAGCGCAGGAGCAGATGCTGCTACTGGGCCGCAAAACCGCGCGCGAAAAGGTTGCCACCTTTCTGCTGGACCGGATGAAAGCCTTCCACCAGACCGCGAACCGGCGGCAGGAGGCGGAAAATCTGGCCTCCGTGCCCATGACTCGGGTGGATATTGCCGATTATCTGGGCCTGACGATTGAAACCGTAAGCCGGACCATAAGCGCGTTCCGCCGCAGCCTGCTGATTGCCAGCGCGGAAAACCACCGGATTCGCATTCTGTCGGTTGCGACTCTGCTTAACATCGCCTCCGGGCAGAAGGCGGACTAAACCCGCGTTACCCCTACCCAAAAGCCGGCCAGATAGTGCTCAAAACAAAGGCCGACTCCATGGGAGCCGGCCTTTTGCCTTAGTCAAAACAGAACGACTTAGTTCTCATCATCATCCCCACCGCCAAGGCCGTTATCGGCAGGCAGACCCGCATTACTGCCATCTGGTGAAATAGCGATGAACAGGGACTGCCCGTCCCGCAGAATGCGCAGCAGCAATGGCTTTTTGGCCGTCATGGCAGCTTTGATCAGACCCACGGCCGTTTTGGGTGCATCCACCTGCTGGCTGCCCACAGCCTGAATAACATCCCCCGGACGAATACCAGCCTGATCGGCGGGAGACCCGGCCTCAACATCACTCACCACAACGCCATGTGCATCCTGCGGCAGACCAAGCTGCTGGCGTGTATCGCGGTTGAGGGGGGCAAGGGCTATGCCCAGATGCTGCCCGCCCACGGCACTCGCGGTTTTGCCCGCATCCCCCGAAGCACTGGCAAGGTTACCGATTTTAAGGTTGACCGTCTGCGCCTTGCCTGCACGCACAAAGCCAATTGTGACCTGCGTGCCCGGCGCTACCGCCGCCACACGTACGGCAAGGTCATGCGGGGTGGTGATCTTCTGGCCATTAAAGTCAGTAATCACATCCTCCGCCTTCAGCCCTGCTTTTTCGGCCGGGCTGTCCTGGCTCACACTGGCCACCAGCGCGCCCGCAGGCGGCGTACCGGCCACAGCCGGGGCGGGCAGATTGAGCGCACTGGCCATAACGGGGGAGATAATCTGCGCGTTGACCCCAAGGTAGCCACGCACCACGTGGCCGGTCTTGCGCAACTGGTCCACAACGCTGCGCACCGTATCGGAGGGAATGGCAAAGCCAATACCGATCGACCCCCCACCGGAGGGGGAGAGAATGGCGGTGTTCACACCCACCACCTTACCGTCCTGCGTAAACAGCGGGCCACCGGAGTTGCCGCGGTTAATGGGCGCGTCAACCTGAATGAAGTTGTCGTACGGGCCTTCGTTAATGTCACGCCCACGGGCGGAGACAATACCGGCGGTTACCGTGCCACCAAGCCCATACGGGTTGCCAACGGCAATCACCCATTCACCCGGCTGCACATCATCGGACTCGCCCAGTTCAATAAAGGGGAGCTTTTGCGTGGGCGTGACCTTGAGCAACGCCAGATCGGTCTTGCCGTCGCGGCCAACCACCTTGGCAGGCAGGGTCGTGCCATCATCAAGTGTGACCGTAACCTTGGTGGCCCCTTTGACCACATGGTTGTTGGTCACCACGTATCCATCAGCCGAGATGACAAAGCCCGACCCGCGCGCCTCGATCAGCTGCTTGGAGGGCTGGGGCATCATCTGGAACGGGAAGGGGAACGGGAAAGGCCCGCCACCGCCGCCCATGCCCATGCCACCGCCCTCACCTTCCATGGCGTCAGAGCGGATCATGGAGGTAATGGACACCACAGCCGGTTTGACCTGTTTGACCAGCTCCACAAAGTCGGGAATCCGCTGGGCGGGGCCACTGGGCTTGATCATGCTGGACGTATCCGCCCATGACGCGGTACCGGCCCATGGCCCGGCGGCGGAAACCAGCATGCAGCCAGCGAGCAGAGCCTTGGTCCAGTTGCGGCGGCTGCCACGCGTGCAAACGTTTGTCACAGATTTTTCCGACATCACGATCTTGACTGTTCCTTGTTTTACCCAAGCAGGACTCGTTTCGGGTGATCCGGGTCTGATCGGGTGGCCGCTTGAACCAAACAGCCACCACAACCTGCGACACCTTACGCCCTGAAGGCTAACATGGTTTCCTTTTCGGAAAAAAAAAGCCTTAATCTGGCCCTGCATGCAGGCTTTTATGCGAGGGGCGCAGGTCCCTTATCGCGCAGGGTACGAAAAAAGCTTTTCAGCATCTCTCCCGCCTCACGCTCGCGCACGCCGCCCACAATGTCGGGGCGGTGCAGGGTCTCGGCCCTGTAGGGTAGCCGGGGGCCATGCTCCACGGCGCCGCCCTTGGGGTCATACGCGCCAAAGACCAGCCGCCCGAGCCGAAAATGGGCCATGGCCGCAGCACACATGGGGCATGGTTCCAAGGACACGACCAAGGTGCAGTCGGCCAGCCTGCGCCCCTGCCGCTGGTGCACGGCCGCGCGCATGACCAGCATTTCCGCATGGGCGGAGGGGTCTTGCAGTTCTTCCACCCTGTTGCCCGCCTGCGCCAGCACCATGCCCTGCGCGTCCAGCAATACGGCACCAACCGGCACCTCGCCCCGACCAGCCGCCAGACGGGCCTGCTGCAAGGCCAGTTCCATGCCTCCACCCGGTTCCTTGCCAAGGTGGGGCGTGGCCGTATGACAAACCATTCCAACGCCTTTCATGACCCCTGCTCCCGCATCTGAACAATTCGGGGCCAGACACATCACATTTTTCTTGCAATCCAAACCGTAATTTTGTCATCCCGCCTTAAAGCCGCCACTATCCTTAATTCTTGCGCCACAAAGGTGCATCTGAAACCGGATTTTGGCCTGCTGGTCTCTCACTCTTGGCTGGAAAGGTCGGAACCATGCATACTCTGTCTTTCATTCTGGCCGCTGCTGCAATGGGGTTTGGTCTTGCTGTTGCGGACAGGCTTCCCAGCGAATCCTCCACCCCTGCAACGGCGCAGGCCAGCAGCCACATGATGCCACATGGCATCCCCTCGTTCCTGACCCGCTAGGTCGCCACACGGCGCGCTCGCACATACGGGCCAGACGGGAAAAGATGCAAAATTTCGGCACCTGTGGCACCTGACACGAAACAGTTCCAGTTTTCCTATGGCTTTTCGTGCAGGACCACAGGCTTATGGCAGCAGAGCGCCCCGTTATTGGCATTACCCTTGATCTGGAAGATGGCGGCGTGGAGCGTTACTCCCGCTTTGCGTGGTGTGCCCTGCGCGAAAATTATTTGAGCGCCGTAGCTACAGCCGGTGGCCTGCCGGTAGCCCTGCCCCTGTTCCCGCAACTGGGGCAGGAATACGTGGCCAAGCTGGACGGGCTGGTCATAACCGGTGGCGCGTTTGATATTGACCCCCTGCTGTATGGCGCAACCCAACGCCATGCCAGCGTAACCCTGCGCCCACGCCGCACACGGGCCGAGAGCATGCTGCTGGCAGCAGCGCTGCACCGCAACATACCCGTGCTGGGCATATGCGGTGGCATGCAGCTGATTGCCGTGGCCCTTGGGGCAACCCTTATCCAGCACCTGCCCGACACATACCCCACCGCCCTGCCGCATGAGCAGCCCAACCCACGGGATGAGGCAAGCCACGGTGTGGATATCCAGCCCGACACCCTTCTGGCCCGCATAACAGGCGGGGCCAGACGTATTGCCGTAAACTCCGCCCACCATCAGGCCGTCAGCACCCCCGGACGTGGCCGGGTGAATGCCATTGCCGAGGATGGCGTGATAGAAGGCATAGAAGATCCGGACCATCGTTTTTGCCTTGGGGTGCAATGGCACCCGGAATTTGGCATAGACCCGACAGACAGAACTCTTTTCAAGGCCTTCATACAGGCATCAGGAGAACAGGCGTGACGCAGGAAGCGCGGGGAGAACGCATTGCAAAGTGGCTGGCACGCTCAGGGGTGGCCAGCCGGCGCGATGCAGAGCGCATGATTGAGGAAGGGCGTGTGCGGCTGAACAGCCAGACCGTTACGCACCCGGCAACCTTTGTCACCGATGACGATATTGTTCTGGTGGATAACCAGCCGGTTTCCGCCCCCGAACGCACAAGGCTGTGGCGCTACCACAAGCCTGACGGGCTGGTAACAACCCACAAGGACCCGGAGGGACGGCCAACCGTCTTTTCCTCCCTGCCCGAAGGCATGCCCCGCGTGATCAGCGTTGGCAGGCTTGACCTGAACAGCGAAGGCCTTTTGCTGCTGACCAATGATGGCGAACTGGCCCGCAGACTGGAACTGCCCTCCAACGGCTGGCTGCGCCGTTACCGCGTGCGCGTGTTTGGCGTGGTGGACGAAGGGCGTCTGGCTTCCCTCGCCCAAGGCTCCGTGCTGGATGGCGTGCGCTACGGCCCCATTATTGCCGCCCTCGATTCGCGCAAGGGTGATAACGCGTGGCTCACCGTCTCGCTCAAGGAAGGCAAGAACCGTGAGATCCGCAAGGTCATGGCCGGGCTTAACCTGCATGTCAGCCGCCTGATCCGCACCAGCTACGGGCCGTTCCCCCTTGGCACGCTGCAAAAAGGCGAACTGGAGGAAATTCCCCCCCGCGTGCTGCGTGACCAGTTGCCCAAAATGCCGGAAAAAACCACGCAGTCGAACACCGCACTCCGCAACAAGGCCCGCTGATGGTGCGCATTATTGCGGGGGCGCGCAAAGGCCGGGTGCTGGCCGCCCCCACTGGTGGCACCACACGCCCCACGGCCGACCGCGTGCGCCAGGCCCTGTTTGACGTGCTGGCCCACGCCCCATGGGGTGGTGCACCCCTGCTGGAAGGCGCACACGTGCTGGACGCCTTTGCAGGCACGGGCGCACTTGGGCTGGAAGCCATGTCCCGCGGGGCGGAACATGCTGTTTTTTTTGAAACAGATCGCCCGGCCCTTGCCGCCCTGCGCGCCAACATTCATGCCTGCGGGTGGGATGAGCAGTGCCAGACCTACCCGCGCGATGTGACCAACCCGCCCGCCGCGCGCGTAACCCCTGCCTCCTTGCTGTTTTTGGACCCTCCCTACCATAAGGGCCTGCCCACCAGAGCGCTGGCAGCCCTGAAGGCAAAGGGATGGATTGCCCCCAACGCCGTGGCCGTGATTGAAACCGGGCGCGACGAACCCCTGCCCTTTACGGATGAGGCCGAGGGGGCTCCCCCCTGCCCGCATACCCTGCTGGCAGAGCGCCAGCACGGTGCGGCGCGCCTGTCCATCTGGCGGCTGGCATGGGACAAAGCGTAAAAAACACCGCATAATATCTGGATATCTGGTGACCATGAGCGCCTTGCTGCGCTACACAGACCAGAACAAAACGATTTTACAGGTTACAGAAGGCGAAGAGAAACATGGCTGGAAGCGTTAACAAGGTCATTTTGGTCGGCAATCTGGGCAAAGACCCCGAAGTCCGCACCAGCCAGAACGGGCAGAAAATCGTGTCCTTCTCCCTCGCCACCAGCGACACATGGAACGACCGCGCCTCGGGCGAAAAGCGTGAGCGCACGGAATGGCACCGTGTTGTTATTTTTAACGACCGGCTGGCCGACGTGGCAGAGCGGTTCCTGCGCAAGGGCCGCAAGGTTTACCTAGAAGGCTCGTTGCAGACCCGCAAATGGACCGATCAGGGCGGGCAGGAACGGTACACGACCGAAGTTGTCGTGGACCGCTTCCGTGGCGAACTGGTCCTGCTGGACAGCCGTAATGGTGGTGAAGGCGAAGGCGGCGGCGGCTTTGGTGGTGGCAACGGTGGCAGCAGCTACGGCGGCTACAACACCGGTGGCGGCAATGCGGACTACGGCAATGGTGGTGGCGGTGCTGGTGGCAGCGCTGGCTCCTCCCGCCTGCCTGCCCCGCAGCGTGGCGGCGGCGGTGCACCTTCTGGCGGGTGGGACGCCTCGGGCAGTGGCGATCTGGATGACGAAATTCCGTTCTGAGCACTCCATCTGCTCTGCCATGACCACAGGGGGCCGTTGCCATACGGCCCCTTTTTTTGTGGGTGGAATAAGGCCTCCGCCCCACCTGCCACCGTGGTCAGCCACCACACCAAAGCAAAAAACCGGCCCGAACGGGTTGGTGCATCACATCCGATTTTATTGAAATTTTAATAAAGTGATGTTTTCTGTTTATTACTTTTTCCAAATATCAGTTTTTCTTTATCTTACTGACCGATCATTCTGCTTTTCTTCATGCATTGGTGCATAAATTTCTTGGCGCATGGGCATGATGCCGCTATAAGCCGCGTCATTCTTTCAAGGCAGGTTTCCTGTCATTGCAAAGGCTGACGACAGACATGATTACTTTACCGCCAGATTATCGCCCGTCGGAAGACGAAGAGTTCATGAATCCTCTTCAGACGGAATACTTCCGGCAGAAACTGCTCAAATGGCGCGCCGATCTTTTGAAAGAGGCAGGGGACACTCTGGCCAGCCTTTCCGAAGGTGGCATTCATGAAGCCGATATTACCGACCGCGCAAGCGTGGAGACCGATCGTGCGCTGGAACTGCGTACCCGTGACCGCGCACGCAAGCTGATCGGCAAGATCAACCTTGCCCTCCAGCGGGTTGAAAACGGCAGTTACGGCTACTGTGAGGAAACAGGCGAGCCAATTGGCCTCAAACGTCTGGAAGCACGCCCCATCGCCACCTTGTCCATTGAGGCGCAGGAACAGCACGAGCGTATGGAAAAAACGCATCGGGACGATTAATTTTCGTCTTTTTTTGTTCCCCTCACTCTTGCGGTGTTCCGCCCAAACGGCTAGAACCCCGCAAGCAGTGCTGCTGTAGCTCAGTGGTAGAGCACTCCCTTGGTAAGGGAGAGGTCGACAGTTCAATCCTGTCCAGCAGCACCAGCAATCTTCCGTTCTTCAAAGGCGCTTAGGCGTCTGGTGTTTCTAGCACTTCAAACTAGACAGCACTGTCCGTATATCGGCAGGGTTTCTGGCTTGTAAGCTGCTTATGTTCCCGGCCTTCAAGGCACAAACGGACGTACAGAAGTGCCGTTGGGAACTATTGAATGCGTACTCCCCAAAAATAAATCTTGAGCCGAAAATACCTGTCATCCCGTTACATGATGGTCTGCACAACCGCATGTCATCGACCTTTGCCCAATAGGGCTTGGACAGTTCACTCCATAAAAAAAGACCCCGCACAATGGCGGGGTCTTTTGCAGGCAGGGCCGTAACAACCTGCATAGGCCAGTCAGAGCCGGAGCGGTTCAGCCACGCGGGCCGCCTTTGGAGCCACCCCCACCCGGACCACCACCGTGGCCGCCACCGGATGGGCCGCCTCCATGTCCGCCACCGCCACCACCGCCGGGGCGTTGTCCACCACCCCCACCGGGGCCACCGGACGCACCACCACCGCCAAAGCCACCACCGGGGCGGTTACCACCACCCGGTCGCCCTCCCATACTACCACCATTACCGCCCCCGCCGGGGCGGCCGGGGCCCATGCCGGGCCTGCCCATGGGCGGGCGTGGAGCCGGGCGGGACCAGCCACCACCGCTGTAATAACCGCCGCCATACCCGTAATAATCGTCATAGCGCATGGCGGAACCGGCATATCCGTATGGATAATACGGGCGTGGCCCCGGACCGCCGGGGCCAACACACCCCGCCAGAGTTGTTAAAGAACCCAATGCCGCCAGAGCGCACACAAGACGTTTCATAACAATGGCCTCCTGCTGGTGGTCAGCACTCAGGCGCCAACCTTCACCAGCACATGATGTTTTTTGCCAGCAGATAGCCTGATGGCGCCGTCCACACTATCGTGCTCCATAATCAGGCGATTTTCATCCGTGATCACGGCATTGTTGAGGCGCGCGCCACCACCGCGCACCAAACGCCGGGCCTCGCCATTGGTTTTGGCAAGCCCTGCCTCCACCAGCAGACGGAAAACGGGAATCCCCTGTGCAAGCTCTGGCTGGGCCACCTCATGCACAGGCAGGTCGGCAGCGGTTACCCGGCCTTCCTCAAAGGTCTGGCGGGCGGCCTCGGCGGCGGCCAGAGCAGCCTTGCGCCCATGGCACAGGGCCGTGGCCTCGGTTGCCAGCACTTTTTTGGCCTCGTTAATTTCCGCTCCCTGCAAGCCCTCAAGGCGTGCGCATTCCTCTAGCGGAAGGTCCGTGAACAGGCGCAGGAAACGCCCCACATCGGCATCTTCGGTGTTGCGCCAGAACTGCCAGTAATCAAACACAGGCAGACGCGTGGGGGAGAGCCACACGGCACCACTGGCCGTTTTGCCCATTTTGGCACCCGATGAGGTGGTCAGCAGGGGAGTGGTCAGGCCCATGACGGACTTCTGGTCCGTCCTGCGCACCAGTTCCACGCCCGAGATAATGTTGCCCCACTGGTCGGATCCGCCAAGCTGGAGCACCAGACCGTATTTGCGGCTCAGTTCGCGGAAGTCATAGGACTGAAGAATGGAGTAGTTGAACTCCAGGAACGTCAGTCCCTGCTCACGTTCCAGCCGGTTTTTGACGGAGTCGAACGCCAGCATGCGGTTGATGGAAAAATGTACCCCCACGTCCCGCAGCAGATCAATATAGGCCAGCTTGTCCAGCCAGTCGGCATTATTGACCAGCAGGGCATCGGACGCGCCCGTGCCAAAGGTCAGGAACTGGCGCAGGCACCCTTCGATCCCGGCAAGATTGGTCTGGATAATGTCATCCGTCATCAACCGCCGTGCTTCCTCGCGGAAAGAGGGGTCACCAATCCGCGCGGTGCCGCCGCCTACAAGGGCGATCGGGCGGTGGCCATGCTTTTGCAGTAGCCGGAGCATCATAATCTGGATCAGCCCACCCACATGCAGGCTGTCCGCCGTGGGGTCAAAGCCGATATAAGCCGAGATGGACTCCCGTTCCATAAGTGCGTCCAGCGCCTGCGCATCCGTGCACTGGAAAATGAAACCGCGTGCCGCGGCCTCGCGCATGAAAGAACTCTGAAATCCGCTCTCGACCATTTTCCTGTCCCTATCCTCCGGCCCGCATCAGGCGGGCAGAACCCAAGGCACACGCTCTAGCATGAGAGCGCGCGCAACAGGAACAGCCCACGCGCAGGCGTAATGCTCTGTGGCGTGTGCCCTCAGACTGTGCCACCCACGGTCAGCCCGGTCATTTTAAGGGTCGGCTGGCCCACGCCCACCGGCACGCCCTGCCCGGCCTTGCCGCAGGTGCCAATACCGGGGTCCAGCTCCAGATTACCCCCGATCATGGAGACCTGAGTCATGGCCTCCGCCCCGCTGCCAATCAGGGTTGCCCCCTTGACCGGGGCCGTAACGCGCCCGTTTTCGATCAGATAGGCTTCCGATGCGGCAAAAACGAACTTGCCCGAGGTAATATCCACCTGCCCGCCACCAAAATGCACGGCATACAGACCACGCTTGACTGAACGGATCATCTCCTCCGTGGTGGCGTTGCCTTCAAGCATAATGGTGTTGGTCATGCGCGGCAGGGGCATATGCGCGTAAGACTGGCGGCGGCCATTACCCGTAGGGGCCACCCCCATGAGCCGCGCGTTCAGCCGGTCCTGCAAATAGCCTTTGAGAATACCATCCTCGATCAGCACCGTGCGGCCCGTGGGTGTGCCTTCGTCATCTATGGTCAGGCTGCCGCGGCGGTCGGGCATGGAGCCATCATCAATAACCGTCACACCGGGGGAGGCCACGCGCGTGCCAATACGTCCGGCAAAAACGGACGTGCCCTTGCGGTTGAAGTCCCCTTCCAGCCCGTGGCCCACCGCCTCGTGCAGCAAAATACCGGGCCAGCCCGCACCAAGCACCACTTCCATTTCCCCCGCCGGGGCGGCCTGTGCCTCCAGCGCGACCAGCGCCTGCCGCAGGGCTTCGTCCACAGCGCCATGCCATGTTTCCGCGTTCAGCAGGCGGTTGATCTCGTAACGTCCGCCAAGGCCGTAGCTCCCGCTCTCGCGCTTGCCAGCATGTTCGACCACCACCGACACATTCAGCCGCACCAGTGGTCGCAGGTCGGCCACGCGCGCGCCATCGGCCCGGATAATCTGCACGGCCTGCCACTCGCCCGAGAGCGAGGCCATGACCTGCACCACGCGCGAATCCTTGGCCCGTGCATACGCATCTATGCTGGAGAGCAGGCCCGAACGGGCAGCAAAATCCGTATCCCCCAGCGGGTTGGCATCCGTGTACAGCCGCTGGTTGGTGGGCCGTGGGGGGGGCGCCATCTGCCCCGACCGGCCCGCGCGCACGGCACTGACCGCATCGGCCGCGCGCAGCAGGGAGGTACGGCTCATCTCGTCCGAATGGGCAAAGCCTGTTTCCTCGCCCAAAACCGCGCGCAGGCCAAAACCCGTGCTGGTGTTAAAGGAGGCGGAACGGATCACCCCGTCATCAAGTGCTATGGATTCGCTCTCGCGGTATTCAAGGAACAGTTCGCCGTCGTCCATGCCGTCCAGCGCCGTGCGGGTCAGCTTTTCGGCTTCATCGCGGTTGAGCTGGGCCTGCCCGTTGGTAAAAAACAACTGGTCTGTGGCGGCCAGCGCCCCGGCGTGTGAGGGAGAGAAAGACATGGACCAAAGCCCTCCGTCTGGAAAATATCCGTACTGGGAATAACAGCGACCCGCATGGGCCGCCGCCTGTTTTGCCTGAATGCCAGAAGCGGCGCGGGTCAGATACCCGGCAGCTCGTTAACCGTAACCACCCGCCAACCCGTATCCAGCCGTTCGAGAATGGTAAGCGAGAGATTCTGCACCGAAAAATGCAGTGCTGTCTCGGCGTGTATCCGCAACGCATGCGCAAGGGCTGCGCGAATAACCCCGCCATGGGCCACCGCCACAATGTTCCGCCCCGCATGCGTTCTGGCCAGCCGGTCCAGCAGGCGGCCGACGCGGCTACAGACCTCGATCACACTTTCGCCCTCGGGGGGGCAGTCGGTGGCGGCCACGGGCCAGAACGGGTGGGGGGCAGGGTCAGGTGCTCGGGCAGGGCGTGGTATTCCAGCCCCTGCCATGTGCCCAGATTCTGCTCGATCAGGTCTGGCTCCACCGTAAGCGGGCGGGGGCCATAGCCTGCCTCCTCAATGGCCTGCGCGGTGCGCCGTGTGCGTGAGAGCGGGCTGATGAACCACTTGGCATCCTGCGGCAGGCGTTCGGCCAGCGCGCGGTACATGGGTTTTTGGGCAATCAGGCTCTCGGGGCAGAGCGGCACGTCCATGCTGCCATACATGCGCATGCGGGCGTTCTCTTCTACCAAAGCGTGGCGGATCAGCCAGAAGCGGGTAATACCGGTTGGAAGTTCAGGCCCATCCAGAAAATGATCCTGAGAAGAGGATGAGGCTTTTTCGGCAGTCATGTGTTCGCTCATGCCTCTGTTGTGGAATCAGCTTTGCCGGAGCGCAAGAGCAGAAATGCCCTGCCTGCCCAGAGCATGAACCTGCCGGGGCACACCCGCCCCACCGGGCAGGCCGGCACTGGCCACACATGGGCCACAAGGCGGCGTGGCATGGGCAAGGTCTGCCCAATAGCGCAGGATCAGCCCTAGTTTGGCCAGCATCCATGCCACGGGATGGTCTGCCGCCGGGGTGCTCTCCGCCACAAGCAAACCAGCGGGCAGCGCTGCGGCATAGCCCCCCCCCGTGCCCGAAATATGCCGTGCCGAGGCCGAAACACGGAGCGCGCCCATGCCCGCCTCCACCCCACCGGGTGTGGTTATGGCAACAGGCTGCCCCACATGGCACGGCAGGGCCGCAAGGGCACGCTCCGCATCCCGCAGGCCAACGGGCAGATGGGGGGTAATATCGGCCAGCAACCAGCCATGCAGGTCTTTTGCCTGTTCAAAATCAAGTGCCTCGCCATCCACCAGCACAACAAACGCAAAAATGCTTGGCAGGCTGTCCCATGCATCCGCTTCTGGCTGGGTGGAAAGTGCGACCGAGGGCAGAAGGCGCACAAACGGGCAGGCATTCAGCGCTGCCATGGCTCCTTGCATAAACTGGTGCAGCCGGTCCTTTTTTTGCACATCCGGCACGGCGGCAAAGGCCGCCATTTCGGCCCGAGCGCCACTCCAGCGCAGGAACAGGCCTGCGTTCAGGCCCAAGGGCAGGGTACGGGCTGCGGGCAGGTCCGGCCATTCGGCCCGCGTGGCATAGGCCGCCAGACCAGCAGGCAGGCGGCTCTGGCGCAGGCGGTCCAGCCAGCTATCGGGCAGGAACAGCGCGCCGCTAAAGGGTGGTCCGGTAAAAAACTTGGACCCCGTAACCATAACCGCCCAGCCCCAGCCCACGTACTGGCGCACGGGTTCTGGCCGCAGTCGGGCCTGACACGCATCCACCAGAACATCCACCTTGCCGGGGTAAAGCGCGCACAAGGCCCGCACCCTGCTGGCGGGCAGCACCAACTGCCCGGTTTTGGAAACATGCAGCACATACAAAAGTACGCGCCGCCCGGCTTTGACCGCGCGGGCTATATGCTGCTGGCAGGCCGCAAACAGATCATCATCTGGCACACGCTCGCCGCCATCTCGGCGCAATGGCAGGGCAACATGCTCCGCATCGCGCACAAACCCGTCTATGGGCGCGCCCTTCTGCACGTCCTGCCCACGCGCGGTGCGGTTTGCAAAGTGGCGGCCACATGTGGCCAGCGGCACACCGCTGCCTGTTTCCTCCACTCCGGGCAAAATGGTAGTGAGGGGGGCATCCAGCAGACCCATGAGCCCTGTGGCGGCCAGAGCGCAGTCGGTCCCTGATGGGGCCAGCACGACCCGTCCGGTGCTGTCCAGATGGTAAAAGGCGGCCAAAAACGCCTTGACCTCCTCCACGGCGGCCTCTCCCGCCTGACCGTCCACCGCAAGACGGATCAGTCTGGCACAGGCCTGATGAATGGCCTGTGCCGCAGCCAGTGTGGGCGTGGAGGCTGTGGAGGAGGAAAAATCCAGCTCCCCATACCGGGGGAAGGGCTGACACCCATACCGGTTAAGCCCGGTCTGGGCTCCGGGGTCCAGCCGTTCATCCCCCCCCTGCACCACCAGCCATTCCGCTGGCTGCAAGACCGGCCATGCCGTGCAGGCCCACCCGTGCAGAGCCTGTGCATCCACTGTATGCGGGCGGAGCGCGGGGGCCACAAAAAACGCCATATCCGCAACACACCGGGCCAGTTGGGCGGCATCCGGCACAGCCGCGCCCGCAAGCGCGTTCCCCCATGACCATGGCATGTTCGCTGCCACCCTGCCCGGCGGGCAGAATGGCCCGGTACGCCATGCGCAGGCCGTAACCCGTGCCGCAGCCAGCAGGATGCGCGCCATCCGCTGCCCATCCACCGCCTCCTGCGCGTGGTGGGGGGGAGCGTTTACAAGGACTGACAGTTCCGCTGCCAGACGGGCACAAAACCACGCCTGCGCAGGCCCGACCCGCTCCGGGCCGCACAGAATGGTCCCATCGGGCTGAACACACACGGGGCGCTCAAACGTGGATTGTTGCACAACCGAGCCGGGTGCCAGCATATGCCGCAGGATGGAGGAGGACTGCATATGCTGGAAAACATCGGTCAAATTACTTGCGTCCATTCACTCGGCACACCCTGGAGCGGAAGATAAACAAAAACAGACATCCGCCATTCCGCCGGGCCTGCGCACCCTGATTCTTTTTTACGTCCACCACAGCCCCGCCCCTGACTGCATGGTCCCATGCACCACGCGCCCCACCCCGGTAAAGGCGGGAACACCCATTAAGCCCGCATGGTGGCCATGCTGCCCCTTATATTGTCGATCCCCCGCGTCTGAACAAGCGGAACACGCCACTGCCGCCCATGTCCACCACGCCGGGTGGCCATGCTCCACCCCCCGATGCCCCCGGCCAGCCTGGCACACATGCCGCCCGCCTCTGGCCGTAATCTTGTGCAAAGGATGCGGTTCGCAATACTCGGCAGGGCTGCTAAGAAGAACGCAGTCACCCTTTACAACCACCCGCGCCCGCGATTCCTGCCCACGGCAGGGAGCAGGTGCGGCCTCTGGAGTCAGGACCGGCACCCTTGGCGCGCACAAGCCCTTTAAATACCACCAACGCCCCCGTTCCCCACAAAAGTGGCCTGCGCCTGCGCATGGAGGAAGGGGGCGGCGTTGCGCTATGCATTCTGGCCTGTGCCCTGCTGGCCGCCCTGCTGACCTATAATCCGACCGATCCGTCCTTTAACACCGCGACAAACCAGCCGCCAACCAACCTGCTGGGCACAACAGGCGCGTTTGTAGCCGATACGCTGCTGCAGGGAATCGGGCTTGGGGCCACCGTGCCCGTGCTTATTCTCATGGCATGGGGGTGGCGCTTTATGAGCCACCGCCTGCTCGGGCATGAAACATGGATGATCTTTGGCATGCGGGTGGCAGCCATTTTGTGCCTGCTTCCTGTTTCTGGCGCACTTCTTGCAGCCATTCCGCTCCTGTTTACCGCACTCCCCACCGTTGAATGGCCAACACAGGCGGGTATTGGCGGGGGCGTTGGCCATTCCATTGCCCAGACCTCCATTGCCGCGGGCATGGCCGCCATCGGGCCTGCGGGGGGAATGGTCATCTGGCTGTTAGGCGGCCTGCTTGCGGGGCTTCTGCTCGCACTGGGCACCGGTCTGCGGCGGGAGGAATGGTTTGCCATCTGGCGGGCGTTTGTTTTTGTGATCTGCCTGCCCGGCAGGCTGGGCAGACGGTTTGTGCGCTACTACGCCAGCCACAAACCACAACCCGCCCCCTCCACCACCGCGCAGCCCACCGCCTACACGCCCCCGGCCCAGCCAGCGGCAGACCCGTTTTATGGCAGCACCCTGCCCTCCGGCGCATTGTTTGATGATGAGGAGGACGAGCACGCCCCCACCCCTTACCACCCAGCACAAGCCTCTTCCGCCCAGACTACAGGCACGGCACTGGTGCTGCACGGCGCGCAGGATCACACGCACCCCACCGGCCACACCCTTGTGCCCACGCCACTGGATACACCACCGAACAGTGCTGCACGGGCAGCCGCCATAACCCCGCTGCCTGCCACAAAGGCCGAAGCTACCTTTACGCTGCCCACGGCGACAACACCGCACCCAGCACCAGAAAAACCCGCCAAAAGCGGGCTGCTTGGCCGCCTGTTCTCCGGCTCCAGCCAGCCTGAGAGCACAAGCACCACCCCCGAGCGCAACCCCACCGCCACCCGCAAGGGTGGGTGGGAACTCCCCCCCATGAGCCTGCTGCGCGCAGCCCCCAGCAACGCCCATACCGGCCCCTCGCCCGAACTCCTGAACGCCACCGCCCGCATGCTGGAACAGGTTCTGGCCGATTACGGCGTGCAGGGCCGCATTGTGGGCATGAGCGCTGGCCCCGTGGTCACACTGTATGAGCTTGAACCCGCACCGGGTATTCGCTCTGCCCGCATTATCGGGCTGGCGGACGATGTGGCGCGCTCGCTGTCCGTGCTGAGCGTGCGCATTGCCACCGTGCCGGGGCGCAATGTGATGGGGATTGAAGTTCCCAACCAGACGCGTGAGACGGTTTATCTGTCCGAACTGCTCAACCAGCCCACATGGCGCGAGGATACCGGCCAGCTCCCCCTTGCCCTTGGCAAGGACATTGCGGGCGAACCCATGTTCTCCGACCTTGCGCGTATGCCCCACCTACTGGTGGCGGGCACCACCGGGTCGGGTAAGTCGGTTGGTGTGAACGCCATGATCCTCTCCCTGCTCTACCGGCATTCGCCCGATGAATGCAGGCTGATCATGATTGACCCCAAGGTGCTCGAACTCTCCATTTACGATGGTATTCCCCACCTGCTGACCCCGGTTGTGACCGAACCACCCAAGGCCGTAAACGCGCTCAAATGGGTCGTGCGCGAGATGGACCGCCGCTACCGCACCATGGCCCACCTGCAGGTACGCAACATTGCAGGTTACAACGCCCGCGCGGCCGAAGCCCGCGCGGATGGGGAGGTGGTGGTCCGCCGCGTGCAGACCGGCTTTGACCCCGAAACCGGCAACCCGGTGTTTGAGGAACAGTCCGTCGCCCTCGACCCCATGCCCTATATTGTGGTCATTATTGACGAAATGGCCGACCTGATGATGACCGCAGGCAAGGAAATTGACGCCTGCGTGCAACGTCTGGCGCAAAAGGCGCGTGCTGCGGGTATTCACGTTATCATGGCAACGCAGCGCCCTTCGGTGGATGTGATTACCGGCACCATCAAGGCCAACTTCCCCACCCGTATTTCGTTCCAGGTGATCAGCAAGTTCGACAGCCGCACCATTCTGGGCGAGCAGGGAGCCGAGCAGTTGCTGGGTCAGGGGGACATGCTGTTCATGCAGGGTGGTGGCCGCATTACCCGCGTACACGGCCCGTTTGTGGCCGACAGCGAGGTGGAGCAGGTCGTCAACTTCCTTAAAGAACAGGGCGAGCCGATTTATGATGAGGACGTGCTGGCCGAACCCATGGAGGAGAACACATCCTCCAGCGGCAGCAGCCGCTCTGGCGGGAACGAAAACGCCGAAGCCGACATGTACACCGAGGCCGTGAACATTGTCACGCGGGAGGGCAAGGCTTCCACCTCCTTTATCCAGCGCCACCTGTCCATTGGCTACAACCGCGCGGCCAAACTGATCGAACAGATGGAAAAGGAAGGCATTATCAGCCGGGCGGACAATGTAGGCCGCCGCAAGGTGCTGGTTGGCTCCGCGCGAGAAGAAGACTAGCCCCCTCATGCTCCCGGCCCTGCCCCCCCTGCTCTACCAGAGCAGCCATGTGGTGATCCTTGATAAACCCGCGGGCCTGCCCGTGCATACCGGCCCCGGCGGTGGAGCCTGTGTGGAGGACTGGTTCCCCCAACTCTCCCGCCGCAAGGATGGACCTTGGCTTGCCCACCGGCTGGATGCCGATACATCGGGCTGCCTGACCATAGCCCTGCGCAAACAGCCATTACTGGCCATGCAGCAGGCCTTTGCCAGCAAAACCGCGCGCAAGACCTACTGGGCTGTAGTGGAAGGTGGGCCACAGGCCACAACCGGGCGCATTGACCTGCCCCTGCTCAAAACCACCACCAAGGCGGGCTGGTCCATGCAGGTGGCCGATGGTGGCGCACCTTCGGCCACAACATGGCGGGTACTGGGCCGGAGCGGGGCCACAAGCTGGCTGGAACTGGAGCTGGAAACCGGGCGCACCCATCAGGCCCGCGTGCATTGCGCCGCCATGGGCTGGCCCATTGTAGGGGACGCCCTTTACGGCAAACCTGACCCGTCTGGCCTGCACCTGCTTGCCAGAAGCCTGTTCCTGCCCATTGATAACGGCATTACCGCAACCGCCCCCCCACGCGCGGGCATGCGGCCCGCCCTAAGCACCTGCGGATGGGACAAAACCGGGCAGGACTGAACGCCCCACCCCCGCGCAAGCACCAAAGACCACACTCCGCGGGAACACCAGCGGGAGCCTGCCCCAAAACCAGCAACAGGCCCGCACCCATGGGAGGGGGCGACCGGAGCAACAACCCGGCAACCCGCAAGAACCGCCCCAACGCCCAGAACCTAAGCCTGCCCGAGTAGCCCCACATCTGGCCAGCACCGCACAAGTTGTGCGTGCAGACTCTGGCGCTGGGGGCGCAGGACAGCACTGTCGAACATCTGTGCCCGCGCCCGGCCCGCCTGCCCCATGCGGGTGCGCAGAGCGGTGTCGGACATCAGGCGGTCGAGCGCCTCCACCAGAGCAGGCAGGTCATCAGGGTTGGCGTAAAGGGCGGCCTGCCCCGCAACATCGGGTAGGCCACCTTTGGGGGATGTTACCAGTGCGGCCCCACACCCCATGGCCTCCAGTGCCGCCATGCCAAAAGGTTCGGCCCACCGGCTGGGAACCGCCACAATGGCGGCATGGCTCATGGCCTGCAAAACCTGCGCATGGGGCTGGTAGCCTGCCATATGCACCCCCGCAGCCCGTGCCTGCTCCTGCACCTTGGCCAAAACCGCCGTTTGTGGGGAGGCCGGGCCAAACCTGTCCGCCCCTATAATTGTGGCACGCCATGTGGGGTGGCTGGGCAGCAGGGCGGCACAGGCCTGCACAAAGGCATCTACCCCCTTGTCCGCCACAACACGGCCCGCAAACAGCACAAGATTGTCCCGCACAGGGGCGGGCGCTGGCAGCGCGGCAAGGTCCAGCCCATTGGGCAGAACAGTAACGTGCCCCTGCACCCCCTGCGCCACAAACCGCTCGCGCACCCAGCCCGACACCGCCACAACCGCCATGTTGCGCGCAAGCTCCGTGCGCTCCTGTGCGGTTTTGCCACCACGCATGCCACACGGGTCGTTATGCAGGACCAGCACCAGCGGAATATGGGGAAAGCGCTGCCCAATGGCTCGCGCCAGATCTGGCCGGTTATGCACTTCCACCAGATCGGGGCGGATGGTGTGGATCAGCCGTGCCACTCCGGCGCGGTAACGCCCCATGTTGCCCAGCGCGAACAGGACGGAGGGCACAGGGGTAAACGACACATCGCCATAAGGGGGCGTTACGGGCGGGCTGCCCACCACCACCTCGCCAGCACCTGCCATGCGGTGCACCAGCAACGCTATGGCCCCTGCCTCGCCGGGGGCAAAGCGTTCACGCGGCGGCAGGACGGTCATGACCCGCAAAGGTGGTAGGGCATTTGCAGCAGGCACAACGCCTACGGAGCTGGCCATACTCATGCTGGCACGCAGCGGACCGTCATGGCGTGATCAGGCCAGAGTTTCGTACATATCCAAGTGCCATTCCACCGGCTCCCGCGCAGCAGCGGCGTACCACTCCACCATAAGCGGGTGGTGGCGCACCGCCTGCATGTAAGCCTGCGCCGTGCTGGACAGGCCCGGTACATCATAGGACAGAAAGCGGCAGACAACAGGGGCGAACATGGCATCCACGTTGCCCATGCCCGGCCCACACAGGAACGGGCCACCCCGGCCAGCCCCTTCGGTCCAGATTGCGTTAATGCGCGCAATATCCTTGTGCACATCCTCCGCCAGAGGCGCAGCCAACGGGCGGTTACGGCCCAGATTCATGGGCAGGGCGGAGCGCACGGCCCGGAAGCCGGAATGCATTTCGGCCGCAACCGAGCGCGCCCATGCCCGCATAGCCCGGTCCGTGGGCCACAAAAACCCGTGGAGTTCGGCGCAGTATTCCGCAATGGAGAGCGAGTCCCACACCACAGCGCCCTTATGCTCCAAGTAAGGCACACACCCGTTGGGCGAGAGGGTTTTGAGCGCCATGGTCTGGCCCGCACCGGCCAGCGGCACAACCTCCACCCCCACATCCAGCCCTGCCAGCCGCACGCTCAGCCAGCCCCGCAAGGACCATGACGAATAACGCTGTGTGCCAATAACCAGACGACCTTCCGCCATGCGCGTACTCTCCCTATTTTTAAGCCGTGGCCTGCTGTTCCGTCCGGCGGATAAACCCGCCACCCAGAATACGGCTGCCCTGATAAAACACGCAGGCCTGACCGGGGGCGGGCATGGCTGGTTCTTCCAGCAGCACCGAGGCCCCATCGGGTGTTGGCACCACGCGGGCGGTGCGCGGTTCTTCACGCGCGCGCATCTGCACCTTGCAGACAATCCCTTCCGGCGGAGCGTCCACCAGCCAGTTCACATCCCGCACGGACAGGGTGCTGACAAACGCATGCGCGCGCGGGCCAATAATCACACGTTTGCGCCCCGGCTCCACCCCCACCACCATCTGGCGTTCGCCTTGCAGGCGGGCGGCGTTACCCAGGCGTTTGCTCTGCCCCACAGTAAAGCGCATGACGCCCTCATGCTCGCCCACAACATGGCCGGACTGATCCACAATCTCGCCCGGGCCTGCCATTTCGGGGTGCATGCGCTCCACCAGATCCACGTAGGACCCATCGCTGACAAAGCACAGATCCTGACTGTCGGGTTTACCTGCCACAACCAGCCCGAACCGCTCGGCCTCCTGCCGTACGGCGGCCTTGTCGGGCATGTCGCCCAGCGGGAAGCGTAAAAAATCCAGTTGCGCGCGCGTGGTGGCGAACAGGAACCAGCTCTGGTCGCGGGCCTCGTCCACCGGGCGGTGCAGTTCCGCCCCCTGCGGACCTTCCACACGACGCACGTAATGGCCGGTGGCCATGGCATCGGCCCCGATTTCCTTCGCCAGTCCCAACAGGTCGGTAAATTTGACGCCCTGATTGCACGCAACGCAGGGGACCGGGGTTTCGCCCGCCGCATAGGCATCGGCAAAGCGTTCAATCACACTGTCCTGAAAACGGCGTTCGGCATCAATAACGTAATGCGGGAACCCCAGACGGTCGGCCACGGCGCGGGCATCGCGGATGTCCTGCCCTGCGCAACACGCCCCTTTTTTGGCCGCCCCTCTGGAGTCGTAGAGTTGAAGGGTCGCACCCACAACCTCGTGCCCTTCCTCCAAAAGACGGGCAGCCACCACGGAACTGTCCACCCCTCCGGACATGGCAACAAGAATACGCATGGGCGGGCTATCCTTCCCCTTATTAAATGTCAGGCCTTGCTGGGCAGGCGCACGACCAGACCATCGAGTGCTTCGGTCATCACAATCTGGCAGCCAAGGCGCGAGGTTTTTTCCAGCCCGAAAGCGAGGTCGAGCATATCTTCCTCATCATCGGTCGGGGCGGTCAGCTTGTCCGCCCATGCGGGGTCCACCACCACGTGGCATGTGGCGCAGGCCAGCGAGCCTTCGCACGCGCCTTCAAGGTCCACATCGTGCTTATGGGCAATTTCCAGCACGGACAGGCCTACCGGGGCATCGACCGTGCGTTCTGTTCCGTCCTGCTCAACAAACGTCATCTGGGGCATTGGTTTCCATCCTGCCAAAAAATATCATGGCGGCGGCGGCCTGTAGGGTCGGGCCTTAGGCTGCTGGCGTGGGCCGCCGGGGTGTGGCCCGCACCTGTAGGGCAGCCTGTGCCAGACTGTCCGCCGCGCGTTCTGCTTCGGCGGTGGAGGTAAAACGTCCGGGGGACAGACGCAAGCTTCTTCCTGCCTCATCAAAGCTCAGGCCCATGGCCTCCAGCACGTAGGACGGGGCCAGCTCGGCCGAGGAACAGGCCGAACCGAGGGAAACCTCAAGCCCCGGCATGGCCGCCAGCACGTCCGCTGCGCGCAGGTCGGATGGTAAGCGCAGGCTGAAAATACCCGGCAGGCGCGCAGCCCCCTCCGCATTGACCACACAACCCGGCAGGCGGGTGGACAGGTGGTCCAGAAAGCGGGTCTGCACCTCGGCCAGATGCGTGGCATCACGCGCCATATCCGCTCTGGCTATTTTACAGGCCTCCCCAAAACCTGCCAGCAAAAAGCCCGGCAGGGTGCCAGAACGCAACCCCCGCTCCTGCCCACCGCCAGAGAACAGGGGGGTCAGGCGCACACGTGGGCGGCGGCGTACAAACAGCGCACCCGCACCCTTTGGCCCATACAGCTTGTGGCTGGAGACTGAGGCAAGTGCGACCGGCAGGGCGTGCAGGTCCAGCGCGATCTTGCCTGCCGCCTGCGCCAGATCGGTATGGAGCAGCGCACCAGCCTGCGCGACCAGCGCGCCCAAGGCGGCAAGGTCCTGCAAGACCCCGGTCTCGTTATTGGCCGCGGCAATGGAGACCACTGCCGTAGGGGCGTCCGCCAGAGCGCGGGCCAGCACATCCGGCTCCAGTTGCCCTTGAGCGTTAACCGGCAGAATAACCGGCTCAAACCCTTCCCCGGCCAGGTCCTCCACACTTTGCAACACGCATTTATGCTCGGTCGCCACGGTTATTACCCGGCGGCGGGGGCTCCCCTGCGCTGCCAGATGCCGTGCGGCCCCCTTGATGGCAAGGTTATTGGACTCGGTCGCACCAGAGGTAAACACAACCTCGCGCCCCTCCACCCCAAGCAGGGCGGCAACCTCCGCGCGGGCGTGTTCCACCATCTGGGCCGCGCGGGTGCCGCTGGCATGGGTGGTGCTGTGCGGGTTGCCATTTTCCTCCGCCAGAGCGCGCAGCAGAACAGCCTGCACGCGCGGGTCGCATGGTGTGGTTGCCGCGTGGTCAAAATACAATGCCGCCATGCCTGCCCCTTACCGCGCCAGCGCCAGACCGGCCCCGGCCGCCATGCGTGTATAACTTTGCACAAACCGCTCCACGTCCGCCTCGCACACGGTCCATGGCAGAGACACGCGTATGGCCTGCCCTGCCAGTTCCCCCAACCCCATGGCGTCCAGCACATGGGAGAACGCAACCTTGCCAGATGAACACGCCGACCCTGCGGACACACAGACCCCGTCCAGGTCCAGCCGCATAAGCTGCCCCTGCGCGCGCCGACCGGGCAGGGCCAGAGACGCCGTGTTGCCCAACCGGGGAGCATCCGCCGCGCACACCACCGCTCCGGCGGCGCGGGCGG
Source organism: Acetobacter lambici (assembly GCF_011516885.1). Taxonomy (GTDB): domain Bacteria; phylum Pseudomonadota; class Alphaproteobacteria; order Acetobacterales; family Acetobacteraceae; genus Acetobacter; species Acetobacter lambici. The sequence goes on along the minus strand of NZ_WOTD01000019.1, from coordinate 17,666 downwards.
CCTGTTCGATCCGGTTGCGCAAGGGTGCCAGATCACGCGGGTTATCCAGCCCGTCACACAAAGCTGCGGCAAGCCCGGCTATGGCGGGTAGAGGCTGGGTGCCACCCCGGCGGCCCTGCTCCTGTCCGCCGCCATCAAACAGGGGGGTCAGTGGTCTTGGGGCCGGTCCGCGCAGGAGCAGGGCACCCGCGCCCTTGGGGCCACCCATTTTGTGGCCCGAACAGGCCAGACTATCGGCCCCCAGTTCTTCCACATTCACATCCATACGGCCTGCGGCCTGCACCGCATCCACATGCAGATGCGCGCCATACTGGCGGCAAAGGCGGGCGACCTCGCCAAGCGGATGGAGCACGCCTGTCTCGTTATTGGCCAGCATAAGGCAGACAAAGGCGGGGGCACCGGGAGCCTGCAAGGCGGCCTCCAGCAGGTCCAGCCGGACCTGCCCGTTGGTATCCACCTCCAGCCATGCCACATCCGCCCCGTCTGGCGCGCCTTTGCGCACGGCGTCATGCTCGGTGCGGCCGAGCAGAAAACGCCGCCCCTGCCCAAGCCCGTGCATGGCCAGTACGTTGGCCTCTGTCCCGCCCGAGGTAAACACGCAGTTGAGCGGCGCCACACCCATGCGGCGGGCCACCGTATTGCGCGCATCCTCCAGCACGGCACGCGCCCGGCGGCCCGCGTAATGCACGGAAGATGGATTCCCCGTAAGGTCCGCCGCCTCCAGCATGGCCGCGCGGGCGGCCGGGCGCAGGGGTTCGGTCGCGTTGGCATCCAGATAGACGGGTTGGGAAAAACCCTTTGCCCTATCGTCTGTTTTATCGTTCATGCTTTTTATCTATCCGTAACCATACCAGAACTGCGCTTTTTGCAGGCCGAACAGAACAGCCAATAGCACGATTTATGTGGAAATTCTGGCCCCCAAGCCGCTATAGAGTGCCACATGGTCAGCACCACAGGGCACAACGAAGACGGCAGGCAGGAAACGTGTTTTCCCGCATACGCGGCATTCACGGACAACACCGCGCATGATTATGCCTGCGTTTTGCACAAGGTCAACGCCAGAGTGTGCCTTACCCCCTTTTCAGGTCGTGGGACGGACACCATGTGTCTGAATGCGCTCCTTTTTCCGTTTTCCCCCAGAAGCGGAAAAAGGAGACATGCTGACTGAGAGTTCAAGCTTGCGGGCCTTTACCTGCCCGCATGTTCCGACCCGGAACGTGGCATCGTTCCCCGCCGGGGCAGTTTATCAAACCCGGAAGCGTCATGCCCGTGGACGCCTTTCCCAGATCAAGCGGAACCTACATGCCTGAGGTTATGTTTGCCGGCCCGGATGGACGTCTTGAAGGACGTTATCACCACTCAAACGAGCCCAACGCCCCGCTTGCCCTCGTGCTGCACCCCCACCCGCTGCACGGCGGCACCATGAACAACCGGATTACGTACGCCCTGTACCGCACGTTTGAAAACATGGGCTTTTCCGTCATGCGCTATAATTCCCGTGGGGTTGGCCGCTCGCAGGGGCGGTTTGACGGGGGCATTGGCGAAATTTCGGACGCAGCCGCAGCCCTTGACTGGATGCAGATGATCAACCCCAACGCCAGCGGTCTGTGGATTGCCGGGTATTCGTTCGGGGCGTTCGTGGGCATGCAGTTGCTGATGCGCCGGCCAGAAATTACCGGCTGGATCAGCATTGCCCCGCCTGCGGCACATTATGACTTTGGCTTTCTGGCCCCCTGCCCGTGCGGTGGGCTGATGATTGCCGGTGGCAAGGATGACATGGCCCCCGAGCCCGCCATCCACAAACTGGTGGACAAGCTGAACACCCAGAAGGGTGTTGCGGTGGACTACCGCGTTTACCCCGAAGCGGATCATATTTTTGCCAAACAAGCAGACAAGATTACCGCGGCGGTGGAAGACCACGTAACCCGCGCCATGGGTCAGCAGCACATGGCTCTTGCCGCGGACTAAACGCCTATAGTGCCTCTGCCGCACCTGAGCGGCAGAGGACCAGCAACCCCCGACCCGCATGTTCTGCACGGATCGGGGGCCTGCCGCCCACACGGGCACACACCACCATCACCCAGACTCCACACCCGTCATGGCGCACCATGACCGGCTGGCAGCCTAGTCCTCCGCGCGGCGGGGGTGGGCAAGTTCGCGCACAACACCATGCAGGGTCCGCAGTTCCTGCTCGGTGACCTCACCACGGGTAAAAAAGTGGCGCAGATTACGGACCATGCCGGGGCGTTTTTGCTCATTCCGCAAAAAGCCGCAGCCATCCAGTTCGCGCACAAGGTGGCTCACAAAGTTTTCAAGCTCACCCTTGGTCGCCACATGGGTCTCGTTGGTCATGAGCGTGCGGGGTGGGGTAGCGTCTGCTGCCATCCACCATTCATACGCCATGATCATGACCGCCTGCGCCAGATTGAGCGACATAAAGGTGGGGTTAAGCGGGTAGCGGATCAACGCATCCGCGCGCGCCATATCCTCATTATCCAGCCCCGCGCGCTCGGGGCCGAACATCAGCCCGACCTTGAGCCCCCGCTCGGTTGCCGCGCGCAGTTCAGCCGCACCACCCCGCGCGGTCATGACTGTTTTTACAATATGACGCGGCCGTGGGCAGGTAGCGTACACATGGTGCAGGTCGGCTATGGCATCGTCCACGCTCTCATGCACCGTGGCGGCTTCCAGAATCCTGTCCGCCCCCGAGGCCGTACGCCATGCCCTGTCCTGCGGCCAACCGTCCCTCGGGCTGACAAGCCTTAGGTGGAACAGACCACCATTGGCCATGGCGCGGGCCGTGGTGCCAATGTTCTCGGCCATTTGCGGCCGCACCAGAATAACAACAGGTGTGTTGCCCAAAGGCTCCAGCGGTGCCCCGCCATCCCGCCCGGTCATGCGCGCCTCCAGCTTGTTCCGTCTTTTGTATCTTCAAGCACAATACCCTGTGCCTGAAGCTGATCGCGCAGGGCATCGGCCTTTGCAAAATCCCGCGCTTTTTTGGCGGCCAGCCGCTGGGCAATAAGCGCCTCGATTGCGCAATCCTCCTCAGCCGAGGCGCCACCTTTAAACCACTGTGCCGGGTCATCGTGCAAAATACCCAGCAGGGCGCCACCAGCGCGGAGTGCGCCTGCGGCCTGCCTGTCCCCCCCCATGGCCTGACTGGCCAGCACATGCAGCTCGGCAATGGCTTTGGGGGTGTTCAGGTCTTCCTCCAGTGCGGCCCGCACTGTTTGTGGCACGGGGGCGTCGGGCACATCTGGCACACTGGAGAGCGCGCGGTAGAAGCGGTCCAGCGTCTTGCGCGCCTCGTTCAGCCCGGCCTGCGTGTAATTGAGTGTGGAGCGGTAATGCGCGCCTAGCAGCAGCAGGCGCAGCGCCTCCGCCGGAGCCTGCGCCAGCACATCGCGGATAGTCAGGAAATTGCCCAGTGACTTGGACATTTTCTCGCCTTCCACCAAAAGCATGGCGTTATGCACCCAGTAATTGGCAAACTGGCTATGCGGAAAGCAGCACAGGCTTTGCGCGCGTTCGTTCTCATGGTGTGGGAACAGCAGGTCCGAGCCACCGCCATGAATATCAAAACTGTCGCCCAGATAACGGTGCGACATGGCCGAGCATTCAATATGCCACCCCGGACGGCCCCTGCCCCACGGGCTTTCCCACCCCGGCTGGTCCGCATCCGATGGCTTCCACAACACAAAATCGCCCGGTGCCTTTTTGTACGGAGCCACTTCCACCCGCGCCCCGGCTTCCAGTTCATCCGGATTACGGCCCGAGAGTGCGCCATAAGACGGAAACGACCCGACCGAGAACAGCACATGGCCCTGTGCCTCATACGCGTGCCCGTTTTCAATCAGGCGGGCGATCATGGCCTGCATCTCGCCAATATTGTGGGTCGCGCGGGGTTCTATGTCTGGCGGCAGCACACCAAGGGAGGCCAGGTCCTGATGGAATTCATGCGTGGTGCGCTGGGTGAGCGCGCCAATATCTTCCCCGTTTGCGCGCGCGCGGGCGGTTATCTTGTCGTCCACATCGGTAATATTGCGCACAAAGGTCACACGCGGGTACAGGGTGCGCAGGAGCCTGACCAGCACATCCGCCGTAAGCATGGCGCGCAGGTTACCAATATGGGCCAGATCATACACTGTGGGACCACAGTAATAGACCTTGATATGGGCCGGATCGAGCGGCTGGAACGGCACGGTCGCGCGGCGTTGGCTATCGTGCAGAAACAGGGCGGGAGCGGGGCTTGGGGAAACGTGCGGCATGTCCGCCTAGATGCGCCACCCACGAAAACGATGCAATATGTGTATGGGCCAAAAAAACCGCGATTATTCCAAAAAACAGGACTTGACGCTCTTACCCTTTTATCGCTTATAGTCCGGCCTTAGCGCAGAATATGTGCATGTGCCCTTATAGCTCAGTGGTAGAGCAACCGCCTTGTAACTTACGCAACTACGGCACCACCTTGACGCTAACTAATTGTTATTACTGAAAATAATTAGGCGTTGCCCTCCCCAAAACACGGCTTTACGCTAATACAAAGCTAATACAATGCGGGGCAGCAACAGCATGACAGTGCATTACGATAGCGTAACGCCTTATCGCCTCTTCAAAAGAGGTACGACTTATTGGGTAAGGTTCTCAATAAGGGGCCAGGGCCAGATCATTAAATCGCTAGGTACGAGAGACGAACGAGAAGCCGCAAAACTAGCCTTCGAATTCTACGCGCAAGCTGTCCACAATGATAAACTTGGTATCAAGGCAAAGCCTAAGTCCTTCAATGAATGCTTGGATTCATACCTTCGCTATCAACGCAAGCAGATGGAAAACGGCATAATTTCCGAGAAGAAATTTAAGAACCTCTACGGCATCACGAATCGATACATTCGTGAGTTTTTTGAGAAAGAAAGCGTCACACATATAACAAGTACCAAAGTCGATAGATATTGGGACTGGCGCAATGTCTATTGGACTGAGGGGCCGGGTCGAGACATTAAAACAATCCCTTATGTTCGTGATGGTAAAACGATAACAAGACCCGTCAGTCAAAGGTCACGTAAACCGCCGAGTGGATCAACTAAGGCTGATGAAGCCATGGCCTTGCGATCCTTCTTCACATGGCTTCGTCGTGAAGGCTTTATAAACGAAGTCATTGAGGTCAACTCTCAACCCATCAAGCCCAATCCCAGACCGAGTTTTACATGGGAGGAATACGGAAGACTTAATATCGTAGCGACTCGTAGAGCAGTAGGCGACGAGTTTTTACACCCAAGAGTCAGAAGAGATCGGCTAAGGCTCCGTGCTTATGTTGAATTAATGGCTTTTACGGGAATGAGACCACCAGAAGCAGCAAACCTTCTGTGGAAAGACATTCTTCATTTTAAACCCAATATCGACAGTAGCAGTGACGATGCCCGTTTGGCTTGCGGGAAACGGATTCGCTTACAAGTCCACGGCAAGGACAAAAACAGAACCATCGTACCGATGCCAGAGGTCTATTGGTCAATCCAACACTTATGGGATTTGTGCAGAGAAGAGCTTGGCAGAAACCCCTTACCTACCGAGTCGCCATTCATAAACAGCAGAGGGAATGTTCAAAGATCATTCCGAAATGGACTCGATGCCTTATTGGAAGAAGCTGGCCTTTTATATGACTACACAGGAGCAAAGCGTTCCGCTTATTCCCTACGGCACTTCTTCGCCACACAGATGATTATCGCTAAGGTACCATTTTACGCTTTGGCTCATAATATGGGCACGAGTCCCAAAATGCTCCAAGAGTTCTATGTTGACGCAACATCAGAACAACTCGCAGAACAGCTACAACCTGAATGGAAGATGTACGCTTCCGAACTGGCAGTTAGAATTAGTGATGATGATTGAGTGTGTAGCCCGGCCATAAAGGCCGGGGTCACATGGTGCTGGTTGTGGGACTCGAACTCACGACCTACCGCTTACCTTCCCACTTCGACTTTCGCCGCCAGACAAATGTCTGTTCGTGGTCTGGACTATACCTTCACCATAAGCCGAAGCCGTTAGGTGCGAACCGTCTAGTCTCTACACGTTCCTAGTTTCCTAGGCTTCGCTCGGTATTAGCATGGGATTACTCCCTAAGCCTTCACCGAATTTGGCTCGTTCTACTCCAAGGGTTTCCCCTTAGGCACTCGTAATTCAAGGCGGTTGCTCTACCAACTGAGCTAAACCAGCATTGCCTGCGCTCTTACCCAAGCAGCAAAGGGCTGTCAACACCCAATAATATCAGTAATACCCTATAAGCCCCGCTCGTAAGGGCTAAGGTGTTTTTGCTCCAATGTAGCGTGCAAAGGCTCAGAAGCTCTATAGAGGACTCTGAGGGCTTTTGCAGGAGTTTCGAGATGGACCCAGTTGTTAGATTGATAGTTCAGGCGAGAGTTATGTTTTTATTTCATGAGCCGGAAATAGGAAATCTATTAACGCCACTAACTCTCGTAGAAGTCGATGACGATATCTGTATGGAAACAGACGGCAAGAACCTGTTCTACAATCGTGAGGTTATTAAGGGATTGTCGGAAACGCAGCTAATGGATCGATTGAGAGCGCTCGTCTCATTTGTGGGTTAAGGGGTTGCCTGTTTGGCCACTTCCTCTACGACGATCTGTGTATCAGAGTTCATCTTTCTTGGCTTACGGACACCCTAACTATGACGACCTCTGGAAAAGCCCCTTTCACTGTTTATCAACCTACCAATACGAAAAATTGGTATGTGAGATTCTCTGTAAAGGGGCAGGGGCAGAAGCGCATTGCTCTTGGAACAGACGACAAACATGCAGCAGAACAGATAGCTGTCGATATTTGGCGCAGCGCCAATAATATAAAAATCCCAAAAGAACAAAAAACAGTCCGTGACATCGCAACAGAACAAATAAAAGCGGGCACACTCACTCAGTCTCAACAATCCATATTAACTCGTTATATCGTTGGGTTTTGGGGAGAAGAGTTACCTACACATATTACGCAGACTGAAATTGACAAGTATCGTCTTTGGAGGAAAACGTATTGGACAGAAGGGCCGGGTCGCAACATTAATTACATAGAGTTCGAACGTAATGGAACACTTATAAAACGCAAAGTCATAAGAGCCGAACCATCAGCTTCTACACTAAGGGCCGATTATAGTGTTCTAAAAAGTTTTTTGAAATTCTGTCGAGATAAGCATTACATTACGACAAGCCCTGAAATAAAATCGACAAAAATCACCCAGAGAAAAAAAATATCAAGTTTCAAACGCGAAGAAATTAGACAGGTGTTTCTATATCTACAAAAAGATTGGGAGGATCACCAAGATAAAACATCGAAGTCATTCGAAAAGCAATATGCTCATTCACAGCTTATGATATTGCTTTTCTTTCTGTTGCTTACTCATACGGGTATGACTGTCGAGGAATGCACAAACCTAAGATGGTCAGATATGATTGGTATTTATCTAGACGGTAGATCAATTGATAAACCAGATCAGATTTTCATAAAAATTCGACATAGGACAAAACCAAGAACTGTAGTGCCACTTATTGGACTGGCTACTCTCTTCAACGTATTAATCTGTATTCAATTACTGATGAAATTAGATTTTCGCGAAAAAGACCACATTTGGCGCAATGCTAAAGGTCAGCACATCAAGAACGTGGCTGATAAGGTTTTAGACGGAATTAAAAAATGTAACCTGATCGATGACGAGGACGGTGAGCCACGAACGCTCGCTGCTATCAGAACATTTTATGTCCATAGTGTCATCAAGAGCATTGGCTATAACAGTATGGTAGCCGAAAACGTTGGAATGAGTCTCTACCAGTTAGAAAAAGTGTATGGAATTCAGCATAATCAAGCAGATGAAGCCCTTAAGGCTCTCCGTTCAACAAGCATTTTCTGATTTTCTAAGCCATATCGATGCCAATCCCTATGCTAAAAACCTAGCATAGGGATTTTTTCTACATTCATGTTTTCCGCAGAAAACAGCCATTTCCAGAAAACATATCATTGTTTATTCGGAGTTACTCAATATCCGAATTTGTGGCGACAAAATATAAACATGGTAAAACCAAATAATCAAAGGCAGACAATGCTGAATGATCTTGGATAAACCAAGTAATTGTTAAACACAAGCAAGGAGGCCATTATGGCTAAAGTAAACTCTCATGCAAACAGCATGTCTATTGGTAATACTCATACGAAACCCTACCGCCTTTTTGAAGGCATCGTAGGACGTTCTGATGTCGCGGAATATCGCAACATCGCCTACTCGGACCTCATGCAGGCCGGTGTTCAGGGCATCAAGGACATCCATCTCGGTATCGAGACAGTGCGAAAAGGCTGGCTACAGACCGTGGCGGTCTGTGTGGTTCTGATGGATCGCCAGTTCGAAGCGGCAATCCGTACTGCTTTGATCGAACATCAGAGCGATCAGTTCAAAAATAGTTTGAAGAAGAAGGCGGATCGGCCCCTTGATCCGGCTCATATCACGATTGCCCTTAATGCCGTGTTGAAGAAGGGTTCGTCGCAGGAAATCACGGGCTCCGCGAAGACTCGGCTCAATAAGGCAGTCGAGTATATTCAGAAGCTCGGATACACTCTCGATGAGCGTTTGGCGCGTTTAGATGAGTTCCAGTCGTTCAATGAACTTCAGAAGGCCATCAAAGGCGACGTCGCAGGAGCGGTAAATGTCTCACAAGAGGCTATCAATATCGTTGATGCGACTGCGAAGTTCAAAGAACGAGCCAGTTCCTACTTTGCTAAGACCGACAATGTCTTTGCGACATTTAAAGTTGATCCGCTGTCGCAACCCGTCAGTAAAGAGGGTTTCTACGTAGCACTCTGTCGTGCCAAGGGTGATACCCTTGAGGTCGTCGGCTTGAATCGTCAGCCGGAGATCATTAGTGCGGTCATCAATACTGCCGCCGCTAAAGACTCTTTGCTGAAAAGCCAGATTGCCGCTGAAGACGCTGAAATGGCGTCAGAAAGGGAGATGGTCTGATGGTCGCGATTGCAAAACCAGTGGGGGTGGGGGACTTAGTGTTCCCCACTACCGCCGCAGAGCATTGGTGTAAGGCGTTTGTGGATGGCAATATCCATTGGCTCTTGCTCTATGGTCCCCCAGGCACAGGCAAGTCTACGGCTGCTGAAACATTGTTAAAAAGTCGTATTCTAGACATTAACTGGTCTTTTGATGCGGTTACGTTCAATGCAGCGGCTTCACGGGACATCTCTTCCCTGAGGTCGGTTATCGACGCGTTGAAACTGGTGGGCAATAACTCCCAAGATCAAAGGGTCATGATTATTGATGAGGTGGACTGCTTGTCCGTCGATTCCATGAAGGTACTCAAAGGTCTGTTGGACCAGCTACCGGATGGGACGCCTATCATCATGACGACGAACCACAAGGACAAGTTGGACAACGCTCTTTTGAGCCGGTTCCAAGAAGTTCAGTGGTCTACGCTGTCTCCCGACAAACTAGTCAAATGGGCTGAGGTTCAATGTGCTGCAAAAAGCCGGAAACTCACATCGGTGGAGTTGAGCAGAATCAGGAACCATGCGACTGATTACCGTCAAATGCTCAGGTTACTAGCTACCCTGTGAATGGGTAGGTAGAGAGCAAGTCGCAAACACAACGGATATTGGTGGGTATAGAGATGCCCACCAATATCCGCTTCAAAAGCAGACACCCGGAACGCTTCGTCTGATAGGGGAAGAAGCGTTATAAGCTCTGATCCCACACATAAGAGAACTGCTCAGTTAGGCCATTGGCCTTCGTTACAATGATGTCCGCTCCGATGTTTCTCTTCGTGGTATCTGTGAAATAAGCACTGGCAGATACCGACTGAGCGATACCATCATCAACAAGCCATTGAAGGGCTTCTTCGCAATAGGCTTTTGTTCTTAATAGATACTCATTCGGATCATCAACGCTCATAAGTTCCAGTTGCCAGATACGAGAACCGATTGGTTGCTCTCTATAGGCATCAGCCCACCAGCCCCTCTGATCAATGCTCAGTGTCCAGTCTGTGTCAGCTACTCGATCAGTCATCAGGGATATCATGCAGGCAGTTGAGAGGTCGTAACCTGTCTGCACATCAACAGTGATGTTCGTTCCCAAGAGGCTTTCAAGGTCGATATCAGCCCTCTGCTGTTGATTGTCGTAGGTCATTCTGATGTCAGCCATCACATTCCCCTTCATTTCCGAGAGGTGAATTGTGCGCGATGACCAGCATGAAGAGATCATCACCAGTTAAAATATGCTCTTCATATGCGGCTTTTAGCTCTTTGATCTTGTCGTCAATGACAGAATTTTCCCTCTCGGCTTCATGGGTATGTATCCTCATTTTATCAGTAAGCTCATTCTGCTTTTCCGTGAGGTATTGCCACGGGTCACTGACGATATTCTCTGATGTCTCGGCGTGACATGCTTCATAGTGGTCACGTAGAATGTCATTGTTCAGTCTATTGGCCTGATGCTCGTTATCGAGTTGCTCTAATACGAGCTTACCTATCTCTGTTGCGAGGTCATTTCTTTCCATTTGTTGATTCCTCAATGTTTTTAATGGCTTGAAGCTTGTCCCGGCAGTCATCACCGGCATTGCTTAAATCGAGAATGTAATAGGCCAGGTCTTTATCCGTGGGGTTATTTGGTACTTGTGGAGCTGCCTGACAGAGAAGCATGTTTGAGGGAATTGTCAGTGGGGCTTGCTGTGGAATTGTGGTCGCGCAACCCGTTAAGAACATTCCTAATGGCAGGGCTAGAAGCGCATGAATTTGTTTCTTTTGCATTGGCGATACTCTTTACGATAGTAATGGTTTTGGCTTGCCTTGATTGCTCCTGCTTCAAGAGTGCTGTTTGTTGCTCTTGATATTTCGCGTAATCAGATTTCATCTGCGTGATGGTCTGTTGGGATTGAGCAAGTTCGGTTTCTTTTTGCCTGCTATCAAGTTGGTAGTGTCGCCCCCATAAAAAGAGACCAACAATCACACCAATGATAGCAATCCATTTTCCAAACTTTTCCAGTATGGGTAATAGGATTGCTGCCATTATTAACCGCCGGTTTTCACGTCAGCGATAACTGCTTGCGCAGTTGCTTTGATTTTCTTGCGATAAAAAATAACTGCCACGATTGCAGCGATATTTAGAACTTCGGTAATGCCAAAAGTTGTAAGAATTGTGGTCATGATAACCTCCAAAAGTTGTTACCATGTATTTATTTTATCTATGGGATGGAAAGAACTTCCATCAAAATATCCACGCTATTATCTTCTTCATATCGCTCTTTTATGTCGCAGAGCAAAGTGTATCTCTTCAAAGATTGTCCAATCCTAGCTTCATCGTCCTCTGTTATGATTCCCATATCTTCGACAAGCTCATTATGTTCTTCGAAAACTGCGTCTATCTTCTCACAGAGCATTTCGTATGGTGTCTTCAGTTCTTCGGTGCTTTTTAGGCAAAACTCCGTGAAGTCCTTTGCAGTATCTTCGAGTAGTTGTATTCCTTCTTTGAGCTTATCCATGTCCCTGCTCCTGATCTTGTGGCTCTGGAAACAATGAAGCCATCAATGCCTTCATATATTCATCACTTGGTATATTGCCGTTATCAATACTCGATAAAACAGACTTCAAATTTATGATGTTTATCAATATGTTTTTTGTTAAACGGCCTTGAACGTACAGGCCCAATATATCTGAGTTGTTCATGGTATTAACCCTTTAATCTGTTTTACCGTATTGCGACTGATATTATATTTTCGTCCTATGGCATTGAAATCGTCAGTGTCATTTATAATTGCGGTTTTATCGCTGGGTGAGAGCGGAGCCTTAGGTCTAGCTTTTCTATCTGCCGCATTATCTTTTTGTGTACCCACTCTTAAATGGTGTGGCTCAACACACGAACGCCTGTCACACGCATGAAGCACCAGCATATCTTTTGGTATAGGGCCATGATGGATTTCGTATGACGCGCGATGTGCTAATTTAAGTTGGCCATTATCTCGAACCCAACCATATCCAACATCTGAATATCCACCGAGATAATCCAAGCAGTGATGTCCATTGATCATGGGTGTGTTGGTATTAATTTCTGTCTTAGCCTTCAATGAATCCTTGGCTGTTATTTTTTTCTTTGGCATTTTAATTCTCCTTTGAAATGCGGAAAGCTATACAACGCTTTCTTCATTTCTATTTATGCGGGAGACGCCAAAACACCGTTATTAGCTCTAAAATTGTTATTTTTATCTCAATAAATATTCGACGATCGTATATTTTATTGAGGTATTACTTATGACAGTTAGTCCAGTGGGCAGTTTTCGTGGAGTGCCATTTCATATTCGGGATTTCTCAGATAGCGGCATGAACCGCTCATTCATCGTGCATGAATTTCCCTATCAAACCACCCCATATATTGAAGACCTCGGAGCCAACACGTTAAGGTTTCGCTTCTCTGCTTTTATAAGCAATGACTCAAACCTCTATATGAGCCGAGACCTTCTTGAAGCAGCTCTACGTGTCAAAGGCATTGGGGAATTACTTCATCCAAGTCGCGGTATGTATCGAGCAGCGTGTATTTTTTCTGAATTTTCGGAGAAGATGAATGAGAAGGGCATCATCCAAGTTGAAATGGAATTTGTTGCCGCAACACTCTTGCCACAAGTTCCCATAACGCCCCTTGGTCTTCTGGATACCGCTGGTGATCTGCTCAGTGAAGCAATGGGAGGTCTTGATGACTTTGATTTTGGCTTTGGTGATACCGCGAACAGTCTCTTGAATGGGGCCGTTGGTATGGCGACCACTGCGGTTACGACGACCGCAATATCCGGTATCGACTCAGTGATGAGCCATTCAACGCTTGGTCGATATGCTCAGAACCCATTCTCAACAACAGGCACTATAAAGAGCAAGGTTACAGGCGCTACTGACGCACAGAAATTCAACAGCGCCCAATCTCTGACAATCACAACAACCAATACCGCAAAGCAGAATTTAAGCACGTCACTTGCTGCCGCGAATGCTGAGTTAGGAGCATAACATGGCAGAAAATGGGACATTTATAACCAGAGTAGAATTAGTCGATCAGGCCACAGCAAAGCTCAAAACACTCAATAAGGAGTTCAGGGCCGCACAAGCACCAATGCGGGCGTATCAGAAGGAACTAGCCCAATACAATAAGCTGTCTGGCTATGACGCGGCGATGAAAGCCCGCAAGAAGCACCTAGACGATATGAAGAAGGGCTTCACATCGCTCAAGGGTCATATCAGTCAGGTCACTTCACCACTCATGGGTATGACCAAGGCGCTCGCTGGTGTCATTGGTGTGGGTTCGGTGATGGGTGTTGTTAAGCTCACACAGAACTTTGCAAATTGGGGTCAGGAAATACGCAATGCGTCTGCGCTCTTGGGTGTCGCAGGTGACAAGATTGTCCAGTTAAACCAGATGTCCAAGCTCACAGGCTTGGATCAGATTGGCGGTCTCAAGAATTACCAAGATACACAAGCACAAGCTGGTTCGGGCATGAACGCACAAGCGCAGTTCGCGGACAATATGTTGGGCATCAAACCCAATATGAAATTCGAAGATGCCCAAGTCAAAGCCATTGCTCGTGTTCAGCAACTCATCAAGAGCGGGACTGTCAATCAAGCTGGTGGTCGTAACCTCTTGAGTGCTGCTGGCCTTGATCCTGCGCTTATGGATCAAGATTTGGCTCGCTTCAAACGTCTGCAAAAGGCTTCGCAGGACAATGCCCGCGATATGGCTCCGTTCGTCAAGCAAGCAGAAGACCTATCCGATAAGTTCAAAATGGCAGGTGGTCGAGCAGGTGTGCTGACTACCAAGTTGGAATCCGCTCTCGCACCCGCAGTCAATTCCCTTTTGGACTCATTCATCAACTGGTCGAATGACGGCAAGAACGTCGATAGCATTATGGCCGACATCAAGAGTGTCGCAGATGATGTCGCGGCAGCAATCAAGAACATTGACTGGAAGGCCGTTAGCGATGGTGTGCGGTCATTCTTTGGTGAGGCTAAGAAGCTATATAATCTTCTCGGTGGTGCCACGGGCCTCGTAGGTATCTTCCTCGCTATCAAGGCTATTAGCTTTACGTCATGGGCGGTTGGGGTGGTCGCAGATATTGCGATGATCACCAAGGCATTCTCAGGCATGAGAACAGCGGCTGTTGCTGCTGAAGCTGCCAAGCTCGGTGGAGCGGCTGTCGGTGGTGCTGTTGCGCCTGTTCTCGCTTTAGGTGCTGCTGCGGGTGTGGCCGGGTATGCGGGCTATAGTCTCTACAAGGAACTCAAATACGACCGCTCAGACACTGGTATCGTGGCTAATCGCCAAAAGCAGATGTCTATGGATCGTAGGTATCATTCATCCGGCAGATATTCACCTCTAGAGCAGCAACAGCGTAAAATGGAAATGATGGACTTTCTGGTCAAACAGAGAGGACTCAAGCCAGAGCAAGCCGCCGCGATGGTCGGTAGTGTTCAACAGGAATCAGGCTTCAATGAGAAAGCCATTGGTGATCACGGTCATGCTGTTGGAATCCTGCAAGAGCAGCGACCGCGCGAAAAAGCCATACAGAAGCAGTTCGGCAAGCGTCTTGACCAGATGTCATGGCAAGAACAGCTAGACGCGAACCTATGGGAAATGAAGACCAGCGAGAAGAAGGCCGGTGGCGAGTTCTACGGGGCTTCAACACTGGAAAATGCCAATAAGGGCTTTCTCGATGGCGAACGCCCAAAGGAATACCTGGATAACGGTGTGGGGGGTAGGGAATATGCCACTCGCCTGAGCAATGCCAGGGCAACGCTGTCGCAATACCAGCAATACAGTGGCAGCACACCTAAGGGTCAGGCCGCATCCACTCCCGCAAATGCCAATGTCTCGGGTGACATGACGATTAACCTCAATGTCAATCATGAGGGCAAAGTCACCAGTGCGACAATGGGTTCCCATACATTACCGGTAAATCCGAAAATTGGAGACGTTAAAACCAGAACTACATCACAGCCACGTATTGGAGGCCGATAATGCAAAGCATCATTGATATTATGGACAACATCACAGACTTATACCCAGACCCGGTTCAACGTCTGTCAGTTTTTATCGGCATGATGGAAAGAGTTGGATATGATCCAACGAGTAGAACATTAGTACCGACAATGAATGAGACCACGGCGACAAGCCTAAGGATCGTGATCCTCAGTTATATAGGCGCAGCGGTCAGTCAGATTGAGTTTGATTCCTCGTCTCAAGCAGAGAGCATACTCACTGGATTGAAGCCACTCTTTGAGGCTCAAATGGGTGATAGCAATTTGGACTCTCAGGCGTTTAATCGCTTAAAGCGCCTCTATACCAAGACCATCGCGGATATCAGCACACGTGGTTCGGTATTGCCGCAGGTTGTGGAATTCTATGTCGATCCCACTGACATGATACCTTTGCCTGTGCTGGCCCAATATATCTACCAAGATGGGTCGATGGCCGATGATATCTTGCTCCGCAATAACAGCAAGATCATTCACCCCCTGTTCGTCAATACGACACTTGAGGTGATTAACAATGGCTGAGAAAATTAGGTGTTCATCGACACAGAGGAACTATCATTACAACCGCACTCACAGGAACATGCGAACAGAAAAGTATGATAGTACATGGCGTGAGTTTTCAGAGAATTATCGGAAGAGAAACCCGTTCTGTGTGATGTGTTGGGATGAGGGGAATTACAACACCCAACATATTCATGTTGATCATATCGTGCCATTGGATAAGGCACCTGATCGTAAATATGACCTTGAGAATGTCCGTAGCTTGTGCCGAAGCCATCATGGGTTGGTGACACGTAACTACCTGAATACCGGGGTCAATGAGTTACCAGTAACCCCGGAAAAGACAGACGGGCCTATTGAGCTTTAGTCTTACCAGCACGACGAGCTTTAACTGCTGCGTGAAGACGGCTGATTTCCTTATCAAGCTCGCCTTTGATGGCTGCTTCTTTGACCTGACCCAAGAATGCAATCAAGCCGGGAATACCGCCGGTGACTTTGATGCTCTTACCTTTTTTGCCGGGAATTTCGATTTTCATACCCGCGAAGCGAAGGTCACCAATGAAGTTCTCATTGTCGGTGCTTGAAAACCACAAACGAACTTCACGTGTCTTTTTGCCAGTCGTGACGGAATGTTTTTTCCCTTCAGCAGAGCTTTCATAGCTCTTAATCTGCTGATCAACATTGGCAATGAATTTGTCTCTCGGAGATGCCCCTTTAGGCTTTTCTTTTTCATCAACAAATTCAACGCCGGATAAGAAAGAGAATGACATTATGACCTCATCTCAAGGGAATGATAAACACATATCCGGGTCTATTACCAAATGTGTCAAATGACAATGATATTGAGGTGGCTGGCTATGATGGCTCGGAATTTGGCTTCACATCTTTCCAATACGACATCAAAGAGAGGTCGGGCTTTCACGTGATGTCCATGACGAACTGATCCAGCAAACAAGGCAGTCGCATATCTAGCGTCTGCCCTTGCTACCAAGGATAGCACGGAGCCTTTCTGCCTGACTGTCCATTTTAGGTGACTGGCTAGATAACCAGTTTCTGTGTGGGGTAAGTTATCTCCGTGTTGGTTGAGCAGTAAACGGGCCTCTCTGACGAAGACCCGACCACACTCTTTAAATGCCAGTTTTAATGCGTCTTGGTCTAATGCCAAGGTAGGTACTATGATATCCATGTTGCACTCCAAAACAATATTTATGGTGCTTTTCATGGAGTTCATGAGACAGGAAATGATGAAATATCTATAATTTTTATAAATGGTACATTTTATTCATTTTCTTGCCTAATAGCATCTAGAGACTTGCCTTTGAACGTCCAGAACCTTGGGCCAGATAACTGCCGGGCTTTGTAACCTTGAGCTATACTGACCCGCTTTGCCGCATCAGAGAGAGTCATAACTTCCCCTTCATATTCAACTAGGTTCTTTTCGTCATTCACTCGACAACTAATTTCAGGCGTTCTGTAACAATGTAGCTCATCACCGGGCGTTATTCCGATCATACTAAAACGGAAGTTCTCACGCCTTTTTTGCTCTCGTTCAAATGCGTCAACGTCATCTGCCGTAATTTCATTTTCATTATCTTCTGGATTAGCTGGAGATGGAGTAGGCTCTTTTTCATCGGCCACTTCTTCACCTTCTATGAGATCTAAAAGAATTCTTATTTTTTCAGGGTCAATACGAAAGAACTCTCTTTTCTGATTTATTCTATTATCCTCAAAAATCTCATGAATCTTTCTTTCTACATTGTGATACTCGTTCACTCGTTTGGCGTAATAGCACTCAAACGGAACCGGGATGCTCGTATTATATAACTGCTTAAGTCGAGCTTCTATGGGTTGGTCTGTTTTGCCAATCTTCACAACACCGGGCATCACGGGATTGGTAAGAACGTAAATTATACCGCTTATATTATCCATCATGAGCAAGAATATTGCATAATTTACCCTAATGAACAATTCATCACAAGCGATGCTGCCCTGCCTCTTTGTATAAAGAAAATATACTACCAGACACTCATGACTGTCATTATTCATGTAAAAATGTATATGAGCACCGTCAAAATGTATATCAAATGCTCAAAATGTATATG
>NZ_WOTD01000018.1 GCF_011516885.1 Acetobacter lambici | reverse complement strand
CAGAACCCGCCGCCAGAAGCAGAATATCGTCAATATTCCAGATCGGGCTCCTGTGGGATGACTGAATTCTACAAAATGACCCGAAATTGCCTCAAGTGTGAGAAATCCGCGTCGACAACCCGTTGCTGAAGGTGCTTCTGCAGTACGACGCCTATTTTCGGCACGACTTGTGGGAGCACGTATCCCAGACACCCACCTTCGCCAATATCCTTTTCCTCAACGCCTATCAGATGTTTCTCGGCGCGGCACGTATGGCATTAAGCGGGCATCCAGCAGCGGTTTTTCCACTTGTGCGGACTGCCCTTGAATCTGCTAGCTATGGTTATCTCATGGAGCAGCAGCCTACCCTCTCCGAGGTCTGGAGCAACCGACACCGGAGCGAGGCCGACAAGAAGGCCTGCCGCAACGCCTTCACCTTCGATAAAGCGATCAAGGGTTTTGCCCATAAGGCTCCAGATATTGATAGGCTCGCCAAAGACGCCTACGAGGCTGCGATCGATTACGGCGCGCATCCCAATTTTAAGGGCGTTTTCGGACATGTGTCGATCAACGAAGATCGACCGGACGGCATGGTGGCCGTCACCCACAACAGCCTATACGGCTCAGGTCACCATGAGACGATCCGCGGCATTTGCGCGTGCCTCGACTTCGGTTTTGCCATCATCGGCATCATTACGCTGTCCGGCCAGAACGCGACCGAGAAGCTGCAGGACGAGCTGCAAACGTTGAACGATGCCAAAGAAGCGGCGATCGCCGCCTATCAGTCTGCGAGATAGTTCATCCGCCGTTCCTGAATCTACGGCCCCTCCCGTCGTCGAAGGTGGCAGAAAAGAGGGCAACAATACGTCAATGTGTGCGGGCTAACCGGATCTTGATGAAGATCGGCACGCGCAACCACGCATAAAATAACGTCGGCTTCCAAGGCAGGAATTGGCCCCGCGAACGACTGACTGACGCATAGCCATCGCGGACGTCGATTATATGAATGACCGTTTTTCTCCCTCTGATGTTAGACAGCAGACTGTCCGTTGCCCCCCCCTAATCTGCTTCTACACTTGGCTATGTGGCAAGCCGTAACAACCAACGGCTCTCTGCGGTCCATGAGCGCCGTTGGTCATATCATTTTTTAACGCCAAACGCGCCTGCCGCTCACAAGCCAGCACCAAAGGCCGACAGGCGGAGTATGGCCCCAGCATGGTACCGCTCGGCCCGGTGTATTCCACCTGCGCCACACGCCCCTGCCGTAACCGGGCGACAAAGTGACATGTGCCATGGCCGGACAGGTCCAGTTCCAGCGAGAGCGGCCCCTTGATCGTGAATGGACCCTGCACCTGCTGGTCCTGTCGCCATTGCAGCACCTCGCCATCCGGCAGGGTAGCCGCGTTATCCGGCACCCCAGCGCAGGCAATAAGGTCCGAGCGGGGCATGCCGATCAAGTCGTGCTTTGCCCGAATGGGAACGGTGGAGCAGGCCGACAACGCCAGCAGGCAGGCCAACGCTTTAATCCGCATCATCCTGCCCTTTCGTAAGCTGGCCCCAGAAGCTGCCAGCACTCGCCCGCCAGCGCCATATGAGCGCCAGCAGGACCATGCCGAGGCCGACAAAGGCACCCCCGGCGATGGCGAAAAATTCGTTGTCGGGGGTCATCCTATGGTCTGGCTGTACAGTGCGAGCCAGTAAACGCCCGCAAAGAAACCGACCACGAGCCCGGCGATGCCGCACCCGGCGGCGATCAGATAGTTCATTGTGAATTACTCGCTGCATAAGCATAAAAGACAAAACCGCCGAGAAGCCCTACAGCCACCCCGGCGATAGTGGTGGCCGTGAATGCAATGACCGTCACGGCGTCAGGAACTCCACATTCTGCGCACGGAGCGCATCAAGATCAGGCCCGGTTGGATACAAGCCGTTGGCCAGCGTGAGTTGTGGCCAGACAAGGCCGTGGGCCTCCATGATCCGGCTATGCAGCCAGCCCCATGTGGCCTTCTGGATTGCGCCCCACGTCAGCAGGTCCACTGTGTCGGAATCGGACAGGCCGCTATAGCTCCAGCCCAGCAGGCAATGGCCGCCAGCACTGCCCGGCGTAGTGTCGCCATATGCGTTGTTATCCGCCTCCAGCACGCATGTGCCATTGGTGGCTTCAATCTGGTTCATGTCTGATTGGGAAAGCTGGACGCCCAGATAGACCGTGCCGAGACTGGCCATAACCAACGCCAGAGCATTGCGGTCCTGTGCGTCGGCCGTGCCCCACAGGGGGTAGTAGTCCCCAGATGCCAGACGGTAGCCACAAACCACCGTAAACCTTAGAACATCGACCTCCACGCCACCCTGGTCTGTTTCTGGACATCCCGGCTTGTATCCGGTGCTCTCGGCATAGAACTGGATAGCGCTGTCGTCATCCACACCGATCTGAAAGCCACCGAGGGCCGCCGTGGCACGCAGGGCGTTGGCCAACCCTGCGCTGGTGCAATCTCCGATCTGGTCATTCCCCAACATGCGCGGAGCCGGGTCGATGTGCGACCGGTCCAGCACGGCAGGAGCTTTGCGGGCCATCATGCGCAGACCGTTCAGGCGGGGCTGTCCCGGCAGAACAACTGCCGGACGGCACCCGAGCTTGCGCCAGCTCATAGATACCACGCCCGCACATAGACGCCTGCCATCCACGCCCCGGCCAGAATAGCCCCGGCCGAGGCAATCAAGGCGAATGGCCGCATTACTTCACCCCCAGAATGGCCAGAGCCTGCGCCTCGGTCATGCTGGTGGCGGGGTTGGAAGCCCCCACAAACACCATATCGCGGGTCATGCGCGCGCGAACCGGCGCGCGGGTGGAGGAGATACCAAGCAATGCCTCAAACACACTGACGATGGTGACCAACGCATTATCAGCTGTTTTGGCATCGGCAATGACGGTCGCGGACAGGACGGAGCCGGAACCAGCTATGGCGCTGTTGATCGAACTAGAGACCGTGGTAATGCCATCAAGAACGCTGCTGACACGGGTTTGTCACGACGCATCATTGTAGTTGATGGTCAGCGTGGACCCGGCGGCATCCGAGAATGCAGTTAGCGCCCCGGAAAGAGCGGTATCGGCAACGCTGATGGCAGCAGCATAGGGCGCGAGTGCCGGGAAAGCGGAAAGGAAGCTGCTCACGGTGGCGGCCGCATTCAGGCCCGCCTGCCCGTAAGCCTTTACCTTGGCCACATCCAGCGTGATGGTTGTCACGCCGTTCGTGGTTGTAACAGCACAACCGGCCATAGTGGCAACGGCCACAAGAGCGCCGACCGACATAAGGGCATTCCCCATAAAGCGGCGCTTGCCCTTATCAACAGCCTCGATCTGAACGGCATGAACACTCTCGGGGGTGCCGGAGCGCAGGATATTGCGGCGGGAAAATATTTTCATTTCGTATCGTCCTTGGGCAGATAACAAAAAAAGCCCCGCTGCGTTGGCAACGGGGCGCATGGGTCAGGCCGAGGCCTGTGTGGGGTCTGTGGCAGGCTCTTGCGTAACCTGTGCGGCAACCGTGGTGCCCGCCGTCAAAGCGGCCAGCTTGGTCATGCCGGAGAAAATTTCGGACAGGGCCGTATCAACCCCGTTCAGATCCAGCGCGGGATCCAGCCGGGGCACCAGTGTCTGCACCAGCAGGCTGATTGCTGTGCCCGCGAGGTTGAGGTCGGCCTTAACCGCGGCATCCTCATGCTTGCCGGCAATCTGGGAGACCAGGCCATTCAGGGCCGAGGCGGACTGAAGTTCGTTCATATGGGGGTGCTCCATAAAAAAAGCCGCCTGGGAGGGCGGCTGTGCATTGGGGGAAAAAGGCGTGGTCAGTCCGGGGGACTGTCCCGCGCCAAAGGGCTGGGCGGAACAATTGCCCGGCCAGCCACAACCGGGGGGCGAAGGCCGCTCCCCTTGCTGATCCAGAGGGTTGTCAGCGCATTGGCCGCAGCCCCCCAGTTGCAGGCGATAAAGTTGAGCACCCGGTAGACCAGCATCAGAACCACCTGCATGCGGCCATGGCCGACAGGGGGTGTGAGATCCGTGCAGGCCAGTGCTACGGCAATCCATGCGAGCAGAACGTATTCGCGATACGGGTCTGGGATACTGAGAACAATCCCGACCAGAACCGTGGGCTTGCTCACAGCTTTTGCTGTCAACACAGCCGTTCTGGCGGGCTGGGGCGGTGTATCCACCATCAATTTTTCCCTGGTCAAAAGGCGCCATGCAAGTTGGCGCAACAGAGCAAGCCGCATGGCTGGCTCCTTTCTTCAGGCTGCAATGGCCTGTTGAAACAACCCGACGTTGTGGGCCGCATTGGCCGCACCCAGCACCGTGTTGTAATTCTGTTTGTGGTAGGCGCTGAGTGCTGCAGCATCATTAGCTGCCGGTAGCGGAGCTGGTGCGCGCAGGTACTTCACTCGCGCCAAGGCGCAGGCGTAGCGCAGGTTCCAAACCATGGTGATGGCCGGTTGCTGAGCGACCATACCGGAAAGGTGCAAAATCTCATCTGTGAGGTCAGGCTGATAGCGCAGCCAGTTTGCCCAGCAGTCATCATGTGTTACCGGTTCCATCTGCCACAGGCCTAGTGCTGGCCCTTGGATCTGGGCCAGATAGCTCAGACCACTTTCCGCCAGCGCGGTACCGGTCAGCAGGTTAACTGCGGCATCCCCACCCGGCCCCATAGCCTGAACAACAGGTAGAACAATGCGGGCTTTGAACTGGGAGAGGTTAAGGCCGGTCATGCTGCCCCGCCTCCTGCTGGCCATCATCCATGTGTGGGTGACGGTGGAGGAAATGGACACCCCCAAAAGCCCAGTCATCCCATGTCTGGCTGGATAGGAGCGTTCCACCAATCATGCCACCAAGGGTGGCAATAATACCGATGACAGTCCCCCATATTTTGATCTTCTCTCCACGCAACCTGACTGCCCGGAGTTCCTGCTCTTTCAGCTCATTCTGCCGCTTTTGTGCACCAGTATGCTCTGCCAATTGGCGGACAAGCCCTTCTACACTGCCCCGGATGTCCGAGAGTGCCGAAACTGAAGCCTCCGAACGGGCATTCCCTTCCGCGCGAACCGCCACAACTTCACGCATCAGATTATGCTGCTCTTTTCCCAGCCCATCCAACCGGACGTTAATCTGAGAAATTTCTTGCGCATGCTCACCCACGATTGCGCGCAGGTCATTATCAGACGCGCAGGATGCCACGCCCTGTGTTTCAGTCATTCGTTTTATCCGGGCATAAAAAAACCGCCTCACAGGGCGGCGGGTCAGTACGAGACCTTAATGCAAGTCAGGCTGTTGCAGCACTTGCTGCCAACACATCCGTGGGCTGAGCAGGCAATGCCTTACTGGTGGTGTCCGTGCCGTCGGCAATGGCGTTAATGGCAGCCACATAAGCCTTCATGTCCGCCGTAAAGACCTCACCCATTGCAGCAGCAAGGTTGGCCTGTTGCTGGACCCATGCCTGCGCGGTGACCGCCTGCGTTTTCATGGGGATGATGACCGCTGGCGCGGTATAATCCTGCCAGATACCGTTGACCACTGCTTTAGACAGAACACTGTTCCCGTTCATGCGGGCAGTCCACTGAGCATCACACAGCGCAAACAGCTTGTCGGGGTCTGGCACATTAGCCAGCGTGGACAGGCCAGCCAGATCGTAATACCCGCACGGCGTATTCAGGTCTGCATAATAGCGACTGGTCCATGTGCGTGTTCCATCGGTATAGGGCGCGTTCATTATCCTGGTCCTATTGCAATAATATCCACGTTGGCCGGATCGGATGAGGGAAGGGCCTGGTTGCCATATCCGTTTAAGTAAATAAGGCGGATACCAAACCCGGTGGGGGTTTTTGTTCCCGAGCGGTAATTGGCAAGAACAAGACCTTTGGGTGAATCATCTACCGCCTGAACAGTCATAATTAGAGTTACATCCTCCGAGGAAAATGCTTCTGGGTAAGGAATAGTTTGCTCATACACCGCCCCCGTAACGGTAAACCGCTGTATCTTGTCGGTAGGAGCAATGGGCAAATCTGCCAGATTGGCTAGCACCGCACCGTTGGACAATGTCCGCCCATTGGCATCCTGTACCAGACTGGTAATGCGCGCCTGCCCCGTTGTGGGAACAGATGCCGGGTAACGTTCTTCAGCAATCTGTGCGCTCAGTGCCTGCTTGGTAGCAAAATCCTCCACGTCAGGAACAAGCACCTGTCCCGTCCCGCTAAGGTCCAACTCCTTGGTAGAAAGCGCCACGCTGCCCTGATTGGCTGTGCCCGGTGTGCCGCCGCTTATGGTCAGTGTGGCATCTGGGGTAGCATCACCCTCGGCTGGCGCACCTGCCGACCAGAAGCGGTGAGTGGTGGTGCCAGCAGCGGTTTTGTCGCCCCAATCCATTGCGCCTTTGACGTTACCGCCAGTCAGCAACAAATAACGAAGGTCAGCCTGCTGCTGTGTCATAACCCCGGCAAAAAAATTCACCCAAGTTGCACCATCTGCGCCTGGCACAGTCAGGTTGTTCGCCTTGGTAGACTGCCAATAATTGCCTGCGGCATCGAACGCGATAGCACCTAACGGGTAACCCCCGATCAACTGTGCCAGCGATGCACTGAAGGGAGCGACACCATACTGAGCAGGAGCAAAAATGGTCTGCATGGCCTTGAGGACCTGCGACCAGTCTGCGTTGCTTGGTGTAAAACCCGCAGCTTTGATGATGGCGATCAGTTCTGCCATCATCATATTATAATGCCATGCAGGTGCATCTGTTGCCAAAAGACCGGTCGCCGGGTTTCCGTCTGTTGCCCAACCGGGTGTGCCAGAGGCGGGGGCCGTGTCGGCCTGCGCCTGTATGACCGTGTTGGCTGCGATCAGCAGATCCATGTCAGTTCCCGTAATTGAATAAAAGGATTGTATGGGCCGGGGCGCGGGCTTTCAGTTCGCATTGCAGAACATTATTGCTCCACTGCGCCCATGGCTGGCCAAAGCTGTCACCAAACTTCAGCCGGTTGATTGTGAACTGGGGGGCATTGACCTGCCATGCGTAGGCCCATGCCTCCCCCCCAAATGGCGTGCCAAAGCGCGCCCCAAAGCGCCGGGGGGCAAACTGGGTAATGGTAATGTCGTAACCAAGGGCTTTGGCAAAGGCGATGAAATACGGGACCGAGCATCCATTGGTATCCGTCAGCCGCGCCACAACCTGAGCACGCCTTTGAGCAATGCTTGGGTTGGTTCCCGCACATGGGTCTGGCAGACCCAGTGTGGCCTCCCACTCGGGCAGTAGTTCCATCGTGCTGGTGGGGAAAGCATCGACAAGCAGATTAGCGGCCCGGTCTGAGCTGCGCGCAAAGCTGGCCGCCCACGCTGCACTCAGCTGATAGAGCACACTGCCTTGATCCCTCGGCCATATCGGCCCGGTTGGCAGCAGGCTCATAAATGCCGAGCGGAACATATCCTTGGTAAAGACAGGAGGCATGTCAGCTCTCGAAGGTGATGGTGCCCAGCGTTGGCATGGCGGCAGCGTTGGCACCCGTAACTGGGCCTGTAGGCTGGGAGACGCTGAAGGTGCTCAGGTTCAGGGCGGACAAGGCTTCATCCCAGTTGTTGGGGTGGATTGTGCCTCCGGGGGCGGACAGGCGGAGAAACATGTCCGTCAATGCGGCCTTGATAAGTGTCTGGTTGGCAACCGTATTGCCGGTGCCCAGATCCGCGATGGTAAAGTCCACGGGCTGGGGCACGGGGCTACAGACGATGACAAGTGCATCGACCGGCTGCGACTGATAAAGCGCGTTGGCAATGACCAGTTGGTCCCCAGTTGCCGTGGCATAGCGTGTATCTGAAGCACTTGCCCCATCGGTCCCATTCGGGAAGCCACCACTGGCTGCATTGGCATCATCCCGCATGGGGTAAACCACCACTGTCCCGGCTCCAAAGCCCAAGGGGTTTACCCATGCCCGGCTTACACCGGGCACAGCCAGAGCCCAGTCGATGTAATCCTGCTTTTTGCCGTTTTCCCCATCCCCTTGCCATGCGAGCAGGACGCGGGAGCGGAAGTCTTCCTCCTCCTCAATATCCGCGCCACCACCAAAGGCGGCGGATACCAGACCAACTGTCTGTATGCCGGGCACAGGGCTGGACAATGTAGCAATGCTGCCAGATGGCAGGTTGCCAGCACTGCCTGTTACGCTGCATGTGGCCGGGGCTGTGGCAATACTATTGCTGGTTGTGCTGTCGGCTGTTGTTGTCGCCGTCAGGCCACCAGCCAGCGCGATACCAGTGCCCGCTGGAATGGTACCATCCCCCGTAACATTGAAAGCAACGTTGCCAGAGGCTGCGGACGGTGCCTTGCGGGTCACACCTTTTAATGTCCCCCAGCTTTCCAGATATTCATCCGTCGCCGTCCAGGGGACCGCCTGTTGGGATATCCAGTCCAGATAGGCGTAATGGAGGTAGGACAGGCCCGCCAGCGCGTAACAAAGAACGCTGAGAACAGAAAAGCGCAGTACGGCGGAAACACCGGATATTCCACCGTCCAGAACATCCTGCAGCGCCTGTTGCCGCAGGTCGGTCAGGGTTGGTCTTGCATATGGCATTACAGCCCCTTCCATGCCCATGAAAACAGGAACACCTGAGAAGCAACCTGCCCCGGCTCCTGTACGGTCACGCGGAATTCCACCGCCTGCCTGTTGGTGGCATTCCATTGCGCGGCAACCACCACGCTCTGGACCACGCCATCATCCACCAGCCATTGCAGCGCTTCCTGACAGATGGCTTCGACCTCACGCGGGACACTGGACTGCCCGGCCTTTATGGCCCGTTCCATCTGCCACAACCGCGAGCCTATGGGGCTGTCTGCCCAGGCATCGGCCCACCAGCCACGGCGGTTGTTTGTGCGGGAACCAGAAGCGCCAGCCGCGGGAGAAATTCCAACCGCGCCGTCGAGTGTGGTTATGGTTTCTGGCGCCACCCGGTCTGTGAACAGGCTGACCATCACGGCAGAGGCCAGAGCGCTGCCAAGCAGCAGATCACCGCTGCTGACAATCCATTCCCCTTCCGCACGGGCCACGTTCCACGAAAGTGCGATATCCATGCTTTATTCCGGTGCCCCTGTAGTGCCTGGTGCAGCCTGCACGGGGTGCTTGTGGTTGGTCAGGCTGATTTTGCCGGCCAGCACATCCCCCTTTGCCGAAATGTCTCCGCTGCTGGTTATGGGGCAGTTAAAGACTGCCTCAGACGCGGCAACATTGAGGGGGCCTGATGTGGAGATGGAAATGCTGCCATCCGCCTTGAGCCACACCCGAGCACCTGTTGTAACGTGGTAGAGGCATGCATCACCCGGTTGCAGGTCCCGGGGGTAAGACCGTTGGTCCCCGGTCGCCACGGCAACACCGCGCGACCGGTCCCCCGCCTGGAACAACACCACGACATCCGAGCCCGGTAGAGGGCAGCTATGGAAACCAACCTGCTGGAGCAGAGGCACATCACTGCGGAGTTCTCCGCCGGCCAGTGCAACCTGCACGGTATGGGTAGAGGCCGCCTCATCCGTATTGGCCGTCAGGCGGCCCAACCCCAGAGCCATGGACACACGCCGGCTCATGCGGCTGAATGCGTTGGACATCAGGAATTCCTTGTGGTGGCTGCCACACCCTCGCTCTGGGCCAGAGGCAGGACCAGTGGCTGGGGTTTGAATGCCTGCGGGGGCATCAAAACCAGATTGGCGTGGGTTCCGCTCTCGCCTTGCACAAATTCAATTTCAGCAATTAGCGCCTCTCTCTTAAACCCTGTCTGTGGCCGCGAGAGCGTGCAAAGCGTGTTGGGTTGCCAGAGGTCTCCGTTGCTATCCCGCCAGCTATCGCTGGTTATTTCCACAACCTGTGATCGACCGTACCGGCGCGCGACCTCCCACTGCACTCGCTGGCGAGCCACAGCGTAATCCGCATCCCCTGTTTCAACCGGGATGAGCAGTGTGCGCGGTCGCTTTACCCCGCTATCATTCGCTGATGCCTGTACAGGAGCAGTCTGTGCCTGCATCTGCTGTGTCTGCTTGTTGCCGTCATCGGGTGGAGTGAACAGCACCGCCATATTCTGGATAATGGCCTGCACGTTACTGTAGCGACCGCTGAGCGAGCGAAGGACAGACATGCGCTCAATATTTTGCCCCATAGTCAGGCACCCAACATTTTTGGTGCCCAGAGGGGCAAGCACGATGCTGCCATCTGGCTGGTCGTAAAACAGACATCCAGCCAGACGCGTAGCGCGCTCGATGACCTCATAAGCGGTTTCGGTCAGAATGACGGAGAACTGCTGGATATTGGTCTCCCCGGCACCCCCAATAGATCTGACCTGTATGCCCGCCTGCTGGCAGACCTGCTGGGCAATGCCCAGCACGGTCGTGTTGTTCATCTGATAGGTGGAAAACAGGGCCGAGCATTCCACTGCATCAACCGACCTGGACGTGGCGACAATCCGTAAGGAATGCTCTTCCGGCCCAATGTCCTCGGCAATACTCTGGACGTAGCCTGTCAGGACCTGATCATTACCGATAAGGATACTACAGGCATCCCCTTCGTTGATTGAAAGGTCACTGCCTCCAGTTGCAGTGGGTTGCCAACTGGATGTTTCCAGCATGGCCGCCCAGGGCATGATTTCCAGCCCGATACGAATGGAAACCCGCTCCCAGCCGGTAATGACGTATTGGCCAATCCTGATTGTAACGCCCTTAGCCGTTTGACTGTCATACCCAAGCACTGTGGATGCATCGCTCAGAAGGCTCATTGAGGGCTCCGCAATATCAGGAGGACAAAGCTTGGAAATTTGTCGGCATGAAGGCCGGATGGATAGGGTTAGCCCTGCCGATCAGATCATCCGACCGGGAGCCATCGGCATAAAGCTGCTGGGCCAATACCAGGGCTGGCACAGGCCCGTTGCGGGTAACGGTAATCTGGTCCGGCAACTGGCTGGCCTGCTGTGCCAGAAAGGTGGTCAGGCACGAGCGAAGATCCCGTAACGCCCGCCAGACATCCGTGTAGCCCTCATCCGCAGCTTTGGTGGCTGCCGCATCCATTTGCGTGGCAACCAGCTTACGGAGCGCTTCTGCCTGATCGGATGATGTTGTGTTCCAGTCCGCACAGGCTAGGGCGATGGACGCCAAAGCCATCTGCTGGCACATTTCCGCCGTGGCAGAACGGGCCGTTGCGATTGCTGCCCCAATGGGGGCCAGTGTTGCGCTGGCTTCCACATCGAATGTGGCGAGAGATAGCAGAGCGGCCAGCTGCGCGCCGGGATCTGCCAGAGACGTCCGTACTAGCTCCGCCACGTTCAGAGCAGCAGTGGATAAAGCATCCGCCGAACCACCTGCTCCCAGATCCGCCACGGCACTTTCCATGGCTACGCGGGAGGTTGTCAGATCAGCCAGAACGGTTGACACCGTGGCCGTATTATCGACCACCGCAGCATTTCCTGAGGTGTATCTGCCGTTATTGCCAGGAAGGATACTGATTGCCGATGCCATAGCCCGTGGGGAGCGAACAGCTTGATTGGCGACCCTCCCCCACC
This sequence comes from Acetobacter lambici, assembly GCF_011516885.1. Lineage (GTDB taxonomy): Bacteria > Pseudomonadota > Alphaproteobacteria > Acetobacterales > Acetobacteraceae > Acetobacter > Acetobacter lambici. Next base: position 39,895 of record NZ_WOTD01000018.1, on the reverse strand, counting down.
CCGTCGCTACTGCCTGCGCGGCTGCAACAACGGGCTGGCCAACGGCTAAAGCGGCAGTGGCCGTTTTGGCATAACTGCTGGCGGAAACAGCCTGCGCTACAAGTGCCGCTGCAGCTGCAGCGGCATCAAGGGCAATCTTGATTGTACTGCCCAGCAGATCCTGCTGCTCGAGGAAATCGAACGAAACATCAATCCGACCCGTGATGCCGTCTGGCTCGCCCCATGCAAAATTCATGCATGCGGCTTTGATGACCCCAATAGTCGGGTGGATCAGCAACCCCGGACCTGCCGTTTCTGCCGCCATGACCAGAAGATCACGCTGCGCAGCGGCGGTGGCACCCGTTACAAACCCATGGATATGATAGACCCGGCCCCGTTTCCCCAGGTCCTCAACATAGACACCGTCCCTGTATGGATACTGGTGCACAGCCTGCTTGCGCCCGGTCTCCCCCCCACTGCCCAGAACGGCAAAAGGCACCGCACGGAATGAGCACTGGAGATATTCCAGCGCTGTGTTGATGAGTGAACCGGACATGTCTCAGTTGCCTAGAGCGGTATTGGTTGGATCCATCGCCCGTTGTTGCGATATAGATGCAACCTTCAGGTTGGAACTGGCTGATGTGACTTTTACCGAAGAACCGGGCGGGGCATTGTCATGGCTGATCTCAACCCGCAGCCGAGATATGGTGCCATCTAGACCACTGCCATTACCTTGCCCATTAGGAGCCGGAACCGATGCTGCTGGTGCAGATGGAGGCTCGTGGTAACCACGAAGAAAAGCAGACCCACGCGCTAAATCATCATCTTCTCCAGATCCTGGCTTCAAAAAGTCCCTGGTAAACATCCTCATGGCTGCATCTGCTGAAGCAGCATGGGCAAATTGTGCGAATTGGGCCGGATTATGTTGGCGATAATAACGTAAAGCTGCCGTTGCCTGACCATTCACATCAGACTTCCAGACATCCACCCCTTGCTCCGCCAATATCTGATCTCTGGTTGACCTAATAAACTGGTAGGCTCCTCTGGCTGAAGAAAATGGGTTTTTTGCACCAGAAGATAGATGAGATTCAGCGACCCCCGCAGCCGTCACACCTCTGATGGCACTCTCATTCAGACCAAGATCGCCATTACCTCTGAGTGTTTTCATCAACGCGCTGCCGCGCTGATTATCTTCTTCAGAAGAGACTAGATCATCAGGATCCTGACCATAAATTTGACGGTATGCCCACGCATAAGGTGCCGCCAGTGTTTTCATCCCGGGCAGGTTGGAAAACCATTCACGGTTAGCTTTTTGCTGATCTGGTGTGACCCCATTTTGCGAAGCATCAGAAAGGGCTTTATAGGCTTCGAGTAACGTCAATGCTGTGCGAATAGACGCCCCGCTGCCTGCAATGCCGCTAATTGCTCCCCCAGCTGCGCCACCAGTTGAAGCAATGCTTTTCATGGCGGCGACAATACCCAAAAGAGAGGCAGTCAAACTGGCGAGCCCAGCCAGCGCAGATGCTGTCCATAACACGGCCATACCTATGCCTACATCTTTGGCAACAGACTTCCAGCCACCGAGCTTGTCCACCACAGATGAAATTGTTTGGAATACCGCTGTGACCTTGGTTTTTATCTCGTCCCAACCGCCATTTTTGAGCCAAGTAACCAGTTGCCTCACATAACCGGCAATATCCTGAGAAATCCACTGCCGGTTTACAGCAATCCATTCAGCCATCTGCTGGAGCACGGGAGTAATCGCGGGCTCAACCGCCTCGGCCACACTGTAACCAAATCCCTCAACTGCCAATGAAAGCTGGCGCTGGGAATTTTGCATTCGGGCGGCGGCATCTGCCCCCTTTTGGTTCATCAACCCATACCGCTCAGCAAGGCGGATATTCTGCTGGTATTCCTGCGCTGTTTGCTGGAACACGGGCAAAAGCCCCTGCCCTGCCTCACCAAACAGCTTGAGAGCCGCAATGCTCTGGGCAGCAGGGTCCTTGATAGCGCGGATCTTGGTGGCGATCCGATCAAACAATTGCTCTGGGGAGAGCTTCTTCAGCTCCTCCATGGAAATACCCAGAGCCTGAAACTGAGCAGCCGCCTCTGGCGCAAAGCCATTTACGGCTTCCCACTTCTGAGTGGAAAGCTGGCCCAAAGCGCCTGACATGGCATCAGCAGAGCCACCAGACAGACGGGCTGCATTGCGCAGGGCCATAAGCCGGCCGGGGGCCATACCCATACTGCGTGCAGATGTGCGCAAATTTGTGCCAACCTGCGCCCAGGCGCTGGCCAGTTTATACACCCCGGCAATAGAGGCGGCCCCCGTCAGCGTTCCCATTTCCGGCACCAGCCGACCGACTGAGCGGAAAGTGTTCAGGGTTGAGCGGGAGAGGTCCTGCATACCCTTATGTAGGCGGGTTATCCCTACCACGTCAGAAAAGCGTCCTAAAGAACGCTGTAGATTTCTGATAGGTGCCTGCAAGGATGCGACGCGGTTATTAAACGCATCAAACTTTTTACTGGCCCGGTCTGTCGCATCCAGAACAATGCTAACGGTTGCGCCCATTTTTTGCCTCTTTGCGCTGCCGCTCAGCGATACGATTGGCCTGCCCGACCCAATGCACCAGCATCTGGCCGCTCAGGCCTTCTGCTTCGCTCAGGGACATTCCGGAAAAGTAGGCCATCAGATCGGCTGGGAGGGATTCCCAGTTTGATGGCCAGTCATAAAAAAACCGGTCAGATAATCTGCGCCCTTGGCAAACTTGCTGATCGGCATTTTCAGCACTGCCGCCAGAGGCCAGCTACTTATGGTACTGACAAGATCAATCTCGGCCTGAAGGAAGTCGGCAAAACTGCCGCGCGATTCCGTGGCCTTGTACTTGCGCCGTTCGGAAACAACAGGCTCACGCAGCACCATTTCCGAAAAAGACTGATTGACGGCCTCAATAGGAGGCGTGAAGAGCAGGATCAGGCTTTCGGGGCATTCCGGCTCTTCATCCTGTTTACGCCGGGCATTTTCCTCAAAAGCAGAAGCGTAGGCCACGGCTTTATCCAAAATGCGTGTTGGCAGTTGGCCTGTCGCCATTTTTGGCCAACCCGAAAGACGACAGACCAGATCGATCTGGCTGTCATAGATACTTTCAATGCTTGGCTTTTTGCCAATCACCCGTGCAGCACTCAAGCTGTGAAAAACTGTAGGCTCACGCAGTCGCAGTTCTTTCCATTCAGCACCATCCTTGGTTGTGATGGTGTTGTCCGGGTAGAATACGCCATCCTCAACCTGTTCGGCATCATCCTGCTCAGCCACGGCGCACAGGACCTCAGCATCAGTCAGAGCGCTCACGATGCGGTATCCTCCGTAACGGTGTCGCTTTCGACCTTCAACTCGAAGGTACCTTCCTGCGTGTTGAGGTTGATCTGTTCAACCTGCCAGCCATTCACGCAGGTAATCACCTTGCCGTTGGCCAGAACAGCGATGATTTCCAGACCAGATGCGCCCTGAAAATCGGACACCTTGCGGTCGCGCCGGTCACGCAATGTGGCCTGAATAAAGCCCTGCCCGGGCATGGACTGAAACCCCTCGACCATGGACTGGCCCTTGAGGGTTTCGTTTACATCACCAGAGGGCTGCCACTGCAGTTCCCCGACCACATTCCATGCCTCACCATTGATCGTAAGGGAGGCAGACCCCGCGAGGGGGCCACGATAAACACCCATGTTTCTTGCTGTCCCTTATGATTTGGTAAAGCGAATGTCCGCCGCCAGCACCCACAGCTGGTTGGAAAAGTCGTACGGCAATTGCAGCATGACCTGCCCGCCCCCGGCATTCTCCCAGACAATCTGAGCTGCGAAAGTATCCGGGTTCTGGACCCAGAGCTGTGTTGCCTGCCAGCGGTAACGGGCAACGGCGGATGCCGCGATCAGTTGGGCCGTGGTTGCCTGTGCGCCTGCCGGTATCTTGTTGCCGTCCGCCACAAGGATGTAGCGGCCATACAGGGATGCAAGATATGTCCGCATGTCCTGCATGCAGACCTGAGCGGTCAGCAGCGTTTCAATGTCCAGATAGCTGTCGTCAGGCACGCCAGAGGCGTTTTCCTGATAGGTGGTCACCAGCCGTTCGGTCAGGACCGTTCCGCTGTCATCCACCGTAAAGGTGGCCAGACCATCGTGGAGGAAGCTGTTACGCTCATCAAAGGCAAAGCGCCCTGCATCGGTGGGGGGCATGACAGTCAGCGCCAGACCACGCACAGGCAATGCGGGGTTTTCGCGCATGGAAACGGCAGTAACAGCGGTCAGCTGCGCTGCCCATGACATGGGGGACGATGGACTATCCGAGATGGGCATAACGGTCCCATGCGGGTCGTTCTGCGCCAGACCGAACGTGGTCGCCTCACCATAGGTGCCACGCAGGGCGGTGATGTGGTGCCCATAGAGTTGCTCCATGGGGGACCAGCGGCCAATGCTATTATCGAACAGGTCCTTGAACGCTGTCAGGCTGGCCGTGTCGGTATAAGGGTGGGCGACCAGATCATAAACACGGGTGCCCATGCTGGCCAGTGCTGTAGCAAGGCTGGTGGGGTTCTGTGTTCCGCCAGAAGGCTGGGCGATGGTCACGCTCAGACCGGACGGAATGCTCTGCCCGCCAGCGGTCCCCATCAGGGAGACGCCAAGCTGGATGGCATTACCAGCCAGCCCTTTGTTCAGGGCTGTCACCGTGGCAACACCAGCGGCTGCCGTCACACTGACTGGTAAACCCGTCACACCCTTGGCCGCGATCACCACATTGGCAGCCACTGCCTGCGCCGTATCCCCCACTGACACGCCTACCGGCACAAGCTGGTCGGCAACATACAGCGCCAGAGTTCCTGCGGATGTGGCTGTGCCAGCCAGCGTAAAACTCCCCACAGCAGGCTGGGAGGCCGCATCGTCCAGAAGAGGCAGGACCCAGACTTCGCCAGAGCTATCAATCGTCCGGTAATCACGGACCATGATATGGCACTGGGAGCCCTCGCCGTATTTGGCAATGGCGTCACTGACCCCGCCAGAAATTGCCATAACCCCGGGCGTGCCTGTGCCCGTGGCCAGCATTTGCCCAACCAGCAGAATGCGGCGCGCGGCACTGGCCGTATTAGCCCCGGTGTTGTCCAGAGCCAGATAAAAGCCGGGCACACGATTGCTGGTCGAATACCCCGGAACCATGATGCTGCTCATGCTGCGGTCCCTTTTGGCTCAATTGTGGCGGGCTGTGCTGTGGCCGGGGCCTGCACTACGGGAGAGGCTTTCTGCACATCACCACACGCCAGAGCGCGCAGCCAGAAAGCCGTAGACGGCACCTCGGCCCCCTGTTCAGACAGAAGACGCAAGGATGCCGGCCACCGGACCGTGCGGCCCGGAGCTGGTTTTACAAACATGTTGGCGAACCTCAGCTAGAGGAAAGAGGCACATTGATCCCGGCAAAATCTGCATTGCCGTTAGCCTGCACCTGCCCGACGAGCTCAGTGATGGGCGTGCCCTCTTGGGGATAGTACTCGATGTATTCCAGCCCCAGCAGCATACGCACTTCGCCTGTATGCTCGGCTGTCTGGCTGTTAATCATCAATTCGGTTTCAATGTCCGTGATCTGGGTAATCATGCCTTGCAAAGTCGGGTCGAGCACAAGGGCAAGCTCGATCTGCTCAGCGAATATATCCAGATTGGAAGAAACCTCGGTTGGGGTTCTGCCATACAGAAAAGCACGGATGGCCAGCGTGCTAACCCGGGTAAAGCCCGGACCGTTGCGGCCTGTACTGGTCGCCCTGTCCCGTGGAGCCGTTAAAAGTATGGCAGGGAGCATATCAGGCGTTGCAGGCAAACTGCGGTCGACCATGATGTTCTCGCCAGCAAGAGTTTTACCGGCAATGAGCGCCTTGGCCGCCGCATCCTTGAGCAACACACGGTAGAGGGTCATGGGCTGGCACTCGCAATATTGAGGAAAATATCAGCCCCACCGTGGCTGTCTTTTTGAACTTCCCTGATCGTGTAGGCCTTGCCCCGTACCACCATTGTGTCGCCCTGTAACGGCTCAGTCGGGAAGTCAGAAAGAGAAACGCCCAGGTGCGGCACACTCGTGGTCAGGTTTGTCGGCATAAGCCCATCGGCATCGTCAATGACGGCGAGTGGCCTGTAGCCTTCATCAAATATGGCAGGAACCTGCTGTGAAACGCCATTGGACGCAGCGGTCCAGATGACAGGACCTTCCCTCTCCGGATCTTCACCAAAAATACGGAGATTAGGGGCAAGAACCAGGCCTGCCCAATCTATCGCCATGGCTGCTCAGCCGCCGAGCCGGCCAGACATCAGGATTTCTGGACGTGTGCAAATGTGCAACGGGTAGGAGTAGGCCTCCATACGCCACCAGAAATTACGGTCACGGTCAAAAATGGGAATGATGTAAATGGGCCGCCCGAGGGTATTCACCCACTCCACTGCCTCCCCCGGAGCCAGTGCGCGCTGGAACACGCCGGGTGCCCCTTGGGGGAAAAACTTCACCTTGTCAGTAGGTACCGCAATGGTGGAGTTATCGTTAGAGCCACGATAGTTGAACCAGCTGATCCCGCCAAAATCCATGGCTTCAAACGCGGTGCCCTTGCGCAGCTCACGCGCGGCTTCCCAGTTGAAGTAGGTAGTCAGAACGTCTTTATGGGCAATCAGATAATCCCAGAAGTCATCGCCGCACATGGCCATGACACGGGTGGAGGGAAGCCACGCGCCCTGCGCCTGACGTGCCATATACCGCACGATCTTGTTGCACTGCTGGCGCAGGCTGCCCAGAACAGGATCAGCCGCATCAAGGTTGAAGCCAATTTCCTTCGGGCGTGTGATGCCAAACTCTTTTGCCCAGTCAAAGAGCAGTGTGCCGTCCGCGTCCAGCAGAAGACCCTGAACTGCCGCAAGCCGGTGTAGCTCCCAGGTGTATTCCATATTGGCCGTAAGACCGGTTGGGCCGGACAGACGGCGCGCCACTTCGGTCTGGACCTGCATCAGCACGGATTCCGTCCCGAATTCACGCACGTTCTGCAATTCCGTGGCGTAAACGGTATCGCCATGGGCCAAACGTGGCGCCTCAAAATAGCGCAGCTTGCGCTTTTCCGTACGGCGTTCAGTAAGGGGAGCACCACGGTCACTGGTCGGAATAACGATCAGCTGCTGATCACGGTGTTCGACCGCGAGTGCCGTGGTCCGAATGGGTAGATCTTCAAAAAGACCCAGATCACCAATGCCAGTCGGCAGGAAGGGGACCCGGTCCACATAACTTGTGAGAGAAATGGAGGTAAACGGATCCTGCCGGAAGACGTCAAGAATACTCATATGCCAATCCTGAGCTCACAAAAAAACCGACAGCCTTCATGCTGTCGGTTTGATGCCGAGCTATTGCTTCAGGTGAAAAAGAAACGAAGTAAAGCGCGCCTTAGCGCGCAACAATACCTGCGACGGCCAGTTGGTTCAGTGCTTCGGACTGTAGCGTTGCAACATTGGCTGCACTCGTAACGGCAGGATCCCAGCAGAGCTCCTGTTCGTTAACTTCTGCCAGACGTAAGACAACGGCTACATGCCGGGCCGTTTCGGCCTCGACATACACACGATCAAACAGAACAGCGGCAGCCGCTGCCGCCCCCGTATATGGGACGTACTGCTTGGGGCCACCTGGCACGACAACAATGGTGAACGTGTCTCCGGCAACAAAAGCTGTGGTTCCTGCGGATACAGTAAAGGACAGCCCCCCTACATCGAGCGCAGTGCCTGCCACCCCTACCCCAAGCTGTGAGCCATCCGGCCCGGAAACGGTGTAGTTTGTCGCATCCGTAAACGCGATTTCGTAATTGGAGGGCTTTGTGCCTGCTGCAACGGTAATGGATCCGATGGTCCCATTGCCAGTATTGCTGCCACCCACCACAAAGTCGGGGATGACTGTCGAGACATCACTGAGGACAAGCCCGGCCTCAAATGAAATATCGGCCGAGGTTTCGTTTACCAGCTCCCCTTTGTCGCGTGAGAGATAGCCGTTGGCTTCACGGACAAGGAAGGCGCCGGTGTAAAAATGTTCGTTCAGAACAGGACTGACCATCTGGGCCGCCTTTGCTTTTCCAAAGTGGTGGAAGAATTACTTGCGGGTAACGCCTGCGCGCTTCGCCGCGGCATCCCAACCGGCATCAATGCTGGTCTGGCGCGACATACCGGGGGCACTGGCGCTCACACGCTGCTGGCCAAACTGGGCCATAGCATCCGCCAGCGCGCTCCCACGACGGGATGTCCCTTTTGCCGCTGCTTTCAAAAGGCCTTTGGCCTCAGCCCGGGGAAGTGACGTGTTGAAGGCAAGGTGAGCGGCAAGGTCTGGCCGATCCGCTGCAGCCTTGGTTGCAAAGATGGCGGCACAGCGGGCACGCTCCCGCGTACGGGCTGCTCGGGCTTTGGGGTCGTCGTTATCTTCTTCGTCTTCTTCATCATCTTCCGGATCACCATCATCGTCCCCACGGGCACGGCTGCGGCCAGATGGCGTGGCATTGTCGTCATCATCACCATCATTGCCGTCATCCCCACGCGCACGGCGGCCAGATGGAGCATTGTCCTGGTTGTCGTCACCCGGGTCGGTGTCGTCATCATCACCACGAGCACGGCGGCGACCAGACGGTGTGGCGTTGCCATCATCTTCCGGATCACCATTATCGGCACCGGGAGGGGTGTTATTTTCCTGGTCATCATCCTCAGCGCGGCGGGCACTGCGGCCTGCTGATGCGCCACCAATCAGGTGAGAGAACGAGAGAGCACTCTTCAGGCGTGATTTCGCCATTCGGGTATATCCTTGAACAGACTGCGCAAGCGCAGGTCAGAGAGAGCGGATGAGGTTTGCAAAAGCTGCGTCGGGTGCGCACACTTGGTCGGCCAGTCCGGCGGAAACCCCGGAAGCCCCCATGAATGTGCGTGCCTCAAACCCTTTTACGACCGAGGTTTTCAATCCCCGGTTGCGGGCAACCGTTTCACAGAACAGTGCGCCCATCTGGTCAATATCGGCTTGGATACGGGCCAGTGCGCCTTCGGACAGGCTCTCATATTCGGAGCCTTCCGCTTTGTAAGCGCCATACCGCACCATTGTGACCACCACTCCCGCCTTGGAAAGCGATTGTGAGAGGTCAACATGCATAAGAATGACGCCTATGGAGCCGGTACCACCCGTGCGCGGCACGGTGATACGGTCTGCCGCCGAGGCCAGCGCATAGGCAGCGCTGAAGGCATTCTCATCCAGAATGGCATGAATGGGCTTTTGCCCACGGGCCTGAAAGATGAGGTCCACCAGATCAAAGCAACCGGCCACTTCCCCGCCTGGACTGTCAATATCGAGCACAATGGCTTTGACTGACTTGTCATTCAGGGCGTCAAGGACGTTCAGGCGGATGCCATCATAGCCAGTCATGCCTGAAAAAGGGCGCAGGCTATTCAGTTTTTGCACCAGCGTGCCCTGAATGGGAATGACCGCAACACCAGCCACCACGTCATAGGCTTTTTCAGCGGCACGGTCTGTTTCGTCCAGAGCAATCATGCCCGGCCCCATGGCAATGGACCGGCCATCATGGAACATATGTGCAATGCCCAGACGGTCCGCCAAGGCCGCTACAACGATCTCGGCTTTCTGCGGATGGATAGCAATGGGTGTATTGAACATCCGCTGCGCAAGGTGAGGAAGACGGCTCATTCTGGATCCGGTGTTTGTGTTGTCTGGTTCACAGGCGCACCCATGGCCCACTGCGGGAATGGAAGCCCGCGCTCTTCCATCATCTGCCGTTCAGCGCGGCGCTGATCGAGCACCTCTTCATAATCAAGGCCCTGTTCGGCACATTCGCGTTCAAGCGTGCCAAAACCGGCATCCAGCCCCAGCACAGCACCTTGACGTTCGGACACCGGGTCAACCCACCCACGACCTGGGCCAATCCAGTGGCAACGGGAGTAAGCTGTCCGGGCTTCAAGAAAATCCGGTGCATTGTTGGGGAGTGGCAGGCGCTTCTGGTCGAACATCTCTTCCAGCACCGAGCAATAAACCGGGTTGGCAAAACTGACAGCAAAGTCGCCCCGCCGGCGGTTCATGGTCTTCCACATTTCCAGCATGGATGAGCGGGAGGAGCTGTAGTTCGTCTTGGAATAATCCATGCTCAGCTGTTCGGCAGATGTGCCAATAGCGGCTGCAAAATTACGAAGAAAGGCACTCTGAAAGGCATCAAAACCGCTGTTTGGTCTTGTGGACGCAACAGTTTTAACCTCTTCGCCGGGCGGCATGACCGGCACCCGAACACCACCAATGGTCAGCGGGTTATCCTTATGCCAGCCTTCCCGCAGGTTTTGGTATTCGGTCAGTTCGCCATCTTCCATGCCTGACCGCACATCTTCGGGATCGTAAGGGCTTTGCACAAACGTGGCGAAAATGGTCTGGACAAGAGCTTGCTGGAGTTCGGCCTGATCATACCGGCCAAGCATGCGAAAGCGGTTTAGAATGGGAATAAACACACTCAGACCGCGATGCTGGCCTGCATCATCGAAGTCATAGGAATGTACGACAATGGAGCGCCCCCACGGAGTAAAGCGGGGTATGCGGTCCCAGATCATGCTTTCCACCGCATCGAAATAATCAAATTGGTGGGCCTGGCGGATGTGATAGGCGATATGCGCCCCGTTATCGTCTATTTCCACCCCGCCACGCATCGTGTGGGTATCCATCTGCTGGTACGGGTTGGAGAGCCGATCGGGATGAATGAGCTGAAGGGCAGTCGCGTAATCGGCCCCCTGCTCTATCCGCTCCGGTAGCCAGCGCATGACCCCCAGAGCTTCTCCATCTTTCATCTGATGCATGAAAGCCAGACGAAAGAGCTGGGTGATTGTCAGCTTTTGGGCCGCATCACAAAAAAGCAGTGGGTTTTCTGACCACATACGCCATTCGGCTTCCGCAGCCTGCCTGAACTCACGAAACCACACGGCATCAAATGCTTTGCCGTAGCGTCCTTTCAAAGCACGATAATCAGGCTTGGCAACCAAGCGGAACTGCGCACCTACCACGTTGTCGGTAATGCGGTTGATGCTGCCACGTGCCCAGCCGTCATTGCGGAACAGGTCCCGCGCCCGAGCAACCATGCGGTCACGGTCGAGATTGATCTCCGCATCAGGTGAGCGCAGCCACGGGTTCCATTCAGAGCTTTCATTGCTCATCATGTCCGCGCCGTCATAGGCGAACATGCCGCCCATGCCCCCCATCCAGTTGCCGGGCAACGTCATGGGAAATGAAGCCTTCGCACCCTGACCTGCGCCTGTGCCACTCAGGTTGTTCCATGCGCGGCGTAACAGTCCGGGTTTTTTCAACGGTAGCGTATCCTCATCGCCCGCCGTGAAGTGCTTACCCCCAAGAGGGTGTTCAGTTCACGCAGGTTGTTACGGAGTTGAGCTTCAGAAGCGCCGGCAAATGACACGTTCCGGCCACCATCACCCTGATTGTAGCCAGCCGACATGGGCCGTGTTCCATTGAGCAGAGACAAAAGGGCCTGCTGCGCCGCGTTCCGGGCTTGGGTAACCTGTGCCTCGGTCATGCCTGCATAGGTGCCCCGGGGAACAGGAAAGACAGATTTTGCCATTAGTAATTCCAGCGTGATCGACGGGGACCTGTGGTTGTGGACTTTTCAGGCGCCGCATCAGTTTTTCTCTGGCCCGGTCTTGCCTGATCCCGCCGTGGTGGTGCCGCCTTCTGGGCCTCTTCGGGTGGGTTTTCTCTGGGCTCAAACGGCACGTGCCCGCTGGCACGTTCCTGCTCCATGAGGTCTGCGCGTTTGTTCAAAGAGAAACCTCGATAAATCAGCCCGCACAGGGCTGCGTAGCTGTACACAGCAAGGTCAAGGGCCTCGTTCGCACGGCCGGGAATTTGCTCCCACACACGGTATATATGGCCGTTTTTGTGCTTTCTGACTGATCGTTCGGCCAACAACTGGGCAAAGTAGTTAATGTCCCGGTCTGCGGGAAAATGCATGTAACCGGGTGCCGGTTGCCCCGGTTCAGGCAAGGCAAGGTGCAGACGGCTCCGGATGACATCCTTGGCCGCATTGACGCCAATGATGATGGGCCGAAAGCTGGCCTTGCTGCGCGATGTGGGCCGCTTGGTTGGCCACACGGGGGAGCGTGCGCCACCACGTGCGGACTCCCCTTTGACGGCCCATATTTTTCGCCCAAGCCGCGCGCGGCAGAACTCATAGACCTTCTGGGTATGATGCCCACCGGAATCTATGCATGCAGCCATGACGGAGAAAGGCCGACCGTCAGCCCTGAACCAGTGGCGCTTTAACGCTTCATCAACCCTGTTCCATAGCTCAGGCCCATCAGGATCACCCTCAATAACGATATGGGCGATAGACCACCTCTCTTCGTTCCGGCCCCAACCTACAAACTCCAGCTCAACACGGTCATCTTGCACGTCCCCACCAACGGTGATCAGCACTACACCGTCAGGGACTTCACCCGCCCAATTCTCCACCCTGGCAACGAGTGCAATTTCATTCAGTGCGCCGTCGCCCCTGTCCTCATATGGCAGGCCAAGGGCTGTATTGATGAAAGTTTGGCGCTCTAGCGGTTTGTCTTTAACCTCCAGCCATTCAGCCACCAATTTTGACCATGCAGCATTCGGAAACAGAGAATACCCGGCCCAGATATGGAACGAGGCGTGGCCTTTGAACGGACGTGAGGCCACCCATTTCCCCTGGGCAACCATGTCTGCCTTCTCGGCTTCATCAATGACGCAGCCGCAGTGCTTGCACACATAGTGGGCAGTCTCTGGCAGGTGGTGGCCATCCGCGTCCTTATCCCATTTTATGCCATAAGGTGTGTCTGGCCCGCCCCATTCCAGTGCCTGGAATTCATGACAATGCGGGCATGGCACGTGATAGTAGCGGCCATCGCCTTGATCAAACGAGCGCTCAATGCGGCTTATGCCAGCAACAGTAGGAGTAGACCCCAAGGCTATCAGCCGATTCCAATAGGTCTCCGCTCGTTTGGACCCAAGGGCGATCTGATCACCCTCTGAACCAGCGCCACCCACTGGGTAACCATCCACCTCGTCAAACAGCACAATACGCACGGTGATACGACGAAAGCCGCCCGGGCTGTTTGCTCCCACAAGTGTAAGGGAGGACCCATTGAGAAGGGTCTTTTTGAGCAGTGTATTCTCGCTGCTCTTGGCCTTTGGGTCTCCTGTTAGTGCCGCAAGCTCGGGAGTATCACGCAACATGGGCGCGATTTCGGACTTGCTGTAACTCTCCGCATCGCTCTCACGCGGCTGCACCATCAAAATGGGTGATGGGTCCTGATGCAGATAGTAGCCAATGGCGTGGTCAAGTATCTTGGTATAGCCCACGCGGGCTGACTTCATGACCGAGATCTTCTCCACAGCGGGATCTGTGAAGGCATCCATGATGCCAACCTGATACGCAAAGGCTTCAAACTTGCCTGTTTGCGCGCTGGTCTCTGCTGAAAGAACAGCATATTCAGCGGCCCATTCGCTCAGGGAGAGTTTGGGCGGGGGTTTAAGGTTGGCCTGCCGTTGCGCCACCAGAGCAGCGACAAAATTCTTATACCCCTGTGGGTATCGTAGAGCCTCCATCTGCTGTCAGTTCTTCCAGGGCTCGTGTGATGAGAACCCTTAACCTCTCCTGCACGTCTGCAACTGTTTTACAGCGATGGATTGAAGGGGCATGCTCTGCCGGCAACGCCAGAAGTTTGCGCCGCACGGCAGCGTATTCCTTGCCCACTCTGGCCGTAACAACGGCAATTTCAACCACAGATCCTGAGCGCTCATCAAAATCCAACTGTTTGATACGTGCCTTTGCATTCTGCTCAAGCAGCAATGCTGATTTCATGTCCAACAGGCTGCCTGCCGGTGGCTCAAGGTCAGGTGAACTGGAACGATCCAGACTGACCACCTGAGGTGCAACCTCTGGCGGGAGTTGCACCTCAGGTGGCAGGGGTGGTTGCACCCCTGAGTGTGTCTCCTTTTTAAGATCGAGCCATTCATTAAAAGAGGCAAGATTTACGCGGTTGCCTTCTGAAATAATTCTTCCAGATGCAAGATGTTTTTGAATTGCAGACCGGCTTACACCCGCGCGCCTTGCGGCCTCACTCTGGCTAATTGTGTCAGCACTCATGCCTAAACTGCCACCTGCAACTGCAACCCGAAAAAAATTCGTTAGCTAGGGATCAAACGAGCTCGCGCAATACCCGTGATCGGGGCACCCCCCAGGAGGGACCCAAGAAGGGGGGGGTACCCCCAGTGACGGGAGGGACGAATATGCCGGTCACCGCGCTGAGCGGATCGCCTTTTCAACGGCAGCCTCAAGCGCCTTGGTCCCCTGCTCCCGCACCAGCTCGAGTGCGACCTGATCAAAGCCCAATCGCTTTCTGACTGGCCTGTTGGACTTGAACGCATAGAGCAGCTTCAGCCCCGTCCTTTTTCCACCAACAGTCCCAAGCTTTCCTTTGGTACCGCGCTGGCCACTACGCTGATTACCTGTTGGCGGACGCTGCCATATCCCGCGAATACCACGCACAGTCCCAACAAAAACATCAGGCCGCGCTACCAGACGCTTGATCAGCCCTCTTGGTATCTGACCATAGGCATCGGTCTTGCCATCAACAGGCACGAGCAGATCCCCGTCCCCACCTTTCGCACCGACCCAATGATCACCACCCGTTTCATATGGAGACAGGTATTTATCCTGTGCAGGCCTGATTGAAACCACTGCAGTCAGATCTGACTTGCTCGCCTTCTTCTCAACCTGTGTGGCGCGCTGGGTGAAGGGCCTCGGGCCCTTGAAGATATCAGACATGGCCGAGTTCTCTTTGCGCATGACTTGAAAGGCCAGGTCATTCAACGCAACAGAGGCAGCAAATGGTATCTGTTTGGCCATGTCTGAAAGCTGCCGTTGAGCAGCCTTCACATCGACCTTGATGCGAAAGTCAGCCACAGGCCTTGTCCGCCCGATCCATACAGTCAGCAGCCCGCTCTTCGGCCCACACACGAATGCCCGGACGCCGGTCGTTCTGGCTCATGTAAGCATAGTGCTGGGCCGCCCGGATCCATACCGCATGGTCCGACGCCTGCTTGCTTCCATGGAAGGGGTGATTGCGCTTCGGGTGTCTGTTGGAATGACTGTTGCCTTGGTGCTTCATTTCTTCCTCTCAACAGACCGACCGGCCTTGATAATCAGTTCATGCAAACGACGAATTTCCACGTGACAGTCCCGCAGAAGCCGCTCTTTGCGCCCCAACTCCCGCCTAAGCCTGAAGTTGTCCCGACGGCCTGAAAGCACGTCCGTGAGCCAGCGCTTCATGCCTTGGCCAAATCCAGCGGCACCATGTTCCATGCCTGGTCCGGCGTTTCCCGCGTATGCAACCTGAGGTAGGACTTGGTGCAGTCGGAGCGGATACTATTGGCAATCGCTTCCATGGCCTCTTTCCACTCAGGATCAGGCACATCAAGCCTGCGCAGACCAAGGATTTTACTGGTCTGCATCTTCCCTTCCTTGCCCACGTCAAACGCATCCATGACGACAACCCGGAGACTGGCATTTGCCCCCTCGGTCCAGCGTTCAAAGAGCTGGTCCAGCAGCGTCTTGGCTACATGAATTTCCGGGCCGAACGTAATGCTCTCGCCCATGGCAACAGTCACACGCAGGCGACCGTCATAGGTGCTGAGCGTGATGTTTCCCTTCTGGCCGCCCATGCTGACCCCATACTTTTCATGCAGGAGGGATTGCAGGGCAGCTACATCAGCAAACCCGGCGCGCTTGAAGGCGGCAAGCTGCTCCGCAAGCTGCGCTGCCGCTTCATGCAGACGGTGCACAAGCTCATCTTCCAGAAGGTGTTCGGGTTTGACGGCCTCAAGCGGCACCAGTCGCCCCTTGGTGTCCTTCATGTAGCCTTCGGGCACGGTATCGGAAGCAGTCGTCATGGTGATCAATCCAAATAGTTTGCGGAGCCATCCCCTTCTCGGACGTGGCTGTATCTTGTCGTCGTGGCGAGCGATGCGTGCCCCAGCGTGGCCTGCACCACATGCACCGGGGCATTGTTGTCGAGCGCGTGCGATGCATGGGCGTGCCGGAGCCAGTGGGCCGAAACAGCCCCAGATAATCCGGCACGCCGCGCCGCCCGCTTGACGATGCGGTGGGCCGCATCGTGCGAAAGCGGGCGGCCATCGTGGCCGGGGACAACGGGCGCATCCGGCCCGCTATCAACCCGCAGCGCCACGAGCTGCTTGTAAAGCTTTGCAGGGACCTGAACGGCCCGCGTCTTGTTGCCCTTGCCGAACACAGAGGCCACGCCACCCTGCTGGCGGCGCGTAACATCCCGCCAACGCAGCGCGCAGGCTTCTGAGATGCGGAGCCCCATGCGATAGAGCACATCCAGCAGCGCCCGCTTGCGCGGTTCCATCTCGGCCTCAATCATGGCCAGAACCTGCTCACGTGTGAGAATGCGCTCATTCAACGTGTCGCGCCCGCGCTCCAGCCGGAACGCTGCCCCGGCATTGTGCGTGAGAACGCCAGTCCCCGCCGCGTAAGCCAGCAGGGATTTTGCAGCGGACAGCTTGCGCCGCCGTGTGGCATCGGACGCATCGCCCATGCTGTCGTACCATGCTTGCAGGTCCGCCAGAACAATCTCAGTCAGTGGCTTACCCGCATGCGCCAGCAGCTCGCGGGCATCACGCTCATAAGCCCGCCGGGTGTTCTCCCCACGGTTGTGGAGCCACGTTCTCAGCACAAGATTGTCGGCAGAAACTGAGGCCGCTTTTGCGCCCCCCGGCGCGGGCGATCTTGCGCGATCTCCGCTAACCATATGATTTTCCTACATTAGTGGTCCATTTCGTCCCCTCAAAATCCGCGTGATAACTGCACTTATCTTGCGGGTTTATGGGGGTGTCTGCGGGTTATCTTGCGGGTGCCGCACAAGCGGGTGCAAGATAACTCCGGGTTATCATTGCGGATTATTCGGACGGCACGCCGCCGATTTTCCTACCACAACTCCCCCATCGGGGAGCGCGCCAAGTGGACCGAACCACACCTGCAGGGAGCTGCTCACTAGCCTGGCATTCCATCTCACGCCGTGCGGCACGTTCCACACGCTGCAAAATGCCTTCCCCAACGCAAAGTAACCCGTCAGCCATAGGCCGCAGGTCCGTAACACGGCAGCGGAGCAAATCCGCCGCGCGCACAATAGTGTTGCGTAAAAGAAGGGGCGTCTCGCTCAGATCAATATCGGAGCGATGCCGGGCTGTGCGTGGAAGGTAGAGCTTTGCAGCAAGGCAAACCGCGCCATCCAACGCCAGTATCAGAACAGGCTTTTTCCCATACAGTGCAATTTGGCCACGGCAGAAACTCTGCCCTTTGCCCATGCAACCGCCATTTTTTGTTTTGGAAATAAAAAAGCCGTGGACCCTAATGGGCACACGGCTTCGAAGATTTTGATAATCTAGAGCGCGTTTGGGGTAAACGTCAACCGTTGACCTTACTACAATGTACCTGCCTGAAAATAACCAATGGTGAGACACCGTAATTATTATCAGGTCGTCCGAATAAAGATCGCATATCTTGAGCTAGTTGATGAAAAGGTATTCCTAGACTTTCACCAAAAGAATCTGGTATTGACGCGTCATCTGCATTCTCGGTAGAAATGGGATGTCCGTCCACAATAGCCAAGATATACCACTCTCCCGGTATAATCCCTTTATGCTTTAAAAAAATATCTATAGGGGATGTGGCAAAACCTTCTTCCGCCAGAGTTGACCATAAATACTCTTTTGATGTTTCAAATGTAAGCTGAACAGGTTGTGGTATATCCTCAAGAAGTGATTTAAATAAACTCTCTATATCGTTTACAGATATAGTTTTTTTAGAAAATTGATTATTTGCATTAGTTGCTAAATCTTTAAATGGAAGAATTTTTTTCATGAGTGGCCAGAATGCAGGAAACTGACTAAAGTCACGGAGAGCAAATCTTCCTTTTACAAGAAGAAGACCTCCTATTGGAACATTTTTTAAATCTCGGTGTATATATCCGTTTTCGTCCAATCGATTCATTACTTCTATTGGTAAAGCTGCCGCTGGATCAAAAGTTCGTTCAGCCAAGTCTTTGTTTTCAATACTGTACCTCGCTTTAGCAGAGGCAACTGTAGGCACTCCTCCCCCCAACTCCGATCCAACACTAGAACCGTCAGTAGTGGAGGTTTTATAACCTGTTATTACCCCATTTGGGTCAATTTGAGCCAGATATGATGAAAGTCGCGCTCTATCTGCGTATAAAATATCATAAAGAGATTCTGTGGGTTGTGCCTCTTGCGCCACGTAGTTTATCCTTTTTAATGCGTTCAGTTCGTTCTTCTGTTTGACGCGCAGCTTCTGAGGCTATGGATAGAGCCTTTCTCACTCCTTTCTCAATGAGATGAGTTCCGACTTTCCCAGACTGAATGGCAGCTTGCACTTGCCGAGCAAAGTCTTCATTCGACATGTTTACCTCCCTTAGCTTTCAGTCTTGTCGCGCGACACATTAAAATTAGACAATGTTTGACTTGTAGAGCAACAGCCTTCACCACAAAAATATACAGATCAAGACAATTTTATTTAACCCGCTTGCAATCAAAAAACATTCCAGAAACTACATGCTTCTAAAGCATAGACTTTATGGGCTTTTGTCTTTCAATCCCACCTGCACCAACCGCCGGATAGCTTCCGGGCGTGTCACATATGGCGGGCCATTTGCGGCTATCCATGCGTCCACCTCATCCAAAACAGCACGTTCGAAACGGACATTAACCGCTTCAGAATCAACCTTTGGACGCCCCTTTTTTGGTTTTATAGCGCTATCTATTGACATAATGATTTTATAGCGCCAAAAAAGCCGAGAAGCAAGCGGAGTCAAGCCGCTTGCTTCCCTAACCTCAAGCAAGGGACAGAACCCCATGCCTATGGCTGATGCCTTATCTACATTTTAATCACTGGATGGTTACTACTCTGCAGCAAGGAAAAGGGCCTAATGCCTCAGGCTATTCACTTTCCTCAACATGCTCCGGCTTGGTGCGCGCCATATGTTGCTTGATTTATTGTATATTTATCGCCGGCACTTGAAGATAACTGCTGAATCAGCCCCTTGCATGAGAACCCTGACACTTCAAGATACTGTTTGGCAGACCTTACTGCATTTTCATTCCAGTCTACACCCAGACTATCCACTGCAATAGTGGCATCCGCGACAAGATAACCATCTCCAGTATCGGATGATAACTGCTGAATAAGACCAGCACGTGAAAAACCAGACACGCTTAAGTAATTTGTAGCTGACCTTACTGCATTACGTTGAACTGGCGTTAAACTGTTTTTCTCAGAACTGTCCGCATCACCAACAGGATCAACAACCGATGGTTCTGCCTGTGCCAAAGTAATCCCATAAACCGTCATACCAACAGTAAATGCCAAGAATGCTGTTCTTAAATGAGTCACTAACCTATCTCCTGATCAGACTCGCACCTTTCAAATATATATGAGTGCAAGTCCAATCGGGCCTAGCATAACTCCCTGCCTTCAGACACAGGCTATTACGGCTCTTTACTCCCTTTCGCTGTCTCCAGCCCAAGCTGGATAAGACGACGGATCGCTTCCCCACGACTGCGTATTCTCTGCTCGAACGACCAATCGTCTATCCCCTTCACTTCTGAAGGGGTCATCATGGTTGTGACGCGCTCTGATTTCAATTCGTCTGACATTCAAACTTTATAAACCAACACAATATGAAAAACAACACTTGTAAAAGTTTATCAACTTGATAAACACAATGCAGCCGGGAAGGCGCTACCAACGCCAAGCCCGGCCTAACCTCAAGCAAGGGATAGAACCCCATGCCTATGGCTGATGCCTTATCTACCACACACCGCCGGTCGTTGCTCGCGGGAATCATGGCTGTGCCATTTCTGGCCGCAACTGCTCATGCAGAGGCATACCTACATGCCGATGCTGCTTTGCTGGTCGCGTTTAACCAGTTTCAGGACTGCCGCAAGCGCATAGACGCACATTGTTTGGCAAAAAATCATGTCTTCGGGACGCCGGAAGAACGGCTGCACGAAGACAAACTCAATGCGCTCGTTGTTGAACAGGATGAGCTTGTTGCTGCTATGGCAGCCATACCCGCCACAACGAAGGCCGGTCAGCAGGCCAAAGCCATTGCCGCACTGACCATGCTGCGAGACCAGATTGCTCCTGGTGAGGAGGAGCTGGGGGACAGCATGACCTGGCTTGAAGTCTCGTTACTGACAGACCTCACGCGGGAGGCCGCAGCATGAGCAACATCATCCCCTTTAGCTTTGAAGACCATGCGGTGCGCGTAATCACACAAGACGCTCAACCGTGGTTTGTGCTGTCTGATGTATGCAACGTGCTGGAACATACCAACAGCCGTGTTGCAGCAGAACGACTTGATGAGGACGAAAAGGGTGTAAGCACTATTTACACCCCCGGCGGTCCCCAAGAGATGAATATCATCAACGAAAGTGGTCTCTACAACCTCATTTTCACCAGCCGCAAACCCGAGGCCAAGCGGTTCCGCAAATGGGTAACGGGCGAAGTGCTACCGAGCATCCGCAGGACGGGTAGCTACGCCATGCCTACGGACAAAACAGAGTGGTTCAACCGCTTTTCCCGTATAATTGGTTTGTGGATGACCTTAGGTGAACAGGCGGCGGAGAGCGAATGGCAAAAAATAGGCATTGGATGCCCCATGCCCCGCATAGAAGGCGTAAAAATGCTTATGGAAGCCACACTGGATATGCCCGTACCAATAGCAAAATCTGCATCCATAAAGCAGCTTATTGCTAACAGACATAATGCAGTATTTTCGGGTCGGCCACGAAAAGGAGAAACGGCAGCACAGGCTAAAGCGCGCCGCTTTCATATGGTCGAAAAAGAGATACGCCCATCAGACGATGGAAAGGAGTGTACTGTTATTACCTATGCAACGCACCCGGAACAGCAAACAAATCCAGTAACTGGAACATAATTCAGCCGGGAAAAAACATTTTTCCCGGCATCACCTCATACGTCTCAACCAGCTGCTCCAGAAGCAGATCAATCGCCCCCGACACCCTAAGTTTGTGGGTGCCTTTGGCTCCAGCAATAGCCTGAACACTCATCCCGTCCACCATCATCTGGCGCAGGAAGGTCTCACCCACCTGCCCCAGAGCTTTGCGCACGTATTCGCACCGAGTTACGGCAGCGGCGCGGGATAGCATTATGGTGTGGGGGTCTGGCACGCCGCCTTTGCGGCCTGCTTCCGGGTCTCTGGCGCCAAGCACGCCTGTCTCATAATCCCGCGCCCAGTGTTCGGCTGCGGCTACGTGGGCATCGGTAATGGTGCCAGCGCGGTGCAACGCATAAAGCGCCCCGGATGACCGCAGGCGCTTTTCGGGCGGCAGGTTCTGGTGTTCCTGAACGTAAACTTCGGTTACGTCACCTTTGGCAAGGCGTTCCGGTGTGGCGTTGACTGTTTTGTGCACGTTGCTGCCCCGTGTGGTTTGGTGTACCGTCCCTGAGTGTCACGGGGTTTCTCGTAAGCAGATAAGCGGCGGCGCAGAGTGCAGGCTTCCAATTCCGCCTCTGCCCGCCGTTTTTGTTCCTGAGCAAGCTTTTCTCGCAATTCCTCCAATGCCGTTATCGGGTTGGACTTTCCTTCAGCTCGCAACCTCAGGTTTCGCAGAAGTGTGCTCAGGCTCATGGCTTATGTGCCTCTTCGTATCCTGAGCGCACACATTGGAATCCGTCCCAATTTTGTGCCCAGCCTAATTCATATGTCAGTCGGTGCCCCTCTGACTGGCAGATGGCTGATGTTGCCATCGGAACCATATCGCTCCGGAAACCATGGGAGGTGTAAGCCCAAATGATCAAAAACCATGGGGCTATTATGCCAGTCATGATGCCTCCTTTACGTCAGCAATCCATCCAACCGTTGATCTCATGCCGCCACCGCCTCTGTTCTGCTGAAAAACTGCTGATAGGCGGCACGGTCATACGGCACGTCCGGCAGGCCATGTTCTTGCGCAAGATCGGACCACTGGCGGGTAACCGCGCCAAAGTCCCGGCAGTCATCAAAGGCTTTTTTCCAGACCTGCGTAGCCCGCCCCCATGCGTCCTCAAACTGGCGCATATCCTCAGTTTTGTGCGCTTCTGATGACTGGGACGCTGGCATGGCTTCCATAACCTGCTGCGCTTCAATCCCGCGCAATACGGCTGCTTCAAACACCTTCAGGCGGCGCGGTTCCTCACCATTATTGCGTATGGCGGCCTGCTGCTCCTGAATGGCAGAGATTATGGTTTCTTCTGTCGCCCCCAGCCCCATCCATTTGCGAGCGAGGGAAATGCCAAAACCTATCTGGTCTTCCATACCGGCGACCGAAACCATGCGGGCCGCTACCCGGCGCACCAGAGCATCGTCCAGTTCGGTTTTGGGTTTTTCGGTTTCTCCAGAATTAGAATCAGAAAGAATATATTTATCTCTCTCTAATTCTAGATCTATGGAAACCGAAGAAACCGAATTTTCCGTAACCGAAAACCCATTGGGTTTTTTGTTTGGGTTTTGGGTTTCGGTTTTTCCACCGGCAACGGTTGCCACCAACGGCATATGGCGTTGGGCCTGCTGCTGCTCCATTTCCCGTGCACGTCGGGCCCGGGCCTGCTCCGCACTCTCGCCTTTGCGTGGGCGACCACCTGCCCCACCATTCTGGCGGTTAGTTACGGTTTTGCGGCTCATCCCTTCCGGCACATCCCCGCTTTCCTGCCACTGCTCCCACTGCGCATCGGCCTGTGCCTTACGGGCCTCGCGGTCTTCCTTGCGCAGCAGCTTGGCATAGAGGTGGGGGCTGAACAGCGCACCTTCATCATCCCGCGCCATAAAGCCGGACTGGAGAATGGTGGGCAGCGTACGGGCCAGCACATCGCCTTCCAGCCACGCCTGTGTTGCCACCTGTCCGTCTGTTAACACCAGTTGCCCGGCGCGGAACACGGTTGAGCGTAACTCCCGCAACGCATCATGCAGGTTGGTCACAACCCCACGTAGTTCTGCTGGCATGGAGCGCAGCATTTTAAACGGCGTGACGGTTGAGGGGTCAAATTCAGCAAGAACAGGCCGCATCATGCTACCCCCATAAAGTGTTGCATCAGTATCCGGGCCATGTCACCCGCGCCTGCTGCCTGCTGCCTGCTGCCTGCTGCCTGCTGCCTGCTGCCTGCTGCCCTAACCATTGGCGGAATCCTTACCGGCAACAACGCTGGGGCGGCTTTGCTCCTGTACCTTGTGAACAAAGGCCAGAGCGCGGTCCAGCAGCTGCTTGGCATGCATCATCTTGGGGGCAATTTCCTGCGCCTCCTGCCGGTCCACAACGCCATCGTCCAGAATACGCATGGCCGTGGCCATTATGTCGCCCGAGGCAATGGCGTATTCGCTCATGTCCTGCCCAAAGTCACCGGGACCCACGTGCAACGGAATGGCCGCGTACCCCAACGCCTGCGCCATGGCATGCAACAAAAACGGGTGCTCCGCGCAGTGGTCCAGATCCAGCGCCACATCCAGCGGAATAACCGCATCCCGCGAGCGGTTGGAGTAATCGGAAAACTGCGTGCGCCCTACTCTGCCAATACAGGCAGCAGCATCGATGCCGCCCACATGGGCAATGGCCTGTTTGGTAGCGGTTTTTATGGCGGCAATGCACGCAGCAGAAAATGGCTGTTTCATGCGTCATTCTCCCGCGGGAACATGGCAACACGGGTTATGAGCACCAATGCAAAAGCATAGCGTTCATTTTCTACTGTTCTGTCATATGCTTGCCGCAACATTGTCAGGCGATCAGATGGGGTCTCTGCGGTTAATGCAGCCCGTATTCTTCTTTCACTGGCAGCCATTTTGTCTCGACCGAAAGAAAAATTATCCATGGCAACATTTTCCTTCACCTGCCCACATTGTGCAGAACAAAAAATGACTTTTGATATAATGGGAGTGGTTTATTTCAGTAATCATGCTGGATGTGAGCAGAGATCTGTTGCCGCCTTTTGTAGAAACTGCTCCATGAGTATCGGCTTTATTGCTAGACAAAAACCGCAGCCAATTCTTAATACGCCTGATTTTTATAGGGTCTTCCAAACTGATGGCTCTATTAACGGCATGTTCATTATGGTCGATTATTGGCCCAAACCCGATATTGAGGGTGCGCCTGATTATACCTCGCCCAACGTAAGCCGTATTTTTCAGCAGGCGGAGGCCAACAAAGCGCAAAAAAACTGGGATGCCGCCGGAATTATGTACCGAAAGGTATTGGAAACCGCGACAAAAGAACTGGGAGCCGATCTGAAAAACGAAGGCAACCTTATGAAGCGCATTGATCTGCTGGCAGCAAACGGGCGCTTGACGAAAGACCTTGCCGATTGGGCTCATCAGGTACGCATTATCGGTAATGAAACCGCCCATGATGAATGCGAGCCTGAAGCCAAGGACGTGCTTGATCTGGCTAACCTGACACGCATGCTGCTGGTTTATCTGTTTGAATTGCCCGGTCGAGTGGCCGCCATGCGTGGTCAGGAAGAGCAGGCTGCCTTGCCTGCTCCCGCTCCCAATACCGCGGGCTAAACGGCGGTTATCCACGTGCTTCATGCTGCCACTCCCTGCAATAGGCGCAACACGGGCCAGTGTATTGCCACACCGGCCCGTACGCCGCACGATGGGGTTGCTAGACCGAACCATCGTGAGAACTGAAATATGAAAATTGAAATTGGTAAGCCTTCCCTGCCCCCAGTCTCCATTACGGAAATCAAGCAGGATTTCCTTATGCGTTACGCGGGCACGAAGGGTGAAAGTGAACGACGGATCACAGTTAACGGCCTCAATGGAGAGCAGCTTCCCAATGGGGAAATCCGGATTCTTACGATCAAAGCTTTTTGCCATGAGCGGAATAGCCCGCGCTCTTTTAAAGCATCCAGTGTCAAAGAACTGGTCGTTCCTGAGACCGGCGAAGTGGTCACCGACATTCTGAAATGGTTTAGAGAGCAAGAGCAGTGACAAAACGTCAGCCTCTATGATGCCCATCGACCTACCAGTCCGAACCGAGTTCGGCTGACAGGGGAAACCACCAGCAGCATGATTGGTCACATGAGAGACCATCATGCTGCAATTTCCTTATGGGCTGGTACGGAAAAGAGATCAGGCCGCAATTCGTGGGGCTGCTTTCCAGATAGCTTGGAAACAGTTTCCACATGCTTCCGTGGCACGCGTGTCCACTGGGAAACGGCCGCAGTGGACAGCCCACAAGCCGCAGAAATCCGCTTGTTTGCGTTCCGGCGCATCATGATCTCGGTCAGGACTGCATCTCTCATAAAACGAAACTTAGGAAAACTAAGAAGGGAATGCAAGCGAAACTAAGGTCGTATTGCAAGCGCGCCTAAGTGCGACCTTTTCTCGCCTATGCAACAATGCATGGTATGACAGCACCTGATACAGACAAAAAGAAGGTCATAACCGAGGCTGATAAGGCTCGCGGACGACGTATCGCGCGAGCAAGAACAAATATGGAACTGACACAAACAGAGTTAGCTGATATGCTCGGAGTCTCGGCTGGACTTGTAGGTCAGTGGGAAACTGGGAAAACTGGTCTCACTGCAAAGAAAGCCGCTTTGTTAGAACGGCTTCTGAAGGTTCCTATGACGTGGCTTCTGACTGGTGATGACCCTGCTGAAAATCGTAAGGCACAAACAGAAACTGAATTAGAGCAACTGGAGCTGCTCAGGGGCATACCGATCGAAAAGCAAGAGCAGTTCATGCACATAGTGAGATCAGCAGCAAAAGCATTCCAAAACAAAGAAACTTAGTTTTCCTTAGTTTTTTTGATTGGCGCCATTTCTTAGTTTTGCTTAGTTTCTTTCATCACAACCCGTGATGGAGAAACCCCATGCCGAAACCGGCAGACCCAGCACAGACCCCGTGCGTGTCCTATGACGACAACGAGCGCATTAGGCGCATCTGCATCCGCGTAGCCGAACACTCACGCGGCGGGCAGGACCGGGCGGTCCGCAAGCGAATTTTTGACGTAACGGGAACCCTGCTGCGGGAGTGCCATCTGCACACCCGCCCGCTTGATCTGGCCACCATGGAGTGCGCCAGCATTGAGCAGGTTCTGTCCGACCTCTCCCTACTCCGCAAAAACCTGAACGTAGGCACCGGCTACTTCCCGCCGACTATCCGCCTGCGCTTCCAGCAGAACAATCAGGAGGCAGCATGACCTGCCCTTTAAGCGCGCAGCTTGTGGCCACGCGCCAGCGCAAAGCCGCGACCCAACGCAAGATCGGGCTATTTCAGGCCATGGCCGATACCCTGTTCATCCGTGCGGATGAGCAGGAGCGTTGGCGGGAGGCCTGCATGGCCAGCAACAACCCCGATGGCGCAGGCACATGGCAGCGCCTGGCCAACCACACCCGGAACGAGGCGCACGAATACGTCCGCCGCATAGACCGTCTGCAAGAGAACCTGCGATGAACAGCCAGCACTTTAACACCCACCGGGCCAAGCTGGAGCAGCTGGTCCACACCCACGCCCCCAGCGACCACGTTGCAAGCGCCATGCTGCAACACATCAAGCACATGGCCGCAGCCATGCAGGCGGAGGAAGCCGAGGCCACAACCCGCCTCCACCACTCCCACGCCCTGCACCGCGCCCCGGTCGCGCGCATCCGCCAGTTCATTCTGGGTGAAGTGAGGGCCGCATAATGAGCAGAAAAGAACGCGCATTGGCAGAACTGGAAGAGGTATATGCCAAAATACGCAGCGATATTGATAATGCTGGGCCTGACGCTAATTTTTCATATGTCGGCAGCCTGACTATTTCTGAACAAAGCGGCAAAAGCGTTGAAAACAAAATAGCTGTCTTTGGGTGTATCAAATTCATTCTTCCATGCGTGGCATCTGCCTTTACCGAGGCTATGCGCAGCTATCAGGCAGGAAGAACACCGCAGCAGATCGCAAATGTGGTCAATCACTACATGAACGCAGAGCAAGACCCACAGCAAAAACCATGGGAGCAAACGCCATGCTCAACCATGCAGCATTAAGCCATGCGCGCCCCTGCTCCGCATCCAGCGTTTCTGCTCTTTCTGCTGGGCACCATTGGCCTTGGCGCCAGCCTGCTTGCCCTGCTGTCGGCCTGATGGCGGGCAACCAGATTGATCTGGAGGATCTGCTCGGCACCAAGCGGAATGTGGTGCCCAAACAGGAGCCACAGCGCATCCGGTGGGATAAAGCCCTGGGCAAACGCATCCGCCACCGCCGCACTCAGCTTGGCCTGAGCATGGACCGCGTGGCCGAGGCCGTGGGCTGCTCCTACCAGCAAGTTCAAAAATACGAGCTGGGCCGCAACGCAATCAAAGCCGCACTGGTGCCCGTGCTGGCAGAAACGCTGGCCGTGCCAGTTACATGGTTTTTCGAAAGTTCAGACGCATGAGTGAACAACTCTCACAGACCGAGCCATTGGAACAATTTCTTACCGCCAAGGAGGTTGCGAGTTGCCTGAAGGTAACGACTCGCACGCTCTACAGGCGGATGGATAGTGGCAATTTCCCCAAGCCGGTAAAGTTCAGCGAAAATTGCGTACGCTGGAGGGAACAGGATGTTAAAAGTTGGATATCAAGCCTTGAGATGCCTCGAGCTACAGCCGTATCAGCCTCATCGATTCGATGAGGGGGCGGACCTGAGATACCCCCGGTACCGAAAAATTATGGGGGTATTTTAGGGGGTATTTTCTAATGGTGGCAAATTTTTACTAATATAAATCAGCATATTGAATAATATGATCGACAGACGCCCGGACCTCCACTTCCCCCCCTGAAAATAAATAATTATGTTGCTATAGATTGTCAGACAGGCTTGTTGTCTGCTCTGCTACAATCATGTGTGGCTGCGGCGTCTATTCAGGTTAGGGTTCTGGTCAGAGTTGGTTTTGCTGCCGGTTGTCCGTCTGTGGTCAAGGGCGGACAAGCTTTTTGTACTGGGCCATCAGACGGTTCCGCCTAAGGCTGGACAGTCTTTGTAACCAGAATACTCCGTCCAGCTGGTCAATTTCGTGCTGAAGGCAGATTGAGCGTAGGCTGTCAGCCTGCTTTTCCCGCAGATCCCCATTCAATTCAGCATACCGGATTTTGAGCGAGGCCGGGCGTGTAACGCCAGCCGAGACACCGGGCATGGATATGCTTCCTTCCTCGTTGTGCACCATGTTGTCTGATAGCCAGATAATTTCAGGATTGATGTAGATTTCTGGTTCATCCGCGTCAGGCAAGTCCAGAACAATCACTCGCAGGTCAACTCCAATATGCGGACCGGTTATACCTATGCCCGGAGCGGCGCGGAGTGTGTCTAGCAGATCGGCAGTGAGCGTGCGCAAGGCGTGATCAAAGAGCACTACAGGAGCGGCAACCTGCCGCAAACGCTGGTCGGGGAAAAAGACAATGGGTTGTACGGTCATGGAGTCTCTTTGACTGATCTGCGGTTTGTTCCAACTCGCTCCGGGCTGCTTGGTGCTGTAGAGCGGGACATGGAATAAGCCGTGGAGAAAGTGCTGCGGATTGTACCGGGTATTGGGCAGTATTCAAGAACGCGTTGGGGGCTTGCCCAAAGGCGTATCTGTTGCCACAGTCTGCTAATGAGGACTAATAAAGTACTTATTTGTGGCGTCGGGTCGTGTGGGGTTGGGCTGACTTATGGTCAGGCCGCACAACCATGGGGGCCTGAGTGCAAAAGATAATGCAAAGACCTGCTTTTCAACCCGACCATGCCGATAGTCGGCATTCCCTGCCTGAAGCATTTGCCAGCATTCGGGTGCCGCAGGATGATACCCATTGGATGCGGCGTTTTCTAAGTTACGTTGGCCCGGGGTATATGGTGTCTGTCGGGTATATGGACCCCGGCAACTGGGCAACGGACCTACAGGGAGGCGCGCGTTTTGGCTATGCGCTGCTGTCTGTTATTGTGTTGTCCAACTTTATGGCAGTTCTGTTGCAGGCATTGTCTGCCCGTCTGGGTATTGCCACCGGGCTGGATCTTGCTCAGGCATGCAGGCGGCGCTTTCATCCCGTTCTGAATATTCTGCTCTGGGTAGCCTGCGAACTGGCCATTATTGCCTGTGATCTTGCGGAGGTTATTGGCACCGCTGTTGCATTGCAGTTGCTTTTCCATATTCCGCTGCTTGTGGGGGCGCTGATTTCCAGCCTCGATGCACTGCTTGTTCTGTTCCTTATGAACCGTGGCTTTCGGTATCTGGAAGCATTTATCATCGGGCTGTTGAGCATTATTGCCCTATGTTTTGCCGTGCAACTTATTGCTGCGGCTCCCCCGTTAGCGGCTGTGTTTGCCGGATTAAAGCCATCGCTCTCAATCCTGACCAATAGTCAGATGCTCTATATTGCCATTGGTATTATTGGGGCTACGGTTATGCCCCATAATCTGTACCTGCATTCATCCATCGTGCAGAGCCGGGCGTATGAAAGAACCGAACGGGGCCGCAAGGACGCCATACGTTGGGCAACATGGGACAGTTCAATAGCTCTTATGCTTGCACTGTTTATTAATGCTGCCATTCTTATTGTGGCAGCCGCGGCGTTCCATACAACCGGACATCAGGACGTAGCCGAGATTCAGGATGCCTACCACCTGCTCTCTCCCCTTTTGGGGCTTGGGGTTGCGTCTGCCCTGTTTGGTCTTGCCCTGCTTGCAGCAGGTACCAATTCGACCATTACAGGCACTTTGGCCGGGCAGATTGTTATGGAAGGTTTTTTGCACCTCAGACTGCCACATTGGGCGCGGCGGCTTGTAACTCGTGGACTGGCGATTGTGCCAGTTGTTATAGGGACTGTGCTTTACGGCAATGCAAGTGTTGGTCAGCTTTTAATGGCCAGTCAGGTTGTGCTGTCCATGCAATTGCCTTTTGCTGTTATTCCACTGGTTCTGTTTGTTTCTGACCGGAGGCTTATGGGAGTTTTTGTTATTTCCCGACCTCTGGCGGTTCTGGCATGGTTTGTCGCTGGCCTGATTCTTATTCTGAATTTCAAATTGCTGTATGATACCATAATGTAATGACGTGATGCTGCGCCATTATTAGCCACAGTTTATGGCCAAAGGTACAGGAACTTAACATAATAGGCATTGGTTTCTGGTGTATTTCGGCCTTCGATGGAGTGAGTGTAGCGCGTTGTAAAGCTGATGGTCCGGCTGATGTTGAACATGATCCCCAGACCGGGGGCGATTTCCCGGCTATTGGAGTTGCTCAGGTCGTAATGTGCGCTCTGGTCGTATGTTCCACCAACATTCTGCCAGTCAAATGCAAAAAAAGGTTCGACCAGTTTTGTCGCTTTCCAGCTAAAGCGTAAGTTGCTGTAAAATACCACACCGGGAGAATAGCTGTGCTGGTTGGTCTTGTGCTGTGTAGAGCCGACTACTGTGCCCACATCACCATCAAAACTGAAGTGTTTCCATTCATAGTCAAAGATAATGCTGGATATGTTGGCCCAGTAACCGGAGGCCAAGGTATCACGCGTGCCTGATGGGGTTTGCAAGAATGTCTGAAAACCAAGGGTACTGTGTGTATTGGGCTTAAACCATGCGGCAGGCCCGACGATTGTGCCGCCCAGACCGCCATAATTTGTGCCGCCGGCCAGAGTATAGTTTTCAGATTGTATGACCTCAAAAGCAAAGCCAACATGGGGCAGCGCGTCAAATGTGCGAAAATGCACGTATTTGGTCAGTCCTGACCATGTATGGCTTCCACCATGGGCAGGCATACGCTCCCCCGTGCTGTTATAGGTATTGCCCGATGCGTTGCCATTACCGTACTGGACCAACACGTTGAACGGTTTGTAATCCACGGGCAGGTCATATTCATGCGGGCCAATAATACCCAATGTTATGTCCGCAGCATAAGACAGGCGCGGGATAGGTAAAAACAAACAGGTTCCACACAGGCCCAAGGCCAGCAGGAGCCGTTCGGGCTTTGCATTACATAGCATCGAAAATCTCCATTATGGAGGGTGCCGTTGTAAAAACGGATGACGGCAGGTTGGTGTGATAAAATGACCATTTGTAAAAAGCAGGCCTTTGTAATGTGCCTGCTTGGAAGGGTGACGTTTGCGCGTTGGCGGCATAAATACGAAAATAAATGAATATGATATAACTACAATCCGCATGAGTTCACGGGAGTGTGTCTGTCTCCCTTAAAACTGTTCCATTTTTGAGACAGGCAGAACAATGCAGAAATTTTAGTAGATATGATCTATCGGTGTTTTTGATCGGAATTGGGGTGATTATAAAAAACCCTTGCAGCAAAAGGGGATGCTGCAAGGGCGAGTTTAGTAAACATGTAAGGGGAGTTATTTTACAAACTGCGTAATGGCGGCATTAACGGCCGGTGCATTTTCCAATTGGGGCATGTGGCCTGCCTGAGGAAGAATTGTCACGGTTATGGTGTCTGGCAGGCCCTTTGCGTCGGCAGGGGACAGAATTTCGTCCTCAGCCCCCCAGATGATCTGAGACGGGCCAGAAAAAGCGGTCAAGGCCGGACGAATGTCATCAGCCTGTCGGCCGTTGGGAAAGCAGGCCTGTGCAATTGTCTGTAAGCTTTGCAGTGCTCCGTCCAGTCGTTTAAAACGAATGATATCTTCG
The DNA here is from genome assembly GCF_011516885.1 of Acetobacter lambici. Classification (GTDB taxonomy): domain Bacteria; phylum Pseudomonadota; class Alphaproteobacteria; order Acetobacterales; family Acetobacteraceae; genus Acetobacter; species Acetobacter lambici. Next base: position 8,138 of record NZ_WOTD01000018.1, on the reverse strand, counting down.
ATCATTTTACGAGAAATCAGAGTTTTATCATGCACAAGATAGTTCAGAACCGGTTCAAGGGTTTTGCGCCGATCTGCGGAGATAAAGCCTTCAATAAAATCCATATTGATGCCCTGCCCCAGCCCGGCTGGGGCAATGAGGGAAAGAGACGCAACTTTTTGCGGAAAAGCTTTGGCAAGCTCCAGTGCAATAGCCCCACCAAGTGAGTGACCAACCACATGGACTGCGGTAACGTCCAGCTTATCCAGCAGGGCGGCGGCTGTTGCGGCAAAGGTCGCAGGCTTTCCGTCCCCCACAATTTTGGATGATCCACCGTGGCCTGGCAGGTCAAAGGCAATTGTACGTCGGTCGGTGGAAAGACTGTTCTGATTCAACATCCAGTTGGTCAGGTCTCCCCCAAAACCATGAATGAACAAAAGGGGCGTGCCGCTACCCTGCCCGGCTTCCTGCACACGGAGGGTCAGTTCCCCAACGCTGACCAGAACGGGCTCAGCGTGATCGGCCTGTGTGGATGCCGCACTGTCTGATGAAAAATCGGTCTGAAATTTTGCAATAAACACATCAATATCGGCGTCATTCACCGCAGGTTCAGCCAGAACACCCAGTAATGCGCCTACAGGGAGAGTCTCGCCTTCTGTTGCAATCTGGCGGCGCAATGTGCCCGAAGCCGGGCTTTCGTAACCATTGGTGATTTTTGTTGTTTCTATGTCCGCAATTTCCTGTCCTGCGTCCACATGCCCGCCCGGGGGAATGTTCCAACTGGCAATTTTACCTTCGGTCATGGCCAGACCAAATTTGGGCATTGTGATGGGGGTAATAAGGTCTGTCATTGTTCAGGCATCCTGCTTTGTTTTTTTATAGGCCATGACGGACCGGACCGCGGATTCAATACGGGCGGCGTCCGGCAGGTACAGTTTTTCAAGCACGGTTGCGAAGGGCACTGGGGTGTGGGGGGGCACAACCCGGCGTATGGGAGCTTTGAGTGATTCAAAGGCTTCTTCCACCACCAGTGCAGCTACGTCTGTTGCCATGTTGCAGCGCGGGCTTGATTCATCCACAATCACCAGACGTCCGGTGTCTTCCACACATTCCAGTATGGTCGCGCTATCCAGCGGGGATGTGGTGCGTGGGTCTATGACTGAGCAGCTTATGCCGTCTTTTTCCAGCCGGTCGGCTGCCTCGTTGGCAAAGTTGACCATGCGGCCGAAGGCAACAATGGTGACATCATCGCCTTCACGCGTCAGATTGGCCTCACCAAACGGAATGGTATAGGGCTCATCAGGCACCTCTTCCTCGTCATCATACATGACCTTGTTTTCCAGGAAGATCACGGGGTCATCGTCCCTTATGGCCTCAATCAGCAGGCCTTTTGCCTCGTATGGGGAGGAAGGGATAACAACCTTAAGCCCGGGAATATGGGTAAAAAGCGGGTAAAGTGCCTGACTATGCTGTGCGGCCGCATTAAAGCCGGCGCCATACATGGCACGGATAACCAGTGGCGTGCGGGCCTTGCCGCCAAACATATAGCGGAATTTGGCAGCCTGGTTCATGATCTGGTCAAGGCAGCAGCCAACAAAGTCCACAAACATCAGTTCAGCAACCGGGCGCAGGCCTGTCGCGGCAGCCCCCACGGCCGCACCAATATAGGAAGCCTCGGAAATGGGGGTATCAAACACACGGTCAGGGCCAAATTCGGTGTACAGCCCTTTGGTAACACCCAGAACACCGCCCCATGCATCCACTACGCCAGCAGAACCACCCTGCCCGCCTGCAATATCTTCCCCCATGAGAATAATGCGTGGATCACGCTGCATTTCCTGCCGCAGGGCTTCGTTAATAGCCTGACGAAAGCTTTTTTTGGACATGATAATACTCCGTTTCGCGCTCGGCTCAGTAAGAGACGTAAACGTCTGCTTCGAGGTCTGCTGGTTCGGGTAATGGGGCGCTTTTGGCGGCTTTAACAGCGGCCTCTATTTCGTCTTTTACACTGGCATCAATTTCATCCAGCGCGGACGGGTCCAGCAGGCTGACCTCGGTCACGCGCTGCCGGAAATTTTTCAGGCAATCATGCTCGGCCCGTTCTCTGGCGACTTCACCATTGATCCGGTAGGTCATGGCATCCCCTTCAAAGTGGCCATACCAGCGGGCCAGATGAACATGCAGCATGACCGGGCCATTGCCTGCGCGCGCATGGGCTATGGCCTGTCCGGCGGCTTCGTGCACGGCAAAAAAATCTGTGCCGTCACATTCAAAATAGGGCATGCCAAAGCCTGCCGCGCGGGCTTTTTGGGTGCCTGCACAGGCGTAGGATGCGCCCGTTGCCTCGCCGTACCCATTGTCTTCGCAGACAAAAACGGCGGGTAACTGCCAGACCATGGCCAGATTCAAGCTTTCCAGTGTTGTGCCTTCATTGGAGGCACCATCTCCGTAAAAAGCCACGGCAACGCCGCCATCCTTGAGCACTTTATGCGAAAGGGCTGCACCACAGATCAGTGGCGGGCCACCGCCGACAATGCCATTGGCCCCCAGCATACCCAAAGACAGATCCGCAATATGCATGGACCCGCCCTTACCGTGGCAAACGCCAGTCTTGCGCCCGTAAATTTCGGCCATCATGCCCTCCACGCCAACGCCTTTGGCAATGCAGTGACCGTGGCCCCGGTGGGTGCTGGCAATTGTGTCTGTATCGGTCAGGTGGGCGCAGACACCCACACCAGACGCTTCCTCACCACAATAAAGGTGAACAAACCCCGGAATTTCGCCAGTGGCGAATTCCACGTGAAGACGTTCCTCAAAATCGCGGATTGTCCGCATGGAACGGTAGGAACGCAGAAGAATATTGTGTGCGATCTGCATATCTGCCCCCGGGCATGGGTTGGAAAAGACAACGGAATTATTCCGCCCCATTCCGCATGAAAAAAATAACAGTGCGAAGCGGGTATGCGCTCAGTTATGAGGAGGTATGCTGGTGGGTAAAGGCCGCTCAAAATTCGTCTCACGCGTATTTGAGAATGCCTGACGCGGAGTGTCGCATATCCGAAACGTAATACACGCCAGAAGAGTCTTTTTGTGGATGGATGAGCGCATATGAACTCACTCACTATGTCCTCAGGCGTGTGGTCTGGCCTGTCCCCGCTGATCAGGAACTCATGGCGTCGGTGTGCCGAGCAACATGGCATTGCCACGGACACCCCGCTGCGGACGGATATTCTGTGTCCGGCAGAACTTCGGCAGGCGCGCGAGCGTATGGGGGTCACCATGAAAATAGCCGACCCGGAACTGGACCGGTTGCACGGTATTGTTTCCACCTTGGACTACAATGTGTTGCTGGCCGACCCCGCAGGCATTGTTGTTGCCCGTCGTGGTGCCCCTCTGTTTGAAAAAGGGTGTCGCCGCTGGCACCTGTGGCCCGGAGCCAACTGGGCGGAGGCTGTGGCGGGAACCAACGGAATTGGTACCTGCCTTGTAGAGGGACAACCCGTTACTGTGCATCGTGATGAGCATTGGTGTACGGGGCTGCGTTACCTAACCTGCTCGGCCGTGCCCTTTTACGGCCCAGATGGTTGTGTTGCCGGTGCGTTGGACGCCAGTACCATCCGTTCGGACCCATCGGGCCGTGTGGTGCTGATGATGGAGGCCGTGCTGGTCGATGCCGCCCGAAGGCTGGAAAGACGAAGTTTTCTGGAGGCATTCCGCAACAGAACGGTCTTATTGCTTGGTGAAGGCAACGGCATATCCCTCCCCATGATAGCGTTGGATGACAAGCGTATTGTTGTGGGGGCAACCTATGCCGCGCGCTCCATGTTGGGGATAGAAGATCCTGAACAGGCCAGTGTCTGTTTTGATCTAGGTGCCAGAGCCGCAGGTGTGCCGGATTTTCAGGAAGCAGAGCGCACGGTTATTGAGGGTGCATTAGCCATGGTGCAGGGCAAAATTGCGCCTGCTGCCCGCCTGCTGGGTGTCAGCCGCTCTACTCTTTACCGGAAGTTGAAAACTCTGGCTGAGCTGCCGCCTCCATCGGCGCGGTAATATCTGGCGCGTGGTTACAGCCGGTCCTGCACAAAAGGGATGACATTCTGGCAGATCACCAGTTCTTCGTGGGTTGGTTCCACACGCACCCGGATTGCGCTGTCTGGACAACTGATGATGCTGGCATGGCGCATATTCGCTTCCCTATCCAGCTTAAGGCCCAACCACCCAAGTGCCAGACACACGTCCTGACGTAACAGAGCGTCGTGCTCCCCTATTCCGGCGGTAAAAACCAGCCCATCCAGCCCTTCCATAATGGCGGCAAGGGCTCCAATTTCTTCCACGATCCGATAGGCGGACAGGCTAAGTGCCTGCTGGATATGGCCGCGTAATACCGTATCGGGCTCAGTGGTCATGTGTTCACGCAGAACGCGCATGTCCGACGATACGCCAGAAACGCCAAGCAGACCGGACTGGTGGTAAAGCGTGTTCACCACAGTATTCCAGTCTGCTTTTTCTTCCTTGATCATGTAAAGCAGCGCGCCGGGGTCTATCATGCCGCACCGGCTCCCCATCATAAGCCCATCTAGGGCTGAAAAACCCATTGTGGTTTCAAGGCTTTTACCCTCTTTCAAGGCACACAGGCTGGCCCCATTCCCCAAATGGGCGAGAACAGTTTTCCCGTTTGCTAGAGCCGGGTCAATCTGGCATAGGCGCTGGGTTAGAAAGTCGTAGGAAAGGCCGTGGAACCCATACCGGCAAACGCCTTTGTCCGCATAACGCCGGGGGAGCGGTAGCAGGCGCGCAATATCGGGCATGGTGCGGTGGAAGGCCGTATCAAAACAGGCAATCTGTATCAGGTCAGGCCGATAGTCGGTAATGGCATGAACTGGGGCGAGGGTCTGTGGTTGATGGAGTGGCGCAAAGGGGGTCAGGGCTTCCAGTTGGACCAGCACCTCTGGCGTTACCTGCACAGGGGCCAGAAAATTAGGGCCACCGTGAACAATTCTGTGCCCGACACCAACAATATTGTGCCGTCCCTGCTCATGTTCGGCCAGCCAGCTAAAAAGATGTTCCAGCGGCTTTTTTTGGCTGAGCGGATAGGTTGCATGCTCAATAAGCTGATCGTTCTGATCTGATGCAAAAAAATGGAATGTATCAATGTCATATTCAAGCCGACCCTTGATCAGCTTTTTTATGGTCGTCTTTTTTTCTATCTGGAAAACAGTGAATTTAAGGCTGGATGATCCGGCATTAAAAACAATAATAACATCAGACAGGGCCGTATTCTCGCTTGGCATGGCGGTTTAAAACGCCGCATCCTGCTGCGCCAGATGTCTGGCGTACAGGGCACCAATGGCCGCAGATGCAAGACGGGCCTGCACGCTATCTGCCCGACTGGTCAGCACAATGGGAACCTTGGCGCCAAGTGCGATGCCAGCAGATTCAGCTTGTGCCATGAAGATCAGATTTTTTGCTAGCATGTTCCCGGCTTCCAGGTCCGGTGTGACCAGAATCTGTGCGTGTCCGGCTACGGGGGATACAAGATTTTTGATTCTGGCGGCTTCGGGGTCTATGGCATTATCCATGCCCAGAGGGCCATCGAGCATGCCGCCTGTTATCTGCCCGCGCTCGGCCATTTTACACAGGCTCGCGGCATCCAGTGTGCTGGGGATTTTGGGGTTGACCACTTCCACGGCGGAAAGAATGGCAACTTTGGGCTGGCCGAGCCCTAGCCCGATATGCAGGTCAATGGCGTTTTGAACAATATCGCGTTTGGTTGATAGATCGGGGAAAATATTAATGGCTGCATCGGTTACAAAGAGCAGTTTTTTGTAACCCGGTACAGCGAGCAGAAAAACATGGCTGATTCTGCGGCCCGTGCACAGACCGTTGGTAGGAGACACTACGGCATGCATTAATGCATCCGTATGCAGACTTCCCTTCATCAATCCCTGCACCTGTCCTGTTCTGGCAAGGTCAACGGCTTTTTGCGCGGCAATTTCTGGCGTTGCGGCAGGGATGATTTGGTAAGGGCTCAGGTCCATCCGGTTTTTGCGCGCTACTGCGCGCATGCTGGTTTCGTCCCCGACCAGAACGGGCTTGATAATTCCTTTTTGCGCGGCCTCCAGTGGGCCTGTCAGCGCGTGTTCCTCGCATGGCCAGACAAGCCCGTAGGGAACTGGTTTATGTGCGATGGCACGGTTTATGAGATCCGAAAAAAGCTGGTGAGAAGTTGGCTGGCGCGAGGGAGGCGCTACTCCTGCAAACAGGGATGAGGTCTGTCTCATATTGGGTCTGGCCCGCTCTTTATGTTCCACCGGTTATGCAACGAGGTTGGAAGACGCGCCAGTCAATCGCGCCCACCTAGTGAATAGGCGAATTGGGTATTCTGGCAGACACAAGATTGGGTGATGGGTTGTGTTGCGCTGTAACATTAGGCGGAGGTGCGCTGTCCACCACTATGACCGCCATACCGGCAAGTTGGGATGGTGTTCTGTCCGTTCGCAACAAGGCCCGAAAACGCTTGTCGGTTGCTGCCTTGCGTTCATATTCCGCGTCCAGCAGACCATTTTTGTCGATGTAGATATTCAGGGCTGCCGGAATACGGATACACCCTGCCGAGGCCATATGTCCGAGTTGACGCTCCAAAAAAACAGGGTCGGTTGCGTGCATTTCCAGCCGTATGGGGCCTTGTTCCCGGCTGGGTAGCCACCCTTTTTCAGCAACCTGCCAGCCAAAGTCCCATACGCGCATGCCTTTGGTACCATTCCCCATGATACCGTTTTCATTTTTGGTGCCCTGTGCGCGGTAGCCCAGCCTGTCTGCTGTGTTGGTAAAAATGCCAACGGGCGTAATATAATGATGTTTACGGCCAATTGTGCCAGTGGAGATGCGCGTACACCCAATTATGGTCCATTCAGGCGTGTTGGGGCGGGCCACCACAATACAGGCGCGCTGTACTGTGGGGTTACGGTCGGCAATCACAACGGCCTGCGGGGTCTGAACCACGTAACCAGACAGGCTGGCCTGCTGGCGGGCCAGAATAAGCCATGTATCTTTCTGGCTGCTGCTTGGAGTAAATGCCGCGGGTACCTCTTTTTGAAAAAGAAGCCTGAGCCGGTCGATTTCCGCTTGTATCTGAGCCTCATCCAACTCAGCAATTGGAGCTGGAGCTGGAGCTGGAGCTGGAGCTGGTGGAGTAACCTGCACTGGCTGCGTTGCAACTGTTGTTACGGACGCTGTTTGCACAGGTTTTGCCTGTGCGGATTTGACCGGAGGCGCGGGCGCCGGGGCTTTTTTTGCAGCAGGAATATGCAGGGGCGCGCCTATGTCTCCATTAGGAAAAAAAACGTGGGGCGAGGACTCCCCTACAGCCTTGGAGAGTTCATCAGCAAAATCCGCACTGGCGGAATAGGGCGCTGCCTGAAGAGTTTGAGCAGCAAAAAGGCAGCCAAACATAATCGGAAAGATTAAGTGTCTCGCCGCGCACACCGGGTTCTGTTCTCCTGTTTTTTAAGTGCTCGCGACTATGGCACTTCTTGCCCATAAGCGGAATATCCAAGATGAAGAGTTTATTCTCAATATGTTGCATGTAAGGGCTGCACTTTGGTTGGGTCTTGGTTGCGTACCCCATATGTGCATTCTCCCGCACTACTGGATAACTGGCGGTTTGCTTGGGGCCGTGGCAAGGCAGCCCCCTTGCCTGCCAGAGGCTTAATCCGGTGTGGAGGATGGTGCATGTAGCCGTCTGTTCCAGATCAAGCATAGCGAGGGGCTTAGAAGTTGCAGCCGATTGTGGCTTAAACACAACACGCCGTTGGGACCGAGGGCTATTCGTGCGGATGTTGTTGACAGTAATTATCATTTGCATATACCTCCCTATTCACATTTTTGTGGTGGGAAGATTTATGAACCACAGAGTTCTTATTTCGCCCCGCTATGCCATTTTGTTCTTATTCGGCAGTTTGGAGCATTCGGGCAGCAACGGGTTTGCTGGTGGCCTGCCGTTTCTGGCAAGGAGGCATATATTGCCAGTTGGTGGTTTTGCTGCCCTGTAAGAGCCTGAATCAGAAAGGGGTTTGATTGATTTTTCGCAGAACTCTGCGGATATGGGCAATCATCAACCACGCGTGGGATGACGAGATTGTTGCCTCGACATCCTTCGT
>NZ_WOTD01000017.1 GCF_011516885.1 Acetobacter lambici | reverse complement strand
AAGGACTACGAACAGCGGATCGACGTCGCAGAGGCCATGATCCACATCGCCATGGGAAGCCTCATGCTACGCCGAAACGCTCATCCGTGAATTTCCAAAAGGGCTCTTACCACGGGAACAATCCGTAGTACATTTGGGAATACTGGAGACATTACAAACTCCGGTTCCATGACGCTGGCAGGTACATCCACCCTGAATGTTACAAACCAGCAGGGTGGCACATTCTCAAGCCTGTCTGGCTCTATTGCCGGAGATTTTGATAATTCTGGCACTGCCAAAATTTCATCATCTCCAATTTCTGATGGTGTTATAAACCGCGCAACTGGTAATTTTACAACCAGTTCAACAATAGGTAGCACGGTCGATAACTCCGGCATATTCAACCTGAACGGTGCGGCCATGGTGCAGGGGGATGTTGTAAATAATGCAGGCACCCTCACGCTCTCGGGGATGGGAGTTTATATTGTGGGCACCCTGGATGCCAAAGGGGGCACGTTTCATGTTATTAATGGGATGGTCAATTCCCTGTCCGGCACGGCAAATGGAACCCTGAGCGGCACTCTCACTATCAACCGGGCCGCAAATACTGTTTATTCAGGTGTTATGTCCGGGACTGGTGGGATTTCCATCAGCAGCGGGGTCCAGACCTTTTCGGGGCAGAATACATATACTGGCACCACCACCGTAAATTCGGGTGGCGCTCTACATTTATCAGGCTCAATTGCAGGTAGTCTGACAAACAACTCCAATGCAGCCAACCCGACCATCATCTCCAGCGGGGGCGAGGTCTATGGGAACGTGCTCAACACCGGGCATCTCAGTGTTAACGGGACCGTTGGTGGGCAGGTTAACAATACGAATTCGGGAGTTATTGACGCATCGGGTAACGCGGTCTTTGACCAGTCCTTTATAAACTCAGGCACAGCGACTCTCAGCAATTCTTCGGTTATAAAAGGGGATTTGGACAATGCGTCCCAATCAACTTTCAATCTGGCCAGTTCTTCCCAGATCATGGGGAACGTCAACAATGCTGGCACAACAAACATGACTACAAACTCTGAAGTTTTGGGGAATTTTACCAATTCGACTACGTTAAACATGGATTCAGCAACCATACAGGGCGCAGTCTCCAACATTGGGGTCATGAACATCCAAAATGGTTCTACGGTTAACAGTCTGGAAAACAAAAGTGGCACCGCTACTTTTTCCGATAGTAAAATCAGTAATGCTGCGGTTAATGATTCTGGCGGCACGCTTACAGTCAACGGCGGCACCATAGGCAGTGCAACCAATGCTGGCATAATGACATTAGCAAAAAACAATACTGTCCTGAACAATGTCACCAACACCTCCGGATCTCTGACACTGGATGGCAACACCATAGATGGGCAGCTTCTGGCCAATGGTGGCACGTTTACCGTTACCTCAAATGGAACAACCATTGGCACCTTGAACGGTTCGGCCAACGGAACCTTGAATGGTCTGCTGGACCTGACTGCGGCAGATAATACCTATTCCGGCATACTTTCCGGTTCAGGCGGTGTGCTTATTAATACAACGGGGACACAGCTTTTTACTGGCGATAATACGTATACCGGAACAACTCAGGTCAATTCAGGCACCCTTGCTGTTAATGGCGACCAGAGCAGTGCCGCCGGAGATACACAGGTAAACGCCTCCGCCAATCTGTCTGGCACCGGCACCTTGGGGGGGAATACAACCATAGAACAAGGGGGCACCCTGACCCCGGGCGATATTGCAAGCCGTGTTGGCACCCTGAACATTGCACAGAACCTGACCTTGACGAGCGGATCATCGCAGAACTTTTATCTGGGGCAGACCGATGTGTCCGGGGGGGCGTATAACTCCCTTGTAGCGGTTGCGGGAGACTTACAGCTTGGCGGTACGCTGGATATTACCCCCAATACGGCAGGGCCAAATGTGCATAACAACACTCTGGACCCCGGCCTTTACCGTTTGTACACATATGGTGGAACATTGAGCGGTGTTGCAGACCAGACCATGGGCACAACAAGTGTAGCCCCCGGCGCGACCGTGTCCTTGCAAACATCCATTGCAAATCAGGTTAATCTGATTGTTAATTACGGCAGCCTGACTTTTTGGGATGGTGGAAATACAAGTAACCAGAACAACAAGACCGTTGATGGTGGTTCGGGCACATGGACCGCACAAACGGGTGCTAGCGACCTGAACTGGACCGATAAAACAGGGGATGTGAATGGCCCGTGGGTTAACGGGCAGTTTGTTGTTTATGCAGGCAACGCCGGAACGGTAACCGTGCAGGACACAAGCAACGGCCAGAGCTACAATGTGATTACCAGCGGCATGCAGTTTGCCAATAATGACGGTAAAATATACCAGATTACGGGGGATGATCTTTACGCGGCAAGTTCCTCCACCACCATTCGTGTGGGGGATGGCACCACAACGGGGGCCTCCATTACCGCTGTGCTGGATACCGTGTTGAATGACCAACTGGTTTCTGGCGGCACGTCCCTTGTCAAAACTGATCTGGGTACCCTGATCATTACCAAGGACCAGACGTATCAGGGTTCAACCACCATTAATGATGGCGTCTTGCAGTTGGGTAATGGCGGCACGGCGGGGACCCTTGCGGCGGGCACAGCCATACACAACAACGCCACGCTCGCCATAGACCACAGCGGCACGTTTACGCTGGCACAAAGCATAGATGGCACAGGCGGTCTGACCCAGAATGGTTCTGGCACAACAATACTCAGTGCCAACAATACTTACACGGGGGATACCAACGTAACCCAGGGCACGCTGGAAGTGGACGGCTCCATTGCCAGCTCAACCGTGATAATCGGAGATGGTGGCACCCTGACCGGCTCCGGATTTGTAGGGAACACCGTTGTTGAGCAAGGTGGCACCCTTGCCGCCCCCGGTGTGCAGAACAGTGTGACCGTTCAGGGCAATTTGCAGACAAACCAGAACTCCACCCTTACGCTGGACGGCACGGACCAATTCTCTGGCAAAACAATGACCCTTCAGGGCTCGCAGTACCAGCAGTTACAATCCAATACGATCAACGTTACGGGGAGTGCGGCACTTTCTGGCACGGTGGTGTTGAATGTTACACCCTCCATTCAGCTAAAACTGAATGAATATTATACCATTATGACAACTGGTAGCGGGTTTACGCAAAAGACCCAATCCTTGCAAACTGACCTGACCAGCCCTTACACTTTTATCACCCCATCGCTGTTCTATAACGGGAATGACCTTGATGTGCTTCTGGCGCGCAACAGCATGGCCTTTGCCTCCGTCACCAATAGCCGCAATGAGCGCGAAACCGCGCAGATGCTGGACCGCATGCCACAAGACAACGCCATTGTCGGGGCTATGGGACTGTTAAACCCGGCAGAGGCGCGCAGGGGTATGAACACGCTCTCGGGGGAGGTGCATGCCTCCGCCCGCACTGCACTTGTTCAGGATAGTCTGTTTGTGCGCCAAGCGGTCATGGACCGGCTTGATACAGCCGAATGTGGCAGCGGACATGTAGACGGCACCCTGCACACAGCATCGCTCAAAACCGGGCGTAAGGACGAAGGTTGCCTTGATCAGCAGGCTGTTCTGTGGGGGCAGGCCTATGGCAGCCTTGGCCATAACGGGGGCGATGGCAATGCCGCCGCACTGCACCACTCCTCAACCGGTTTTATTATGGGGGTGGATACGCCCATAAAAGACAACACATGGCGCATTGGCGGCGTGCTCAGCTATGGCCGCTCCATGTTTGATGTGCAGAGCGGACGCAATTCATCGGGGCATAGCAATAATGTCAGCGTTGGTGGGTACGCGGGAACGCACTGGGGTGCATTAAACCTCAAACTGGGGGCTGCCTATACGTGGAACATGCTGAGCATGCAACGCAATGTTGCTTTTCCCGGTTACGCGGACCGTCTTTCCAGCAGCTATCTGGCAGGCACCGCGCAGGGGTTTGGCGAGTTGGGCTACCGGCTCCATGTAGGGCAGGCCATAGCCGAACCCTTTGCCAATGTGGCGTATGTGAACCTGCACACCAATGGCTACCATGAACAGGGTGGGGCTGCGGCACTCCACGGGCATGGGACGGATACGGGAATGACTTTTTCCACCTTTGGGGTCAAGGCATCCTCCGCCTTCCATGCGGGAAAGCTGCTGTTGATTCCGCATGGTTCCGTGGCATACCGGCATACATTCGGGCTGGCGACACCCACAACGCATATGGTGTTTTCCGCAGGGGGCAACGGGTCCATGGATATTGCGGGGGTGCCACTTTCGGTCAATGCCGCAGTGCTGGATGCGGGGCTGACGGCCAGACTGACCGACCGCATAAAAATCGGGCTTTCCTATACTGGCCAGTATGGCAACCAGTCTGTTGAAAGCAGCATCAAAGCCGATATGCAGTGGAAGTTCTAAAGTAATCCACCCCTGACCTACAAAAAGGTCCGGGGTGGAGCACTATTGTTTCAAGTTAAGGTGTCTAAAGATGCAAGCGCATGTGGGTGCGCAGATCGTTGCACCGTTTGGCATACTGGGACGCCTTGGATGCGGTGAAGTAATTGATCAAAAACGCCCCCAGAAGGGAGCCGAACGAGATAACGGTCAGCAACTCACCGGTAAACAGGATGGGTGCATCATAATGCAGGGCGGAGTACCACAGCAGGCCAATGCTCAGCACCGCGCCACAAAAGCCGAGCACTCCGGTTGATTTGAGCAAGGAGTCCTCAATACTTTCAAAGGCTGATGTCTCACGCCACAGGTCAAACAGTTTGCGGTCCACCTCGTCCACTGCTGCCGTGTGTTCCTTAATTTCGGCTTCGGTGCGTTTGTGTGGGTTTTTACGATGGATATCGAGCTCCTGCCGCGCTTTGGCAAAAACCCGACGCCGCTCCTTGATGGCGGGCAGGCTGATATCCACAAAGCTGAGAATAGCCACGTTAAGACCGGCCGATAACTGCACAACGGCCTGAAAGTCACCCCACGTCACGCTCATTCTTTTGGCACCTCAACCTGAACATATCTGCTGATCAGCCCTCTTCTTATAAAGCAGGCAGAGCGAAATAAAGAGGGAGTGCGGCATGCCCGGCATGCCACGGTGCCTGTGCCAGCCTGCGCGCCAGCCTGCTGCCTCTATGGCAGCGGCGCGGTCTGATACAGCGAAACACGCAACCCACCATGGGGCACCGGCGCTTCTGGCGGCAAAAACGGCAGGCCGGTTGCATGGGCCAGCTTGACCTCGGTGGTGACAATACCCACGCGCCAGCCGGTAAAATGGGTCAGCACGGTCTGCCCCAACGCACGGTAAAGGAGGATCAGGCTCTGTTTGTCCCCTATACGGGTGCCATAGGGGGGATTGGCGATCACCAGCCCCGCGGGCCCCGGTGGTGGCCGCAACTCGCTGATTGTGCCCTGCGTGAAGGTCACGTAGTCCTGCACACCCGCACGCTCAGCGTTGGCGCGGCTCATGGTTATGGCCCCTTCGTCCCGGTCGCTCCCGTAAAAGCGGACCTGTGGCGTGCGCTCACTTTTGACTGCACGCATGGTCTGCCACGCCTGTGCATCAAACGTAGCCAGCAGTTCAAACGCAAAATGGCGGGCACGGCCGGGGTTAAGGCGGGCCGCTATTTCGGCCGCCTCAATCACAAACGTGCCGGAACCACACATGGGGTCCAGCACAGGCTCCTGCCCGTTATAGCCACACTGGCGCAGGAACAGAGCAGCCATTGTCTCACGCAATGGGGCGCGGTTAATGGCCTGTTTGTAACCACGCCGGTGCAGCAGGTCGCCCGATGTATCCACGCTCAGGGTGCAAATATTCTGCTCAATGCGCGCACGCACCAGCACGGGGGCATCCTCCGCCTGCGTGGCACCCAGCGTTTGGGTAATGGCCTTGCCAATACGCTCGGCCGCAGCCCCGGCATGGTACACGCGTGAGGCCGTGCAGCTTGCCTCCACCCGAAAAGCCACATCCGGCCGCAGGATATCCCCCCAAGGTACGCGGCATGCGCGCTTGTCGAGTTGGGAAAGATGCACCACGGGAAAAGACGCAATGCGGGCAAGGACCCGGCTGGTCCCGCGCACCCACAGATTGGCACGCCAGACCTCTGGCCAGCCACCGCGAATAACCACCCCGCCGGGCACGGCCACGGGCTGTTTGAACCCCTTAAGCCGCACCTCCGCGCACAACACGGATTCCAGCCCCGGCACGGTAGCCAGAAAAATCTCAAAGTCCTTGTCTTTCGTCATGACGCCTGAATGACAGGAAGCCAGCCGGACGGCAACTTTATCCTCTGCCCCACCCATATGCGGGCCTGCGCTCAAGGGGAGTTGAGGTACTGCCAAAGCCGTGTATAATTGTTGCCAAACCGAACGATTAAGCAGGAGCTTTTCATGAAAAAAACCATTCTGGCTGTGCTGGCAGCGACTGCGGGCCTGTCTGGCCTGGCAGGGAATGCACACGCAGCAGCCGATGGTGCGCAACTGTTCGCAACACACTGCGCCATGTGCCACCAGAGCACCGGCGGCGGCGTGCCCGGGCAGTTCCCTCCGCTTAAAGGGCGTATCAACCAGATTGCCACAACCCCCGAGGGCAAAACCTACGTCATGCACGTCCTGCTCAACGGACTGGCTGGTAGCCTGAAGGCGGGCGGCATGTCCTACATGGGCTACATGCCCTCCATGGCCGCCATGTCGGACGAAGACCTTGCCGCCCTGCTCACCTATGTTTCCGCCCTGTCGGGCGATGCCTCGGCCCCGGCCTTTACGGCGGATGAGGTCAAGAGCGCACGCGCAACGCCCTTGCAGCCGGGTCAGGTTCTGGAAGAGCGCAACACGCTGAACGCAGCCCACCCGCTGCCATAAGCCCCGCCCCCACTCACCGGGCCAGAACGTAAAAAAGCCTCCCGCACCATTCTGCGGGAGGCTTTTTTTGTAACGCTACCCCGGCACGTACCATGCCGGGGCCGACTGCAACGCTTACTGCGCGGTGTAACCACCATCAATCACCAGTTCGCTGCCGGTCATGAACTTGGATTCGTCAGACGCCAGATACAGAATACCGTAAGCAATATCGTTCGGTTCCCCCAGATGGCCCAGCGGGTGCAGGTCCACCAGCTTCTGCCGTGCCTCTGCCGCATCCTTGGTCAGGCCCTGCACCATGGGGGTCCAGATATAGCCCGGATGCACGGAGTTGACCCGGATCTTGTAGCCCGACTTGGCACAATGCAGTGCCGCGGATTTGGTGAACAGGCGCACACCGCCCTTACTGGCGTTATAGGCGGCCAGTGTGGGGTCCCCGACCAGCCCTTCTATGGAAGAGAGGTTGATAATGGAGCCACTGCCGACTTTTTTCATGGCTTCAACCGCGTATTTGGTGCCCAGAAACACGCTGCTGAGGTTAATGGACTGCACACGCTGCCAGTCTTCCAGACTGGTGCTTTCCACTGTGCCATTATAAGCAATACCGGCATTGTTGACCGCAACATCAAGCTTGCCAAAGGTCTTTTCCGCCGCGGCTACGGCGTTCTGCCAGTCTGCTTCCTGTGTCACGTTGAGTTTGACAAACAGGGCATCCCCCCCGGCGGCCTTGATCTCGGCAACCGTGTTCTGTCCGGCCTCTTCCTGCAGATCGGCCACAACAACCTTGGCGCCTTCCTTGGCCAGCAAAATTGCCGTGGCCTTGCCAATACCATTGGCTGCCCCTGTAACAATGGCTACTTTTCCTGCAACGCGGGTCATATTTTTGCTTCCATGTTTGTTCTGTCCTGTAATTACAAACGCAAACCGCAGCCGTTAGCTTTGATACCCGTCAAAAAAATTGATTTCTTCTCCAAATTTTCAAAAAAATCAGGCATTTGCTTACCTTCTGGTACAGGTTTGCCCCCTCCGCACAAGGCATACCCTGGCAAGCCCCGGCCTATGCCCCGGTTTCCCCACCATTTTTTTGCGCTTTCCATGCAGCCAGAGCCCGCGCGCGCGCAACCGTGTGTTCCACAATAGGGCTGGGGTAGCCAGTCGGCTGCAACAGGCTCGCCTGCCATGGGGTGTGAATGTCCGGGCCAGACAGCCCCGCCAACTCTGGCACCCATGTGCGGATATAGGCCCCATCGGGGTCGAACTTCTGTGATTGCAGGATGGGGTTCATAATCCGGAAAAAAGGTGCGGATTCCACCCCCGTGCCCGCATTCCACTGCCAGTTCATGGGGTTACTGGCCGGGTCGTAATCCACCAGAGTGTGGGCAAACCAGCGCTCGCCCTCGCGCCAGTCGATCAGCAGGTGTTTGACCAGAAAAGACGCCACCACCATGCGCACCCTGTTGTGCATAAGCCCCGTCTGCCAGAGCTGGCGCATGCCTGCATCCACCAACGGGTAGCCTGTGCGCCCCTGCTGCCAGCGCGCCAGCCCTTTGGGGTCAACCCGCCAGGGCATTGTGTCAAACTCGGGCTTGAGGTTGCGTGTGTTCAGGTCCGGATGTTCCCACAACAAGGACCATGCAAATTCCCGCCATCCGATTTCGGACAGGAATTTAACACCCCCACCCTGCACGCCCGCTGCTGCCACGGCATGCCATATCTGCCCCGGTGTAATCTGCCCCGTGCGCAAAAAGGGCGAGAGTTCGGATGTTGCGTCTTTATCGGGAAAATCCCTGTCCTGCGTGTAGGTTTGCAGGGCGTGGGCAATAAAGTCCTGCAACTGGGCGTGCGCATCCTGCTCCGTAAAAGCATGGTAGGGCTGCATGGCTTTTGCCCAGCACGGCAGCTCCCCGACCTCCACATCGGGTAGAACCTGTGCTGCGGGCTGGGCCGTACAGGGGGCAAACACCATACCCGCCGGTGCCGCCAGAGGTGCCGGGTAATGAGCCGCAGCACAGGCCGCCCGCCAGAACGCGCCAAAAACCTGAAAAGGCTGCCCGGTTTTGCTCCGCACGGTCCACGGCTCATGCAGCAAATTGCCGGGGGTGCTGTGTACCTCCACGCCCATCTGTTTAAGCTGGGCCTTGATCTGGGTATCCGTGGCTTTGCCTGCCGGGTCGTAACGGCGGTTCCAGAACACCTGCGTGCATCCGCTGTAGCGCACCAGTTCGGGCACAAGCTGCTCCGCATGGGCCGCAAACACATGCAGGCGGCCACCACGCGCACACAGGGCCTGATCCAGTGCTTGAACGCTCTGGAGCCGCCACCAGTCCAGCGCGGTTGTGCAGGCCGGACCGGCAGGCCGCACATACACGCACATAAGCGGCTGACCGCTGCGGACGGCATTGGTCAGGGCAAGGTTGTCGGCCAGTCGCAGGTCATCACGGAACCAGACCAGAACGGGGGGAGGACTGGTCATGTCAGCACCCGTCTGTTTGTATTACGCACCCGCTCAGCGCGTTAGTTCACCGGCCCATCGGACAGACGGACAAGCACCTTGACCGGGTTGCCGTTATCATCCGGCCCTACATAAAAATCACGCCATGTATTGCGCGCAAATATCCATGTTTTGGACAGGTTGACCCCGAGGGAACTGCTCTTGCATGCACCTCCTCCATCTCCGGGTTGGCTGTTGGCGCACTGGGCAGCGTTACCACCTTTGGTTGGCAGGTAAACGTTGGTTTCCAGCACAGCCGTGCGACCATTCAGGCGGATTGTGCCTTCCACCCCCACTTTTTTGCTGACTTCAAGCGGAGCGCCAGCCTGTGGCGGCGGCCCCTGCACCACCACATCGGAAAAATTGGCCGGATTGACCGAACAGACTTCAGACGCGGCGGTGCTGATTGTGTGCTCCACGTCGTTCACTGTCACAACCACATGCACATCAATAATATAAACCGGGCCGGACACGCATAGCGTGCTTTCACCATCATTGGCGGCATAGGGGGAACGGGGCGTGGAAGCCGCCTGCGCCGTGGCGGCGGACAGGAACAGAGCGGCCGACGCAACAAACAGGCAGGACGCCACACCAAAAAGTCTCTGCTTCATCACCACTACCGCACCCTTTTATCCGTCGTTTGTAAAAAGCCGTCCTTAATACCGCATCCAATCTGGCATGAATGGCTAAAAATAAACAGCCTGTCCGCACCACACGGAGCAGGGGCGTAAGGGCGACGGTTGTTACCGGCGGCGGGGGGGCGGCACATGCATGGCACCACAACCCGCAATCCATAACGCGCATACTGTCTGGGGCATGCTCTGGCTCCGGCACGCCCCCCTGTTTTAACTTTGCGCAGTATTCCAGCACCCGCGTAAAACACAGTCTTTAGCACAACCAATCCACGCGATTATTTTCCGTTTTCCTCCTTGACTGTGCAAGCCTATCAGTGAAAGGTATTCAATATGTTGGAATGATTTCTGGATTGAAGCGAGAGACATTTTTATTCTCCCCTGCACATTTGAGAGCGATATTCACGCAGTATTCTTACTTTTGTGCTTTATCCACGTATTATAGTCCGCAAGGTATTGGAGCATTGGATGGCAAGGTTCTCGGGGTCTTTTTTGGCATGGCGGATTCTGGCCCATGCTGGCGTGGTGAGCCTTGCCGGTCTGCCCTTTGTTGCTGAACATGCCGTAGCGGCCGAACCCGCAGTTTTTGCGCATTCCCGGCACCATAATGTTGAGATCGACTTTGCAGACCCGTCGTCGCAATGTGCCGCGACCGATCTGCACCTGACAATGCAGATTACTCCGCAAAGTCTGGAAATGGACACACCGGAACAGCAGATCAAGCTGGCAAACGCATTGGGTGGCAAACTCTCAACAGACAGCCAGTGTGCGGCGGTTCAGTCGGTTGATGTTGCCATTCTGCAAAACGGTGCGGATATCCGCCACCTGCATGCAAAGCGCGATGCAAACTGGCAGTTTAGCGTAGCCGCCCCTCCAGCAGTGGCCGCAACCCCTGCTCCGGAATCCCCCTCCACAGCAGCACCTGCCCAGCCCGTAGCAATGCAGCCCGTTGCCATACCTGAAGGCTATATGGGCCTGCTGGCCTATCTGGCCCACCAGAACCCGACGCTACTGGACAATCCGGCGGTGCAGGCCTGCTGGGCAAGGCACTTCATGGGCCGCGAATTCAATGCCGCATACGGCAATGAATTCCGCATGCATGATGTGGAGCAGCAGGCAAAAACCGATCTGGCACATGTCAGCCAGCAGATGGAGGCTGGCAATCTGCTGGCTAACCTGATCCTGCGTCTGGGTGAGTATGATTTTGCCCAATCCTCCTTCCCCATCGTTCTGAGCGGCAACG
The DNA here is from genome assembly GCF_011516885.1 of Acetobacter lambici. Taxonomy (GTDB): domain Bacteria; phylum Pseudomonadota; class Alphaproteobacteria; order Acetobacterales; family Acetobacteraceae; genus Acetobacter; species Acetobacter lambici. The sequence continues at coordinate 41,222 of NZ_WOTD01000017.1, read as the reverse complement.
TCCTGACCGTTTCCAGCCAGTGCGATATGTCCGCAGCACAACTGCCTGATCGCGTGTCCTTCAATCTGGGGGACAACAACCAGACCTTCCGGGTCGCCATGACAAGCGCTCAGGCCGAGCAGTTTCTCAAACAGCGCACACGCTACGGATATATCGACCGGGCTGTTCCGGTCAGCATGACATTCCATGTCGCTCCCGAACTGCTCACCGGGTTGACGACCACAAGCTCCACCCCCCTGCCCGCCGAACTGAGCGATATTAAAATCTACGCAGCGCCCGACAAGGCAACCCTGCTGGCCGATATTGGGCCAGAAGCGCTGGCCGCCATGCGCAAGGCGCAGGAAGCGGAAAAAGCTGCCCGGATTGCCAGGGAAGCCGCACAAAAAAGAGCGGAAAGCCTGCGCATGCTGGCCGAACATGTGCAAAGCGCCAACCGCTCGGAAAAGCTTGCCATGTGGGTTGGGCAAGGCACGGGCGACTTCGGTCTGCCGGAGCTTGATACAATGCGTAATGTGCGCATGCGCATAGCCATCAACAAACAGCCCGCACAGACCATCCTGCTTGTGCAGGCTGATGGCAGCGGGCGCAAACAGGTGCCGACCAAATGGCCGGGCCAACTCAACCTGACTGTGCCCGAAGACCAGCCTGCCCTGTCTTCTGGCACATGGTACGTTGTGCGCGGATTGGTGAATATTCCCAACGCGGGCAACTTTCCTCCAGCGGAGATGTCCGTCCAGTTTATCCATGCCTGCACTCAGGACGAATGCCACGACGCGGAAGACCCGCAGGCCCTGCTTAGCGCGCTGCAAACGGAAATGACCCACAAACCCTAACAGGTGGGTCTTTAACAGTCAGTTTTCTTTAACTCTTCAGGCCATACCTTTACTTTCAGGATCAGGACCATGAAATCCCTTTTGACATTTGACTCCTTGATTACGCCAAAATTCATCAAATTCTTCTTTTATGTTGGCGTGTTTTTCTGTTTTTTGAGTGGCTTTGGCATTTTCCTGACCATTTTAAACAGATCCGTTGCCATTGCGCAGATTACGGGATCCTCCCCCACCCTTGCCACCCTTGGCGGTCTGATTGCCGGCTCGCTCGCGGGGCTGATCGTGACCGTGGTTGGTATAGTTTTTGCACGCGTATCCAGCGAACTGACACTGGTTGTTTTCATGATCAGGGACGAACTGGCATGGCAGCGTGAGAATACCATTTCCGCCGCGCGCTCTTCCTCCCCTTCCTCTTCCGCATCCTGAGGGCAGGTCATGCAGTCTGGCAAACACGGCACAGCGCCACTGGCGCGCGGAAAGCCGGACCCCAAACTTTTGCTCCCACCTTTGTCCACACTTGCTCCTCCGGGCAAGCTGGCGCAGGCGGATGGCAGTGTGCCTTCGGCAACGCCGGGCATGGGCACCGCCACAAATGCCGAGCAGAGCGTGCAGCAGATGGCCAGCGCCCTGTGGGCGGAACATGGTCCACGCCTCAAGGCTTCGGGCGCAGTTGCTGCCGGGCAGGTCAGCCAGTTTGCGGGCCGGGTGCTACACCATGGCGCAGACACCCTGCACGAAGCAGGAGCCACCATGGCAGACCCCGCAAAGCGGTCTGGCCTGTGGGCGCGCTATCGCACCCTGATCGTGGCTTCGGGCGCGGGTGTGGTTATTCTGGCGGGCATTGGCTGGGTAGCGGGCTGCCACGAGGCCAGCCGTATTGCAAACCAGAAACTGCATGATTTTCTGGAACTGGCGGAACTGGCACCCTACGTAAAGTATGGTTCAGTCAGCGCATCCCCCTTTGGCAATGTCACGATATATGACGTGAATATTCGCCTTTCCGACAATGATACACAGCCCATCAAAGTTGCCTCTATTGCCATTGGTGGTTTGTCTTCATCGCAGACATTACCCAGCGCACTCAGTCTTTCCGCCAGCCATATTGAATGTTCTACGGAACAAGCTGGCGCGTTAACGGCTGCTGGCCTGTCTGACACAAGACTCAGAGGGTTGGGGTATTCCACGATCACGGGCGATCTTGCGTTGTCCTACAACCTGTCGGATCGGAAACTTGCGGTTAAATCCAGCGCTGATTTTGTTCAGTTGGGCGGATGGAATGTCAGTTTTGATCTGGCGGATGTGCCCAGTACATTCCTCAACGGCATGACATCCGTTGTGCAGGGTGGTGGTTTCAATCTGGTTTCGCTCATGCAGATGGCGCAACAGTTTGCGAGCATCAAATTGCAGAGTGCGAACATTCAGTTCGACGATAAAGGCATTGCCCAGCGTTTGCAGGCCATTCCCGATTCACCGTTCCCACAAAATCGGACACTGCCTGATAACGCAACGCCCTTTACACGGTGGGGCGAGCAAGGTGGTACTTTGAAGATTGTCACGCAACTGGAAGAGCCCTTGCCCATCATGCAAGCACGCTTTCCTTATAGTTCGCTATTCAATCCGGCATTTTCCAGTCTGGATAGTTTTATTGCGCGCACCCATGCAACCGTTACGGTTGACTGAACACTGCGCCAAGTTACAGCACATGGGGGCAGGCCTAATAACAGGCCTGCCCCCATGTGCGTTCTGGAGCTAGTCCAGCTCAATCGGGGCAGAGGCCTGACCAGCCGGAGCCGTTGGCTGTGCCGTTGTATTATGCGGTGCCGCCTGAGTATGATGAACAGCCCTACGTTTGGCTGTACCATGCCCGGAGCCCTGCTGCGGGTTATTATAACCGGGCAATACGTTATGGTACGTAATCATACATTGAACATACGCGTTATCATACTGGGTCTGTATGCCACCCTGCTGGCTCTGGGAATAAAGCCCCCCGCCTCCCGCACCACCTAGTGCGCCAGCCGCGGCACCAATGCCTGCACCTGTGCCACCACCAGCAGCAGCACCCAGACCAGCACCCAGCGCTGTTGTTGCCAGAGCGCCATAAATAGCCTTGTGGTTCTGGTGTTCCGCCTGCCCGTTAACGGCGGCGGCGGCCTGTGTGCGACAGAACTGCTGTTCTTGCACAAAAACATTATAATCCTTGCCCGGAGCGGGCAGGACCTGAACTGTCGGGCCCATAGGTGTTTCGGCACAAGCGGACAAAGACAGAAGTCCTGTCATGGCAATTGCTGCTTTAGTATTTATTTGCATAAATATCTCCAGATCAAATCACTGCAAAAAATATTCTATGATAATATTTTGGGAAGATGAAGAGGGCTATACAAAATTACCATATTCAGCACAGGTCATTTTTTTAACGGTAAAAAATGACAATGCACTGCACGACGGCCTTTTTTTGCGCGCCCGGCCAGCAAAAAATACGACACCCACAATGTAACAGACAAAAGCCGAGCACATTACGCCTGACCAGAGCCAGCACCATGGAAATCAGGACTCGTGGCCATGCATGCTCCGCCGCCACCACAATGAACAAACGGGGGTATGGCAAAGCGGGAGGCAAACCCTGCAACCACAGAGAGGGGAGCCAACCTCAAGCGCAAAGCCGCAGAAAATCTGCTTTGAATTATAAATTGGATTGGTGGACCCGACGCGATTCGAACGCGTGACCTTTGCCTTCGGAGGGCAACGCTCTATCCAGCTGAGCTACGGGTCCGTTGGCCCTTCTCCTAACCTAAAGCAGGGGGCGTTGCCAAGCCTTTATCTTTCATACCCATCCCAAGCCGCCAGCACAGGGCCAGACCGCCCGATACGGGGGCATACGCACCTATGGCGGAGCAGCACCATCCAGTCGGGCGGGCAGGAACCATGCCGGGTCATTATGGCCCAGCCCGCGCGCACCACTGTGCTGCGCCAGCCACACGGCGGATGCCACATCCCCCCCAGATGGCAAAAAACGCTCGGGCTGGGTGATCCAGCTTGCAATGTCATTCAGGGCAAGAGCGCCACGCCGGTCTCGCAGCAAAAGGTGGTGCCCCCCGGTTATAAGATCCAGCCGGACATTGGGTGGGACCTCCTGCCATACACGCACCATGGCCTGTGGCGGCACAAGCTGGTCCTGATCGCCATAAAGGCACAGAACCGGGCCATGCAGGTCCGCTCCAACGCGGGCTGCGCGGCGCATGAGCATGACCAGCCCGCGCAGGGCCTCCAGCCGGGTCTGGCGCAAGGTCAGCGGGTTATAATACAGGCGGATCAGGGCTGCGGGGTTATCGCTCGCCACCACATGCACCGGTAGTTCCCGCCCGGTAACCAGATATTGGGGGAAAAACGTTGCCAGAATATCCAGCGGAATATCCGCCCCACCCCCAAGGTCCCACACAGCGGGAGCGAGCAGTATGGTCCCCGCCACACTTGGAGCATCCGGCCCGGCCATAAGCAGCATAAGAACAGAACCGCCCATGCTCTCCCCCATAAGGTACAGCGGCACGCCGGGGTGGTCGCGCCGTATCTGGGCGATCTCCTCCCGCGCATCGGCCACCAGTTGGGTAGCACCTGCCCAGCCACCCCGCATGGGGGCACCACCAAACCCGCGTATGTCCGGGGCAATGAGCGTAATCCCCTGCCCTGCCAACGTGGGAGCGGAATATTCCCATGCGTCACGGCTGTCATTAAACCCATGCAGGGCCAGCACCACGGCCCGCTCCTGCCCCTGAGCCTGCCAGATGCGGACAGGCATGGCCGCGCCGTCACGCAACGTCAGCACCCCATCGGGCGGGATAAGGCGGGCTGCAGCAGCATAGCGTGGAGGAGGCACGGGGGCTGGCGGAGGCCTGCTGGCACAGCCTGCAAGCACCACCAGCGCACACCCGAACAGGGGCAAAACCCTGCTCCAGCGGCGGCGTAAGCCTTTGCTCACGCGTATGGGAAAAGATGCCTGCTGCACAACCACGGTGACAATGCGTATCATCCCCCCAGACTTTGCGCCATATCCGTGCATGCCAACCTGATACAAGGCTTTTGAACCCATGCTTATCCAACCGGCAAATCCCATCCCCCGTCCCCGTCTGGGCCATGTGGAAACCATTCTGGTGGACCAGCGTAAAATTGCGTGTGATGGCGGGCTGGGCCAGTTGGGGCACCCGCGCGTCTGGCTGAAAATTGGTGACCACCAGACGGTCTGCCCTTACTGCTCGCGCCTGTTTGTGCTCCAGCCCGGTGCACAGGCCGACTCCGGGCATTAAAACTGGTACGGGGCACACGATCCATTTCCCTCATACGCGGGCTTTGCGTATGCTGCTGCTTTTAGCCCTGCCCCGTGTTGAAAGCTGACATTGATGCGCCGCCCTGCCCGCTCCGCCTCCCTGCCACCCAGCCCCACGGGCCAGCAACCCCCTGTCCGCCTATTGTCCGCCCATGCGCACAGGACCATGCTACCACGCGGACCCGGGCTGGGCTGGCTACTGGCCGGGGTCATGGCCTGCGCAACCGTGCCGCTCCATGGGGCGAGTGCTGCGGAAAGCGCGCCGCTGGTCAGCCCCCACAGCACTGCCAGCCTGATAACGGATTCCAGCACCGCCAGCGCCAGCACACCCCTGCACGTTGCCCTGCGCCTGCAACTCCGGCCCGGCTGGCACACATACTGGCTCAACCCCGGAGATGCGGGAGACCCCGCCAGCCTGAGCGTAACGGCATCTGGCGCGCTACAGGGCACCGCCGGAGCCATTACGTGGCCCACACCGCAACGCATAAGGGACGCCTCCCTTATGTCTTACGCCTATACGGGTGATGTTGTGCTGCCGGTTACGGTGCACCTGCAACCCGGCACGCCAGACGCGCATGGGCAGGTCAGCCTTAACGCACAGGCCAGTTGGCTTGTCTGCGAGCAGTCCTGCATTCCAGAGGACGGCACCTTTACCCTGACCCTGCCCACAGGAGCACCGCTGGCCTCCGCTCAGGCATCCCTGTTTGTGCAGGCGGCACAGCATACACCTGTGCCCTCACCCTACCCGATCACACTCACCCCGGCGGGGGTGCTGCATGTGCAGGCCCCCGAACTGAACAGGCAATCCGTAGCCAATGCGTGGTTCATGCCCGAAGCACGCGGCCAGATTGCCGAAGCCGCACCACAGGCACTGACATTTGATGCTGATGGCCTGTCTCTACGCCTTCAGCCCATGGCGGATTTTGCCCCGAACAAACCAGTTGACGGTATTCTGGTCCTGCGTGACCCCGATGGGGCCGAGCGCGCCCTGAGCGTGCACACCACCCCGCAACCAGCCCCCACTGCTGCTGCATCTGGCAAGGCATCTGGCCAAGCATCTGACCGGGAGCCAGTTCCCTCCGCCGCCGCGGCCTTGCCCGTGGCAACGCCCCAAACCACCACAGCGCCTACCACAGAGCAGAACGCGCTCGCAGGCACCATGACCGCCACCCCTGAACCGGACGGGCCTGCCACAGACACAAGCGCAGATCGCGCCACGGCAGGAGGAACCAGTCGCACAGCGGATCTGCTGCGCTTTATTGCACTCGGTCTGCTTGGCGGACTGGTGCTGAACCTGATGCCCTGTGTTTTTCCCATTCTGGCCATGAAAGCCCTTGCCGTGGCCCGCATGGGACTGAGCGAACGCAAACACCAAAAACACAGCGCAATAGCCTACGCAGGCGGGGTTATTGTGGGCTTTACGGCTCTTGGCGCGCTGGTCATGGGGTTGCGGCTTGGGGGGAGTGCTACGGGCTGGGGGTTCCAGTTCCAGTCCACCGTGTTTGTGAGCATGATCACGTGGCTACTGTTTGCCATGGCGCTTAACCTGCTGGACGTGTTTGCTTTTTTGCCTCCAGCACTTGGGGCAGGCAGCCCCCAGAAGCACGGGCTTGCGCATGATGTGCTGACCGGCCTGCTGGCGGTGGCCGTGGCCTCCCCCTGTACCGCGCCGTTCATGGGGGTAGCCATTGCCGGGGCACTGGCTGGCCCGCCACTGACCGGGCTGGTGGTTTTTGCAGCCCTTGGCGTTGGGCTGGCAGCCCCTTACGTTGTTCTGGCTTTTAGCCCCGCACTGGCCAGCCGCCTGCCACGGCCCGGCGCATGGATGGATTATTTACGCCAGTTTCTGGCCTTCCCCCTGCTGGGCACCTGTGTGTGGCTGCTCTGGGTTGCCACGGTGGAAGGCGGGGCCACCACGGCGCTACTGCTCTGCTCGGGCATGGTGTTTCTGGCTTTTGCCGCGTGGGTTTACGGTATTGCCCAAAAGCGCCAGCGCCTTGCGGGCCACAGCCGGAGTTGCACGGCCCTGTATGGCGTGGCCCTGCTCGGGCTGTTGGGGGCAATGGCGCTGCTGCCCGCCCTGCGGCAACAAGCAGCACAGCAGCCAGACACACATACGGACCTGCCCGCCGGGACCGAGGTTTTCTCACTTCAGCGGCTGAACACCCTACACGCTCAAGGCAAACCCGTATTTGTGGATATGACGGCGGCATGGTGCATTACCTGCCTTGTAAACGAACGCGTAGCCCTGAACACCGCGCCAACGCAGGCCGCCATGGCCCGTTATGGTGTGACCACCCTGCGCGGGGACTGGACGCGCCGCGACCCGGCCATAACCGCGTTTTTGCATGCGCACGGGCGTGATGGCGTGCCGTTTTATCTGTTTGTACCCGCAAAAGGGGACGCCGTGGTGCTCCCCCAGATTCTGACATCGGGGCTGGTGATCAGCACCATAACCCCCACACCATAAAGCGGTTTGCGCTGGCTCCACCTGCATGGGCCTAATACCCCGCGACCTCATAACCGCACGGGGGCAGGCCCAATGGAGGCCCCTTAATGCGTGGCGGAAGAGAACAGGTTAATCACCAGAACCCCGGCCAGAATAAGGGCAATACCCGCAATGGCCGGGGCATCGAGCGTCTGCTTTAAAAACACCGCGCCGATAAGCGAGATCAGCACAATGCCAACCCCCGACCACAACGCGTAAACCACACCCGCTGGCATGGTTTTGAGCGGAATGGACAAAAGGTAAAACGCGCACCCATACGCCAGCAGGCTGATCGCAGCAGGCACCCAACGCGCAAACCCCTGCGAGGCCGCAAGGCAGGCCGTGCCAATAACCTCCGCCACAATGGCAATGCCCAGTAACAGCAATGGCTGCTGGGTCATGCCCCCATGCCCCGGCCGGGGGCTGCGCGCCAGAGCTTAAGCAATGCGCGCAAGACCACCCATATACGGGCGCAGGACCTCCGGCACGGTTATGGAGCCATCCTCGTTCTGGTAGTTTTCCATGACCGCAATCAGGGTCCGGCCCACAGCCAGACCCGACCCGTTAAGAGTATGCACAAAGGCCGGATTCCCCCCTGCCTGCGCACGGTAACGCGCGTTCATACGCCGGGCCTGAAAGTCACGCGTGTTGGAGCATGATGAAATTTCACGCCATGCATCCTGCCCCGGCAGCCATGCCTCAAGATCGAATGTTTTGGCAGCCCCAAAGCCCGTATCCCCGGCACACAGCAGCATACGACGGTAGGGAATGTTCAGTTTTTCCAGCACGGCCTCGGCACAGCGGGTCATGCGCTCGTGCTCGGCATCGCTCTCCTCGGGGGCGATGACACTCACCATTTCCACTTTTTCAAACTGGTGCTGGCGCAACATGCCGCGCACATCCCGCCCCGATGCCCCGGCCTCGCTACGGAAGCACTGGCTGAGTGCTGTCATACGCATGGGCAAGGCCGCACCGTCCACAATATCCCCCGCAACAGAGGCCGTCAGCGGCACCTCGGCTGTGGGCACAAGCCAGCGGCCATCCTCGGTTCTAAAGGACTGGTCGGCAAATTTAGGCAGTTTGTCCGTGCCATACATGGCGTCATCATTCACCAGCACGGGCACCTGCATTTCCACATAGCCATGCTCGGTCCCGTGCAGGTCGAGCATGAACTGGCCCAGAGCGCGTTCCAGCCGTGCCAGCCCGCCACGCAGCACCACAAAACGCGAACCGGACAGCTTGGCCGCCGTGGCAAAATCCATCTGGCCCAGTGCCTCGCCCAGCTCAAAATGCTGTTTGGGGGTAAAGGCAAAAACAGGTTGGGTGCCCCATGTGTGCACCACCACATTTGCACTCTCGTCCGGTCCATCGGGCACGGTTGCATCCAGCCTGTTGGGCAGGGTGGCCAGCAGGGTTGTGGTCTGGTTACCCAGAGTGTCCACTTTTTCCTTCAGCCCTTCCATGTCCATGCGCAGGCAGGTCCCCTCGGCTTCCAGCCCTGCGGTGTCTCCTCCTGTGCGTTTAAGGGTCCCGATCTCACGCGCCAGCGTTTTGCTGCGGGTCTGCTTGTCCTGCAACTGGGTCTGGGCCTGCCGTTTTTCCTCATCCCATGCGAGCAACTGCGCAGATACGGGGGCCATGCCCCTGCGGGCCAGATCGGCATCAAACGCGGTGGGGTCGGCTCTTAGGGCGCGGATGTCATGCATGGATCAGGGAACCTCCTGCTCGGGGTTGGTCGTAGGGTCTGGCGTATCCGCCACCGGCCGTTTGGGCTCGATTACGCGGGCGCACAGAATGGAAATTTCGTAAAGCAGCACAAGCGGCACAGCCAGACCAAACTGAGTAATGGGGTCGGGCGGCATAAAAATAGCCCCCAGCACAAAGGCCCCCACAATGGCGTAGCGGCGGAACTTGCGCAGCATGGCGGAAGTTACAATACCCACACGCGCCAGCAGGCTGAGCACCACAGGCAGCTCAAAGGCAATGCCAAACGCCATGATCATCTTCATGACCAGAGACAGATATTCCGACACCTTGGCCTGAAGTTCGATCTGCACCTGATCGCCCCCCGCACCCGGTGTCTGGAACGACACGAAAAACCGCCATGCCACGGGAAAAATAAAGTAATACGCCAAAGCAGCCCCGGCCACGAACAGCACGGGCGTTGCCACAAGGAACGGTGCAAACGCCCGCTTTTCCGACCTGTACAGCCCCGGCGCAATAAACATCCACGCCTGAATGGCCACAATGGGGAAGGACAGGAACGCAGCCCCAAACAACGCCACACGGATATAGGTAAAAAATGCCTCGTACAGAGCCGTGTAGATCAGGTGGGGCTGCTCGCCGCGCTGGCGCATGATCTCGCCTAAAGGCCGGGCTAAAAACAGGTAAATATCGCCCGCGTAATGGTAGCACAGGGCAAAGCACACAATAAACGCAGCCCCCGACCATAGCAGGCGGCGGCGCAGCTCCAGCAGATGCTCCAGCAACGGCATGGGCTGGTCGTGGATCGGGTCTTCCTGATTAGGTGCGTTATCGCTCATGCCTGCTGGTCCGCCGCCGTGCTGCCTGTTCCATGTGTGGTCGTGCCGGGTTGTGCTGCGTTATCCGCTCCCTCGGGCAAAGCTGGCGCACTGGCCGGGTCGGTCTGCGCTGGAGCGGGCGTGCTTTGCTCCACCTCTGGCTCCACACGGTCCGCTGGAACGGGGGATAAGGGCTGGGTGGCCGGAGGCATGCCGTTCCCCCCATTGCCAACCACCCCGCCCGGAGCGGGAATAACACCCGGAGCCACACGATGGCCCGCATGCATAAGCCGCACAGGCGGCACAATGGCGGGGGGGTGGAGCCGGTCCTGCTCACGCAGGATACGACGGACGATAACGGGGGGGAGTTCGGGGGGAGCGCTCTCCACCTGCCGATCCAGTGTGTCATCCTGCCACGCGGGGGCGGAACCGTAAGATGTGCTCCCCATATGTCCGGCGGCATAATCTGGCGTTGTTGGCGCAGGGCTGGATGAGCGGGGCATGGCATCAAGCGCTCTGGGGCCGGACGGTACAAACCGTTCGGCCACCGGAGGGGCGGATACGGCCTTGCTCAGGCTGCCATCCCCATCCAGCGCCTTCATGATCCGGCCGCGCACGTTCAGATTTTTCAGGTCACGCACATGCTCGCTGACCTCCGACAGGTCAGCCTCACGCACCACCTCATCAAGGTGGGACTGGAACTCACTGGCCAGTGCGCGGGCTTTTTTAATGCCTTTTGCAAGCCCGCGAATAGCCACCGGCAAATCCTTGGGGCCAATAACAATGAGGGCCACCGCGCCGATCAGGGCGAATTCCGACCATGCAAAATCAAACATAACAAGCCCCGTTCACGCCCACTCCGTGCAACCCACCACACAGCCCTGCAACACAGGTAGCGCGTGCATCTCTATCACGGACCATCGGGGGCGGGAACCGCAACCTGTGCAACCAGCCCATCCGCCGGGCTGCCGGGAGCGTGCGCATCGGGCGTGGGTTCGGCTACATCGGGGGCATGGGGTTGGGTATCCTCGCCCTCTTCCTCGGCAGCCTTGAAGGTTATGGCCGACTGCACGCCCCCAAGTTCGGCCGGGTTTTGGGGAATATCAACCATCAGTTCTTCCCGGCGCGGCATGTCGGACAAAGCGCGCAGGCCAAAATGGCGTAAAAAATCGGGGGTTGTGCCCCACAGCACCGGCCTGCCCGGCACTTCCTTGCGGCCATGCGGGGCAATAAGCTCGGCCTCGATCAAGGTATCCAGCACGTTCTGGCCAAGGCTGACACCGCGGATTTCCTCTATTTCCACACGGGTGCAGGGCTGATGGTAGGCAATAATGGCCAGTGTTTCCATGACCGCGCGGGGGAGGCGCCGGGGGCGTTCGAGCACACGGGTCAGCAAGGGCGCCAGATCGGGTGCGGTACGGAACTGCCAGCCCCCCGCCACCTCCACGGGAAAAACCCCCCTGCCCTCATAACGGCGGACAAGATCTGCCAGCACCGCCGCGACAAAAGCCCCCAGATCGTCCTCACCCGTGGGCATGATCTGGCGGTCTTCCAGCAGGTCCGCCAGACGGCGCGCACTCACCGGTTCGGTAGAGGCAAAAATAAGGGCTTCGGCCAGCCTTACGGCCTCATCTGGCACGGGTATGGGGGCTGGAGTGCTGGTCACGCGTTGTTGTCCTGCCTTTTTTCTGTCCTGGGTCGGGCCACGCTGCCATCCGCCTGGGGCTGCACGGTGTTGTCCGCCTCCTGCTGCGGTTGGTCCGTATCGTGCGTCTGCTCATGCGGGCGGAGCATGATCTGGCCAAAGATTTCGTCCTGCCGGAGTTCCAGCCGCCCGGTCTTGGCCAGTTCCAGCCCTGCGATCAGGGTACCCGCCATGGCTGCACGGCGTTGGCGCTGGGCATCCTCGCCCTCCATCTGTCCGGGCAGGCTGTCGGGCAGAAAAGCGTCCAGCGTGCTCCAGCCCGGCGGGGTTTCGCCCAGCAGGCGGGTCAGTCTGCTCAGCGCGTCCTGCACGGTCCAGAACCGGATGGTGCGGGGGGCATAAATGCGCCTGCGCGCGGTGCGCCTTACGGCGGCAAGGTATGCCCGCATGAGCTGGGGCATATCCAGCGCCAGACCGGAGCGGTCCACCTCCACCAGATTTTCGGGCAGGCCACGGGCAAACACATCCCGCCCCAGCCGGGGCCGGGCCTCCAGCCAGCGGGCAAGCTCCCCCATGCAGGAAAGCTCGATCAGCCGCTCCTGCAACAGTTCGGCGGCTTCCTCCCCCTCCATGGCCAGTTCATCATCAGCAGGCAGCAGCAGGCGGGACTTGAGCCACGCCAGCCACGCCGCCATGACCAGCCAGTCTGCTGCCAGTTCCAGCCTTACGCGGCGGGCACTTTCCACCACCGCCAGATACTGTTCCACCAGTTGCAGGATGGAAATACGCGCAAGATCCACCTTTTGCGCCCGCGCCAGATCGAGCAGAAGGTCCATCGGCCCTTCAAACCCCTCCAGCCGCAAAAGCGGCACGCGCGGCACATGGTCCTCCGCATCATCCCGTGGTAGGGGGGCGGTCTGGTCTGTGGGTGTGGCGGGGAGTGGCTGCGTGCCCGCCCCCGCCGGACGTGTTAGTTCAGCTTCCATCAGGCGTTCCACTGGCGGGGCGTCAGGGACGCACCACCATGCAGGCCATGCCGCGCTCACGCACGGAGGAGCAGAAGTCCTTTGCATCCGCCACAGCGCCAAAGCCCAGCACCCGCAGGCGGTAGAATGTGGCGTTGTTCTGCTCGGTGCGGACAAAGGCCGGGGTCACATCGCCAAACAGAGTTGGGTAACGGGTTTTCAGCCGTGCCCATTCCTTTTGCGCTTCCGCCTCGGTTTGCAGGGCGGCAAGCTGGACCTGATATTTGCCCGCTGTGCCCCGTGGTGCCGTGGCGGCTTTTTTGGCTGCGGCCTTGGGGGCCGGTGCGGCTTCCTCCTCCCCATCGGAAGCATCATCCGTGGGAATGGGGGCTTCCTTCAGCGGTTCGGGTGCTGTGGCATCCGCTGGTGCAGTTGCCTGCGCGGGCAGGGCGTCGGAAGGCACGGGTTTGAGGGCCGCGCCATCGGCCTGTGCCACGTCCTGCGTGGTGGGGGCCGGTGTGGCGGCTGCGGGAGCGGCGGCACCTGTGGCAGGGAGCGGCCCCGGGGCATCGCCCGTAGCAGGGCCACCAGCCCCAGCGGGTGCGGGCTGGCCGCCATACTGGGCGGCAAGGGCGGCGGGGTTGGGTTTTTCGGGCGCGGGTACGGGGTGGCCCTGCTGGTTTGCATCCGCCTCGGGTAGGGCCAGCGTATCAAGCTGCATGCCGCCCGGATCAACCGGCTTGGTGCGCATGGCAACAGGCGGCGGCCCCATAACGGGAATACCGCTCTGGTGGTGCCCCAGCACCGCCCAGCCGCCAATACCCAGCACCAGCAGACCACCCAACCCGGCGGCACCATAGGCCAGCCGCCGCGTACCGGACTCACTCCCCAAAAAGCTGGTGAGCAGGTCCATCAGCTTATTACCAGCCGCCAGTTTGTTGCCCGTTGTGGAGCGTGGCGCGGGTTTGTCGTCATAATCCATGCTCATGCGCTCACGCGCACGGCTGATACGCTCTTCTACCGTGGAACTGGGGCGATCATCTTCGCTCATCAGCGCATTTCCTCCACCGGGTCCACACCCATGACCGCAAGGCCGGAGCGGATAACGGTTGCCGTGGCCGCAACAAGGGCCAGACGCGCCCGCGTGGCCTCCACCGCGCCAGATTGTAAGAACCTCAGGGACGCATCATCGCGCCCACGGTTCCATAGCGCATGAAAATCGCCCGCCAGTTCGGCCAGATAGAACGCAATACGGTGCGGCTCACGCGCAAGGGCTGCGGCCTCCACCATACGGGGCCATTCGGCCAGACGGCGCACCAGAGCCATTTCCGCGTCCGAGTTCAGGCTGTCCAGCGTGGCACTGGCAAGACCTGCGTTATCCACAGCACCATATGCCCCTTCCTCCGCCGCACTCCGTAACACGGAGCGGCAGCGGGCATGGGCGTACTGCACGTAAAACACGGGATTGTCGCGCTGCTGGGCCACGACCAGATCGAGGTCAAACTCCATCTGGGCGTCGCTTTTGCGGGTGAGCATGGTAAAGCGCACTGCATCCCGCCCGACTTCGTCAATCAGGTCACGCAGGGTGACAAACGTCCCAGCTCGCTTGGACATTTTGACCGGCTGGCCATCACGCAGAATATGCACAATCTGGCAGAGCAGCACTTCCAGCGGCACGGTATCGCCCGTAAGGGCCTTTACGGCGGCCTTCATGCGTTTGACGTAACCGCCGTGGTCTGCCCCCCACACATCAATCATGACCTGCGCGCCACGGGCCACCTTGTCCATGTGGTAACCAATGTCGTTGGCAAAATAGGTGTTTGTGCCGTCTGACTTACGCAGCGGGCGGTCCACGTCATCCCCAAAGCTGGTGGAGCGGAACAGGAGCTGTTCGCGCTCTTCCCAGTCATCTGGCAGTTTGCCTTTGGGGGGTTCCAGCACGCCATTGTAGAGCAGGTCGGCCTTGGCAAGCTGGTCTATGGCCGCATCGGTCACGCCACGGGCCAGCACGTCCGCCTCGGACGAGAATACATCATGGTGTACGCCAAGGGCTGCAAGGTCTTCCTTGATCGCACTGAGCATGTGGGTCACGGCAAAGCCGCGCACGGTCTCCAGCCATGTGGCGTCCGGGGCGGGCATGGGGGTGCCATCCACACCCACCTCGGCCAGTTTGTTGCCAAACTCCGCCGCCAGCGCCTCGCCCACGGGAATAAGGTATTCACCCTGATACTGTAGACCACCGGGGGCCAGGCCCGAAAAGTCGTCCTGCGCCATTGTGGTGCCCAGCACCTGCAGGTAACGCCAGTAAGCCGCCCATGCCAGCGCCTTGACCTGATTACCCGCGTCGTTGATGTAGAATTCCTTGGTCACATCAAACCCGGCCTTGGCCATAAGGTTGGCCAGAGCATCGCCCACCACGGCGCCACGGCAATGGCCGACATGCATGGGGCCAGTGGGGTTGGCGGACACATATTCCACATTCACCCGCACACCACGGCCCGCCTGCGACTGGCCATAGGTCTCGCCCACACTCAGCACCACGGGCAGCACGGCACGCAGTACGCCGGGGTGCAGGGTAATGTTGACAAAACCCGGCCCGGCAGCGGCCACGGCGGCTATGCCTTCCACCTTCTGCAAGGCAGCCACAAGGTCGGCGGCAATATCGGCCGGTTTGCGGCGCGCGGCCTTGGCCAGCAGCAGGGCCGCATTTGTGGCCATATCCCCATGGGCGGGGTCACGCGTGGGGGTCAACTCCACGCGGGCCAGCGTTTCTTCCGCCACGTCGGGCAACAGTTCCCGCACAACGGCCAGAACATGATGACGATAACGCTGGAAAACACACTCGGACATGGACCACTCAACCCCGTAATTGGTGCAGCAAACGCGTTTATCAGCCTGCAACGGACAGGTCCGTCAACCGCCTATGTTCTTCCATGGCGTAGCGATCGGTCATGGAAGCCACGTAATCCGCCACGGTGCGGTGCACGGCCGCCTTATCTTTATCCCCCAGATGCTGCTGCCATTCGGCTGGCAACAGGTTGGGCGACTCCGTAAGGGTGGTGAACAGTTCCCCCGTTACGTGGCGGGCCTTGTGGGTCATGCGGTTGACCCGCCAGTGCCTGTAAAGCTTGGCGAACAGGAATTTGCGAATACCCTTGTTGGCCTCCTCCATGGCCGGGCCAAAGGCCACGACCGGAGCATTGGCTGCACGAATATCCTCCACACTGCGTGGGGCCAGATCAGCCAGCCGTGCGCGCGTGCAGACCAGCACGTCGGTTACCAGCGCATGAATGACGCGGCGCACCATTTCGTGGCGGATACGCTGGTGGGTGCGGGTGTCCGATGTGGGCAGGTCGGCTGCCAGTGCGCGGGCTTCGGCCAGTGCCTGCCCCACTAGGGGCACATCCACCAGATCATCCAGTGCGAGCAGGCCGGATTTAACCCCATCGTCCAGATCATGCCCGTGGTAGGCAATATCGTCCGCCAAAGCGGCCACCTGCGCCTCGGCCGAGGCATAGCCCCCCAGATCCAGCGGAAACAATGCGTCCACCTCCGCCAGACGGGCCGATGGCCTGCGCACGGGGCCGTTGTGCTTGGCCAGACCTTCCAGTGTTTCCCATGTCAGGTTCAGCCCATCAAAGGCAAGGTAGCGCCGCTCCAGCAGCATGACCTGCCGCAGAGCCTGCGCGTTGTGGTCAAACCCGCCGTAATCGTGCATGCGCGCGGCAAGGGCGTCCTCCCCCGCATGGCCAAAAGGGGTGTGGCCAAGATCGTGCGCCAAAGCCACGGCCTCGGTCAGGTCCTCGTCCAGCCGCAGGTAGCGCGCCATGGAGCGGGCCACCTGTGCGACTTCGAGCGAATGGGTCAGCCGCGTACGAAAAAAATCGCCCTCGTGGTTGATGAACACCTGCGTCTTATACTGCAACCGCCTGAAACCGGAGGAATGAACCACCCGGTCCCGGTCACGCTGCCAGGGCGAGCGGGTCAGGGATTCCGGCTCCGCGTGCAGCCGTCTGCCCCGGCCCTCGGCGGGCTGCACGGCATAGGGCATCAGCTCATCGCGTTGTGTGGCTTGCAGCATTACGCACCTCTTGGCTTGTCCGGGTGGCACAATGCCCACGGACCATGCACCCCCGATCTTAGGCTATTGGTGGAAAGTTGACCATTGGAAGCGTCTTGCCCCTTCAAACCGGCACGCGGGCGGATTATCTATGAGGGATGACACAGCCAGCCCCCACTTTTTCCGTCTCCGATTCCGCGGCCAGCCGCATTGCCAGCGTGGTTGCCAAAAAACAGGCCAGCGTCCCCACCCCGCAGGAGGCCCCGGTTGCCCTGCGCGTAGCGGTGGAGGCCGGGGGGTGCAACGGGTTCCAGTACCAGTTCATCCTCACCCCCCCAGACGGTCTGGCACCCGATGACGTGCGGATTGAAAAAAACGGCGCTCTGGTGGTGGTGGACCCCACAAGCCTTGACCTGCTGGCCGGTGCCCAACTGGAGTTCGAGGACAAGCTGATGGGGGCGCATTTTGCCATTACCAACCCCAACGCCGCCTCCTCCTGCGGATGTGGCACGAGCTTTTCCCTCGCATGAAAATCGCGACATGGAACATCAACTCGGTGCGTCTGCGGCAAGGTCTGGTGCTGGACTGGCTGGCGCGCGAACAGCCCGATGTGCTGATGTTGCAGGAAATCAAATGCGAAACGCATCTGTTCCCCACCGAGGTTTTTGAGCAAGCAGGCTATGGCAGCGCTGTTGTGGGGCAAAAGTCCTACAATGGTGTTGCCACACTGGTGCGTGGGGACTTTGAGGTCACAACCGAGCTCCTGCCCGGCTTTACCGACCCCGCCGCCCGGTATGTGGAGCTGCGCACCCAAGGGTTGGCACTGGGCAACCTGTACCTGCCCAACGGCAATTCCGGGGCGGAGCAGGGCTACGCTACCAAGCTGGAATTTCTGGCCGCCCTGACCGCGCGCGCGCAGAGCTTTTTGGATCAGGATACGGATTTTGTGCTCGCGGGGGATTACAACATCTGCCCAACACCCGAGGACTGCGCCCCCGGTGCCCTTGGCCCCGATGATGCCCTTGTGCGCCCGCAAAGCCGCGCGGCATGGCGGCGTTTGTGCTGGCTGGGCCTGACCGACGCCCTGCGCGCCCTGCACCCCACAGGGGCTGCCTACACGTTCTGGGACTATCAGGCCGGAGCGTGGCCGCGTGATAACGGGTTGCGGATCGACCACATGCTACTCTCCCCCCGTGTGGCCGAGCGCCTGCAAACCGCCCGACCTGACCGCGACGAACGCGGCATGGAGCGCCCATCCGACCATGTGCCGCTCATTGTCACGCTGGATTCCAGCGCCCCCACCCCTGCCTGAACCGGCAGGGCGCGGAGCAGGTACTACGCACACGGGCAGCCTTGCCCTGCACATCCGCCGTACCCGCGTGGCCGATGCCGCTTACCTGCCAGCACTGGAGCGGGACGCGGCACAGGCCTTTTGCGCCATACCGGGGCTGGAATGGCTGGCGGAGGGGGACGTGCTGCCCCCATCCGTGCATCTGGCCAGCATTGCCACGCAGACCTGCTGGGTTGGGGCCAATGCAAAGGGGCAGTTACGCGGTTTTTTAAGCGCGACCCCCTACGGGAATGACCTGCATATACAGGAAATGTCGGTCGCACTGGCAGCGCAGGGCCAAGGGCTGGGCCGCCGCCTGCTCCATGCCGCGTGCAAAGCCGGGCAATTGCTTGGCCTGCGGCGTGTCACACTGACCACATTTGCAAACGTGCCGTGGAACGCCCCGTTTTATGCCTCCGCCGGGTTTTGTATTGTGCCGCCCAATGCGCTGGATGCGCGGCTGGCCAGCGTGCTGGCACTTGAGGAATCCACAGTGGACTGGCCACCTCCGCGCGCTGCGCCATGCAGCGCGATCTGGCATCCACCGTTCAATGTGTTTCAAAATGAAACAGTCGTGCCAGTTAAGAATGACTCCCGGCATCACACTGCCGTGATAACGGAGCGCCTACCCCCCTTATACGGGTGCTGGCCCTTGCACGTTTGTTATTTTTCATCACACTGAAGCCGCTCTGACGCACCGCACGTACCTGCGATGTGTGGCTGCGTTTTGTGCACACCACACCCAATGCCAAGGAGAACCATCATGGCCTGGAACGCACCAAAAGTGACGGAAATTCCGTTGGGCGCAGAAATCAACAGCTATGTCTGCGGTCAGAAAAAGTAAGAGAGGGCTCTCCCTCTCTCAGCCGTCAGGCGGGTTGGTGCCTAACCGGCTTTCCCCCTGACGGCTTTTTTGTTTAGAAAGCGTCTTATGCTTGATATTGTTGTCCTTGGCGCAGCCGCCGGTGGCGGTTTTCCGCAATGGAACTCCAACGCCCCTGCCTGCCGCCGCGCCCGCGCGGGCGACCCCGCAGCCCCCGCCCGCACTCAGGCTTCCATAGCTGTTAGCGGAGATGGCACGTCCTGGTACGTGCTCAACGCCTCCCCCGACCTGCGGACCCAGATCAACCAGACCCCCGACCTGCACCCACGCACGGGCCTGCGCTCCACCCCCATTGCCGGGGTTGTGCTGACCAGTGGCGAAATTGACGCCATTACCGGCCTGCTGACCCTGCGCGAACGACAGGCGTTTGAGCTGTATGCAACGCAGCCAGTGCTGGACCAGTTGGACGCCAACCCCATTTTTACCGCACTGGACCGCACGCTGGTGCCCCGCCTGCCCATGGTGCTGGACCGCCCGATTGCCCTTGACCCACCGGGCTTTTGCATCACCCCGTTTTCGGTTCCCGGCAAGGTGCCACTCTACGCCGAAAAAGCGGAAAACCCTGCCGAGATCATGAATAATGGCGAAACCATCGGGCTGGAAATAACAGACGGCAAATCCCGCGCCCTGTTCATTCCCGGCTGCGCGATGATGACGGACGCCCTGCGCGCCCACATTAGCGGAGCGGACGCCGTGTTCTTTGACGGCACCTTATGGACCGATGATGAAATGGTGCGCGCAGGCCTTGGCAGCAAAACCGGCCACCGCATGGGCCATATGTCCCTCGCGGACCAGCCCGATGGCACGTTTTCCGCCTTTGCGGACCTGAACGTGGACCGCAAGATCCTCATCCACATCAACAATTCCAACCCGGTTCTGCTGGCCGACAGCCCCGAACGCCAGCAGGCCGAGGCCGCAGGCTGGGACGTGGCCTTTGATGGCATGAAGGTAAGATTATGACCGACCGCATTCTAACCCCCGATGAACTCGAAGCCGCCCTGCGCGCCATTGGGGCAACCCGCTACCACAACCTGCACCCCTTCCACCGTGCGCTGCATGACGGCAAGCTGAACAAGGGGCAGGTGCAGGCATGGGCGCTGAACCGCTATTATTATCAGGCCAGTATTCCCGCCAAGGATGCCTCCCTGCTGGCACGCCTGCCCACCACGGAACTGCGGCGCGAATGGCGGCGCAGGCTGGAAGACCACGACGGCACACAACCCGGTACAGGCGGTGTGGCCCGCTGGCTTAAACTGACCAGTGGCCTTGGGCTGGACAGCTCTTATGTGGAATCGCTCGACGGGCTGCTGCCGGGCACACGCTTTGCGGTGGAAGCCTACGTGCAGTTCGTGCGCGAACGCTCCATTCTGGAAGCCATTGCCTCCTCCCTGACCGAGCTGTTCTCCCCCACCATTATCAGCGAACGGGTTGCGGGCATGCTCAGCAACTATGATTTTGTAACCGAGGAAACACTCGCCTACTTCAAACCCCGGCTGACGCAGGCCCCGCAGGATTCCGCCTTTGCTCTGGCCTATGTGCGCAAACACGCCCGCACGGCGGAACAGCAGACAGCGGTGCTGGACGCGCTGAAGTTCAAATGCAACGTGCTGTGGTCCATGCTGGACGCGCTGGATTACGCCTATGTGGTGCCCGGCCGCGTGCCACCCGGCGCGTTCCACCCGGACCCGCAGGCATGAGTGAGGCCACAGGCCCCGCAGTCATGACCGAGACCACGGTGCCACGCTTTGCGCGTGGCACCCGCCTGCAATACGACCGCGTGCGGGAAGTCTGGTTTATTCAGGCCCCCGAACGCGCTTTTCATGCCGACCCGGTTGCCGCCGAAGTGCTGCAACTGGTGGATGGCACACGCACGCTGGGCGCGGTCATAGACCTGCTGGCCGAAAAGTTTGCCGCCCCCCGCACGGTTATTGCGCATGACGTGCTGGCCATGGTGGCCGAACTGGCCGAAAAGCAGGTTCTGCTGCACGCATGAGCACGCCCCCACCCCCCATGAGCCTGCTGGCGGAACTGACCCACCGCTGCCCCCTGCAATGCCCCTACTGCTCCAACCCGCTTATGCTGGACCCCAGAACGCAGGAACTGGGCACAACGGAGTGGCAGCGCGTGCTGGACGAGGCGGCATCCATGGGCGTGTTGCAGGTGCATTTTTCGGGCGGGGAGCCCATGGCCCGCCCCGACCTGCCCGAGCTTGTACGCCACGCCGCCAAGGCGGGCCTGTATTCCAACCTGATTACATCGGGCGTGCTCATCCGCCCCGAGAGCCTGCGCGCACTGGCCGATGCCGAGCTGGACCATATCCAGTTGTCTTTTCAGGACGTGGACCCCACCAGCGCGGACCGCATTGCCAACATGGCCGGTGCCCACGCCAAAAAGCTGGAAGCCGCGCGCCTGATTGCCGCCGAGGGCATTCCGCTCACGCTCAACTTTGTCATCCACCGCCAGAACGCCGAACACGTGCCCGCTATGCTGGAACTGGCAGAACAGCTAGGTGCAAGGCGGGTGGAAATTGCCCATACCCAATACTATGGCTGGGGCCTGCTCAACCGCGATGCCCTGCTACCAGACCGCGCCCAGATTGATGCCACAACCGAGGCCGTAACTGCCGCGCGCGCAAGGCTTGCCGGGCGCATGAGCATAGATTTTGTAACCCCCGATTATTACGAGGACCGGCCCAAACCCTGCATGGGCGGGTGGGGCCAGCGGTTTTTGAACATCACCCCCACAGGCAAGGTGCTGCCCTGCCACGCGGCAGAAACCATACCCAACATCACCTTCCCCACTGTGCGCGAGGCCAGCCTTGCCGCCATATGGGAAGACGCCCCCATTTTTAACCTGTTCCGTGGCACGGACTGGATGCCCCAACCCTGCCAGTCCTGCGCGTTCAAGGAGGAGGACTGGGGAGGATGCCGCTGTCAGGCGCTAGCCCTTGCAGGCAAGGCGGATGCCGCGGACCCCGTGTGCCATAAAGCCCCCGATCACGGGCAGGTCATGCAGGCCATTGCCCAGCGCCCGCAAACACCGCCCCCCTTCCGTTACAGACGTTTTGGAAACGCCTGATACAAAAAGGCTGTTTTTCAAACCCCAATCCAACTGGCATACGCCACACCCTGCATACCCCATGCAAAAGCCCCCCGGCTGGCAAATTGCATAGTTGGCGCATTTGTGGCTAAGAGACGCACACAATAACACGCGCCCCAGACACTCCACCTCCAATGGAGCCAACTGGCCCACATCCGACCCAAGGCGGCACACCCCATGCACAACCCAGCCGAACACCATAACCTTGGCAAAGGCATTGCCTGTGGTGTTGGGGCCGGGGCTTTGTGGGGACTGGTCTTTTTAGCCCCGGAACTGATCCGCAGCTTTACCCCGCAGGAAATGGCCTGTGGCCGCTACGTTCTGTACGGCCTGTTTGCCGTCGCCATGGTGGCCCCACGCTGGGGGGTGTTAAGCCACACCATAAACCTGCGTACATGGTGGACACTCAACTGGCTCTCCTTCGCGGGCAATACGGCCTATTATATTCTGCTCTCCAGTGCGGTCAAAAACGGGGGCATAACCACCACCACGCTTGTTATTGGCTTTTTGCCCGTACTGGTCACGCTGGTCGGTAGCCGGGACAAGGATGCACTTCCCCTACGCAAGCTTTTGCCCTCCCTTATGCTCTGCATGACCGGGGCGGCCTGCATTGGCTGGCAGGCCATGCACACCCACACGCATACCACGGCTCGCGCTCCCCTTTTTGGCCTGCTCTGCGCCGTGGCAGCCCTTGGGTCATGGACACTCTATGCCGTGGGCAACAGTCGCGCACTTGCACGCCAGAGACATTTTTCCGCCCATGACTGGAACCTGCTGACCGGGCTTGCAACTGGTGCGCAAAGCGTGGCCCTGCTCCCCTTGGCTCTGCTACTGGACAGCACACAGCACGGGCTGGACCAGTGGCGCAACTTTGCGCTGGTCAGTGCGGGCGTGGCTCTGCTGGCGTCCATTACCGGCAATGCGTTGTGGAACAGAATGAACCAGCTTCTCCCGCTCACGCTGGTGGGGCAGATGATTCTGTTCGAAACCCTGTTTTCCCTCTGCTACGGTTTTATATGGGAGCAACGCCTGCCTACCGGCACGGAAACACTGGCGTTTGGCTGCGTAGTTATCAGTGTACTGCTGTGCGTAAGCGCGCACCGCAAGCCCGCTGGCCCCGCGTAAGCGACGTATAAGATCCGCCACCACCACAGCACGAATGGAGCGGCCACGCATTGGCCTGCTCTTTTGCCCCGCTATTTCTATTACCGGGCGCATGTATTAGGTTGCCCCGCATTGCAACCACGGGGGGATAACCATGAGCGACGAACACAAATGTCCGCAATGCGGCTGTGAGCATATTTATCAGGATGGTGGACTGTGGGTCTGCCCCGAATGCGCGCATGAATGGAACGAACTGTCCACCACAGCCACGGACACAGACGGTTCAGATGCCATCCACGACGCCAACGGCAATGTTCTGGCCGATGGTGACACCATTACCGTAACCAAGGACCTTAAGGTCAAAGGGTCTTCGCTGGTGGTTAAAAGCGGCACCAAGGTCAAAAATATCAAGCTGGTGGAGGGATCGGACGGGCACAATATTGCGTGCAAGATAAATGGCATCGGGGCCATGAACCTGAAGTCCGAATTTGTAAAAAAATCCTGACCTTCTGGGCACCCTCCCCGACAAGCCGGCAATAAAAAGTGCAAGCTGTTGGGGAGTGTTTTTGACAACATACCTACCAAGCCGTTCAGGTTGAACCATAGAGGGACCTGAACGGCACCGCCGCCAGAGCGTAAACACCCGGTCTGGCGGCGGGATTATTATTTTCCAAAAACTCCTGTAATTGCAAAGAATTTTTTAGACCTTCCCCTCCCCCATCTTGTCCTGCGTTTTGGTAGCGAAGTCGCTGGCGTCATGCCGTTCATGCAACTGGCTGGCGGGGTCTCCAAATGTGCGGTTGACCATACGCCCACGCCGCACGGCGGGCCGTGCCAGAAGCTCTGTGGCCCAGCGTTGCACATGCTGGTATTCCTGCACCTGCAAAAACTCGGCGGCATTGTACAGCCAGCCTTCCACCAGCCAGCCATACCACGGAAAAATGGCCATATCGGCAATGGTGTAATCATCCCCCGCAATATAGCGGCTCTGGGCCAGCCTGCGGTTGAGCACATCAAGCTGGCGTTTGGTCTCCATGGCAAAGCGATCAATGGCGTATTCTATTTTGTGCGGCGCATAGGCGTAAAAATGCCCAAAGCCACCGCCCACATACGGAGCGCTTCCCATCTGCCAGAACAGCCAGTTCAGGCATTCGGTCCGGCCCTTGATATCCTTTGGAATGAACGCCCCAAACTTTTCAGCCAGATACAGCAAAATAGAGCCGGATTCAAAAACACGGATCGGCTCTGGCCCACTACGGTCCACCATGGCGGGAATTTTGGAGTTGGGGTTAATCTCCACAAACCCGCTGCCAAACTGATCCCCATCACCAATACGGATCAGCCACGCATCATATTCGGCCCCAGCATGGCCCAGCGCTAAAAGCTCTTCGAGCATGGTGGTCACCTTGACCCCATTAGGCGTGGCAAGGGAGTATAATTGCAACGGATGCTTGCCCACGGGCAAAGCCTGATCGTGCGTAGGGCCAGCCACGGGGCGGTTGGTGCTTGCAAACGCACCTCCTGCCCCTCTGCTCCAGACCCACACCCGTGGAGGGGAATACTCGGTCATTGCACACATTGCTCCTGTGTTCTTTGCGTCCATGCCCCGATCAGGGTTCATGCCCTGCCGGGGTATGCTCTGCCTTGGGGCAAGCTTACGCGGGCATGGTGGTTTTTACACCTCCATTATGGCGCACGACCTGAGCGGCGTAACAGGCACACACCAAAGCAAAACAGCCTGCCCCCATAACGGAGCAGGCTGCCAGCAAAAACGCATAGGGACAAATAAAGCTCAGGCGGCTTTTTTGCCGTTCGCCTTGAAAATACCCGAAGCAAACTCCCACACCCGACCAGCATTGCGGATAACGCGGGCAATGGCGGGGGTTGTGGTCGGGCGCAGCAGGCGGGGGTCATACCCGGCAAAGCGGCGGTCATCTTCCTCCAGACACAGTTCCATAAAGTCTGGCAGGCTGATCTGGATGTTGGTGACTTCCTTGGTGCCGGTCACGGTAAAGTTGTTGTCCTGCGTATGGACCTCTCCGCTGTCATCCACCGTGCGGGCAAGGCTCATGCGTTCGTAGGCCAAAAAGCCCCACACAGCCCATACCTTGGCTTCAAAGAACGGGCGGCGCCACCAGGGCATAACCGCGCGGTACCAGGCCAGCCAGTTGGCAAACAGCAGGATATGGCGGCATTCTTCCTGCATGATCGGCTCAAACGTATCGGTCAGCGCTTCGGGGAAGTAGCCTGAACGCTTGGCCAGTTCGAACATGCCAAAGGCAAAAAAGCTATCCACGCATTCCGAAAAACCGGTGACCAGATAGGCCCATTCCACGTCCTTCGGTTCAATGTACGGGGGCTCGGGCGCCATGGGAATGTTGTAGGCCGCCACCATTTTGGACAGCACTTCCTTGTGCCGGTTTTCTTCCCACGCATTGCGTGAAATGGCGTCTTTTACATCCGGGTCCGTGACAAGGCGGGCATAGGCGGCCATGCGCAGGCGGGCCTTGCCCTCGGTCTGCACGGCAATATCCCAGATCGGCAGGGAAGTTACGCGGTGCAGGGTTTCGGGGTCCAGTTTGGGCCAGTCAATGACCGACGGCTTGTACGGATTAAACGTCTCGCGGAACATTTCCGCCAGTGCGCGCTTGTGCTCATCCGACCCCGGTTTGAGCGGCCCGCGAATGGGGCTCAGCCAATGGCGCGCGCGAAAATCCGCCTCAGCCACAGCCTCGGCATTAGGGGGTGCAGGAAGGTCATCCATACTTTCCGGCAGGCGGGAATAAATATCGCTCAGAGAACCCATGTGAGGAACCCGTTATCTGGGGACCTCCCCTTTTTGCAACCGGCCCTGACTGGCTGGAACGTCGGAAGGTCCAATAAACCTGAAACATGCCGCCATTCCCATTGCCGGAAATGGCGGCGGACGCCCCGTGTTAGTGCAGATCAGCCAGCTTAGAAATGATCTTGGTCACTAAACCGTAATCTATCGCCTCTTTTGCGGACATCCAGTAGTTGCGGTCCGTATCCTTGACGACTTTTTCGTAGGACTGCCCGGTTTCACGCGCGAACAGGTGGTTCAGGCGTTCACGCATTTTAATGATCTCGCGCGCTTCGATATCAATATCGGTTGCCGGGCCCCGCACGCCACCCATGGGCTGGTGGAGCAGAAAACGCGTGTTGGGCAGGCAGAATCGGCGGTCCTTATGGCCTGCGGCAAAAATAAGCGCGCCAGCCGAGGCCACCCAGCCTGTGCCAATCATGTTGACCGGAGCTACCGAATCGACAAAGCGGATCATGTCATGGATCGTGTCGCCACTTTCCACGTGCCCGCCGGGGGAGTTGACGTACACATCAATCGGCTTGTCGGATTCACCGGCCAGCGCCAGCAGACGACCGGTTACGTCGCGCGCAACCTTGTCGTTTATCCCACCAAAAATAAGCACCTTACGCTGTTTGAACAGCTTGTGCTCCAGCTCGCCCTGTGGGGCGGCAGAGGCTTTGCCTTCCTCTTTTTCAGGGGTTTCCGGGGTTTCCGGCTCATCGTCCAGCCTGATGGCGTTACGGGAGAAAATGCCCGTCATTGCTGTCTCCGCACATTGTTCCGTATCAGTGTTCATTCTCTTATCCTGCGCTGCCCGAACGTGCCTGCCAAGGGGCAATCATGCGCTCTCTCGCCACGGGGGAGGGAAAAGGGTAAGGTGCGGCGCAATTTATGTCAGGTTTTCGGAGCATTCACCCCGCCATGCAGCAGCCCACTCTGGAGCAGAAGCCGACCAGCCGGATACCCACCTCCCGGCCCGCCCGCTTTATGCAGGCAGCCTGCATGGCCGCTCTTCTTGCCTCGGGTGCCGCCATAACCGGCTGCCAGCATCGCGATGCGATCGATACAACCTTGGACTGGACACGCAGCATGCGCGGCGGGGCCATTGCCCAGCAGCGCCCGCCACCGCCGGGCCGCTACGACCCGTACCCCAAAGTGGGCCTGACCCCCACGGAGGTGCCCGAGGTGCCCTCGCCTCAGGCGCGTGACCTGCTGAGCGAACAGCTGACCCGTGACCGAAACCTGACTTACCGGACCGTAGCCGCCAACGGGTCGATGATCCCCGATATTCCGCCACCACCCAATGCGAGCGGCAAAGCAGGCGCCAAAAAAGCCCAGACCACCCTGCCCGAAGGTGTAAGCGGGGCGATCATGGACGCAGCAGACACCTCCCCCCAGCAGAGCGTACGCGCCCCCCTGCGCCATGCCGTAACCAACCTGCCCACCGACACAAAAACAACCGCCACGGCACCGGAAGAGGCGGAAGTAGCCATGCCCGAAGTGCACAGAAAAGCGGACATACCCGAACTGCGCCCCGACCAAATACCGCAAAGCCCGCCTACGGCGCCCACCTTCCCCGGTTTTGACGTCCCCACGGATGCGCATCTCCCCGATGCCGTGCGGCCCAATTATGACCTGACAGACATTAAAGGCACGGCCTTCCACTTTATTCCCCAGTCCGACCAGCTCTCCAACGGGCAGGAGCCAGCACTGGACAAAATTGTGCAAAAATGGCCACACGGCCCCCTGACCATTCGCGGGTTTGGAGATGCCGCCTCCATGAGTGCTCAGGACCAGTCCGATGCCGTGCGCCTTGGACTCCTGCGTGCCCAGCGCCTTGCAACGGAACTGGAGCAGCGCGGCGTACCCACCAGCGCCATAACCGTGCGCGGCGATGCATTTGGAACAGGGGCCAAGGTGGTCACCCCACCGCCACCCCCCAAATCCCACCCCGCAGATCAGCCAGCAGACCTGCCCGACGATCAACCCGACGACAGGTAAAAACGCACCCGCACGGCGGTTTTGCATCCAGAGGAGTTGCCTGTTCCATTTTGGCGATTACTATGCTCTCTCCCTTCATCCTACAGGGGCCATGTTCCCTGTCCTTTCAGAGCACCCAAAGTCCATGACCGAAGAGTTCCATCGCATCCGCCGCCTGCCGCCTTACGTGTTTGCCTCTGTCAATCAGGCCAAGGCAGCAGCGCGCGCACGGGGCGAGGACATTATTGACCTTGGCATGGGCAACCCGGACACCCCCACCCCGCCGCATATTGTAAGCAAACTGATTGAGACGGTAAACGACCCACGCTCGCACCGTTATTCGGTCAGCCGCGGCATTCCCGGCCTACGCAAGGCCGTGGCGGGGTATTATGACCGACGTTTTAACGTAAAGCTCAACCCCGATAGCGAGGTCATTGTTACCCTCGGCTCCAAGGAAGGGCTGGCCAATCTGGCCTCCGCCATTACCAGCCCGGGGGACACCATTCTGGTGCCCAACCCTTCCTACCCCATTCACCAGTTCGGCTTTATTATTGCGGGGGCGTCCGTACGCTCCATCCCAGCCACCCCGAACGAGGACATGCTGCGCGCCCTCCACCGTGCGGTGCGCCACTCCGTGCCCAAGCCCACGGCGCTGATTGTCAACTTCCCCTCCAACCCCACGGCGTATCTGGCTGATCTGGATTTTTACAAGGAACTGGTCGCCTTTGCCCGGCGCGAGGAAATCTGGATTCTCTCCGACCTTGCCTACGCGGAAATCTATTTTGGCGATCTGGTTCCCCCCTCCATTCTGGCCGTACCCGGTGCGCGTGACATTGCTGTGGAATTTACATCGCTGTCCAAGACCTACTCCATGGCAGGCTGGCGCGTGGGCTTTGCCGCAGGTAACGAACGGCTGATCGCAGCCCTGACCCGCATTAAATCCTACCTGGATTACGGGGCTTTCACCCCCATTCAGGTTGCCGCCGTAACCGCGCTTAACGGTCCGCAGGACTGTGTGGCCGACCTGCGCAACCTATACAAGGACCGGCGCGACGTGCTGATCAAGGGCCTGCATTCCGCCGGGTGGGACGTTCCTTCCCCCGAAGGCTCCATGTTCGCATGGGCTCCCATTCCCGAACCCTTCCGCGAGATGGGGAGTGTTGCCTTCTCCAAGCTGCTGCTTGAAGAGGCAGGCGTTGCCGTAGCACCCGGCCTTGGCTTTGGTGAATATGGCGATGACCATGTCCGGATCGGACTGGTGGAAAACACACACCGCCTGCGTCAGGCCCTGCGCTCCATCAAGGGCTTTATGGCCGCCCACGGCGTTAAGGCCCCTCCCTCCTCCAACCCAGCCCCCAAACCGGAGTCTGTTGCACCGTGACATCCTGTTCCTCTTCTTCCCCTCTTCGTCTTGGTATTGCAGGGCTTGGCACGGTTGGCGCGGGTGTTATCCGCCTGTTGCGCGCCAATGCGGACCTGCTGAGCGCGCGCGCTGGCCGCCCGCTGGAGGTTGTGGCCGTCAGTGCCCGTGAGCGCACGCGCGACCGTGGAGTGGATGTGTCCGCCCTGCGCTGGTACGACAACGCCGCCGATCTGGTGAACGACCCGGATGTGGACGTGGTGGTGGAACTGATTGGCGGGGCCGAAGGCACAGCCCGCGCACTGGTTGAAGCCGCCCTTAAGGCTGGCAAGCCGGTCGTAACCGCCAACAAGGCCCTTCTGGCGCTGCATGGTTCCACCCTTGCCCGCCTGAGTGCGGACAACAACGCCCCCCTGTTGTTTGAGGCCGCGGTTGCAGGTGGCATTCCCGCCATTAAAACCGTGCGCGAGGGACTGGCGGCGGACCGCCTGTTGCGCGTGGGCGGTATTCTCAACGGCACATGCAACTATATCCTCACCGTCATGCGTGAGACGGGCAAGGACTTTGCCACCGTGCTCAAGGACGCACAGGACCTTGGCTACGCGGAGGCCGACCCCTCCACCGATGTGGACGGGCTGGACGCGGCCCACAAGCTGACCATTCTGGCAGGTCTTGCCTTTGGCCAGCCCGTGGCGTTTGACAGCGTGCATGTGGAGGGTATCCGCCGTATTGGTGCTGTGGACCAGACCTTTGCGCGCGCCCTTGGCTACCGGATCAAGCTGCTCGGCCTTGCCAGCATAAGCGATGCCGGGCTGCACGCACGCGTAACACCCTGCCTTGTGCCCCAGCATGCCCCCCTTGCGCAGGTGGACGGGGTGTTCAACGCCGTGGTGGCGGAAGGCGAATTTGTTGGCCGGATCATGATCGAAGGACGCGGCGCTGGTGCTGGCCCCACGGCCAGTGCGGTCACGGCCGATCTGGTGGACATTGCACGCGGCAACACCATTGCCGTGTGGGGCGTGCAGAGCAGCACCCTGCCCCCGCTACGGGCCTGCCCCATTTCCAGCGGTGAAGGTGCGTTCTACCTGCGCCTGATGGTGGAAGACCGCCCCGGTGTTATTGCCGACATTACCGCCATATTGCGTGACTGTGGCGTATCGCTGCGCAGCATGCTCCAGCACCCGGCGGAAAATGACAGCACGCCTTATGTTCCCCTTGTTCTGGTCACACATCGGACATCCGAAGCCGCTATGCAGGACGCCGTTACCCGGATTGACGCCCTGAATGTTGTGACAGACTCCACAGTCGTGATCCGGATCGAGGCCGCCTGAGAAGCCCCTCAGGCCCAGCCTTGCCCCTGCCTTACGATCGATTGTGCAATTAAGGATCCCGCTTTCTCATGTCTGATTCCATTGGCCCCTCTCCCTTCGTTGTTTCCGACCGCAATCTGGCTCTTGAGCTGGTGCGTGTGACCGAAGCAGCGGCCCTTGCCTCTGCCCGCTGGACGGGTCGTGGCCGCAAGAACGACGCAGATGGTGCAGCGGTGGAAGCCATGCGCATTGCCTTTGACACCGTGGCCATAGACGGCACCGTGGTCATTGGCGAGGGCGAAATGGACGAAGCGCCCATGCTCTACATTGGCGAAAAAGTTGGTGCGGGCGGCCCGGCCATGGACATTGCCGTGGACCCGCTTGAAGGCACCAACCTGTGCGCCAAGGACATGCCAAACGCCATTACCGTGGTGGCGCTGGCCGAACGCGGCAACTTTTTGCACGCGCCAGACGTGTACATGGACAAGATTGTGGTTGGCCCCAACCTGCCCGCAGGCGTTGTGGACCTTGAAAACACGATTGAAACCAACCTGAAGAACCTTGCCAAAGCGCGGGGCAAAAGTGTGCAGGACCTGCTGCTCTGCACGCTCGACCGCGAACGGCACGAGGAAATGATTGCCCGCGCCCGCGCCGCTGGTGCCCGCGTGCGCCTGCTGAGCGATGGTGATGTGGCCGGTGGCATTGCCGCCTGTCTGGACAGCAGCCAGGTCGATATTTACGTCGGCTCCGGTGGTGCGCCCGAAGGGGTGCTGACCGCTGCGGCCGTGCGCTGTGTGGAAGGTCAGATGCAGGGTCGCCTTTTGTTTGAGGACGACGCCCAGCGCGAACGGGCCCAGAAGATGAACCCCGGCAAAAACCCCGACCGCAAGCTGGACCTGCACGATATGGCCGCAGGCTCCGTGCTGTTCTCCGCCACGGGTGTCACCACGGGTGCGCTGCTGCGTGGTGTGCGGCAGTACCCGCATCAGGCGGTCACGCACTCGCTGGTCATGCGTTCCAAGTCCGGTACGTCCCGCTTTATTGAGGGGCACCACAACTTCAAAACCAAAACATGGACGCCACAATAACAGGCGTTTTTTAACCCCATGCTCCCCACCACCATGCCAGAGGGCACAGCCGTGCCCGCCCCCACCGCAACGCCCGCCGTGCTCAATGTGGAGCACAGCGTAAACGCGCGGCGCTGGTCATGGCGGGAGGGGGCGGACAACCCCACCATCAACCGGCTGGGGGCCGCACTGGCCCAGCAGCTTGGCATACCCGAAATTGTGGGCCGCCTGCTGGCCATGCGCGGGGTTAGCCCCGAACACGCGCCCCATTTTCTGGCCCCCACCCTGCGTGCCCTTATGCCCGACCCGTCCTCCCTGACGGATATGGACAAGGCCGCGGCCCGCATGGCGCAAGCCGTGCAGGCGGGGGAAACCATCGGTATTTTTGGTGATTACGACGTAGATGGCGCTTGTGCGAGTGCTGTGCTAGCCGCTTTTTTTGAACAGCTTGGCTGCTCCGTTCTCACTCACATTCCAGACCGCATGACCGAGGGCTACGGCCCCAACCTGCCTGCGCTGGAGGCTCTGGTGGCCCAAGGGGCCACGCTACTGGTCTGCGTGGACTGTGGCACGGCGTCTGCCGCCATTCTCAACCAGCTTGTGGGTAAAGCGGATGTGGTGGTACTTGACCACCACAAGTCCGAGGATGCGCTGCCCGATATTCTGGCCACAGTAAACCCCAACCGGGCGGACTGTTCCTCCGGCCTTGGGCATATCTGTGCCGCAGCCCTGAGCTTTCTGGCAACCGTTGCCACCAGACGCGCCTTACGTGAGAACGGTTTTTTTACCGCAACCCACCCCCAGCCAGACCTGCGCCCCCTGCTGGACCTTGTAGCCCTTGCCACGGTGTGTGACGTCATGCCCCTTCAGGGCGTCAACCGCCTGTTTGTGGCCGAAGGGCTCAAAATTATGGCGGCCCGCCAGCGCGTGGGGGTTGCAGCCCTGCTCGAAATTGCCGGGGTCACCAAAGCGCCCGATGCGTTCTCATGCGGGTTTGCACTGGGGCCACGCATCAATGCTGGGGGCCGCATAGCCGAGGCAGCCCTTGGCCTACGCCTGCTCCGCTGCCCCGACGCGCATGAGGCCAAGCAAATGGCCGAACGGCTGGATGCGGTCAACCGCCGCAGGCAGGACGTGGAAGCCGACATTCTGGACCGCGCCATGGAACAGGCGGCCGAACAGAAGGACGCTGGCCACGGCGTTATTCTGCTGGCAGGCAAGGACTGGCACCCCGGCGTTGTGGGCATTGTGGCAGGCCGCATAAAAGAGCGCTTTAACCGCCCCGCCCTTGTTGGCGCGCAGCAGGAGGACGGGAGCATAAAAGGCTCTGGTCGCTCCGTGGCGGGTCTGGACCTTGGCACCGTTATTATTGCGGCCCGTCAGGCGGGGCTGCTCAAAACCGGGGGCGGGCACGCCATGGCGGCCGGGTTCTCGCTCGAGGCAGACAAACTGAGCGAGTTCCACGCCTTCCTTAACGCCCGTCTGCCACAGGCAGCCGAACTCCCCCCGACCGTGGACCTGACCATAGACGCGGTGGTGGCCGTAACCGGAGCCACGGCAGAACTGGCAACCGACATGGCAGCCCTTGCCCCCTTTGGCGCGGGTAACCCCGAACCACTTATTGCCCTGCCCAATGTGCATATTGTGCGCACCGACCGCATAGGCCGGGACGCCAACACCCTGCGGGTGCAGATCCGGGCCAGTAATGGCAGCAGGCTCAAGGCCCTTTTGTTCAAGGCGGACAACAACCCGCTGGCACTGGTGCTGGAAGATGCAACGCGCCCGCCCGTGCATCTGGCGGGCTACCTGCGGGCAGAAAGCTGGAACGGGCGCACGGACGCCACATTTTTTGTGCAGGACGTCGCTCACGCCTGAGTAAGCCAGCGCGGGACAGCGGGGGCTGATCAGAAGATTATAAGCTTCCCCAAGCCACCAGACGCCCCGGCCCACAACGACAGGAGCTACGGGCTACCGACGTATCCGTGCCCGGCACAGATGACAAACCAGCAGCAGGCCCGGGCACGCACAAAGGGGGGGATTATTCCCCCAGTGTGGCGTTGCGGCGGGCCGCGACTTCCTTCTTCATGGCTTCCTGTACTTTTTCAAACGCACGCACTTCAATCTGGCGCACCCGCTCGCGGGAAATGCCGTAATCATGGGCGAGTTCTTCCAGCGTGGCCGGGTCGTCCTTGAGGCGGCGTTCGGTAAAAATGCGGCGCTCACGCTCGTTCAGGGTTTCGAGTGCGGTGGCGAGCAGCGCCTTGCGGCCCGACATTTCCTCATTCTCGGCGTAAACCTCTTCCTGATTGACGTGGTCGTCCACCAACCGGTCCTGCCACTCGCTATCCTGATCTGCCTTGAGTGGTGCGTTCAGGCTGTGGTCGGGGGCAGCCATGCGGCGGTTCATGTCCACCACATCCTGCTCGGACACACCTAAGGTTGTGGCAATCTTGTTGACCTGTTCGGGCTTGAGGTCACCATCCTCGATCGCCTGCATCTGGCCCTTGAGGCGACGCAGGTTGAAGAACAGCTTTTTCTGGGCAGCAGTTGTGCCCATTTTGACCAAAGACCAGCTATGCAGAATGTATTCCTGAATGGCCGCACGGATCCACCACATGGCGTACGTGGCCAGACGGAATCCTTTTTCGGGGTCAAAGCGGCGTACGGCCTGCATCATCCCCACATTGCCTTCGCTGATCAGTTCATTGATCGGCAGGCCATAGCCGCGGTACCCCATGGCAATCTTGGCGACCAGACGCAGGTGGGAGGTCACCAGCCGGTGGGCGGCCTTGACATCCCCCTTGTCCCGCCATTTGCGCGAAAGGGTGAGTTCTTCTTCTGGTGTAAGCAGAGGATATTTACGAATTTCCTGAAGGTACCTTGAAAGATTGCCTTCAGGCCCAACATCAATGACTGAGGCCATGATTTGAGTACTCCTTCCTGAGCTGGAAACTCCCTTGGGTGCGTTTGGTTCCTGTTCCGTCAACAGGCGCACCCACAACTACAGAGGCAAGTTCCAGTACCCGATGGAAAAATATGACAGCCCCTGTCCCTGCCCTCGGCATGAGCAGCAGGAACCAAAGGCCCCTTCCCGCCTTACGGAAAAGTGAGCGGTATAGACCAAGAGGGTGCGCCAGAAAAATGTACCCTGTCAAGAAAACAGGTGCGCATGGTAGCAAAACTGCCACAGTTAGCGGACCTATGCGGTCCCCTTTACCCCGGAATCGGGGTTATTGCCGTGTCATTACGAGTCGCTCAATGCCTGTTCGAGTTCAAGCATGTCGGGCGGCATGGGCGTTTCAAACAGCAGTTTTTCACCCGTTCTGGGGTGGGTAAAGCCCAACCGGGCCGCATGGAGCGCCTGACGGGGGAAGTCCAGCCCCGCAGCCTTTGCCACCGGTGGCAGGCCACGGGCGGCGGCCGGCACGCGCCGCAGGTAGAGCGGGTCCCCCATAAGCGGGTGGCCATTGGCCGAAAAATGCACCCGAATCTGGTGGGTGCGCCCCGTTGCCAGCTTGCACGCAACAAGGGCTGCCGATGCGCTGAACACTTTGAGCGTGCGGTAATGGGTTAATGCCCATTTACCGCCATGGGTGACCAGCGCCATGCGTTTGCGGTCACGCTTGTCGCGGCCTAT
The DNA here is from genome assembly GCF_011516885.1 of Acetobacter lambici. Classification (GTDB taxonomy): domain Bacteria; phylum Pseudomonadota; class Alphaproteobacteria; order Acetobacterales; family Acetobacteraceae; genus Acetobacter; species Acetobacter lambici. The sequence goes on along the minus strand of NZ_WOTD01000017.1, from coordinate 5,800 downwards.
CGCGCCCTCGTAATCCCCCTCCGCAGGTGTTGGCACACCCCAGCAGAAAGCCAGATAGGCGCGGTCTATGCGGCGGGCGGCAAAATCGTCCGAGAGGGCCAGATGGGTTTTTTCCGTTTTGGCCACCACCATAACGCCAGACGTATCCTTATCCAGCCGGTGCACAATGCCGGGGCGGCGCTCCCCGCCAATACCTTTCAGGCTCTCCCCGCAATGGGCGATCAGGCCATTGACCAGCGTGCCTGTCTCGTTCCCCGGTGCGGGGTGGACCACCAGCCCGGCGGGCTTGTCCAGTACGATCAGGTCGTCATCCTCATACAGGATGTTAAAATCCATGGCCTCGCCCTGCGGGGTGGCAGGGGCTGCGGCTGGCAGGTCCAGCACCACCACCATGCCGGGTTTGACCGGCATGGCGGGTTCGCGCAGGACCACGCCGTTGCACAGCAGGCACCCGGCCTCGATCAGTCCTTTTATGCGTGAGCGGGAGGGGGCTCCGGGGCAGGTGGACAAAAACCGGTCTACCCGCTCGCCCGCCTGTGCCGCATCCACAGTAAAGGCCAGAGTGGTCCCGTGGGTGGGGGCAAATTCGGGTTCTACCCCGCCTTGTGCTGGAACTGTGTGTGCCAAACCCGTCCGTCTCACTCACGCTGCTGGGGTGGAATGTGCGCGTACAAAGCCCGCTTGCACGCTGTGCGTCAAGCAGTGGAATGGGGCTGGCGGCCCGTGTGCAGGCACCGTCCACCCCTGTGACCCATGGGGTTTTGCATTTTTGCTGACAACCGTGGCCCATGCCCTCTTGCCCTGCGCCATATACGGCGGGATAGTGTGCAACCATGCCCAACCACCACCCCACCATTGCGCAGACCTACCGGACCGCCATGCACCACCGTAGCCTTGTGCTGGGCGGGCTGGTGGGGGTGCTGGTTCTGTCCGTTCTGGTGGATTGCGCGGTGGGGCCTGCGGCACTCTCCCCCACCACATTACTGCGAGCCATGTTTGCTCCTGCGGGAGTGGACGAGCAGACCAGCCTGATCGTCTGGCAGATCCGCCTGCCCTACGCGCTTATGGCCGCATGCGTGGGGGCAGCACTGGGGCTGGCGGGCGCGGAAATGCAGACCATTCTGGCCAACCCGCTGGCCAGCCCGTTCACACTTGGCCTGTCTGCCGCGGGGGCGTTTGGCGCATCGCTTGCCATTGTTCTGGGCTGGCACATTAACCCTGTGCCCGATATGTGGCTAACTGCGGGGAGCGCCTTTGTCTGCTCCGCCCTGTCCGTATGGATTCTGGATACGCTGGTGCGGCTGCGGCAGGGCGGCACGGGCACGGTTATTCTGTGCGGGGTCGCACTTGTTTTTTCGTTTCAGGCGCTGGTGGCACTGATGCAGTTTGTGGCGAACGAGGACGCACTGCAAAATCTGGTGTTCTGGACCCTTGGCAGCCTGACCCGCGCAACATGGAGTACTCTTGGCCTGCTGGGGGGCGCTCTGGCCTGCATTTTTCCGTTTTCGCTCCGGGCGGCGTGGCCCTTGACCACCCTGCGCATGGGGGAAGACCGGGCAGCGAGCCTTGGGGTGGATGTGCCCCGCCTGCGCCGTGCGTCCTTGCTGCGTATTAGCCTGTTATGCGCACTGGCCGTGGCCTTTGTGGGGGTTATTGGCTTTATCGGGCTGGTGGCCCCCCATATTGCCCGCCGCCTTGTGGGGGAAGACCACCGCTTTTACCTACCTGCCAGCATGTTGAGCGGGGCATTCATTCTCTCCCTCGCAGCTCTTGTTGCGCGTGTGCTCGTGCCCGGCGTGGTGGTGCCGACCGGCATTGTAACAGCACTGGTGGGCATACCGTTTTTTCTGGTTATTGTGCTGCGCCGGGGGGAAGGCACGCCATGACCCACACCCGGCCCGATGAAGGGCTGATAGTGCGCAATCTGAGTGTCCGGTATGGCCGCAGGCCCGTGCTGGCGGATGTGCAGGCCGGGCCGTTCCCCCACGGAGCGGTCTGCGCGGTACTTGGCCCCAATGGCAGCGGCAAGTCCACCCTGCTGCGCGCCATGGGCGGGCTGCTCCGCGCCACGGGTACACTAACGCTGGATGGGGTGGACCTGACCCCCATGCCGCTGGCCCTGCGCGCCCGGCATTGCCTGTACCTGCCACAAGCCCTGCCAGAACCCGTGCGCCTGAGCGTGCTGGACGCCATGCTGGCCGCCCGCCACGCCACGGGGCGGCAGAGCAGCGCCAGCACAGCGGAGGACATAGACGCCGCCATGGCCTGCCTGCATGACGTGGGCATAGCCCACCTTGCCACGCGGAGCCTGCACGAACTCTCGGGCGGGCAGCGCCAGCTTGCAGGGCTGGCCCAAGCCCTCGGCCGCAAACCCCGCGCCCTGCTGCTGGATGAACCACTGAGCGCGCTGGACCCGTATTACCAGCAGACCGTTATGGCCCTGCTCCGGCGCGAGACGGCACAGCGCAATCTGGTCACCATAATTGTCCTGCATGACCTGAACATAGCGCTCAACCAGTGCGATCTGGCCTGCCTTTTGCACAATGGGCGGATTCTGGCCTACGGCCGCCCGGCAGACGTTCTGACCCCCGAACATTTGCGCACCGTGTACCACATAGATGCACGGGTGGATGAGGGGGCGAACGGGCAACGTTTCATCAGCACATCAGGGGTTATATGTGGTGAATAAGCCTCAATGAAAAATTAGGGCGATCCTGCGCGTTTAAAAACCAGAAGGACTTTTTTCCCCTGTTTTAACTCAGCATCCTGCACATACCCTGATGATGCCTCCGACAGACATGGTGTTAAATACTCACTCGGTGTAACCGCAATGAGTGTTGGGCCATTTTCTTTTATAAGCTGACAATATTGTTCACCATTGCTCACCACATAAAAATGGGAGCTTCTGAATTTAAGTTTTTCCCACCAACCAAAAAACACATGTCGCGTATTAGCTGCATGAAGAAAATGATGTCTCGGCTCATCTAAAATCCAATGCGCCTTTATATCTTCAGGAAATAAGAAATCCGGCCTTTTAGATCGATAATTTTTATTAACATATTCTGCAAAAAACTCTGCCTTCCAATCCTTTCGTGTAGCTTGAGCTACTTTTATGTCATAATAATCTTTGTTTTTGTTTTTTATGTCTCTTTTAATCATATCTACTGGCGGTATTATTAATAAAGATACTAGAGAAATTGGTAAAATTTTCTTACCAACAATATCACCATACCGTGCATATAACATGGCAGGCAATTTACACTCACTTTGCCATACCAAAAATGCCATTACGCAAATACAAAAGTTCCCCATAAAAAGTTGTATGTAATGTTCCCAGTAATGTTGGCTTATGATAAAAAATAGTAGAGCCACTCCAGAAAGAAAAGAAATAGAAAAAATCTTTATCTCTAATCTGGAGAAATTTCTTTTATCTACGACCAATCCGGATACGACTAAAATTCCCATTAAACTCCATGACCCCCAAAAAAATAAATCAGGAGTTTTTCTGGCAAACATAAAAAACGACTCCGGCCCAGAAATTGGATTAATAGGCGAAGCCAACATGGCAAGACCATCAAGAAAAGATGCAAATTGCCCCGTTACCACATAAGGAAAAGCATTCAGAAAAAAGCCCCACACAGCTATTGCCATTACCCACATAGATATTTTTCCAAACATCCAAAGGTAATTTTTAATGGTTTTGTTTTCCTGACTTAACAAAACAGATAAAATAAGAATGACACCATAAGATGGCAAATAATATGGACGGATAGATATTGCCATGGCAGCCAGCATGCTCCCCAACAGCAATGTAGAAATCTGTATTACTTTCTTTTCATCAACCAGAAAATTTTCTTTGATCAACAACAGAAAAGACAAAACATAAAAACTGACTCCAATACAATTTATAGTGGCGAACGAATTGTATGAAAAACACAACAAAAATGGATAGAGAGCCGTGCAAAAATAATAAATGCTGTTAGATATTTTGTAATTTTGGTATAATTTTTCAAATATATTTTTCATGAAAATGGACGTTGAAAATATCAGTCCCATGGAAATTATCTGAAAAACATCTATGCTTTTGAAATATGCTGGAATGATAAAAAGAAAAGGTACGAACGGTAGTTTATCATGGAACTCGCTTGTCCACACCAACTCCCCATGAAGCAAGCGAGCACCATAATACATTTCATGGTCAAGGTCCCAAGCATACACATGCGCGACAAAGGCTTCCACGCAAAGTAAAACCATAACAACAAAATAAAATACATAGAAATTGAACATTTTTTGTCCAATTTTAAAAACAGATTCCAGCATAATGCATCTCCGAAATTTATTTATTTATTAACCGTGCTGCAATTTTCCGACCTTCACGAATAGCATAATTCGTTCCCCTATCTTCAGGATAAATCTGAGCCATGGAACAAAGATGAAGACCCGGATATGGGCTGTCCTGATCAGGAATAAGGCTGGAATAATGTTTTTCCACTACGGGTTGGGACCACCGTGCTTTCCATACGTTATACTGACGTATCCATGACCGACTGAAAGCGGGAAACATCTTCTGGATATATGGCAAAGAAAACTCCAGAATATCCTGATCATTCATTTGGTAAAGTGCATCTGTATGCGGCAGGTATTTAGACAGGTAAACAATGTGGTTGCCGCCATAACTGGATGCATTTTCAAAATTTGTATGTTCAATAACGCCGACAAATGGAAAACTCGGGTCATTAACATTCAGCCAGTACGTGGAAGAAAGAGACCGGTCCAACTGTAAAACCAAACAGACATTGGCAAGGTAATCAATACGACGCAGACTGGAGAGATATTCTGGCGCTGCCCAATTTTCGAGCATATCAGCGACAAGAGGAAGCGCCGTGGTGGCAATCACCTTGTCACTGTCCAACTCCCCCCATGGACCAGCAACCCGCCACCGTCCATCTTCCAATTGAGTAATCTGTGTAACGGGAGCATTGCACATGACTTTGCCCCCGGCTTTTTCAATACCCGCAGCAGTTGCCTCGGCAAGTCGCGCAAAACTGCCTTTCATGTAAACAAGCCGTTCTTCGCCTCCCTTGCCACGACTTCCTCCTCGCAGTTTCAGTTTATTCCAGAACCACACAGCAGAAATTTTTTCTGCATAGGGTCCGAACTTGCCTGCCAAAAGCGGTTCCCATACAACTCGAAAAACATTTTTTCCGCCGAGCTTGCGCAACCAGTCAGCCGCAGTCTCGTTTTCGAGCGCCTTCCAGTCCTTTACGTGCCGTGCGCGCAGGGTCAGCACCCCAAGACGAATACGGTCAATAAAGGGCAGTGCTGTAAATTTGAGAAGATCAAGAGGTGTCGAGAGTTTAAAAAAATGGCCTGCGTAGTACACGCCTGTATTAGTTGGCTGTACGACCACATCATCAGTTAACCCGGTATCTTTGATCAGCCCCATGACATCCAGATCGTTTGTGAACCAATGGTGATAAAAACGGTCCAGCCTCTCTCCATCCGTATCGAAGGCCCCTGCGAGCCCCCCCAGATAGCGATCCGCTTCAAGAACGGTCACCTTGTGCCCAGCACGAGCAAGATCATAAGCAGCACTTAAACCAGAAAAACCACCACCTATGATCGTAAAGGAAGAAAGAGTTTGGGTCATTCAGATTTTTTATCTCGTAAGTAATGAAAAAATTTTCTTAGAGCCTGAATCAGAAAGGGGTTTGATTGATTTTTCGCAGAACTCTGCGGATATGGGCAATCATCAACCACGCGTGGGATGACGAGATTGTTGCCTCGACATCCTTCGTGA